>NZ_JAVDUW010000002.1:0-953758 GCF_031456495.1 Phycicoccus sp. 3266 | reverse complement strand
AGCATGGCTGCACCACTACAACCACCACCGACCCCACACCGCCTGCGGCAACAAGCCACCCATCACCCGCTTGACCAACCTGTCAGGTCAGTACACCTAGACCCGGCGATCGCGATGTGACGCCGGTCCGCTCTCGAGTTGTACCCGAACGCCGGGTCGTCTTCGTGCGCGTCGATGCGCGCGTTCGTCAGCTGCGCCACCTCAGACTGCTCAGTGCTGGTTTGACCGTCCTGAAGCCATCGTCGATGTGGGCCTGGCGCACCGGGCGTCGCGCCAACTCGAGGGAGACAACGAAGTCGACCGCCACCTCCGGGATAGTCGGCTCACCGCAACGAGTGGCCGCGACCACGTCCCACTTGAACTCCGGGGTCAACTACCTCGGCATAGCGCATTCTTCCCGAGGAGCGTCGTCCGCTAAGCGACGTCGGCCCACTGAACTTGATAGAAACGACGTATGGCCTTCATCGAAGAGTTTCACAAGTCGACTTCCAATCAAACTAAACGACCTCATAGCACTTGCACGTCCGGCTGGAAGATCGTCGACCGAGACGGTGCGACGGTGCTGCAACTAGACACGTACGGGTCAGAGGCCCGCAAGGACCAGGGCACTGTCAGTCAGTCGATCCAGTTGGATCGCGACCGCGCGAGGGAACTGATTGCCATCATCCATCAAGCATTCCCGGGCCTCTAGGACCACTGTGCCGATTGAGCCGCGACGCGTCTCTCCTGGCGGGGCCCTTAGCGCCAAGATGTCCACCCTGGCGCGACGAGACACCGCGCCCGAGATGGTCTTGCGTCGCGCGCTCTTCGCCTCGGGTCGCAGGTACCGAGTGCAGTACCGAGTTCCGGGTCTTGCACGCCGCCGCGTCGATGTTGCCTTTCCCCGCAGGCGCCTCGCGGTCTTCGTCGATGGTTGCTTCTGGCACGGGTGCCCGATCCACTGCCACTTGCCAGCGACAAACCCGGATTGGTGGCAGTGGAAACTGGACAGGAACCTCGCCCGGGACCGCGATACCGATTTCCAACTGGACCAACTCGGGTGGCGCGTGGTCCGCGTATGGGAACACGAGAGCGCCGAGCAGATGGTTGAAAAGGTCGAAGTCGAGCTCGCACGGAGTTGAGGGAACAACGGCCATACGGTGGGCCCGGAGCGAAGTTCGCTCCGGGCCCACCGTGGTGACTGGCTAGGTCAGCTGCAGCCGCTGGTGCTGCCGCAACCCTCGCAGACGTAGCAGCTGCCGGCGGGGCGCATCTTCGTGCCGCAGGTCATGCAGATCGGGGCGTCGGCGGCCTTGCCCTGGAACTTCTCCAGGAGCTCGGCGGACGAGTGGACCTCGACCGAGACCTCACGGGCCGAAGCAGCGCCGGCGCCACTCTTCACCGCGTCGGCGGAGAGTGCCTTGCCCTCGACCTTGGCCTCGTGCTTCGGCTCGGCCTTGGCGACCGGCGTCGACTGCGAGAGGGTCTGGAACTCGGCCTCGGCCTCGTCCTCGTCCTCCGCCGCGGTCTCGAGCTCGTACGAGCCGGTCTCGAGCTGACGCGCCCGCTCCTCGGCCGTGTGGATGCCCATGAACGACCGGGTGTCGAAGTCCAGGTAGTCCAGCGCCAGCCGGCGGAAGACGTAGTCCATGAGGCTCTGCGCCATCCGCACGTCCGGGTCGTCGGTCATGCCGGCCGGCTCGAACCGCAGGTTGGTGAACTTCTCGACGAAGGTCTCCAGCGGCACGCCGTACTGCAGGCCCACCGACACCGCGATCGAGAAGGCGTCCATCACGCCGGCCAGGGTCGAGCCCTGCTTGCCGAACTTGAGGAACAGCTCACCGAGCTCGCCGTTCTCGTACGTGCCGGCGGTGAGGTAACCCTCGGCCCCGCCGACCGCGAACGAGGTGGTCTGCGACTGGCGACGCTTGGGCAGCCGGCGCCGGACGGGCCGGTACTCGACGACCTTCTCCACGACCGGGGCGGCAGCCTCGGCGGCCTTGTCCGCAGCCTTGTCCTTGGCAGCGGAGCCACCGTCGGACAGCGGCTGGCCGACCTTGCAGTTGTCGCGGTAGACCGCGATCGCCTTGAGGCCGAGCTTCCAGCCCTGCAGGTGCACGTCCTCGATCTGCTCGACCGTGGCGTCCTCGGGCAGGTTGACCGTCTTGCTGATCGCACCGGACAGGAACGGCTGGACCGCCGCCATCATCCGCACGTGGCCCATCGGGCTGATCGCGCGGGCACCCATCGCGGTGTCGAACACCTCGTAGTGCTCCGGCTTCAGGCCGGGCGCGTCGATGACGTGACCCTTGTCGGCGATGTACTCGACGATCGCCTCGATGGTCTCCTCGGTGTACCCGAGCTTCTTCAGCGCGCGGGGGATGGTCAGGTTGACGATCTGCATCGACCCGCCGCCGACGAGCTTCTTGAACTTCACCAGCGAGAAGTCGGGCTCGATGCCGGTGGTGTCGCAGTCCATCATGAAGCCGATGGTCCCGGTCGGGGCCAGCACCGACGCCTGGGCGTTGCGGTAGCCGTTCTTCTCCCCGAGCTTGACGACGTCGTCCCACGCCTTGGTGGCGGCCTGGTGGATGCCCTTGTCCATCACGTCGAGCGTGCGGATCGCATCGTTGGCGGCCTGGTGCTTGCGCATCACGCGCTTGTGGGCGTCCGCGTTGCGGGCGTACCCGGCATACGGACCCACCACGGCGGCGATCTCGGCGGAGCGCTTGTACGCGGCACCGGTGAGCAGCGAGGTGATGGTGGCGGCGAGCGCACGGCCTCCGTCGGAGTCGTAGCCGTGGCCGGTGGCCATGAGCAGCGCGCCGAGGTTGGCGTAGCCGATGCCGAGCTGGCGGTAGTCGACCGTGGTCTTGCCGATCGCCTCGGTCGGGAAGTCGGCGAAGCAGATCGAGATGTCCATCGCGGTGATGACGAGCTCGGCGACCTTCTGGAAGGTCACGGCGTCGAACGTGTCGTCGTCCTTGAGGAACTTCAGCAGGTTCAGCGACGCCAGGTTGCACGAGCTGTTGTCGAGCGACATGTACTCCGAGCACGGGTTCGACGCGGTGATGCGGCCCGTCTCGGGGTTGGTGTGCCAGTCGTTGATGGTGTCGTCGTACTGCAGGCCCGGGTCGGCGCACTCCCACGCGGCCTTGGCGATCTTGGTGAACAGCTCGCGGGCGTCGACCTCCTCGATGACCTCACCGGTCTGGCGGGCGCGCAGCCCGAAGGTCGTGCCCTCCTCGACCGCGCGCATGAACTCGTCGCTGACGCGGACCGAGTTGTTGGCGTTCTGGTACTGGACGGAGGTGATGTCCTTGCCGCCGAGGTCCATGTCGAAGCCGGCGTCGCGCAGCGCGCGGATCTTGTCCTCCTCGCGCGCCTTGGTCTCGACGAACTCCTCGATGTCGGGGTGGTCGACGTCGAGCACGACCATCTTGGCCGCGCGACGGGTCGCACCACCGGACTTGATCGTGCCCGCGGACGCGTCGGCGCCACGCATGAAGGAGACCGGGCCGGAGGCGGTGCCACCGGAGGAGAGCAGCTCCTTGGAGGAGCGGATGCGGGAGAGGTTGAGGCCGGCGCCGGAGCCGCCCTGGAAGATCTTCCCCTCCTCCTTGTACCAGTTGAGGATCGAGTCCATCGAGTCGTCGACGGCGAGGATGAAGCAGGCGCTGACCTGCTGCGGGCTCTTGGTGCCGACGTTGAACCAGACCGGGGAGTTGAAGCTGAACACCTGGTGCAGCAGGGCGTAGGTCAACTCGTGCTCGAAGACCTCGGCGTCCTCCGCGTTGGCGAAGTAGCCGTGGTCCTTGCCGGCCTTGACGTACGTGAGCACGACGCGGTCGATGAGCTGCTTGAGGCTCTGCTCACGCTGCGGGGTGCCGACGGCGCCGCGGAAGTACTTGGTGGTGACGATGGTGGAGGCGTTGATCGACCAGAAGTCGGGGAACTCGACACCGCGCTGCTCGAAGATCGTCTCGCCGGTCTTCCAGTTCTGCTGGACGACGTCACGCTTCTCCCAGGTGACCTCGTCGTACGGGTGCACACCGGGGGTGGTGTAGATCCGCTCGACGACTACGCCGCGGGCTCCCTTGGCGGTCTTTCGCGCACCTGCACGTGCGCCTGCCGTTTCGGTCATGGTGTGGGCCTCCCTGGTCCCCTGGTGGTGCATTGGTTGCAATGGTTTCAACGAGCACCGACAGCCGGTGCGGGCGATGGTCAGGCGGGTATGCCGCGGGCCTAGCCCGGCGGCATACCGGCCTTGCTCTGGTGGTCCGGAGCCGCCTGGGGCTCCTCGCCGGTGGCGTCGCGCTCGGCGCGAAGCAGGGTGATGGCGGCCTCGAAGTCCTCGAGGGTGTCGAAGGCCTGGTAGACGCTCGCGAAGCGCAGGTAGGCGACCTCGTCGAGCTCGCGCAGCGGCCCGAGGATCGCCAGGCCCACCTCGTGGGCCTCGATCTCGGCCTGCCCCTGCTGGCGGATGCACTCCTCGACGCGCTGGGCGAGGAGGGCGAGGTCGTCCTCGGTGACCGGGCGGCCCTGGCAGGCCTTGCGGACGCCGGCGAGGACCTTGGCCCGGCTGAACGGCTCGCTCACGCCGGAGCGCTTGGTCACCGTGAGGCTCGCGGTCTCGATCGTCGTGAAGCGGCGACCGCACTCGGGGCACTGGCGGCGGCGGCGGATCGAGCTGCCGTCGTCGGTCGTGCGCGAGTCCATGACGCGGGAGTCGGTGTGCCGGCAGAACGGGCAGTGCATACCGGTCTCCTCCCCTGCTGATGTGCCCGTCCCGGGGTGTCTGTGGCCGGTCGTGCGGGCCGGCGCCTGGGGACGGACGTGTGGACTACCTGTTGAGAGTCTGTGGGTAAGTGGCTTCGTCCTGTGCACTACATGTGGATGAACTACAGCCGTGTAACCACTAGATGTAGGGATAGTCTGCATCGCTGGCGGCGGCGATGCAAGTCGTTCCGGGAAACTCCGCCGTTCGTCCGAGGCAGTCTGCATCGCCGCAGGTCAGGGGCCTGCGGAGGCCGCGCGCGACACGCCCGAGGTGGTGTCCGTGTGACTGGTGTGACTCTGGAGGCACCCCAGATGTGGGTCCGGCCGGTGGTGGGCGCGCCGGAGCGGAGGTCTGCGCACAGACGAGCGTGTGACTGCGCAGGGAGCGGATCCGTGCGCAGTGGGACGCGGGTGTGTGCGCAGACGAGCGTGTGTCGTCGGCCGGAGATGGTTGGCTGGCGTCATGACCGCCAGGGGGACCCAGGACGCCACGACCGCCGACGCCGTCTGGGAGACGCACCCGGTGACGCCGGACCGGTTCGAGGACTTCGCGGACGTCGTCAACCGGAGCCGCCGGACCACCCACTGCTGGTGCCTCTCGCACCGCCTCACCGCCCCCGAGATCCGCGAGCTCGGCGGCGACGGCCCGACGGCCCGCGAGCAGGCCATGCGCGCGCTGTGCGACCGGCCGAACCCGCCGGGCGTGGCCGCCTACCGCGACGGGGTGCCGGTCGGCTGGTGCAACATCGGCCCGCGGTCGGAGATCACCAGGCTCGCCCGGTCGAAGCTGATGCCGCCCGTCGACGACCGCCCCGTGTGGAGCATCGTCTGCGTGGTGGTCCGGTCGGGTCACCGCAGGCAGGGCGTCACCACGCACCTGCTCGAGGGTGCGGTGGCGTATGCCGCGAGCCGCGGCGCGCCCGCGGTCGAGGCCCACCCGGTGGACACCGAGGGCGCCCGGATGGACCTGACGATGGCGTTCGTCGGGACGAGGGCCATGTTCGAGCGGGTCGGGTTCGAGGTCGTGGGGACGACCGCCGCCACCGCGAGCGGGATGCCGCGCCTCGTCATGCGGCGCGAGCTCGCCTGAGACAGGCTTCCCGCCGACTGGGGACGACACGGCCACTCGTGTCAGCGGGCTGGGTCATACTGCCGCCATGCATCTGGGGGGAAGCATCCGGACCGCGGCGCTCACGCTGGCCGCCGCCACCGCGCTCGCCGCCGGGACGACCGTGCTCGCGCCGAGCCCTGCGCTGGCCGCCGGCGGCCTCGGAGAGAGCGGGACGACCCGTTACGTCGTCTCCGAGGACGGCTCCCCCGTGAAGGTCACCCAGACCGTCACCGTGACCAACGAGCAGCCGTCGACGGCGACCCGGTACTTCTACTGGACCGGCTACGGCGTGTGGCTGCCGAGCTCGGTGACGTCGCTCAAGGGCACCTCGAACGGGTCCTCCATCCCGGTGAAGGTGGTCCGCCAGAAGGGCCAGTACTACGCCGACATCAGCTTCCCGAGCGACCTGCGCTACGGCCAGACCCGAACCGTCACCCTGACGTACACGATCCCCGGGTCGCCGGTCCGCTCGTCCCAGCCCGGACGCGTCGGCAAGGGGTATGCCGCGTTCGACGTCTACTCCCCCGGCGACGCCGGGCGCGCCACCATCGAGGTCGTCTCGCCGCGCTGGATGACCCTCGACCTCGGCATGGCTTACACCGAGTCGGGCAGCGGAGACACCCGTGTCGCCACGATCCACGGCGGCGGCCCCGACGGCCTGTGGACCCAGCTGTCGCTGCGCGACCCGTCCCAGGTCGTCAAGCGCGAGGTGAAGGTCGGGCAGTACGCGTTCTCCCTGCAGGCCTTCCCCGGGGACACGCGCTGGTCCTCCTACATCGCCGGCCGCCTGCCGAGCTCGGTCACGACGCTCGAGCGGCTCACCGGCCAGCCGTGGCCGAACCGCTCGACCACGATCACCGAGGACGCCAGCGGGCAGGTCTACGGCTGGGACGGCAGCTACGAGCGCGGCCGGATCGACGTCTCCGAGGCGCTGGACCCGGCCCTGCTCGCACACGAGCTGTCGCACGCCTGGTCCAACTTCGACCACCTCGACGACCGCTGGCTCACCGAGGGCCTGGCGCAGGAGCTCGCCACCGAGACCACGGCCGCGACGGGCCAGAAGGACACGAAGCACCCGGCCGTCTCCCCCACCCAGAAGTCCGCGTTCCCGCTCGCGGACTGGCAGGGCTCGAGCCGCGCGGGGTCGGCCGAGGACTACGCCTACCCCGCGTCGTGGCGGGTCGTGCACGACCTCGTGGCCGGCAGCAGAGCGGTTCCCCGACCGCAGCTCATCAAGGCCCTGACCACGACGAGGACCGTCTACGACGCCCCCGGCGAGCGCACCATCACGACGCACGCGACCACCTGGCGTCAGGCGTACGACCTCTTCGAGGTGCTCGGCGGCAACGCCAGCACCCGCGCGCTGATGACCCGGTGGGTCCTGGACTCCGAGGGCAAGGCGCTGCTGCCCGCGCGCACCACGGCCCGGACCGCGTATGCCGCGCAGGACGCCGCCGACGGGGCGTGGTCGCTGCCGCGCGGGGTCCGGACGGCGATGGCGGACTGGGACTTCACCCGGGCCGGGCGCGAGCTCGCCCTGACCCGCGCCCTGGGACCGCAGGCGAAGGCCGCGCAGGCGGCGGCGACCGCCGCCGTGATCGACGTCGCGTCGCTGCGGGCGGCCTACCAGTCGGCTGACGAGACCAGCGAGTACCGCGAGGTGGGCGCGCAACTGGGGACGTTCGTGCGGGAGGCGAGGGCGTTCCGGTCGACGCGGTCGGACGTCGACTCGGCCGGCCCGCTCGCACGGCTCGGCGACCTCGTCCTGCAGCCCGGAGCAGACCTCGACCGGGCCAAGGGCGCCATAGCCAAGGGCGACACCGCCAGCGCCGATGCCGCCCTGGCGGACGCGCGGACCGGCGCGGGGCGGGCGACGCTCGTCGGTGCCGGGCTGCTGCTGGGGGCGGTGCTGGTGCTGCTTGCGCTGGTGCTCATCCTGCGCTGGGCCACCCGCCGCCGGGGCCGCCGGCGACGCGGACGTGTGAGTGGTGCGCGCGTTCCGGACGGTGGTCCGTCAGCCGGCCAGCAGGACGTCCTCGTCGCGGTCACGCCCAGCGACACCGCCGCGCAGGACCGCCTCGTCGCGGTCACGCCCAGCGGCACCGGCGCGCAGGACCGCCTCGTCGAGGGCGGCCAGGCTGGCGTCGTCCAGCCCGTCGAGGCTGGCGACGGCCCGGCGCCCTTCACGCACGCAGTCGTCGAGCGAGGTGATGCCGGCAGCCTCGAGGGCGCGACGGGCCCTGGCGCCGAGCCGGGGCAGGGCGGTCACGACCGCACCACCCGGTAGTCGACGAACGTCGCGAGCCGGGTCTGGGTGACGCCGAGGTGCTCGAGCTCGAGGTCCTGGTCGAAGCCCTCGAACAGACGCTTCCCGCCCCCGAGCACGACCGGGGCCAGGATGATCGAGAGCTCGTCGACCAGGCCGGCCGCGAGCGCCTGGCGGATGACGTCGGCGCCGCCCATGACGTGGACGTCCTTGTCCCCGGCGGCCTCCTTAGCGGCCTCGACGGCGTCGACCACCCCGGAGACGAAGCGGAAGGCGTCGCCCTCGGGCTGCTCCTGCGGCCGGTGCGTGACGATGAAGAACGGGACGCCCCACGGGTTCGTGTCGTCCCAGTGGCCCGACGCCTCGTAGGTCGCCCGCCCCGCGACGACCGCCCCGAGGTCCGCCATGCCGCGCGCCATCCAGCCGTCGTCGTCGGCGCGCGTGTTGCCCTCAGGCATCGAGTCGTAGGTCCACGGACCGCCGAACACCCAGTGGTGCAACCGCTCCCCGCCCTCGCCGAGCCCCCTGCCAGGCCCGTCGTCAGGGCCGGCGACGTACCCGTCTACCGAAGTGGTGATGCCTGCCTTGACCGTGCCCATGCCGAGCTCCTTCGCGCCGTCCGCCGTCCACTGCCTGTCAGTGAGGTGGACCCGAGGGTTCGCCGGAACTCATCGGACAGGGTGAGGCTCGGGTCACGCTGCGGGTCGGGCGCCGCCCTCGCAGCGCTGCTTGAGACCGGCGGCCTCCAGGGCGAGGTAGCGGTCGGTCAGGTTGCCGTAGACCCACTGCACGACCGATCCCAGCGGGCCGGCCTGCTCGATCGACAGCCGCACCCGCGTCCCGCCGCCGGGCAGGGGCTCCACCGAGTGCCGGGCCGTGGTCCGCACACCCGGTGACGTGCTCACCCAGGTGAAGTGGTCGACGGGTTCGATGTCGGTGACCGTCCAGTCGACGGTGGGCATCTTGGGCTGGCTGATCTTGGCCTGCGACCCCGTCCGCAGCGGTCCCTCGTCCACCCTGCGCACCCACCGCATCGTCGGCGTCCAGTCGGGCCAGTGCTCGACGTCGGTGACCACCTCCCAGACCCGGCTCGGCGGGGCCGCGACGTCGATGGTGGTGCTCTGCTCCATTCCTCCATGGTCGCGCAGAAGGGCCCGAGTTCCTACAGGATGAGCCCATGGTCACCGCACTGGACCGCTCGCGCGTGCTCGCGCTGCGGCTGGCCACGCAGCGGCTCTCCTCGGCGCCGCTGCCGACCGCGGCGGAGGTCGTCGAGCTGCTCACCTGCGTGCAGGGCCAGGAGCGCGACCACGCCTTCTACTCCCTCGCCATGCGGTCGCGCCGCTCGACGTATGCCGCGGTGCGCGCCGAGCTCGACGCCGGCGCCCTCGTGCGGACCCACATCCTGCGACCCACGTGGCACCTCGTCCGCCCGGAGGACCTGCGCTGGATCCTGGAGCTCACCTCTCCCCGCGTCCTGGCGAGCATGGCCGGCAGGCACCGGCAGCTCGGGCTCGACGAACCTGGGGTCCTCGACGATGGGGTCGAGCAGGTGGCAGAGCTGTTGCGCGGCAAGCACTTTCGCACGCGCGCGGACCTAGGCGCCGAGCTCGCTCGGCTCGGATCCCCTGTCGGGCCGGGCGAGCGGCTTGGCCACCTCTTGCTCGTCGCCGAGCTGCGCGGGGTGGTCTGCTCGGGACCGATGACCGGGGTCCACCACACCTACGCGCTGGTCGACGAGGTCGTCGCCCCGACCCGGCGACGAGAGCGCGACGAGGCACTCGTCGACCTCGCCCGACGCTTCTTCACCGGGCACGGACCCGCCACGGTCAAGGACTTCACGCGGTGGTCCTCGCTGACCGTCGCCGACACGAGGGCTGCCCTCGCCGAGCTCGGTGACGACCTCGAGCAGGTCGAGGTCGACGGCCAGCCGCACTGGTACGACCCCGAGGCGGTGCCGCGGCGCAGCCCGGCCGCGCCGACGGCATACCTCTTCCCGACCTATGACGAGGTCGTGCTGACGTACCCGACCGTGGGCTTCCCTGCCCTCTCCGACCATCCGTATGCCGAGCGGACCGACCCGTTCTGGGCGATGGTGCTGGCCGACGGCGAGAACGTCGGGCTGTGGAAGCGGACCATCTCGGCGAGCGCGGTCGAGGTCGAGGTCCGGCTCGCACCGAGCCTGTCCCGCGCGCGCCGGACGTCGGTGCGCCTGGCGGCCCAGCGGCTCGCGGGGTTCCTCGAGCGGGACCTCACGTATACCGAGAACGAGGGCACGCCGCCCCTGTGGCGCGGCTGACCCGCACGCGGAGGTCTGTGTGCAGACCAGCGTGGTGGTGCGCAGGGAGCGGATCAGCGCGCAGAGGGACGTGGGTCTGTGAGCAGACGAGCGGGCAGATGGGCCAGGGCGGTCAGCGGCGGACGACCTCGCGGAGCGTGCCGTCCACGCGGCGCGTCCAGCCCCGCCCGTCGAGGTGCTCCAGCAGCGGGATGACCACCCGCCGGGTCGTGCCGAGGGCTCGCCGGGCGTCGCTCGCCGTGAACGGCTGCGGCAGCGCGGCGAGCCGTCGCATCGCCTGGGCGGGTCCCGACGGCAGCAGCACCACGTCGTCCGGGAGCCGCAGCACCCGACCGAGGCGCTGCGCGGCGGCCAGCTGCCGCGGGCCGAGACCTGCGGCCTCGAGCTCGGGCCGCTCGGGCGCCGCGAACGGGTCCTCCTGGAGGCGCGACTCGATGGCCCGCAGCCCCTCCTCGGCCTCCCCGAGCGAGCCAGCGACGCCGGGCAGCCACACGCGGCCGCTGCGCACCTCGACCCCGGCCGTCGCCGCCGCGAGCGGCACCAGCGCCACGTCGGGTATGCCGGCCTGCGCGCGGGCCGCCTCGACCGGCAGCGAGGGGTCGAGCGCCTCGGCCTGCGCCCGGGAGCGGACGGCGTCGCCGAGCGCCGCGGCCCACCCGTCCAGGGCGGAGCGGTCGAGCAGCCAGTCGCCCTCGGCGACGACGTCGGGGTGGGGTGCGGACGGGTCGAGGCCGAGCGCGGCGGCGTGCGACCGGCGCATCGCACCGCGCCGGCCGACCTCCGTCGGAAGGTCGGGGACGCCGGTGTGCGCGGCGAGGGCCTCCCCCCGGCGACGGCCGTCGCCCCTGCGGCGCAGGGCAGGAGGATCTGCGTCGAGGACCAGCGCACCGACGAGCAGCCGATGGCCGCCGGGCTCGCGCAGGATCGCCCGGTCACCGGCCACGAGTGGCAGGGCGTGCGGAAGCGTCAGCCGCGCGGCATCCCCGGCCAGGGGACGCAGCCGCGCCTCCACGGCGACCGTGCCGAGGTGCAGCGTGACGGTCCCGGGAAGCTCCGAGGGGTCGGCGCTCGTGCGCACGTCCAACGTCGTCGTCGGGTGCCAGGCACCCGGGGTCAGCACGGGTGTCCCTCGGGGGACGTCGTCCGGCGCCACGTCGCGCAGGTTCACGGCCACGCGAGCCACCGCGCCCACGGCGTCCCGCGGCCGTTCGAGCGACTGCAGGCCGCGGATCCGCAGGCGCCGGCCGCCCACCTCGACCTCGTCGCCGACCTGCAGGGTGCCCTGCTCGAGCGTCCCGGTCACGACGGTGCCGGCACCCTTGATGCTGAAGGCGCGGTCCACCCACAGGCGCACCCGTGCCTGTGGGTCGGGGGTCGGCAGCCCGGCCACGAGGACGTCGAGCTGCTCGCGCAGGGCGTCCAGCCCTTCGCCGGTCCGGGCGGACACCGCCACGGCCGGGACCCTGCCCAGCGAAGTCCGTGAGAGCCTCTCGCCGGCGTCGGCCAGGGCGGGTCCGGGGGCGGCGAGGTCGCTGCGCGTCACGACGAGCAGCCCGTGCGAGAGGCCGAGGGCGTCCACCGCGGCGAGGTGCTCGGCCGACTGCGTGCGCCAGCCCTCGTCGGCGGCGACGACGAAGACGACCGCGGGAGCAGGACCGAGGCCGGCGAGCATGTTGCCGATGAACCGCTCGTGACCCGGCACGTCGACGAAGGCGACCTCCTCGCCGGAGGGCAGGGTCGTCCAGGCGTAGCCCAGGTCGATGGTCAGGCCACGGCGGTGCTCCTCCGCCCAACGGTCCGGCTCGATTCCGGTGAGCGCGCGGACGAGGGTCGACTTGCCGTGGTCGACGTGCCCGGCAGTGGCGAGGACGTGCACCTGCTCTCCTCCTCGCGCGAGGGCCGGGACGACTGTGGCGGAGGTGGACGGGAATCGAACCCGCCAGACCGAGATGCTCGGTCTCACCGGTTTTGAAGACCGGGGGGACCACCAGGAACCCTGACACCTCCGCGCCCCACCGTAGTCGGCGATCCTGACCGCTGCCGCGCGCCCCGGCGTCCGCGGGTGCCGGGGGGCGGTCGGGGCTGCTTGGTTGCAGAGGGCGACCTAGAGTCGAGGCCATGACCACGGCCTCGGCGCTGCGCCTCACCCAGTTCGCCCACGGCGGCGGCTGTGCCTGCAAGATCCCGCCGGGCGAGCTCGAGGACATGGTCCGCGACCTCGTCGGCGAGGGCTCGGAGAGCCTCCTCGTCGGGCTCGACGCCGGCGACGACGCCGCGGCCGTCCGGATCGAGGGCGACATCGCCGTCCTTGCCACCGCCGACTTCTTCACCCCCGTCGTGGACGACGCCTACGACTGGGGGCGCATCGCCGCGGCCAACGCCCTCTCGGACGTGTATGCCATGGGCGGACGTCCGGTCGTGGCCGTGAACCTCCTCGGGTGGCCCCGGGACACCCTCCCGGTCGAGCTGGCCCGCGAGGTGCTGCGCGGCGGCCTCGACATCGGACGCGAGGCGGGCTGCCCGGTCGCGGGCGGCCACAGCATCGACGACCCCGAACCCAAGTACGGCATGGCCGTCACCGGCGTCGCCGACGCGAGACGGTTGCTGCGCAACGACGCCGCGAGGGCCGGCCAGCCCATCTCCCTCACCAAGCCGCTCGGCGTCGGGGTGCTCAACAACCGGCACAAGGCGACGGGCGAGGTGTTCGAGCACGCCATCGCCTCGATGGCCGCGCTCAACGCGGCCGCGTCACGGGCCGCGCTCGACGCCGGGATCGAGGCGGCCACCGACGTCACCGGGTTCGGCCTGCTCGGCCACCTCTACAAGATGGCGCGCGCCTCCGGGGTGACCGCCGTCGTCGACGCCGCAGCCGTCCCCTACCTCGAGGGCGCCCGCGAGTCCCTCGCCGCCGGCTTCGTCCCCGGCGGCAGCCGGCGCAACCTCGACTGGGTGCGCCCGAGCCTGTCGGCCTCCGTGGACGACGACGAGCTCGTCCTGCTCGCGGACGCCCAGACGAGCGGCGGGCTGCTGCTCGCCGGTGAGGTGCCGGGCGCGCCGGTCATCGGCGAGTTCGTGCCCCGCGGCGACGCCGTGCTGGTGGTCCGGTGACCGTCGAGGACCGCCTCGACACGGCTGTCCTGGCCGAGGAGTGCCTGGCCCCGACCGTCGGCGTCGGGACGGAGCGCGACCGCCAGGACGTCGGCGTCGGCGCGATGCTGGCTCGCGCCCGGGCCGGCCTGCACCGGCTGACGCCGCACGCGGCATACGAGGCGGTGCACGCGGGGGCCCTGCTCGTCGACACGCGCACGGCACCCCAGCGGGCCCGCCAGGGCGAGCTGCCCGGGGCGCTGGTCATCGACCGCACGGTGCTGGAGTGGCGCCTGGACCCGGCGAGCCCCTGGCGCATCCCGGAGGCGGACGACCCGAGGCGGCTGGTCGTGGTGCTGTGCCGGCAGGGCTACAGCTCGAGCCTGGCCGCGGCGTCGTTGCAGCACCTCGGCCTCGACGCCACCGACGTCATCGGCGGCGTCGAGGCCTGGCTGCACGCGGGTCTGCCGACCCACTGGGGGCCGGCAGACGTCCGCGAGTAGGACCCGCGAGGGGTATCGGAGCGGTCAGCGGGTGGTGGCCGCCGCGCGCGCTCCGTCGTGGTGGGGCTTGCGGGTGATCAGCGGGATGACCATCGCGACGATCGTGATGATGCCGATGATGGTGAAGCCCCGCGTGTAGGCCTTGGTGTCGCCGATGAGGCTCGCGATGAGCAGCGGGCCGATGACGCCGCCGATGCTCCAGCCGACGAGCATGAGGCCGTAGATCGCGCCCACGTTGCGTACGCCGAAGAACCGGCCCGCGGTCGACGGCATGGTGCCGAAGGCCCCGCCGTAGCAGGTGTAGATCAGCGCGGCGAGGATCGCGAACATCGCGGTGTTGCTGGCGTGCGGGATGAGCAGCAGGCAGACGGCCTGGATGCCGAGGATGCCGAGGAACGCCGGCATCTTGCCGACGAGGTCGGACAGCCAGCCCCACAGGATGCGCCCGCCGCCGTTGAAGACGGCCAGGATGCCGACCAGGCTCGCGGCCGCCGTCTTGGAGTAGCCGGCGATGTCGGTGGCGCTGCCCGCTGCCACCGCGATCAGCGAGATGCCGGCGGTGACGCTCATGGTCAGGATGAGGGTGAGCAGGTACCACTGCGGCGTCCGCAGGGCCTCGTTGGTCTCGAAGTCGGGCTCGCCGGAGACGGGGTCCGCAGTGGTCGTGGCCGGGGCGTTCGTCGTGGCCGGCGCGGCCGAGCGGTCGGTGGCCGCCGCTGCCGCGACGGGTGGGTTGGCGAAGAACGTCGTGCCGATCAGCAGCGCGATGAGGTAGGCGATGCCTAGCCAGAGGAACGCCCGCGTGGGCTGCGACGGGGTGTTGTCGATGAGGGCCTGGCCGACGGGCGCCGTGATGACCGCGCCGAAGCCGAACCCCGCGACGGCGAGCCCCGTGATGAGGCCCGGCTTGTCCGGGAACCACTTCTGCAGCATGGCGATCGGGACGATGTAGACCATGCCGAGGCCGAAGCCGCCGATGACGCCGTAGCCGAGCACCAGCAGCCAGAACATGTCCTTGTTCGTCGCGAACGACGCCAGGATCACGCCGACGCTGTAGATGATCCCGCCGGTCAGGGCGACGACGCGCGGGCCGCGGCGGTCCTGCAGCCGGCCGCCGACGAAGCTGCCGATGAAGATCATGCCGAGGACGACGCTGAACGGCACCGCCGCCTTGGCCTTGGACCAGCCGAACGCGTCAGGCTCCTGCAGCGCCTTGGCGAACACGCTCCACGCGTACACGGAGCCGATCGCGAGCTGGACGAGGATGGCGCACACGAGGATGACCCACCGGTTGTGGGTCCGGCCCGAGGTGGCGGGCGCGGCGGGGCCCGGGGACCCCACCGTGGTGCTGCGAGTGCTGTCGCTCAATGCGCTCTCCCTTCTCGCCCGGGTGCCGGGCCCCTGCACGATCCGCCGGTCAGCGGCCCGTGGTGATCGAGTCCTTCGTCTCCCCCCGGCGGCGGCGCTCCTCCAGCCGTTCCTTCTGCGGTGTCACCGTGTACTTCGGGTCCTTGGTGGACTCCATGCCCGCCTCGAAGATGCCGAACCGTGTCAGCACCGACCCGGCGAGCAGGGCCATCCCACTGAGCCCGGCCATCGTGCGGTTGCGCCCGAACAGCGCCGCACCGACCGCTCCCCCGGCCGTCAGCACCTTGGCGGCCTTGAGCATCCCGCCCGCGCGCCCCTCGTGCAGCGGCTCGGCGACCAGCGGGTGCATCCGGCGCTCCATGAGCTCGGACGCCCCCAGCTCGACGGTCGCGCTGATCGCCGCCAGCTTGCGCGCCGGGCCGTTCTGCTCGGCCGGTGTCGCGACGAGGGCAAGGCCCGCGGCCGCGGCATTGGCCGAGCTGACGAAGACGAACGGCAGCTCGCGGAACGACTCGCGCCACGTGGGCGTGGTCGTGTCGGCTAGGAGCACGGCGGTGTATGCCGCGAGGGGCATGGAGAACGCGGTGGTGCCCGCGGTGGCCACGGGGTCGGCCATCCGCGCGAGCCGGGCCAGGCGGGACCGCCGCGGGAGCACGGCCTCGGCGAGCTCGGTGGCTGCGGCCGCCCCGGCGAACGTGCCGAAGGCCGTGAGGATCCACGAGCCGACCGACATCGGCGAGGTCAGCTTGGCGACGCGCAGCATGTTGAGCGCGCGCTCCGGCCGGCCGAGGTCCTTGGCCAGGGCGGCGCCGCCGAGGGCGACGGACGCGAGGGCCGCGACACGGCCGGTGCGCCGCAGCGCGGGACGGCCGGTCAGCGCGCCGCCCGCACCCACGAGCCCGGACCCGCCGGCGAGGCCACCGAGGAACAGGTACGCGGCGATCTCGTGGCCCCACGGTGCGGGCTTGACGACGTTGTGGCCGTAGTAGCTCGAGAACTGCGCGTCCGGGACCATGACCGACTCGTCCCGGCGGCGTCGGCCGCCGCCGCCCTTGCCACCGGCGCCGTTCTGGTCGCGACGGCTGCGCGGCAGCTCGGGGGGACGGTCCGCGTCGAGCGGGTTGGTGGTCATCGGCGCCTCCCAGCGAACGCGGCCACAGCCATGCCGAACATCGCCACCGCGGCGAAGCCCGCCTTGCGGAACATCTCGGGCAGGTCGGCCGTCGGGACCCGGGGGTCCGGCGGCAGGCCGTAGACCTCCGGCTCGTCGAGCAGGAGGAAGACCGACCCCGTGCCGCCGACACCGTCGTGGGCGTTGGCGCCGTAGAGCCGGGCCTCGGTGAAGCCGTTCTCGTGCAGCACCTCGACCCGGTCACGCGCGGTGTCGAGCATCTCCGAGAGGGTGCCGAACTTGATCGACGTCGTCGGGCAGGCCTGGGCGCACGCCGGCGTCTGGTCGTGGCCGATCCGGTCGTAGCAGAGCGTGCACTTCTGGGCGACGCCGACGTTGGAGACAACGCCGCCGTCCCGCTTGTCGGCCCGCTTGTCCTCGCGCCGCTCGATGACGCCGAACGGGCACGCGGCCACGCAGTAGCCGCAGCCGTTGCAGACGTCGGACTGGACGACGACCGTCCCGTGCTCGGTGCGGAACAGCGCACCGGTCGGGCAGACGTCGAGGCACCCGGCGTGCGTGCAGTGCTTGCACACGTCGGACGCCATCAGCCAGCGGAAGTCCGGCAGCGTGCCGGTCGCCTCGGCGGTCCGGGCGGCCGCTGCCATGGCGTCGAGCGAGCCGTCGTCGCCGACGGCGGTGGGCACGACGCCCTCGAGCGCAGCGGGCGCGGTGCCGGCAGCCCCCGACGGGCCGGGGTGAGGCGCGTCCGGCGGCCGCAGCGCCGGCATACCGAGGTCCACCAGCTTGCGCCCCGACTCGCGCGCCTCCTGCACGCGGTCGGTGGTCTGCTCGATGAACGCGACGTGGCGCCACGTGCTCGCGCCGAGGCCACCGGTGTTGTCGTAGGAGTTGCCGGTGAGCGTCAGGCCGTCCTCGGGGATGGCGTTCCACTCCTTGCACGCCACCTCGCAGGCCTTGCAGCCGATGCAGATCGAGGTGTCGGTGAAGAAGCCCTTGCGGGGTTCGGGGTCCTCCCACGCCGCGTCGTGCGACGGGTCGGTCGGGCCTGCGAGCTGGTGCTGCCAGAACCCCATCAGGCGTCTGCCTCCTCGGTCGTGCCGGCATCCGCCCCGGCGGCGCGCGCCGCGGCCGATCCGGCGTTGGTGCGCAGCTGGTTGCTCGTCTCCACCGTGACCCCGGCCCGTGACTGGTACTCCTCGACCAGCCGGAGCACGGCCTCGCCACGCGGGCGCCGACCCGGGACGATGTCGCACGAGCCCACCTTGGACTCCTGGATCTGCACGTTGGGGTCGAGGGCGATGCCGAGCAGGTCGTTCGCGGCGTCACCGGAGACGATGGCGTCCCCGCCGACGCCCCAGTGGTAGGGCAGCCCCACCTGGTGGATGGTGTGCCCGCCGACCCGCAGTGGCGTCATGCGCTCGGTGACCAGCACCCGTGCCTCGATCGCCGACCGGGCCGACACGATGGTCGCCCAGCCGCCGTTGACGAGGCCGCGCTCGGCCGCGAGCTCCGGGGAGACCTCGCAGAAGAACTCCGGCTGCAGCTCGGACAGGTACGGCAGCCAGCGGCTCATGCCGCCGGCCGTGTGGTGCTCGGTCAGCCGGTACGTCGTGAAGACGAACGGGAAGACGTCGGACCCGGGCTGCGTCCCGGACGGGCTGAACAGGTTGTCCTTGCGCGGGAAGACCTTGCGCGCGGGGTTGCTCTGCTGCCCGTAGAGCGGGTTCTGGACCGGGGACTCCTGCGGCTCGTAGTGCGTCGGGAGCGGCCCGTCGAGCATGCCCTTGGGCGTGAAGAGCCACCCCTTGCCGTCGGCCATCATGACGAACGGGTCGTCACCGGCGAGGCCGTCGGGTCCGCCGGTGCCCGGCTCCGGGCGGTACGACGGTGCCTTGGTCTTGACGAAGTCCGGCGTGTCGATGCCGGTCCAGGTCTGCTGCTCCTCGTCCCACCAGACGTACTTCTTGCGCTCGCTCCAGGGCTTGCCCTCGGGGTCGGCGGAGGCACGGTTGTAGAGGATGCGGCGGTTGTCGGGCCAGGCCCAGCCCCACTCCTGGGCCGTCGGGCCCTGCTCGCGCGCGGGCTTGCGGTTGGCGGAGCGGTTGACGCCCCCGGCGTAGACACCGGAGTAGATCCAGCAGCCGCAGCTCGTGGACCCGTCGGCCTTGAGCTCGGTGTACATGCCCGCGAGCTCGCCGGCCTTGTCACCCGAGAGGTGACGCCCGTTGATCTCCTGCAGGACCGCGTCGCCGCTGATCTCGCCGTCCTCGTCGAGGGGGTAGTCCCACGTGAGGTCGAGCAGCGGCCGGTCGCGCGGGTCGTCGGAGTCGGCGAGCCGGGCGCGGATGCGCTTGCCGAGCTCGTAGAAGAACTCCAGCTCGCTCTGGCACTCGCCCGGCGGGTTGACCGCCTTGTGCCGCCACTGCAGCAGCCGCTGGGTCTGGGTGAACGTGCCGGCCTTCTCGACGTGCGAGGCCGGCGGGAGGAAGAACACCTCGGTGCCGATCTTCTCCGTCTCGAGCTCGCCGGTGGCGATCTCGGGGGCGTCCTTCCAGAACGTGGCGGACTCGATCATCTGCAGGTCGCGGACGACCAGCCACTTCAGCTGGGCCAGGGCGAGCCGCTGCATGCGACCGTGCGCCGAGCCGACAGCGGGGTTCTGCCCGAGCAGGAAGTAGCCCTCGACCTCGCCGTCCCGCATGGCCATGGTCGTCTGGTACGTCCCGTGGGCCCCGCTGAGCCGCGGCAGGTAGTCGTACGCCCAGTTGTTCTCCTTGGTCGCCGCGTCACCCCACCACGCCTTGAGCAGGCTCACGGCATACGCGTCGGCGTTGGCCCAGAAGCCCTTCTGCTCCTTGTTGGCGATGGCGGACACGTAGTCGTCCCACGTGTCGTGGTTGCCCACCATCGGCATGGCGAGATAGCCGGGCAGGATGTTGTAGAGCGTCGGGATGTCGGTCGAGCCCTGGATGCTCGCGTGCCCGCGCAGCGCCATGATCCCGCCCCCGGGGCGGCCCATGTTGCCCAGGAGCAGCTGGACGATGGCGGCCGTGCGGATGAACTGGGCGCCGAGCGAGTGGTGGGTCCAGCCGACGGCGTAGACGAACGCGGACGTCCGCTCCCGGCCGCTGTTCTCGGTCAGCGCCTTCGCGACGTAGTGGAAGTCGTCGACACTGATGCCGCAGACCTCGGAGACCATCTCGGGGGTGTAGCGCGAGTAGTGCCGCTTGAGGATCTGGAACACCGTGTTCGGGTCCTGCAGCGTCTCGTCACGCTTGACCCGGGCGTGCTCGAGGGCCGGGCCCCCGGAGCCGTGCTCGTCACCGGCCGACCGCTTCGAGGCGCTGTGGCCGTGCTCGTGGGTTGCCGCGGGTCCGCCGATGGTGCCCGGCGAGGCGTTGTCGCCCTCACCCTCGGTGGCGTACGCCCAGCTGGACGAGTCGTAGTTGCCCAGCTTGTCGTCGTACCCGGAGAACAGGCCGTCGAGGTCCTCGGTGTCCTTGAAGTCCTCGCTCACGAGGGTCGCCGCGTTCGTGTAGGCGACGACGTACTCCTTGAAGTACAGCTCGTTCGTGAGGATGTGGTTGATCAGGGCACCGAGGAACACCACGTCGCTGCCGGCACGGATCGGGACGTGCTTGTCCGAGGTCGCCGACGTGCGGGTGAACCGCGGGTCGATGTGGATGACCTTGGCGCCGCGCAGGCGTGCCTCGGTCACCCACTGGTACCCCACCGGATGGCACTCGGCCATGTTGGAGCCCTGGATGACGATGCAGTCGGCGTTCGCCAGGTCCTGCACGTACTGCGTCGCGCCACCGCGCCCGAACGAGGACCCCAGACTGGGGACCGTGGAGGAGTGTCAAATACGGGCCTGGTTCTCGATCTGGATCGCGCCCGCGGCCGTGAACAGCTTCTTGATGAGGTAGTTCTCCTCGTTGTCGAGGGTGGCTCCCCCGAGCGAGGCGATGCCCATGGTGCGGCGCAGCGGACGGCCGTGCTCGTCGGCGTCCTGCCACGTCCGTCGGCGGGTCTCGACGAACCGGTCGGCGATCATGTCGATCGCGGTGTCGCGGTCCATGCGCTCCCACTCGGTGCCGTTCGGGCGCCGGTAGAGCACGTGGGTCTGGCGGGCGGGGCTGTTGACGAGCTGCTCGCTGGCCGAGCCCTTGGGGCAGAGGCGTCCGCGCGAGATCGGCGAGTCCGGGTCGCCCTCGATCTGCACGACCTTCTCGTCCTTGACGAACACCTTCTGGCCGCAGCCGACGGCGCAGTAGGGGCACACGGACTGCACGACCCGGTCCGCCGTCGCGGTGCGCGGGGTCATCGACCGGGTGCGCGCGGACGTGACGGCCGGGCCCCGGCCGAGCAGGTCACCACTGCGCACCTGTCGGAGCACAGGCCAGTCCAGGAAGGTCTTCCTCGAGCTCATGTTCAGCCTCCTTGCGGCGACCATATCTCCGGGTCCCCGACGGCGCACTCCCGACGAACCGGGCAGGTCGTGACGAGCTGCCGGAGCGGCCTTCCGACGGTGTCGGCGCAGGTCAGCAGGCAGGCGTCCGGCGTCGTGTCGCAGGGGCGCCGCTGCTCTTGCCGGCACGGACGTGCCGTGCCGGCGGCCTCAGCGGACGGCGGGGATGAGCAGGATCTGCCCGGCGTGCACCTGGTCGGATGCGAGGTCGTTGGCGACCTGGATGCGGGCGACCGCGTCGGCCACCGGCAGCCCGGGCAGCTGCGTCGCGGCGACCTCGGAGAGGGTCTGGCCGGAGCGCACGGTCGTCGAGTGGTCGATGGTCGTGGCCGATGCGCCACCCGAGAAGGTGGCCACCGCGATGGCGACCAGGGCCACGAGCACGGTCAGCGTGATGGCGAGCCGCCCCGCACGGGTGAGGCGCAGCGGCGCGGGGGCGGGGACGCGGACCTCGTCGCCGCACGGCACCGAGACCAGGTGCGGGCGTGCGGGGCGGCGCGGCTCGCGCACCGGCGCGGCGGTGACGTCCCAGGCGACTGCTGCACTCATCGGGTCCTCCATCGTCATGGTCCTCGAACAGGTGTCCGAAGACCGTAGGCTGCCAGTTCTAGCACGCATGTTCGAATGCTTCAAGACACGCGTCGAACACATGTTTGGAAACTGTGTTCGAACGCCATACGCTGTGTCCACGTCGAGGAGCACACCAGAGGGCACTGACAACGCTCCGTCCCGGAGCGGCCCGAGGCGGCACCGAGACGGCGGACCACCCGGCGGACGAGGCCGGGCACACGGCATCTGACCTGCAGAAACGAGGAGCGGCATGAGCGGCGACAACGTCAAGGAACTCCCCGACCGCGACCGTGGCGACGGCCTCACCGTGCGCCAGCGCAAGGTCCTGGAGGTCATCCGCAACTCGGTGGACCGGCGCGGCTACCCGCCGAGCCTGCGCGAGATCGGCGAGGCCGTCGGCCTGACGTCACCGAGCTCGGTCGCCCACCAGCTGTCGACCCTCGAGCGCAAGGGCTACCTGCGCCGCGACCCCAACCGGCCCCGGGCCATCGAGGTCGTCTCGCCCGACGCCGGCGCCGACGGCCGCGGCTACCGCGGTGGCGCCGCGCCGCAGGACGAGGTCGCGGAGTTCGACGAGACCGGCATGGGCGACGCCCGCCCCGAGGCGTCCTACGTCCCCGTGCTGGGCCGGATCGCCGCCGGTGTGCCGATCACCGCGGAGGAGTCGGTCGAGGAGGTCTTCCCCCTGCCCAAGCAGATCGTCGGCGAGGGCTCGCTCTTCCTGCTCAAGGTCGTCGGCGACTCGATGGTCGACGCGGCGATCTGCGACGGCGACTGGGTCGTCGTCCGCCAGCAGCCCACGGCCGACAACGGCGACATCGTCGCCGCGATGCTCGACAACGAGGCGACGGTCAAGACGTTCAAGCGCCGCGACGGCAAGGTGTGGCTGCTCCCCCACAACCCGGCGTTCGAGCCGATCGACGGCGACCACGCGACGATCCTCGGCAAGGTCACCGCGGTCCTGCGCCGCGTCTGAGGCCGGGCTCCCGTCGCCGAACGCAGCGTCACCGACCATGGTCCGGATCAGTGACGCGGCGCGGGCGCAGAGCGGTCAGCTCTCGTCGCCGAGCGCGTCGAGGTAGTGCGTGAGGCGTGCGGTGAACTTCTCGCCGCCGTCGCCGTCGGCCCACAGCTCCCACAGTTCGTTGTCCTCCGAGCGCAGGGCCCGGTGCAGCGCCTGCGTGGCCAGCTCCTCGAGCCGCTCGTCGATGTCGAGGGGGTCCTCGTCCACCCATCGGGGGACGTTCCGCTCCCCCACCACCGACTCGGGGTCGTCGCAGGCGGACACGATGACGGCCGCAGCGATCGCCTCGGACATCACCGGCGCCTCGATGTAGTCCCGCGCCCGCACGACCTGCCCCAGCGCCGACTCGAGCCGCTCCCGGCGCGCCTCGGGATCGGAGTCCTCGAGGTCGTCGAGGAAGTCGAGGGCGTCGTCGTTCTCGAACGGTCCCACACCCGTCGCACCCATGGGTCAGCCTCCCACGTCTCGCACCAACCTGTTCGGCACGAGAGTGCCAAGACCGAGCCCTCCGCGCCAGCCCTCTCGCGGGTCAGGCGAGCCGTTGGTACCAGGCGGTGTCGACCCAACGGCCGAACTTGTTACCGACCTCGCGCAGGACCCCCACCCGCTCGAAGCCGAACGCCACGTGCAGCGCCTCGCTCGCCTCGTTCGGCTGGGCGATGACCGCGAGCTGGGTGTGCACCGACGGCTCGGCGTCCAGCCGGCCGAGCAGCGCGGCATACAGGCTCCGGGCGACTCCCCGACCGCGGGCACCGGCGTCGACGTACACCGACACCTCCTTGGTGCCCGCGTAGGCGGGGCGCGGGCGGAACGGCCCGGAGAAGGCATAGCCGACCACCGCGTCGTCGAGGCAGGCGACGAGGACCACGTTACCGGGCCCGGTGGCCGCCAGCTTCTCGCCGAGGTATGCCGCGCCGCGCTCCTGCGTGTCGAACGTCGCCACCGACGTGCGCACCTGCTCGTCGTAGATCGCGGCCATGGCCGCCAGGTCCGACGGGGTGGCGTCGCGGACCGTCACGGGCCCGGGTGCGGTGGCGGGGTCGGTCATATCGGCGATGCTAGGGGGATGAGCGAGGAACGCGGCCACGAGCACCCGCGGGGCACCACCCCGGCCGACGCCGGCGGCGAGCGCCGGAGGATGTGGGACGAGCGGTATGCCGCGTCGGCCCACGTCTGGAGCGCCGAGCCGAACGCCGAGGTCGAGCGGATCGTCGGCGACTGGGAGCCGGGCCGCGCGCTCGACCTCGGTGCGGGCGAGGGGCGGCACGCGGTGTGGCTGGCTGCCAAGCGGTGGCGGGTGACGGCTGTCGACTTCTCGGCCGTCGGCCTGGCCAAGGGCGAGAAGGAGTCCGCCGCCCGCGGGCTGCGGGTCGACTGGGTGGTCGCGGACGTGCGGTCGTGGCAGCCGCCGGCGCACACGGCATACGACCTCGTGCTCGTGGCCTACCTGCACCTGCCGGAGGACGTGCTCTCCCGGGCCACGGCCTGGCTGGCACCGGGTGGCGCGCTGGTCGTCGTGGGGCACGCACTGCGGAACCTCACCGAGGGCGTCGGCGGCCCCCAGGACCCCGCGCTGCTGCAGACGGTCGAGGGGCTGCGCGAGGTCGCGTCCGAGCTCGAGGTCGAGCGCTGCGAGGAGATCGTGCGGCACACCGACGGGGGCGACGCGATCGACGTCGTCCTGGTGGCGCGGCGCCCCGCGTCCTGAGCGCCGCGTCAGGCGCAGCGTCAGGCGCCGAGCCGCGCGAGGAGGCGGGTCAGGGTCGGCCCCAGTGGGGCGTCGAGCTGGACTGTCGCCTCGCCGTCGCCGCGGGTCGGGCCGCGGGTGATGATCGCGACCGGGATCCCTAGGGCGTGGGCGCGGCGGACGAACCGGTAGCCGCTCATCACCTTCAGGCTCGAGCCGAGCACGAGCAGCGCACTGGCGGACTCCGTCAGCCGAAAGCACTTCTCCACCAACGGTTTCGGCACCGACTCGCCGAAGAAGACGACGTCCGGCTTGAGGGTGTCGCGGCCGCAGACCACGCAGAGCGGGACGACGAACGCCTCGACGTCGAGGGCGTTGAGCGCGATGTCGCCGTCGGGTCGGATCTCGTCGGAGGTCACGGTGAACGACGGGTTCGCCTCGCGCATCCGCTCGTCGAGGTCCCAGCGGCTGGAGCGGTCGCCGCAGGTGAGGCAGACGACGTTGGCCAGCGAGCCGTGCAGCTCGACGACGTCGGTGGCACCGGCGTGCTGGTGCAGTCCGTCGACGTTCTGCGTGATGACCGAGCCGATGCGGCCGCTCGCCTGGAGCCGGGCGACGGCGTCGTGGCCGGCGTTCGGGCGGGCGAGGTTGAACCGCTGCCACCCGACGTAGCTGCGGGCCCAGTACTTCTTGCGCGCCTCGCTCGAGGCGGTGAACTCGGAGTACTGCATCGGCGTGACGCGTCGCTGGCCGTCGGGTCCGCGGTAGTCGGGGATGCCGGACTCCGTCGAGATCCCGGCCCCGGTGAGGGCGACGACACCGCCCCGGTCGAGCAGGGCCGCGACGTGGTCGAGGTCGTCCTCGGTCGTCGTCGTGGTGGCGGGCTGGGTCACCGGACAAGCGTACGTGGCCGCCGCCGGACCGCTCGGGGTGGCGGGGTCGGACGGCCTCGTCAGAACCGGCCGAGCAGCCGTCGCTTCGCCGACTCGGCCAAGGCCCGCTCGGCCACGGCCGGGTCGGCCACGTCGTCGTGCGGTGGTCGTGGCGGAACGTCGCGCGTGACCAGGTGCTTTGCGTGGGCGCGCACCTGCGCGTCGGCGATGAGGTAGCCGTGGCGCTCGAGGACGTGCCGCTCCTGCTCGGAGAAGGTGTCGAGGTCGGTCCGGATGGCGTTGATGAGCTCGGTCGTGCTGCGCGGGTAGCAGCCGTCCACCACCATGTCGAGCGCCCAGGAGGTGCCGAGGATCGCCTGCCGTGCGTATGCCGCGTGCAGCCACCGGGAGCGCACCGACTGGCCGCCGTTCGTGGCGATGCTGAGGATCCGCAGCATCCGGCCGGCGACCGTGCGTTCCGTGCGGGCCCGGAAGACGCCGCCGCCGTCGCTGACGAGCACGGTGGCGTGCCGCTTCCACACGGGCTCGAGGCCGAGGTTGTCGTAGACGCCGCCGTCGGTGAGCCGGATGCGGTGGCGGATCGCCTGCCGGGCGTCGTCCGACTCCAGTCCCTTGTGGCCGCCGGCGAGGCCGAGGTCGTCGCCGTCGAGGAGCATCGGTGCGAAGAACGGGGGGAAGGCGCAGGACGCGGCGACGATGTCGGCGATGCGCACGCTGTCGGGCGGAGTGGCATACCCGAGGCGGTAGTCGCCCACGCGCCCGTGCGGCTGGTGGGCGGTGGGGTCCTCGAACACCCAGTTGACGCCGTAGCCGATCTCCGTGGCGCCGGTGATGATGGCCGGGCCGGCGACGGCGTTGTCGCGCAAGGGGGTCGACCACCACTGCACGGTCTCGGTGAGCTCGTCGGCGAGGGCGCGGACCGCGGCGTCGGACGTCAGCCACCGCCAGGGCAGCAGGCGGCTCAGCAGCGCCGGGGTGCGGATGTTTCGGGAGGCCAGGCGGCCGAGGGGTGCGGCGACGTACTCCTCGAAGCCCTCCACCTCTCCCCCGTTGGCAGGGAAGGTGAGGCGGGGGTCGGCGACGAGGTTGGCGACGATGGAGCCCCCGGAGACGCCGCTGACGGTGGTGAGCTGGGCGAGCACGCCGAGCTCGTTGAGGCGGCGCAGGGCGCCGAGGTGGAAGAGGGCGGCGCGGTAGCCGCCGCCCGACAGGCACAGGGCCGTGCCGCTGCGGCGTCGCCGGCCCTGCGGGGCGACGGCGTCGCCGAGGTCCTCGACGTCGGTGTCGGCGTCGACGTCGTCGAGGGCTCGGGTGGTGGCGCTCTGCTCGGGCTTCATCGTGCGGTCGATACAAGCAGAGGGTCCGGACAGCCGCCCGTCGCGAGCGCTGGCACCGGCCGCGGCGTCAGTGCGTGACCAGGCGGGCGTGCGCCTCGCGGACCTGCAGCGTGGTGACCGGCTCGTCCTGGAGGTCGGTGACCGAGTCGATGTCCTGCCACGGGCCGCCGTTGGCGCGGTACTGCGCGGTGAGCTGGGCGTCGACGCTGACCCGCGCTCCTGCTGTCGGCTCGGTGTACGTGTGCCGGATCGCGCCGTCGGGGTAGACACCGCCGGGGTCGGTCGTCGGTCCGCTGCTGCTGCCGTCGCCGTAGTGGAAGTCGTACGAGCGCGCCGCGATCCTGAACTCGACCGACCAGGTCAGCAGCTGCACGGGCGCGCTCACCTCGTCCGGCTGCAGACCCGCGTCGCCCGGCCACTCGGCGCGGAAGTAGGTGGGGAGGTTCACGAGGGTCTTGTTGCCCTCGGGCTCGATGCCGACGCTCGGCTTGGAGAACGGCAGCTGCCGGAACGCGTTCTGGATCTGCGCCAGCGTCGGGATCGCCGGTGGCGCCGGGACGCCTGGCGGTGCCTCGTCGAGGCCGCACATCTCGCGGACGAGCGTCCAGGTGCTGTTTGGGTCGCCCTTGGGTCGGCTCTCGAGGCGGTAGAGGATCTCGCCGGACTTCGGGTCCGAGGCTGGCAGGCGGTACTTGCACGCTGTCTGGGCGTTGGAGCAGTTGGTCGCGTCTCCACCCACGGTGTCCGAAACCCGAACCGGTTCGCACGCCGGAACAATTCGATACTCGTTGCCATCAGCGGCAACTTGTTGCGCCTCCGCGCCATTGGAGCCTGCGCTCGTCGGCTTGCTGGGGGCGGACTCGCAACTCCCTGCCAGGTTCGCGGCGTCCTGATCCAAGGACGCAGCCATATCCCCGCTACCGCAATCGGGCCCGGCGGCCGATGCAGGCGCTTGTATGCCCGTGATTGCTATCAAAAGACTGGCCACCAAAACGGCGCCACCGAATCGGCGGTGCATCAGGCCGACTCCTTCTGGAAGTTCGTAACCTGCCATCCAACTCGCCACTCAACCGTGGTTGCCCAGGAGAAGGTGCCGGCTTGCGTGGTGCGCAGCACCTTGCCGGACTTGTCCAACTTCTTAACGGGTATCTCGCGCCCTGCTACGGAGATCACGTACTGGTCTTTCGAACCCTCGACTCGGCGGACGATCTTGATGTCGTAACTCGCCTTATCGGAATGGACCCCGTCCGCTTCTTGCTTGCTCGATATTCCTTCAACCGCCGTGCATTCAGAGCATTCATCGGCGCCCATCGCCCTAACGACCGACGCATCATTAGTAACCAGCGACTGGCTCGCCTGCTCCCAGTAGAAGCGGGCGAAAGCCATCGCGCCGGCCTCGGTGTGCTTGGTTGCCTCGGGGGGCAGCGCCACCGTTTTGGTGGCAGTCGGGCTCTGGGTCGTGGTGGACGACGTCGTCGAGCTGCTCGAGCTGCTCGTCGTGGACGACGCCGGGGGCGGTGGGCTGTCGCCCCCGCCGCTGCACGCCGCGAGCGCCAGTGACCCCGCGACGACGACTGCAGTGAACGCCCCTCTGCGGACCTGCACGAACCTCCCCCTTCGCCGGCAGCCGCCTGCGGGCGGCGTCTGCGACAGCGATTCTACGGATTTGCCCGATTCCGTCGACCGCACTGTCCACAGGGGCCCGAAGCCACACCGCGATGCGGTCCATCACCTCGCCCAAAGATCGGCATCAATTCGATAACACTGCGTTATGCTGCAGCCATGATCGACGCCGCCGGCCTTCGCGTGATGAAGGCGATCGCCGACGAGGGGAGCTTCACCGGAGCCGCCCTCGCCCTCGGCTACTCCCAGCCCGCCATCTCGCAGATGGTGCGCCGCCTCGAGCAGCGCACCGGGACCGTCCTGGTCGAGCGCGTCGGCCGCAACGTGCGGCTCACCGAGGCCGGTCAGGTGCTGGCGCGGCACGCCGTGTCCGTCCTCGCCGCCCTCGACGCCGCCGAGGAGGAGGTCGCCGCCATCGCCGGGCTCCGCGCCGGACGCGTCCGCCTCATGGCCTTCCCCTCCAGCTCGGCGACCCTCGTCCCCCGTGCACTCGCCCTCGTCAAGCAGCGCTTCCCCGACGTGCAGGTCACGTTCACCGAGGCCGAGCCGCCCGAGTCCCTTGCGGCACTCAAGGCCGGCGAGTGCGACCTGGCCGTCGCCTTCGCCTACGAGGGCACCGACGTCGGCCGGGGCGAGGAGGACATGGACCTCTTCGTGCAGCACAAGCTGCTCGACGACGAGGTCCGCCTCGCCCTCCCCCGCGACCACCCCCTGGCAACCGAGCCCGTCGCCGACCTCACCAAGCTCGCCGACGAGAACTGGATCGCAGGCTGCCCGCGCTGCCGCGGCCACCTCCTGCAGATGTGCGCCACCGCCGGCTTCTCCCCGAACGTCGGGTTCGAGACCGAGGACTACGTGGCCGTGCTCGGCCTCGTGGCCGAGGGACTCGGCGTCGCGCTCATCCCCGACCTCATCCTGCGGACCGCCCACCACCGCGACGTGGTGACCCTGCCCATCCAGCCGGCCTCGCGCCGGACGGTCAGCGTCGTGACCACCCCGGACCTCCAGCGCGTGCCCGCCGTGCAGGCCACGATCGAGGCCCTGGTCGAGGCGGCCAAGGCCAAGCCCCGCGTCCTCGCCAGCACCTGACCCGCCACCGTCCGCTCGGCACGCGACGTCGGCCCGGTCGCCCGGGCCCGCGACCTCAGCGGCGTCGCCACGTCACCCCCACCGAGCCGTGGTCGTCGACGACCGCCACGTCGCCACGCTGGTCGGTGCGCAGCACGGCATACCCGTCGCGCGCGAGGACCTGCAGCGCCTTGGGTGACGGGTGCCCGTAGTCGTTGTCCTTGCCGACGCTGATCACGGCGAAGGGGGCCGCGACCGCTGCGAGGAGGTCTGGGTCGAGGTTGGCCGACCCGTGGTGCGCCACCTTGACGACGTCGAAGCTCCGCGCCCGTGCGGCCATGGCGGGGTCGCGGCGCAGCTGCAGCAGGATCGCGTGCGCCGCCTCGCGCTCCACGTCGCCGAGGAGCAGCAGGTCGACCGGCCCGGCGCGGACGGCGAGGACGACGGAGGCGTTGTTCGGCACCGAGCCGCTGTCGAGCCTGCGGGCGGGCCACCACACGTCGGCCTCCACCCCGGGCCAGCTGAGGTGGTCGCCGGCTGCGATGCCCGTGACCGGTATGCCGCGTGCCCCGGTCCATCCCTCCACCTCCTGCCACTGGTACGGCGGGTCCCGGACGGGAGTGGCCAGCACGGTGCGGACGGTCCGACCGCGCAGGACACCGGGGAGCCCGTCGGCGTGGTCGGCGTGGAAGTGGGTGAGGACCACCGAGTCGACGACCTTGACCTTGAGCCGGCGTAGGCAGGCGTCGATGAGGGCAGGGTCCGGGCCTGTGTCCACGACCACCGCATGGCCGGGTGACGTGGCGAGCACGAGCCCGTCTCCCTGCCCGACGTCGCAGGCGACGAACCGCCACCCCGGGGGCGGCCAGGCGGCGGCGGACGTCGGGGCGGCTCCCGCAACGACGAGGACGACGACCGAGAGGAACGCCACGGGGTGCCATCGCGCGAGGTGGGCCCAGCGTCGGGCGCTGAGGACGACCGCGACGGTGACGAACGCGAGGAGGACCGCGCCGGGCGCACCGTCGGGCCACGGCAGCGTGCCGCCGGGCACGGTCGCGCAGGTGCGGGCCACCCAGCAGATCCCCAGAGCCGGGAGGGCCCCGGCCCAGCACAGCAGCGTGGCCCCGAGCGGCCAGACGGGTGCGACGACGGCCGCGCCCACACCGGCCACGGTGGCCGGGGCCACGAACGGGGCAGCCAGGAGGTTGGCGAGGACACCCACCACCGAGACGGACCCCTGCAGCAGGACCACGACGGGCGCGCACATCGCCTGGGCGGCAACGGGGATGGCGAGCGCCGGTCCGAGGGACCGGGCCCGGGACGGCAGGCGGCGGCCGATCGCGTCGCCCCAGGACCGCGTGAAGAGCAGGAGCCCGAGTGTCGCCAGGGTCGACAGCGCGAAGCCATAGGAGCGGCTCAGCCACGGGTCGACGACGAGCAGGACGACCACGGCGGCCGACAGCACCGGCACCCCGGCCGCACGTCGCGACGCGCTGAGCCCGAGCAGCCCGATCCCGCCCATCGTGGCTGCCCGCACCACGCTGGGTTCGGGGCGTGCCAGCACGACGAAGCCGGCCAGCACGACCAGGGCCCACGGCACGCGGGCGCGTCTCGGGAGGCCGAGAAGCCGGGCGGCGCCGAGGGCGAAGGCCAGCACGATCGCGACGTTCGACCCCGACACGGCGCTCAGGTGGGTCATCCCGGTGGCGAGCATGGCGTCGGTCAGGTCCGGTGGGGTGCGGCTCGTGTCGCCGATGACGAGGGCGGGCAGGAGCCCTCGGGCATCCGTGGGCAGCGGGTCGGAGGCGCGGCGCAGCCCCGACCGTAGGTGCTCGGCTGCCCGTGCCACGACTCCCGGCCTGCCGACGACAGCAGGTCCGCCGGAGGGCTTCAGGACGGCGACGACGTCGTCGCCGGGGTGGGCCGGCACCAGACGGCCGCGCACCGCCAGCCGCTGGTGCCACTGGACGTCGCGCCACCGCTCGTCCGCGACGAGCAGCACCGGTGCGGACACCCGGCTCACCGAGCCTCGCGCCGTCACCTGGGTCACGGTGAGCCGGGCGTAGACGCTGGCCCCGGCGAGGCCCTTCGTCTGCCGCAACCGCGGGTCGGTGGAGACCGTGGCCACCGCCTCGACCGTGGCGTGGTCGCGCGCGAGCGACTCGAGCGGGCCTGCGGAGCGCTCTGCCGTGTGACCGGCGACGGACACCCCGGTGAGCGCGCAGGCAGCGGTGCACATGGCGACGAGGCCTCCAGCGGCCCACCGCCGCTGTCGCACGGCGACGACCGACACGAGCACGAGCACCGACGATGTGCTCACGAGCAGCAGGGGCCGCACGCCGAGCACCGACGCGGTGAACGACCACGCCACGAGCGCCGGGACGAGCAGCCGCAGGTCCACACGCGGGGTCGCGACAGCATCACGGGACGGACCGGCGGCGCTCACACCGTGACCTTGGGCTTGAGCTCGGCGAAGATCTTCTCGCCGATGCCGCTGACCTCGTTCAGCTCGTCGACGGTGGTGAAGCGGCCGTGCTGGGTGCGCCAGTCGACGATGCGCTGGGCCAGGACGGGCCCGACACCGGGCAGGTCCTCGAGCTGGGCGGCCGTGGCCTGGTTGAGGTTGACGACGCCCGCGGAGCTGCCCGGCGAGCCGGCGCCACCGCCCCCACCCGAGGACCCGGCGCCGCCGCCCGCTGCCCCGGGGCCGCCGGGACCGGGCGGTGCCACGACGGCCTCCCCCGGCTTGGGAACCCTGACCTGCTCGCCGTCGACGAGCACCCGGGCCAGGTTGATGGCCGCCAGGTCCGCTCCCTTGAGCGCCCCACCGGCGCGCGCGACCGCGTCACCGACCCTCGAGCCGGAGGGCAGGTGGACGATGCCCGGGTGGGCGACCTGACCGACCACGTGCACGGTGACCGTCGTGCCCGTCGTGGGTGGCCCACCGCCCCCGGCGCTCGTCGCCGAGGTGGCGAACGTCGACGAGCCGCGGGTCAGGACACCGGTCTGGGTGGGCGCCGGCGCGACGGGACGCGGCTCGCTCGACGCCCGCGCCATCGCCACACGGGCGCCGAAGACGAGGCCTGCCACGAGCACCACGAGGACGAGGCCTGCCGCCGCGGCACGGGGCGCCGTCAGACGGGCGCCGCGCATCGCCTCCGGCACGGCCAGCCAGGCCGGCCCCGGGGGTTGCGGCCTCCGGTGCCTGCCGGGGAGGACACCCCGCGGGGCTCGTGCTGCTTCCGCTCCCAGGCCCTCCGCGTGCGGCGACGGGTCCGGAACCGGCACGCGGCCACCGCTCGCGGCCGTACTCTGCGCGTGCGCATCCGTCGCGGGGCTGGGCGTGGAGGCGATCCACGCGCGCTCCGGCTGCCAGAGCCCCGTGCCGCCGCCGGCATCGTTGGCGCCGACGCGCTCGAGGAGCGCGCGCAGGCGAGGTGAGGGTTCCGGCGGTCGGCGGCGCAACGGCATACGGGAACGCTAGGAAGGTGCGGCCCCACCACGGCAGGACGGACTGCGGGCCTGTGGACGACCTGACGCGACGCCTCAGCCTGTGGACGACTCGCGCCGGGCGAGCAGCCACAGCTCGATGTTGCGGCGGTGCCGGTAGATCACGACGAGGGCAAGCACCGCGCACCACACCCCCGTCTCGCGGCTCACGTCGGGCACCCAGCCGGGAAGCCATCCCGCGACCGCGAGCAGGCCCAGCACGAACAGCAGAAGGCAGGCCGACACCGACGCACCCGCCACCCACCGCAGCCGCCACACCAGCAGGACGAACAGCAGCAGCATGACCAGCCCGAACCAGGGCTGCACCGCCAGGATCGCGCCCAGCGACGTCGCGACCCCCTTGCCACCGTGCCCCTTCAGGAACGGCGACCAGATGTGGCCCAGCACCACCGCCAGCCCGACGACCAGCGCCACGACCGACCCGAGGAACGCGCTCGCCAGCACCACCGGCAGGTAGCCCTTGAGCACGTCCGCGACGCCCACGACGACGCCCCAGCGCAGGCCGAGCACCCGACCGGCGTTGGTGGCGCCGGGGTTGCCCGAGCCGGAGCCGGCGAGGTCCTTGCCGAGGACCCGCGCGAGGATCGTGGCCGGGTTCACCGAGCCGAGGAGGAACGCCACCACCGCGGCGACGACTCCCTGGACGACGCCGCCCGTCGACCAGACGACCGCCCCGGTCGACCACACCACCGCGTCGAGCGCCGTCATGGCCTCGGCGACACCGCCACGGCCAGCGTGCCCGGACCCACGTGCGCCCCCACGACCGCGCCGAGCTCGACGACGACGACCTCGCCGGCCGTCGACACCCGATCGCGGATCCGCCCCGCCAGGTCCTCGGCGCGGGCCGCGGAGTCGAGGTGGTGCACCGCGATGTCGACGTCACCACCGGCCGCGTCGACCGCCGCGACGGCCAGCTCCTCGAGCCGGGCCAGCGCCCGCGAGGACGTGCGGACCTTCTCCAGCGGGCGGATGTGCCCGTCCTCCAGACCCAGGATCGGCTTGATGGCGAGCGCCGACCCGAGCAGCGCGGACGCCGCGCCGATCCGGCCGCCACGCCTCAGGTGCTCCAGGGTGTCGACGTAGAACACCACGGTCGAGGCCTCGCTGCGCGAGCGCGCCACTGCCGCGACCTCCTCGGCCGACGCCCCACCGGCGGCGAGCTCGGCCGCCGACACCACGGCATACCCCATCGCCATGCCGAGCGAGCGCGAGTCCACGACGGTCACGGGCACCGGCGAGTGCTGCGCCGCCAGGTGCGCCGACTCCACCGTCGAGGACATGTCGGCCGAGATGTGCACGGACACGATGGCCTCGGCTCCCCCGGCGGCGGCCTTCTCGTACGCCTCGAGGAACGCCTGCGGCGCGGGCCGCGACGTCGACACCGGCTTGAAGGCGCGCAGCGCGGTGGCCACCTCCGCGGTGCTCACGTCCACGCCCTCGCTGAACTCCGTCCCCGCGATCACCACGTGCAGGGGCACGACGCCGATCCCGCGCGCGTCGACGACCGCAGCCGGGAGGTATGCCGTGGAGTCGGTGACGAGGGCGACGCTCACGCGCGCAGGCTACCGGCGGTGCGGGTCCCGCGGGACCCACACCGCCCGGACACGGTGCGGCGGCCGGTCAGGCCCGCACGGTACGGCACCTGGCCAGGCCGGGACACGGTGAGGCAGCGGCCGGTCAGGCCGGGACGACGTTGACCAGCTTGGGCGCCCGCACGATGACGGTGCGGATGCCGCCCTCGGTCGCCGCGACGACCTTGGGCAGGGCCAGCACCTGCTCGCGCAGCGCGTCCTCGCTGATGTCGGCCGGCACCTCGAGGCGGTCGCGCACCTTGCCCTTGATCTGCACCACGCAGGTCACGGTGTCCTCGACGAGCAGCGCGGGGTCGGCCACCGGGAACGGCTCGTAGGTGATCGTCTCCTCGTGGCCCAGCCGCTTCCACAGCTCCTCGGCGATGTGCGGGGCGATCGGCGCGACCATCCTGACGATGGTCTCGGCCGCCTCGCGGGGCACCGCGTCGAGCTTGGTCAGGGCGTTGTTGAGCTCGATGAGTCGCGCGATGGCGGTGTTGAACCCCAGCGACGGGTAGTCCTTCGACACCGCGTCGATGGTGCGGTGCATCGTGCGCAGGGTGTCGGGGTCGAGCGGCGCGTCGACGACCCGCACGTCGCCGGTCTCCTCGTCGACCACGTTGCGCCACAGGCGCTGCAGGAAGCGCTGGGCACCGACGACAGCACGGGTCTCCCACGGCTTGGACAGCTCCAGCGGGCCCATCGACATCTCGTAGACGCGCAGGGTGTCGGCGCCGTACGCGTCGTACATCTCGTCCGGGCTCACGACGTTCTTCAGCGACTTGCCGATCTTGCCGTACTCGCGCGTGACGGGCTGGCCCTGCCAGGTGAACTGGGGGTCCTGGGCGTCGCTGCCCTCCACCTCCTCGACCTCGTTCGCCGGGACCGGCTGGCCACGGCCGTCGCGGTAGGCGAACGCCTGGATGTACCCCTGCGAGAAGTACTTCCGGAACGGCTCCTCGCTGCTGACGTGGCCGAGGTCGAACAGCACCTTGTGCCAGAACCGCGCGTAGAGCAGGTGCAGCACCGCGTGCTCGACGCCGCCGATGTACAGGTCGACGCCGCCGGGGTCGGTGACACCGGCGGGGGCGCCCTCGACCGGGGCCGCGTGCTTGCCCATCCAGTAGCGCTCGTTCTCCGGGTCGACGAACGCCTCGTCGTTGGCCGGGTCGAGGTAGCGCAGGTAGTACCAGCACGACCCCGCCCAGTTGGGCATGGTGTTGGTCTCGCGGCGGTACTTGCGCACGCCGGCGCCGTCGCCGAGGTCGAGCTCGACCTCCACCCACTCGGTCGCGCGCGACAGCGGCGCCTCGGGGCTCGAGGAGTCGTCGTCGGGGTCGAACGTCTTGGGCGAGTAGTCCGGCACGTCCGGCAGCTCCACCGGCAGCATGGACTCGGGCACCGCGTGCGCGACGCCGTCCTCGTCGAACAGGATCGGGAACGGCTCGCCCCAGTACCGCTGGCGGCTGAACAGCCAGTCGCGCAGCTTGTAGTTGACCGTGGCCTCGCCGTAGCCCTTCGCCACCAGCCAGTCGATGATCGCCGCCTTGGCCTCGCCGACCCCCATGCCGTTCAACGAGATCTCGTCGTTGGCGGAGTTGATCGCCGGCCCGTCGCCGGTGAACGCGGTCGACTCGTCGTGGCCCTCGCTCGGCTGCACGGTGCGCACGATGGGGAGGCCGAACTTCTCGGCATACTCCCAGTCACGGGTGTCCTGCCCGGGCACGGCCATGATCGCGCCGGTGCCGTAGCCCATGAGGACGTAGTCGGCGACGAAGACGGGGATCCGCTCGCCGTTGACCGGGTTCGTGGCCCAGGCGCCGGTGAAGACACCGGTCTTGTCCTTGCCCTCGGTCTGCCGCTCCACCTCGGACTTGCGGGACGCCGCCCGCTGGTATGCCGCGACCGCGGCCGCCGGGGTCTCCTCGCCACCGGTCCACGCCGGGTTGACGCCCTCGGGCCAGTCGCCTTGCGAGACAATGGTTTCCAGCAGCGGGTGCTCGGGGGCCACCACCATGAACGTGGCGCCGAAGAGCGTGTCCGGACGCGTGGTGAAGACCTCGATCGTGGCGTCGTGGCCGACGACGGGGAAGCGCACGCGGGCACCCTGGCTGCGCCCGATCCAGTTGCGCTGCATGAGCTTGACCTTCTCGGGCCAGTCGACCCGGTCGAGGTCGTCGGCCAGCCGGTCGGCATACGCGGTGATCCGCATCATCCACTGGCGCAGGTTGGTCTTGAAGACCGGGAAGTTGCCGCGCTCGGACCGGCCGTCGTTGGTGACCTCCTCGTTCGAGAGCACGGTGCCCAGGCCGGGCGCCCAGTTGACCGGTGCCTGCGAGGAGTACGCGAGGCGGAAGCCGTCGAGCACCTCGGCGCGCTCGGCCGCGGACAGCGCGGACCAGTCCCGGCCGTTCGGCGTGGGGCGCTCCCCGTTCTCGAACTGCGCCACCAGCTCGCTGATGGGACGGGCCTTCCCTCGTCCGCCGTCCTCACGGACGGCGTCGACGTCGTACCAGGCGTCCCAGATCTGGGTGAAGATCCACTGGGTCCACTTGTAGTACCCCGGGTCGATGGTGGCGATCGCGCGCCGGTCGTCGTGCGCCAGGCCCAGCCGCCGCAGCTGGCGCTTCATGACGACCATGTTCTCCTCGGTCGTCTTGCGCGGGTGCTGCCCGGTCTGGACGGCGTACTGCTCCGCGGGCAGTCCGAACGCGTCGTAGCCCAGGCAGTGCAGGACGTTCTTGCCGGTCATCCGGTGGTAGCGCGCGAACACGTCGGTCGCGATGTAGCCCAGCGGGTGGCCGATGTGCAGGCCGGCGCCGGAGGGGTACGGGAACATGTCGAGCACGAGCAGCTTCTCGCGGTCGCCGACCTTCTCGGGCTCGGCCCAGGGCCCTGCCGGGTTGGGGGCGTGGAAGGTGCCCTCCTGCTCCCAGCGGTCCTGCCAGGCGACCTCGATCCGGTCGGCCAGCTCTGCGGTGTACCGGTGCGGCGTCTCGCTCATCTCATCCTCGTCGTCTCGTCTGGTCGGGCCTGCTCCCGACTGTCCGTCCCGCGTGCGGGTCCGCGCTTTCGCACCCACACACAACGAAGCCCCTCGCGCAGGAGGGGCTGGCCGCGTCGACGTCCGGTCGGTTCGTCGTCGCGGCTAGGTAAGGAGCAGGAACCGTGCCACGGGAACAGGTTAGCGCAGCACCTCGCGGGCCATCAGTCTCGGCCGGCAAGGCGACTGTCGGTGATCCGGGTTACGTTGGTCTGGAAGTCCACAGCCGGTCGAGCCACCTGCCTGCTGCCCCTTTGGTCGGGTGCAGCCGCGCCCGACCCCCCTCTCGAAGGTCAGCTGTGAGCATCCTCGTCGCGTCCGTCCCGTCCGGCCACGTCTACGTCCGTCACCTGGCGCCCCCGGCGCCGGCCACCGCCGACGTGGTCCGCCTCCCGGACCCCCCGTCGGGCACCTCCCCCGACTCGCCGTGGTGGCCGCCACGGATGCTCACCAGCGCGTGGGTGCACGGCCACGCGTCCGAGTTCGACCTCATGCACGTCCACTTCGGGTTCGACGCCGTGTCGCCGGCCGACCTCGAGGCACTCACGCTCGCCCTGCGCCAGCACGACAAGCCGCTCGTGCTGACCGTGCACGACCTGCGCAACCCGCACCACCCCACCGCCGAGGCCCACGACGCCCAGCTCGACGTGCTCGTCGCTGCCGCCGACGCCATCATCACGCTGACCCCGGGCGCCGCCGCCGTCCTCGAGCAGCGCTGGGGCCGCACGGCGACCGTCGTCCCCCACCCGCACGTCGTCCCGCAGGAGTGGCTCGGGCGTCCGCGTCCCGCCCGCGACCGGTTCGTCGTGGGGCTGCACGCCAAGAGCCTGCGCGCCAACATGGAGCCGCTCGCCCTCGTCGACGGCATCGTCGACGCGCTCGAGGACATGCCCGGGGCGGTGCTGCGCGTCGACGCCCACACCGACGTCATGACCGAGGGCTTCGAACGGCACGACGCCGCGCTCGCGGGTCACCTCACCGCTCTCGCGGACGAGGGCCGGGTCGACCTCCGCGTGCACGACTACTTCTCCGACGACGAGCTCTGGGCCTACCTCCAGGGCCTGGACGTGTCCGTCCTGCCGTACCGCTTCGGCACCCACTCCGGCTGGCTCGAGGCCTGCCACGACCTCGGCACGTGGGTCGCCGCCCCCGACTGCGGCTTCTACGCCCAGCAGCGCCCCTGCCTGACGTATGCCGCGGACGGTCCCGAGCGCGTGCCGTCCCTGGTGGCGGCGCTGCGCGACGCGCACCGTGGATGGCTGGAGGGCCGGGTTGCCCCGCGGGCGACCGCGGAGGAGCGCCGGGCCGAGCGGGAGCAGGTCGCCGCGGTGCACCACGACGTGTACCAGGGAGTCCTGGGCCGGAGGCGCGCATGCACGTCGTGATCCTCGCCGCCGCCCGCCATCCCCTGCGCCAGCCCTTCGCCGGGGGCCTGGAGTCGCTGACCTGGGCGCTCGTACGGGGGCTGCGCCACCGCGGTGTCGACGTCACCGTCTTCGCCGGGCCAGGCAGCGACCCGGTCCTCGACGCCCGCGAGCTCATGGTGGCGCCGCTGCGGCTCAGCGACGCCGCACGGGCTGATGTCGCCATGCCGCCGGAGCCGTGGCTGCGCGAGCACCACGCCTACCTGCAGGTCATGCTCGAGCTGCGATCGCGGGGCGACGTCGACGTCATCCACAACAACAGCCTGCACTTCGTGCCCATCTCCCTGGCGCAGGCCTGCAGCGCGCCGATGCTGACGACGCTGCACACGCCACCGACCCCGTGGCTCGAGCCCGCGATCTCCCTCATGGACCAGTCGCGGGCCCGTTTCGTGGCCGTCAGCGCGCACACCGCCCGCCAGTGGCGCCACGTCACCACGGCCGACGTCGTGCACAACGGCGTCGACACCTCCACCTGGACCCCCGGCCCGGGTGGCACCGACCTCGTGTGGTTCGGCCGGCTGGTGCCCGAGAAGGCACCCCACGAGGCCATCGCCATCGCCGCTGCGAGCGGGCGACGGCTGCGCCTGGCCGGTCCCGTCGGCGACCACGCCTACGTCCGCGACGTCGTCGAGCCGTTGCTGGGGTCCGGCGCCGAGTACGTCGGGCACCTCGGCGTGCGCGAGCTGCGCGACCTCGTGGGAGCGAGCGCGGCGACGCTGGTGACACCCGCCTGGGACGAGCCGTACGGCCTGGTCGCGGCCGAGTCGCTGGCCTGCGGCACGCCAGTGGTCGGGTACCGCCGCGGCGGCCTGGGCGAGTTCGTCGTCCCCGGCACCGGTGTCCTCGTCGCCCCGGGCGACGTCGACGCCGCAGCCGCCGCCCTCGACGAGGCGGTCCTGCTGGACCGCGCAGGATGCCGCGACCACGCGGTGCGGCACTGCTCGCTCGACACGATGGTCGACGCCTACGTGGACCGCTACGAGGACATGACGCGGGTCGGGCAGGCCGCATGATCGGCTACTACGCCCACCACCAGGGTGCAGGCCACGTGACCCGCATGCAGGCCGTCGCCGCGGCGCTGGACGAGCCCGTCTGGGGGCTCAGCTCGGCCCCCCGGCCGGCGGGGTGGAGCTCGGGATGGACCGAGCTGGCCCGTGACGACGAGGTGGCCGGCGACCCCGTCGACGAGGACGCCGACGTGACGGCGCAGGGCGCCCTCCACTGGGTCCCGCGTGGTCACCCCGGGCTGGCGCAGCGGGCGCAGCAGGTCGTGTCCTGGGCAGCCCAGTACCGGCCGCGCCTGCTGGTGGTCGACGTGTCGGTCGAGGTGGCGCTGCTGGCCCGGCTGGCCGGCGTCCCGACCGTCGTCGTGGCCCTCCCGGGGCGCCGTGACGACCGGGCGCACCGGCTGGCGTACGACACCGCCGAGGCACTCCTGGCCCCGTGGCCGGCCGGGACGCACGAGCGCCGCTGGCCTGCGGAGTGGGTGGCCAAGACCCGCTGCGTGGGCGGCATCTCGCGCTTCGACTCGCGGGTGCGGCCTGGCACTGCGGCGGCACCGTCCGGTGGGCGCGCAAGGGGCCCGCTGGGCGACTCCCCCGCGCTGGTCGGACCGTCCGAGACCGCCTCCGGCTGCAGCTCCTCGGGCCCGACCGTCCTGCTGCTCTGGGGCGCGGGCGGCCGGGGCACGACGCCCGCGCAGGTGGCTGCCGCCCGTGCCGCCACTCCCGGGTGGACCTGGGTCGAACGGTCGCCGGGCGCGCACGCGTCGACGGAGCTGTGGGACGAGTTGCTGCGCGCGGACGTGGTGGTGACGCACGCGGGGCAGAACGCCGTGGCCGAGGTCGCGGCTGCACGGCGTCCGGCCGTCGTGGTCGCCCAGCCGCGCCCCCACGACGAGCAGGTGGCGACGGCCGAGTGCGTCCAGGAGCTCGGTCTGGCAGTGGGCCGGACGAGCTGGCCGCAGCCGCAGGAGTGGCCGGCGTTGTTGGAGCAGGCCGTCGCGATCGGCGGGCAGGGCTGGGCCCGCTGGAGCACCGGCGACGGAGCAGCCCGGGCCGCAGCCCTCCTGGCGGACGTGGGGCTGCCGACCCGGGTGCCCGCGTGAGCGGCCGCAGGAGGTCCCGCGTGAGTGTCCGGCCGGGTGACCGCACGAGCGCCCACGTGGGGGCCGCCGTGAGCGGCCCGCGCACGGCCGTGGTCACCCTCGCCCACGGTCGGCACGAGCACCTCCGCGGCCAGGGCTGGGGGCTGGCCCGCCAGACGGTGCGACCCGACCACTACGTCGTCGTCGCCATGGGCGACCCGGGGGTCGAGGCGGTCGTCCGCGAGCTCCACCCCGCGGCGACGGTCGTCCCGGTGCCCCTCACGGCCGCTGGTGAGCTCCCGCTGTCCGCCGCCCGCAACGCCGGGGCTGCGGCCGCGCTGGACCTCGGCGCAGACGTCCTGGTGTTCCTCGACGTGGACTGCATCCCCGCCGCGGGCACCGTGGCCCGCTACGCCGAGGTGCTGCGCGACGCCGGCACGTCTCCCGTGGTCGCGTGCGGGGAGGTCGCCTACCTACCCGCCGTCGGGCACCCCGCGGCATACCGCGTGCCCTCGCTCGCCGCGACCGCGGAGCCGCACCCGGCCCGTCCCGCGCCGGCGCCCGGGACGACGCAGGTCGCCGACGACGTCCGGCTGTTCTGGTCCCTGTCGTTCGCCGTCACCGCGTCGGGCTGGCGGGCGCTGGGGGGCTTCGACGAGGGCTACGTGGGCTACGGCGGAGAGGACACCGACTTCGGTCAGCGTATCCGCGAGTCGGGCGGCACCATGCTGTGGGTCGGGGGCGCGGCGGCGTACCACCAGCACCACGAGCAGGAGAGCCCCCCGCTGCGCCACCGGCGCTCGATCGTGAGGAACGCCAACGTGTTCCACGACCGGTGGGGCTGGTTCCCGATGGAGGGGTGGCTGGCCGAGCTGCACCGGCGCGGCCTGGCCCGGCTCGACGCGGATGCCGGCCGGTGGGTGGTCATAGGCTGAGGCTGAGTGACGTGGCCGGGTCACCGGTGCCACCTGCGTCACGCCCGTCACCTGCGTCAATCGGACGATGCGAGGTCGACCCGGAGGTCGTACGTTCGGCCCATGGCGCAGACGACGGGCATGGCGGCGACGCTCGAGCGCGTCGGTCCGGTGGCGGGCGACGCAGGCGGCCTCGTGCTGTTCGCCTGGTGGATGTTCACGGCGGTCCACGCGCCCGTGCCGCCGGCGCTGCTGGCGCTCACCGGGCTCCTCGCCGCGGGCCTGGTGGGGAGCGCCTTGGTCGGGTACCAGCTGCGGCAGGGCGACTCGCCCTCCGCGTGGCTCGGCTGGGCCGCCCTGGCCGTGCTGCTGCTGGGCTTCGCCGGGAACCCGGGGTGGGCGCCGGCCGGGCTCGGCCTGTTCGGGCTGTCGGTCGTGCGGGGCCGTGTCTTCCCGCCGCTGCCGGGCGTCCTGATGGCGGCCGGTGCCTGGCTCGTCCTGGTGACGACGGCGCTCACACCAACGGTGCCGTCGGGGACGTCCCCATCGGCGATCGCCTGGCGGGGCGCCATGTCCGTCGGCCTGGTGCTCATCGCGGGTGCGCTGGCCGACCTCGACGCGCTCACCGAGGCGCGACCTGCCAGGGCTGCATCGCGGCGCTGACGGCGCCCAGCGCCGCTGACGGCGCCCGGCGCCACAGACAGGGCCCACGGTCTCGCCGACGGACCCCGTGGGGCGTCGACGAGATCGTGGGCCGGGCTGCGGGTCAGTGCTGGTGGTACTGGTGCACCACCGCGTGGCCGCGGCCCCGCGCCAGCAGCCACCGGTTGACGGGGACGGTCAGGGTGAAGGCGATCGCCAGCGACAGGACGAGCGAGCCCCAGAAGAGGGCGCTGGACAGGCCCGCGTCCATGGCGCCGGGGATCACCAGCATGAGGGCGTTGTCGACGAGCTCCATGGTGGCGATGGAGACGGTGTCGGAGGCCAGGGCGACCGGCAGTGCCGCGGCGAGGGTCAGCCCTGCCTTGAGGATCGGGCGCATCGCCAGCGAGTAGCCGAACACGAAGGCCAGCGCGATCGACAGGACGACGGTGCCGAGGTTGTGCAGGCCGAGGGCGGTCCCGATCACCATGCCGAGGACCTCACCGATCGCACAGCCGAGGAGGCAGTGGAGCGTGGCGCTGACGGCCTGCCTCCACAGCGAGCCGCCGGGCCCCGAGGCCGTGGCGTCGTGCTCGTGGTGGGCCTGGGCGTGGTGGCCGTGGCCGTCGTGACCGTGGCCCTGGTGGTCCTGGTGCTCTCCGATGACGTTCATGGTTCCTGCAACTATACCCCCGGTGGGTATATTCCCTCACCGCCGAGACATCTCGACGTTTGGGGCGGGTACTTGCGGGTAGGTACGGGGTCCGCGGACGGCCCGGTCCGCACGTCGCCGACCCCGAGGAGCTCCGTGAGCCACGAGCCGCCCCTGCCCGCCGTCCTGGAGGACCTCGCGCACGTCCACGAGGGTGGTCACGCCAGCGACCCCGACCAGGTGGCCGACGCGCTCGAGACGATGGTGCTGCACCCCGAGTACCCATGCCTGGGGGCGCGGTCGGTGTTCAACCGCAGCCGCGCCAGCCTCGAGGTGCTCGAGGAGCTCGGCACCGAGGCCGCGGCCCGGACGCTGCGAGACAGGCTCGCCCGGTTCGCATCGGCCACCGACCTCGACGAGGGCTTCGCCTCCCTGCTCGCGGTGTTCCGGGGCACGGACGTTCGGGACGAGGCGCACTTCGAGCAGCTCCTGTGGCGCCAGCTCGAGCTGCTCCACGAGGTCGACGACCAGCCCTGGGACCCCCAGGTGTCCTCGGACCCCGACGACCCGCACTTCGCCTTCAGCGTGGCGGGGACGGCCTACTTCGTGGTCGGCCTGCACCCGCAGGCCTCGCGCATCGCCCGGCGCGCCCCGCTGCCCACCCTGGTGTTCAACCTGCACGAGCAGTTCGAGCAGCTGCGCGCCTCCGACCGGTACGAGCGCATGCGCGACACCATCCGCAACCGCGACCTCGCCCTGCAGGGCTCGCTCAACCCGATGGTGGCCGACCACGGCCGCGGCTCCGAGGCGGCCCAGTACTCCGGCAGGGCCGTGCCGTCGGACTGGGCGCCACCGGCCCTCGGCGGACAGGAGGCAACGGCATGAGCACGGCGGCCGACCGAACCCGTCAGAGCTCTCCACAGGCCACCGACGGCCCCGCGGAGGGCTTCACCCGGCTGTCGCCCCAGACCGGCACCGGCTTCGTGCTGTCCGCGGGTCAGCAGCTCACCGTGGTCGACCCCACCGGGGAGCAGGTGAGCGACCTCTTCTGCTTCAGCGCCGACGACCACGCGGAGTGGTTCTCCACGGGGCGGACGATCGACTACGCCAACTCGGTCGCCGTGACGACGGGGACGGTGCTGTACAGCAACCGCAGCCGGCCGATGCTCACGGTGGTCGAGGACACCTGCGGGCACCACGACATCCTGCTCACGCCGTGCAGCCAGCAGACGTTCGACCTGCTGTACCCGGAGTTCGAGGGCGCGTACCACCCGAGCTGCCTGGAGAACCTCGTGACCGGCCTCGAGCCGTTCGGCGTCGTGGCGGACCAGGTCTCGACGACGCTCAACATCTTCATGAACGTGTGGTCCGAGCGGTCCGGCGAGCTGCACATCGACCCGCCGACGTCGGTCGCCGGCGACCGGCTCGTGGTGCGTGCGGAGATGGACCTGCACGTCGGGCTCACGGCCTGCTCGGCCGAGAAGTCCAACGCCGGGACCTGCAAGCCGATCGACTACCGCATCGACTGAGCCGCTCGCCACGCCGCCGCCGCTGCCGGGCGAGCCGTTCGTGAACCCGTGGGCGGCGTCGGACCTCGGGCCTAGGGTCGTGGCATGACCCGAGACGTCTCCACGCCCGCGGACCTGCGCGCCGTCGTCGACAGCATCATGGCCGGGTTCGCCCGGGTCCCCGACGACGGCTGGGAGCGCCCGGCGCACCGGCTCGACTGGGACTGCCGCGACACCGCCACCCACCTGATGGACGACTTCGCCTTCTACGCCATGAACCTCTCGAGCAGGGAGGTCCACGTGGACACCTACGTGCCCTTCCTCGAGCCGCCGCCCTGGCGAGAGGGCAGCCCGCCGATGTTCTGCTGGCCCGACCCGGCGGGTGGCACGGCGGCCATCGTGCGCGGGGTCGACGCGACGGGTGGGCTGCTCGTCGCCGTGACGGCGACGGCTCCGGAGGGGCACGTCGGCTACCACCCGTTCGGCCACCCCGACGCCTCCGGCTTCGCGGCGATCGGCATCGTGGAGGGGGCTGCCCACGCCTGGGACGTGCTGACCGCCCACGACATCCCGTTCGCGGTCGAGGCCGGGATCGCGGAGCGCGTCCTCAACCGGGTCTTCCCGGACGCCCGGCGCACCGACGACCCGTGGACCGACCTCCTGGCCGCCACCGGCCGGACGGAGGAGACGCGCGGCACGTCGTGGAGGTGGGACTCCTCGGTGCGCGACACCTACGGCGACTGAGCCCGCCTACGGCGACTGAGCCTCAGGCAGGCCCCTCGGGCAGTCCGAGGGCGACGTCGAAGACGTGCGCCATCCCGGCATACCCCGCGTCGTTGGGGTGGAACTTGTCCGCGGCCAGCCGGCCGCGCCAGGAGCGGGGCCCGTGGGCGCGGATGTCGGCGACCACGAGGTCCCCGCGGGCGGCCCGGTCACGCAGCACCGCACAGACGCGCCGCGCCTCCGACTGGGGGTTCGGCAGGTTCGCCACGACCGCTCCCCGCGGCAGGCGGTCGAGCATGGCCTCGAACCGCTCCGCCAGCCCGGCCCGGTTCCGCGGGGCGACGACGTCGTTCGAGCCGATCACGACCGTCAGCAGGTCCGGCACCTCGCCCCGGGCGACGAGCGCCTCGAGCGCCGGCAGCTGGTGCACCACGAGGTCGTGCACCCGGGCGCCGGTCACCGCGAGGTTGACCAGCCGGTGGGGGCGGCCGGCCGCTGCGAGGTGGTCGCGCAGCTGCCCGACGTACCCGCGGTCGGGCGCGCTCGCCCCGATGCCCTGCGTCATCGAGTCCCCCAGCGCCACCCAGAGCGGCCCCTGCTGCTCGAGGGCCGCGGCGTTCGCCTCTCGCCAGTAGGCGGCGTACGGGACGGTCTGGGCCCGCACCTCGCGCACGCCGGGCAGGGCCCACGACAGCGCGGTGAGGAACGGTCCCGCGGGCCGCAGGCTGAGGTTGTCGTACTCGAACGCGGTGCTCACCGGCCCATGCTCACACGCGCACCGGCCAGCCGAAGGTCGTCTCGACCCCCGGTGAGAACAGCACGCTGTCGGGGGCCTTCGACACCACGTCGTCGAGGCCCGCCGCCGCCACGCACCGGTCCTCCAGCGCGAGCAGCTCGGCGCGGTGCAGCGGCCACGGGGAATGGGTGTTCGGGACCCACAGCGTCCGTCGCGCCACAGTGGTGTGGAGCCCGAACCGCGCGGTGAGGAAGAGGTCGAGGTCACCCGGCTCGGCGAGGGGCTCGCCGACCCGCACGCGCATCGAGCTCGTGACGGCCGGCTCGGCCGGAGACCCGCTCCGCCCGCGAGCCGGGCCGCTCCGGGCGTGGGCCGCGCTGGGAGCGCCCTTCGGGCCGTTCCCGGAGCGGGTCGCGCCGCGCCAGGGCGCCCGGTGGCGACGCAGCGTGTATGCCACCTCGGCACCCACCGGGTCGGCCGGCACCCGCTGCGGGGCGGACCGCATGTGGGCCCACTGGTACGGCGTCCCGAAGAGCAACCGGGCGCCCGCGACGACGGGGAGGCGCTCGGCGTCCAGCGACAGGAACACCACGCCACGGCGGCCGGTCGCGTCCCGCGAGTAGACGCGCACGTTGGTCTCGAGGAAGGTCCCCAGCCACGGCACCGGCCTCCCGCGACCCACCGCGGCGTCGACCATGCGGAACGGGATCAGCCCCACCCAGGCCGAGCCGTCGTGGATGTCGGGCTGCACCCCGGCCGGGAGGAAGGGCTCGAGCCGCTCCGGGTCCACGCGCCAGTGGACGAAGGTGATGTCGCGCCAGAGCTGGCTCATGAGCGGCCTGCCGCGAAGGGGCGGCCCCTGCGCCGGCATGGGGGCGGGAGCCGGCACCGGCGAGGAGGTCATGTCAGCAGCCTGCCTGACCCCGGCGGACCCCGCAGACGGAGCACCGGAGCACGGTGCGCCACTACGGTCGCCACCATGGGAATCGCGATCCAGCAGTCGACCGTCGCCGACCTGTCCAGCGTGCTGCCCCTCCTGCGCGGCTACAGCACCTTCTACCGAGCCTCTGCGGACGACGAGGACCTGCTGCGGATGGCCGAGGCCTTCTGCGGGGACTCGACGGACGGCACCCAGCTGCTCGCCCGCACCGACACCGGCGCAATCGTCGGGTACGCCACGGTCCTGTGGAGCTGGGACACGACCACGGGCACGCGCCTGGCCGTGATGGAGGACCTGTTCGTCACCGAGGCCGTCCGCAGAGAGGGCGTCGGACGGGCTCTCCTGGAGGCCTGCGCCTCGACCGCGCGGGAGCGGGGCTGCACCGCGCTCGCGTGGGAGACGGCCCCCGACAACGTCGTCGCGCGGGGCCTGTACGACGCCACGGGGGCCGAGCGCTCGACCTGGCTGGGGTACCGGCTGGCCCTCCGCTGAAACCACAGCGCGGCCCACGCACGGTGCTTGCGCTCGGTCAGTCGGCCGGCTCCCGGACGGCCCAAGCCCCGTGCTCCCGGACGGCGCACCCCCCGCGCACGCGGCTCGTCCTCGATGCTCGCGGGGGGAGCTGAGGGGAGCCGTCGCGTGGGGGCGCTCCGCGCCGAGGGGCTCCTCCCGAATCCCCACCGCGTCGTCCCAGAACGCAGAAGAAGGACCCACGAAAAGCGTGTGGGTCCTTCTTCTGCGTTGTGGAGCTGAGGGGATTCGAACCCCTGACCCCTTCCATGCCATGGAAGTGCGCTACCAACTGCGCCACAGCCCCGAGTTGCCCCGAGTGGGTGTCCCCCGGAGGCGACTGCGGAAGTCTACCCACGGCTCGCGCGAGCATCCAAATCGGCTCAGGCGTGGGCGTTCCACGCCCTCAGCGACCACCCGGTGCGGGTCTGCGCGAGCTCTGCCCAGTGGCAGTTCCCGAGGGTGGCGAGGGCGTGCGTGGCCAGGTGCTGGTCGATCCCGAGCACCTCGGCGACGGCCGCCCGGCTCGAGACGCCGTGCGCCACGACGACGACGCACTCCCCCTCGACGAGCCCGTCGAGCAGCTCGCGCAGGGCCGAACCGGCCCGGTCCCCGACCTCGGCGAGCGTCTCGCCGTCGACCCCGCGGCGCACGTCCTCGAGGTCCATCTGCTCGAGCAGCTCGGCATACTCCGACCGCACCTGGGTCGTGTGCATGCCCTGCCACTGCCCGACGTGGATCTCGCGCCAGCGCGGGTCCAGGGCGACCTCGAGGCCGGCGGCCTCGGCGACGTGCTGGGCCGTGACCGCCGCGCGCGCCAGGTCCGAGGCGACCACCCGGGTCGGCCGGTATGCCGCGAGGGCCGCGCCGGCGGCACGCGCCTGCTCGATGCCGCGCTCGGACAGGGAGGTGTCGAGCTGCCCCTGCCACACGCCACCGGCGTTGTGGTCGGTCTCGCCGTGGCGGACGACGACCACCCGTCGACCGTCGTTCGCAGCGCTCATGCGTCGCGGCGCTTCGGCACGCCCAGGTCGACCTCGGGACAGTCCTTCCAGAGGCGCTCGAGCTCGTAGAACTCGCGCTCGTCGTCGTGCTGGACGTGCACGACGATGTCGCCGAAGTCGAGCAGGACCCAGCGGCCGTCGCGCTCGCCCTCACGGCGCAGGGGCTTGGCGCCCTGCTCCCGGAGCTTGTCCTCGACCTCGTCGACGATGGAGCCGACCTGCCGCTCGCTGGACCCGGAGACGATGACGAAGACGTCGGTCAGCGCCAGCTGCTCGCTGACGTCGAGGCCGACGACGGTGGTGGCGAGCTTGTCGTCCGCGGCCAGGGCCGCGGTCTTGGCGAGCTCGAGGGATCGATCGGTGGCGGGCACTGCTCTCCTACGTCCGTGCCGTTCCCGCGGGACGCGGGTTGGCGGCATACAAGCGGTATTTGTTGATGTACTGGACCACGCCGTCGGGCACGAGGTACCAGACGGGCTCGGACCGTTCGACCCGCGTTCGGCAGTCGGTCGAGCTGATCGCCATCGCGGGCACCTCCTGCAGGGTCACGCGGTCGCGCGGCAGCCCGGACTCCGACAGCACGTACCCCGGCCGGGTCACGCCGACGAAGTGGGCGAGCTCGAACAGCTCGTCCGCGTCCTTCCACGACAGGATCTGCGCCAGCGCGTCCGCGCCGGTGATGAAGAACAGCTCGGCCTCGGGCCGCTCACCGTGCAGGTCGCGCAGGGTGTCGATGGTGTACGTCGGGCCCGGCCGGTCGATGTCGACACGGCTCACGGTGAACCGGGGGTTCGAGGCCGTCGCGACGACGGTCATGAGGTACCGGTGCTCGGCGACGCTGACCTTGCGGTCGTCCTTCTGCCACGGCTGGCCGGTGGGCACGAAGACGACCTCGTCCAGGCCGAACCTGGACTGGACCTCGGACGCGGCCACGAGGTGCCCGTGGTGGATGGGGTCGAACGTGCCACCCATCACACCGAGGCGCATGGTCAGTGCGAGCCGCCGCTGTGGTCGTGCGGCAGGTGCTGCCCGGAGATCTTCTGTGCCGTGCCGCGGAAGGACCACAGCACCCCGAGGAGCAGCATGAACCCGACGAACGCGATGGCCCCGAACGCCTGCGGCGGCAAGGGCAGCTCGCGGGTGTTCTCCTCGGCGGCCGTGAGGAGGTTCGAAAGAGACGACGTCATGGGGCCCAGCCTACCGGTCGACGGGGTTCGTCCCCGATCCGACCGGCACACCGGGGTCCGGTGCACGGGCCGGCCATGGGGCCGGTGGAGGGCCCCGATGGTTGTCCACCGATTGTGTGCACAGGGATGTGCACAACCCGCCCGGTACGCACCGGTTCGTGTGGACAACGGTGTGGGCAACCGGTGGACGAGAAATCTTTCTCCAAAGCCCTTGCAGGGCAAGGCATCCCGCTACTACAAATCTCTCACGCGCTCCGGTCGGAGGGTCGGAACGGGGGAACCCGGGAGGATCCGCCGGCAGGAGCACAGGTCGGCCGGATAACGGTGGACCGCCCCGATCGGGCTCGCCCGGACGGGGTCCCAGCTCCCTCGGGTGCTGGGTCCGTGGGCGACGCCACGGAGGAACTCCGGACCCGCCGACCAGATCGCAACGCCCGACGAGGACCGGTCCGCCGGCCCGCGGCAGGCGCCACCGTCGCAGTGGACACGACCCGCTCCGGCAGGCCGTGGGCGATCGACCGGTGCACAGCGCCCGACCGGTCCGCCGGTCGCGACGCCGCACCACGGAGGTAGCCGCAGCGCCTCGGCGCGGCGGGAGCCCCCGACAGAAGGCCCCTCGAACTCATACTTCGAGGGGCCTTCGCGGTGTGCCCCCGGCGCCCTCGCGCCGCCCCGGCCAGGGCGTCCGACCACACGGGTGCCGGCGCCCTCGCGCCGTGCCGGCCAGGGCGTCCGCCCGCGAGCGTGCCAGCGCGGCGTCCGGCCGCCGGCCGCACCGGGTCCCCGTACCCTGTGTGCCATGGCCCCCGCCTTGAGCATCGTCGTCCCCGTGTACAACGAGGAGGACGTCCTGCCGCTGCTCGTCCAGCGCCTGCGTCCGGTGGCCGACGGCCTCGGCACGACGTACGAGGTGCTCACCGTCGACGACGGCTCCACCGACCTCTCCCCCGCGGTCCTGCAGCGGATCGCCCGGGACTGGCCCCAGCTGCGGATCGTGCGGCTGCGCGCCAACGCCGGCCACCAGGCGGCCATCTCGGCCGGCCTCGCCAGCGCGCGGGGCGACTACGTCGTCACCCTCGACGCCGACCTGCAGGACCCGCCCGAGGTGGTCTCCGAGATGCTCGCCCTGGCGGTGTCCGAGGGCGTGGACGTCGTCTACGGCGTGCGCGGCGACCGCTCCACCGACTCGGCGTTCAAGCGGGTCAGCGCCAGGGCCTTCTACCGCGTCATCCGCACCCTGTCGGGCACCCACGCGCAGGTCGACGCCGGCGACTACCGGCTCATGTCACGGGCCACCGTGGACGCGGTCAACGCCCTGCCCGAGCACCACCGGGTGCTGCGCTTCGTCGTCCCCGCGCTGGGCTTCCCCTCGGCCTCGGTCACCTACCGCCGCGACGAGCGGGCCGCGGGCCGGTCGAAGTACCCGCTGTCGAAGATGGTCCGGCTCTCGCTCGACAGCGTCACGGGCTTCTCGACCGCACCGCTGCGCGCGGCGACCTGGCTGGGGCTCGTGGGCGGCCTCGCGGCCTTCGTCCTGCTGGCGTACGCGCTGGTCGCCATGACGATGGGCGAGACGGTCCCCGGCTGGACGTCGACGGTGGTCGCCGTCGCGGGTGTGGGCGCCGTGCAGCTGGTCTGCGTCGGGATCCTCGGCGAGTACGTCGGCCGCATGTACGCCCAGCTCCAGGGCCGACCCGCGTACTACATCGCCTACGACTCGCTCACCGACGCGGCCCGGCGCGACGCGCTCCCCAGCGCCGACGCGCTCCCCAGCGCCGACGCGCTCGCGAGCGGCGATGGGCCCCCCAACGACGACGCGCTGCCCAGCGGCGACGGGGCCGCTCCCGTCAGTCGCGTCGACGAGCCTCGACCATCAGGGTCACCCCGGGCATAGCCTTCACGGGCAGGTAGCGCTCGACCGCGACGACCGCGCGCAGGCCGGCGTTCACCACCGGGTGGATCTCCTCGAGGTCCGACCCGCTCGACGTCCGTCGCCGCAGGGCCACCACGGGGCGCAGCAGGACGTTCCACGACGTCATCGACGTGACGTCGAAGCCGCCGCGCTCGAGCACGCCACGCAGGGTGGTGCGCGTGTAGCGGCGGACGTGGTCGACGGCGACGTCGTGCTCGGACCAGAGGTTGGGGTCCGCCGGCACGGCCACGAGGAAGCGTCCGCCCGGGGCCAGGACCCGGTGCACCTCCTGCACGGCCGCGTCGTGGTCGAGGATGTGCTCGAGGACGTCGAAGGCGACGACGAGGTCGAGCGCGCCGTCGGCGACGGGCAGCGCCGTGGCGTCCGCCCGCAGCACCGCCAGCCCGCGCTCGGCCGCGACCTGCGCACCGTCCTCGCCGTACTCCAGCGCGGCGACCGACCAGCCCGCGGACCGCAGCACGCGGGTGTTGCCCCCGCCGGCCGCACCGATGTCCAGCGCCCGGCCGGGGGCGACGCCGTCGATCATCCGGCCGAGCAGGTGCCGCCGCTCGCGGTACCACCAGTGGGTGTCCTCGAGCGCCGCCAGCTTGCGGACCTCAGTGCCTTCCATGGGCGGTCATCCTGCCATCGACGGCGCTCAGGCCCGCACCTGCCCGTCGCCCTCGACGATCCACTTGGTCGTCGTGAGCTCGGGGAGGGCCATCGGGCCCCGGGCGTGCAGCTTCTGGGTGGAGATGCCGATCTCGGCACCGAACCCGAACTCTCCCCCGTCGGTGAACCGGGTCGAGGCGTTCACCATCACGGCCGCCGCGTCCACCTCGGCGGTGAACCGCCGGGCCGCCGCGCGGTCCTCGGTCACGATCGCCTCTGTGTGCCCCGACCCGTGCGCCCGGATGTGCTCCATCGCGGCGTCGAGGTCCGGCACGACGCGGACGGCCATCTCGAGCGCGAGGTACTCGGTGTCCCAGTCCGCCTCGGTGGCGTCGGCGTGGGGCACGCCGGCGGTCTCGGCCGCGGCGCCCGCTGCGGCGTCGGTGTGCAGCGCCACCCCGGCCCCGGCGAGCTCGGCCAGCACCTTGGGCAGGAAGTCGGCCGCCACCGCCTCGTGCACGAGCAGGGTCTCGGCGGCGTTGCAGACGCTGGGGCGGTGGGTCTTGGCGTTGACGGTGATCGCGAGCGCCTTGTCGAGGTCGGCCGCCGCGTCGACGTAGACGTGGACGTTGCCGACCCCCGTCTCGATGACCGGCACGGTCGACTCGGTCACCACGGTCTGGATCAGGCCGGCGCCACCGCGCGGGATGATGAGGTCGACGAGGCCGCGGGCGGTGAGCAGGGCGCGGACGGCGTCACGGCCACCCTCGAGCAGGGTCACGGCGTCGGCGGGCAGGCCGCGGGACCCGAGGGTCCTGCGCATCACCCCGACGAGCGCCCGGTTGGTCGACTCGGCCGCGGAGCCGCCGCGCAGGATCACGGCGTTGCCGGACTTGAGCCCCAGGCCGGCTGCGTCCACGGTGACGTTGGGACGCGCCTCGTAGACCATGCCGACGACGCCCATGGGCACGCGGACCTGGCGGATCTGCAGCCCGTTGGCGAGCGTCGACCCGCGCACGACCTCACCCACGGGGTCCGGCAGGGCGGCGACGTCCCGCAGGGCCTGGGCGACGGCGTGGACGCGGGCCTCGTCGAGCGCGAGCCGGTCGAGCAGGCCCTGCGCCATGCCCGCGTCCCGGCCGCGGGCGAGGTCCTCGGCGTTGGCCGCCACGACGTCGGCCGCGGCGACCTCGAGCGCGTCCGCCATCGCGTGCAGCGCGGCGTCCTTGTCGGCGCGAGAGAGCAGCGCAAGGCGTCGCGACGCAGCACGGGCGGCGCGGGCAGCCGTCGCCACCTGCTCGACGGCGGTGGGGTCGATCTCGGCCATGCCCCCAAGCGTATGCCGCGTGCCCACCCCCGGACGCCGGCGTCCGCATGCGGGGCACGGGGTGAGGCGCTCCGGCGGCTGGTTGAATGGCTCGGGTGAGCATCCTGTCGATCCAGTCCTCGGTCGCCTACGGCCACGTCGGCAACTCGGCGGCCGTCTTCCCGCTCCAGCGGCTCGGCGTCGAGGTGTGGCCCGTGCACACCGTGCACTTCTCCAACCACACCGGCTACGGCGAGTGGCGCGGGCCGCTGCTGCCGGCCGACGACGTCCGCGCGGTGATCCGCGGGGTCGAGGAGCGCGGCGCGTTCCCGGCGGTGGACGCCGTGCTCTCGGGGTACCAGGGCGGCGAGGACATCGGCGACGTCATCCTCGAGGCGGTCGAGCGGGTCAAGGCGGCCAACCCCGACGCCATCTACGCGTGCGACCCCGTCATGGGCAACGCGAAGAGCGGCTGCTTCGTGCACCCGGCCATCCCGGTCCTGCTCCGCGAGAGGGTCGTGCCGCGGGCCGACCTCATCACGCCCAACCAGTTCGAGCTCGGCTTCCTCACCGGGACCGAGCCCCGGACGTTCGAGGAGACCCTGGCGTCGGTCGACCTCGCCCGGGACATGGGGCCCTCGACCGTCCTCGTCACGAGCGTCGAGCGCCCGGACGCCCCCGCGGACACCATCGAGATGATGGCGGTCACCGGCGACGGGGCCTGGGTCGTCCAGACGCCGCGGCTGCCGATGAAGGCCAACGGCTCCGGCGACGTCACCGCGGCGCTGTTCACCGCACACCTGCTCGAGACCGGTGACCCCGCCGTCGCGCTGGCCCGGACCGCGAGCAGCGTCTTCGACCTGCTCAGCACGACGCTGGAGTCCGGCGAGCGCGAGCTGCAGCTCGTGCAGTCGCAGGACGCGATCGCCAGCCCGCGCCTGCAGTTCGAGGTCACGCAGGTCCGCTGAGGGGACACGCGCGGTGACCGCTCGGCGGGCCACCCGGGCCGCAGCCACCGCGGCGAGCGCCGTCGTGGCCGCGGTCGTCCTGGCGGCCTGCTCCGGCGGCTCACCGGCCCCTGACGCGACGAGCCGGCTCCAGCCCTTCGACTCCTACCGGGTGCAGGGACGCCAGGTCGTCGTGTCGTTCAGCGGGGTCCCGGACCGGCCCGGCCCGTGCGGCGCCGACTACCGGGCGCAGGCGAGCGAGACCGTCGACCGTGTGTACATCCGGGTCCGGGAGTACCCGCACGCCGCCCCGGCCGGCGAGGTGGCCTGCCCGGCCATCGCCCAGCTGCGCACGGCCGCGGTCACCCTGGAGCAGCCGCTCGGCAGCCGTGCCGTGGTCGACGGCGCGACCGGCGAGATCGTCCTGCAGCCGCGACCGACGACGACGCCCTCCCCCTGACGACGCCCCCTCGCTGACGGCTCAGAGCACCACCAGGTCGTCGCGGTGGACGACCTCACGCTCGTACCCCGGCCCCAGGTCCTTGGCCAGCGCGTGGGTGGAACGGCCCAGCATCCCCGGCAGCTCGGCGGAGGTGTAGTTCACCAGCCCACGGGCCACCGGCTCGCCCTCGAGCGTGCACAGGTCCACGGGGTCGCCGTCGACGAACGTGCCCTCGACGGCGGAGATGCCGGCGGGCAGCAGGGACTTGCGGTGCTCGGTGATCGCCCGCACGGCTCCGGCGTCGAGCAGCAGGCGGCCTCGGGGGGTCGTGGCGTGCGCGAGCCAGAGCCGGCGCGAGGTGTGCCGCGAGCCACCGCCGGGGGCGAAGACGGTACCGACGTCCGCCCCCTCGAGGGCGTGCGCGGCCTGGGCGGCGCTGGTCAGGACGGTCGTGATGCCGGCGGCGTTCGCGATCGTGGCGGCCTCGACCTTGGTGACCATCCCGCCGCTGCCGACGGACGATCCGGTGCCCCCGATGGTGAGGTCCTCCAGCCCGCGGCCACCGACGACGGCAGGCACGCGCTGGGCGCCCGGGGCACTCGGCGGCCCGTCGTAGAGCGCGTCGACGTCGGTCAGCAGCAGCAGGCCGTCGGCCTGCACGAGGTGGGCCACCAGGGCCGCCAGCCGGTCGTTGTCGCCGAACCGGATCTCCTGGGTGGCCACCGTGTCGTTCTCGTTGACGATGGGCACGATGCCGAGCTCGAGCAGCCGGTCGAGCGTGCGCTTGGCGTTGGTGAAGTGGGTGCGCCGGGTCACGTCGTCGACGGTGAGGAGCACCTGCCCGACCGTGAGCCCGTGGGCACCGAAGGCGCGCTGGTATGCCGCGACGAGGGCGCCCTGCCCCACGCTCGCCGCCGCCTGCTGCGTGGCGAGGTCGCGGGGGCGGCGGGCCAGCCCCAGCGGTGCGATGCCGGCCGCGATCGCGCCCGAGGAGACCAGGACGACCTGCTGCCCGGCCAGCCGGCGGGCGGCCAGGACGTCGACCAGGGCCACGAGGCGCGACTCGTCGAGGGAGCCGCCCGAGGGATCGGTCAGCGAGGACGAGCCGATCTTGACCACGAGCCGGCGCGCCTCGGGCACGGCGCGCCGGTGGTCGACGCGGCTCATTCCTCGTCGTCCTCGTCCCGTGCAGTCGCCCAGTGGCCGGCCCGGCGCTCGGCCGCGAGCTCGTCCCGGGCGGCGGACTTGGCGGCCTTGCGCGCGGCATACTCCTCGCGCTTGGCGCCACGGGTCGGGCGCGAGGCCTCCTCGAGGCGCAGGTCGGTGCCACGGGCGCCGAGCAGCTCGGCACCGGCCGCCATGGTGGGCTCCCAGTCGAAGACGACGGCGTTGTCGGCGGGGCCGATGAGCACGGTCGCGCCGGCGACGGCGCCGGCCTTGAACAGCGCCTCCTCGACGCCGAGCCGGCCGAGCCGGTCGGCGAGGTACCCGACGGCCTCGTCGTTGCTGAAGTCGGTCTGGCGGACCCAGCGCGTGGGCCGCTCCCCCTCGATCCGGAACACCTCGCCGTCGGACGTCTGCTCGCGCACGACGCGGAACCCGCTGTCGTCGACCGCCTTCGGGCGCAGGACGATCCGCTGCGGCACGGCGGCCGCCTCCTCGATCTCCTTGCGCGCCGCGGCGACGTGGCGGGCCATGGCGAACGTCAGCTCGCGCAGGCCGGTGTGGGCCACCGCCGAGACGACGAACACCTCCAGGCCCCGCGCCTCGAGGTCGGGCCGGACCAGCTCGGCGAGCTCCTCGGCCTCGGGGACGTCGGCCTTGTTGAGCACGACGATGCGCGTGCGCTCGGCCAGCGGCCGACCGCCGAGGGTCTCGTCGGGCACGTACTGGGCGAGCTCCTCCTCGATGACGTCGAGGTCGGTCATCGGGTCGCGGCCCGGCTCGAGCGTGGCGCAGTCGATCACGTGCACGAGGACCGAGCAGCGCTCGACGTGGCGCAGGAACTCCAGGCCGAGGCCCTTGCCCTGGCTGGCGCCCGGGATGAGGCCGGGGACGTCGGCGACGGTGAAGCGCTGGTCGCCCGCCTGCACGACGCCGAGGTTGGGCACCAGCGTCGTGAACGGGTAGTCGGCGATCTTGGGCCGGGCCGCCGAGAGCACCGACACGAGCGAGGACTTGCCGGCCGACGGGAAGCCGATCAGTGCGACGTCGGCGAGCGACTTGAGCTCGAGCACGATGTCGAGGACCTCGCCGGGCTCGCCGAGCAGGGCGAAGCCGGGGGCCTTGCGCCGGGGCGACGCCAGCGCCTTGTTGCCCAGGCCGCCACGGCCACCGCGGGCCACGACGAACGAGGCGTCCGGGCCGACCAGGTCGGCCAGCACCCCGCCGGACCCGTCGGTCACGACGGTGCCCTCCGGTACGGGGAGCACGAGGTCGGGGCCGTCGGCGCCGTTGCGCTCGTCACCGGCACCGGGGCGGCCGTTGTCCGCCTTGCGGTGGGGGTGGTGGTGGTAGTCGAGCAGCGTGGTGGCCTGCGGGTCGACCCGCAGCACCACGTCTCCCCCGCTGCCGCCGTTGCCGCCGTCGGGGCCTCCGAGGGGCTTGAACTTCTCGCGCTTGACCGAGGCGACGCCGTGGCCACCGTCGCCCGCGGCGACGTGCAGCACGACGCGGTCGACGAACGTGGTCATGGGGCTCTTCTTCCTGGTCTGGTCGGTGCGTCCCCGAGTCTAGGAGGGGACGTGCGGAGGGGGCGGGCCCGTGTCGGGCCCGCCCCCTCCGGTGCGGTGCGCCGGGTGACGGGCACCCGGCATACCGAGGTCAGCTGGCGTCCGCGGTCTCCACCGGGACGATGTTGACGACGCGGCGGCGACGCTTGGTGCCGAACTCCACGTTGCCCGCGACGAGCGCGAACAGGGTGTCGTCGCTGCCACGGCCGACGCCGTCACCGGGGTGGAAGTGGGTGCCACGCTGGCGGACGATGATCTCGCCGGCGTTGACGAGCTGGCCGCCGAAGCGCTTGACGCCGAGTCGCTGTGCGTTCGAGTCGCGACCGTTGCGGGTCGAGGACGCACCCTTCTTGTGTGCCATGTCAGGTTCCTGCCTTCTGGAAGTCTGTGTCGGTCGCCGCGGCTCAGGCGTCGATCGCGGTGATCTTGACCTGGGTCAGGTGCTGACGGTGGCCCTGACGCTTCTTGTAGCCGGTCTTGTTCTTGTACTTCATGATCGTGATCTTGGGGCCCTTCGCGGGCTTGACCACCTCGGCCTTGACGGTGACCTTGGCGAGCTTGTCGGCGTCGCTGGTCACGGTCGAGCCGTCGACGACCAGGAGCGGGGTCAGCGCAATGCTGTCGCCGGCCTTGCCGGAGACCTTGTCGATGATGAGCACATCACCGACGGAGACCTTCTCCTGACGGCCACCTGCGCGAACGATCGCGTACACGGGTAACTCTCTTCCTACTTCGGGAGGCACGCGCTCTCTGTCTGGACCGGCCGGCAGCGACCCGCGTGCAGAACCCCGCGGACGGGGCTCTGGTTGCGGACGCCGGACGGTGGGCGCACCGAGGCACAAGATTACCGGGTGGGCGGTCCCCCGACCAAACCGGCAGCCGGGCGGCATCCCCGCAGGACGACCTGCAGGTATGCCGCCGGGCTCAGGACGCGTCCGGCGCCGGCTCCGCGGGTGCCTCGTCGGCCGCCGCGGCGGTCGGGCGGGGCGGCCCCGCGGGGGCCACGACGCGAGCGCGCTTGCGGCGCCGGGGCGCTGCGGTCGGCGCGGCCGCCGCTGCCGGACGGGCGGGCTCCGGCTGGGTCCTCTCGGGCTGGGCCGGCTCGGCCGCGGCCTGGCGGGCCGGTGCGGCCTCGCGCTCGGCGGGCTCGGGCTGGACCGGCTCGGCCTCGACGCGCTCGGGCTGCTCCTGGTCCGGGGTCTCGTGCACCTCGACCACGGGCTCGTCCTGCGCGGGCGCCTCGTCGACCAGCTCACCGGCCCCGAAGGGGTGCGCCTCGGAGGACTTCAGGGCGGCGGCGTGCGCGGCAGCCGCGATCTGCGCAGGCGTGGGGCCCCCGTGGTGGGCGGCCTGCTGCTGCTCGGCGGGCGCGGCGTTCGAGGCCGAGCCGGAACCCGAACCCGAGCGTCCGCGCCGGCCACGGGTGCTGCCGCTCGTGGAGGAGGCGCGCTCGGAGCCGGAGCCGCCGCGCGCACCGCCGGAACCGCCCTGGTCGCCGTTGGACGACTTCTCCACGGGGTGGTCGTGGACGATGATGCCCCGGCCGCCGCAGTGGTCACAGGTCTCGGAGAAGACCTCGATGAGGCCGGAGCCGACCCGCTTGCGGGTCATCTGGACCAGGCCCAGCGAGGTGACCTCGGCGACCTGGTGCTTGGTGCGGTCACGGCCGAGGCACTCGAGCAGGCGGCGCACGACGAGGTCGCGGTTGGACTCCAGCACCATGTCGATGAAGTCGATGACGATGATGCCGCCGATGTCGCGGAGCCGGAGCTGCCGGACGATCTCCTCGGCCGCCTCGATGTTGTTCTTGGTGACCGTCTCCTCGAGGTTGCCCCCCGAGCCGACGAACTTGCCGGTGTTGACGTCGACGACGGTCATGGCCTCGGTGCGGTCGATGACGAGCGAGCCGCCGGAGGGCAGCCAGACCTTGCGGTCCATGGCCTTGGCGATCTGCTCGTCCACGCGGTACCGGGTGAAGAGGTCCTCGGTGCCGGTCCACTTCTCCAGCCGCCCGGCAAGGTCGGGAGCGACGTCACCGATGTACTCGCTGACCTCCTCCCAGGCCCGGTCACCGGCGACGACGAGCTTGCCGAAGTCCTCGTTGAAGACGTCGCGGATGACCCGCACGGTGAGGTCGGGCTCGCCGTGGACGAGCGCGGGGGCGCCACCCTTGGCCTTGCCCTTGGAGTCGGCCTTGGCCCGGATCTTCTCCCACGTCTTGGTGAGCCGCTCGACGTCGGCGCGCAGCTCCTCCTCGCTCGCGCCCTCGGCCGCGGTGCGGACGATGACGCCGGCGCTGTCCGGGACGACCTCCTTGAGGATGCCCTTGAGCCGGGCGCGCTCGGTGTCGGGCAGCTTGCGGGAGATGCCGGTCATCGAGCCCTCGGGCACGTACACGAGGTACCGGCCGGGCAGGCTGATCTGGCTGGTGAGGCGCGCGCCCTTGTGCCCGATCGGGTCCTTGGTGACCTGGACCAGCACCGTGTCGCCGGACTTCAGGGCGTTCTCGATGCGCTTGGGCTGGTTGTTCTCCAGGCCCGCGGCGTCCCAGTTGACCTCACCGGCGTACAGGACGGCGTTGCGGCCCTTGCCGATGTCGACGAATGCCGCCTCCATCGAGGGCAGGACGTTCTGCACGCGGCCGAGGTAGACGTTCCCCGCCATCGAGGCGTTGGTCTCGCGGGAGACGTAGTGCTCCACGAGGACCTCGTCCTCGAGCACGCCGATCTGGGTCTTGCCCTCGCGCTCGCGCACGACCATGACGCGGTCGACGCTCTCGCGGCGCGCCAGGAACTCGGCCTCGGTGATGATCGTGCGGCGACGGCCGGCCTCGCGGCCCTCGCGGCGGCGCTGCTTCTTGGCCTCGAGGCGGGTCGAGCCCTTGACGCTCTGCGGCTCGTCGCGGCGCGGCTCGCGCACCTTGGTCACGGTGCCGGGCGGGTCCTCCCCGTCCGTGGCGGAGCCGCTGCGGCGGCGGCGCCGGCGCCGGCGGCTGCTCGAGCTGCCCTCACCCTCGGCCGAGTCCTCGGCGGGCCCGTTGCCGTCCGCCTGCTCGGCGTCGTCGGACCCGGCATCCTCGGCGCCCTGCGACTCGTCGCGGGCGTCGGAGTCCGAGCCCCGTCCGCGGCCGCGACCCTTGCCGCCACGGCGACGGCGGCGGCGGCCACCCGTGCCCTCGCCCGACTCGGCGGTCTCGCCGGCGTCGGCCGACGCCGCTGCCTCGGCCGCCTCGTCGTCCGCGGGGGCCTCGACGGCCTCGACCGGCTCCGCTGCCCGCTGCGCCGCGGGCTCGACCTCCTGGGCCGGGGCCGTGGCGCGCTTGCGGGTGGCCCGCTTGCGGGCGGGCTTGGCCGCGTCGGGGTCGGGCGCCTGGAACAGGACGCCGAAGCTCGGGACGGTCGCGGCCGACGCGGTGTCGGGCTCGGCAGCGCCCTCGGCCAGCCGCGCCTCCTCGGCGCGAGCGGCGGCCAGGGCCTCCTCGTCCTCCTCGTCGGGGGTCTCGGGGGCGGGCTCGACCGCGGGCTCGCCGGCGGGGGCCTTCGCGGCCTTCTTCGCACTCTTGCGGGGAGCCCGCTTGGCGGCCTTCTTCGCCCGCTCAGGGGCCTCGGTCGCCTCGGCCACGGGCTCGACCGCGGCCGACTCGGCGGCGGGCTCGACCGCCGGCTCACCTGCGGAGGCCTTCGCGGCCTTCTTCGCGCTCTTGCGCGGCGCGCGCTTGGCGGCCTTCTTCGCCGGCACCTCGCCGGTGGCCGGCTCGGCGGGCGCTCCGGCGTCGGCACCCTGGGCGCCGGCGGCCGACGTCGCATCCGCTGCCTCACCCGCGGGTGCTGCAGGCGCGGGAGCGGCGGCCTTCTTCGTGGCCCGTCGCGGGCGCCGGGCCGGAGCGGATGTCTCTGCGGCGCCGGCGGGCGCGCCGTCGGTGGTGGGGGTGGTGGGCTGGTCGTCCGTGGAAGCCATGGGAGGCGTCCTTCCGTCACCCACGGGCCGTGGCCACACCCGGGGCCCGCTGGCGGACCCTCCGCACGGCCGCGTGGTGCGCGGTCATGCCTCGTGCCGGTGGCGGGTTTGCCGCCGACACGGAAGTCGGTTTGGCTACGCCGTCTCCAGCTCGCGCAGGCCGCGCGGCACCGGGTCAGGCGCCGTCGCCGTCCAGGTCGGCAGCCAAGGGATCAGCCACCCTCGCGGTTGCGGTGCGCAGCGGGCCCTGCGCCAGCCGGGTCACCAGGGGTGGTGCCGGTGGCGAAAGCTCTGTCACTGCGCGCAGCGCGGTCAGGACGTCGTCGGGGCGTACGGCCGGTGTGGTGTGCCGTACGACCACTCGCAGTATCGCACAGTCGGGGCGCTCCGCCGCGGTGGCGCCCAGCGACACGACGGCGGAGCGCACGTCGAAGGTCCTCGGACCGGTCTTGAACATGCGGGTGACCTCGACCCGCTCGTGCGCCAGGAAGGTGTCGGCCGCCCGCTGGAGCTCCTCCACCGGCACGTCGCGGAACTCCAGCACCCAGTCGCTCGCCTGCAGCCGGTCCGCGAGCGCCCCCGGCGTGGCCTCGACCACCTCGAGCACGTCGAGCCCCTCGGGCAGCGCCTCGTCGAGCGCGGCCCGCAGCGACTCGGGGTCGACCCGCTCGGTCACCGAGATCTCGAAGTACTCCGCCTCGCTGGCCGTCCCGGTGGGGGCCGCGTTGGCGTAGCTGATCTTCGGGTGCGGGTGGAACCCGGCCGAGAACGCCATGGGCACGCCCGCACGCCGCAGCGCCCGCTCGAGCGCACGCTGGAAGTCCCGGGTCGAGGAGAAGCGCAGCCGCCCTCGCTTGGCGTACCGCACCCGCAGCTTCTGGACCGCCGGGACGGGGGGTGGTCCCTCGGGGACGCGCTGCCGTGCCATGGCGGTCAAGCCTAGGAGGTGCCCGCCCGGCCCGGCGCCCGGGGCGGCCGGCGACCCCGGCGCAGGGCGCCTCACGGTTGCCGGGCTGCGAATTTCGTGGCGATTCGCGGCCGAGAACGGCGAGATCGGTGGCGAGACGGCCCTTTCGCCGCCGACATCGTCACACTAGCCTGCCGCCATGGCGACCCTGGACCGCACCCGACTGACCGCGCTGCTCGAGGCCGAGCAGGCGGCATACACCGACTCCCACCCGCGCAGCCGCGCGCTCTTCGCACAGGCGGACAACCTCTTCGGCCGCGTGCCGATGACGTGGATGAACATGTGGTCCGGTGGGTTCCCCCTCTACCTCGACCGCGCCGCCGGCAACCGGGTGACCGACGTCGACGGGCACACCTACGTCGACTTCGCGCTCGGGGACACCGGCGCGATGGCCGGGCACTCCCCCGCCCCCACGGTCGCCGCCGTGCAGCGCCGGATGGGCGAGCTGGGCGGTGTGACGACGATGCTGCCGACCGCGGAGGCCCAGGACGTGGGAGCGGAGCTCAGCCGCCGGTTCGGTATGCCGTCGTGGAGCTTCACGCTCTCGGCGACCGACGCCAACCGCTGGGCCATCCGCCTGGCCCGGCTGGCCACGGGCCGGCCGAAGGTGCTCGTCTTCGCGTACTGCTACCACGGCTCGGTGGACGAGGCGTTCGCGCTGCCCGGCCCCGAGGGCAAGGCCCAGAGCCGGCCCGGCAACGTCGCCCCGCCCGTCCCGCTCGACCTGACCACCCGGGCCGCGACGTGGAACGACCTGGAGTCGGTCGAGCGCGAGCTCGCCCACGGCGACGTCGCCGCGATCCTCACCGAGCCCGCCCTGACCAACATCGGCATCGTGCTGCCCGAGCCGGGTTTCATGGAGGGCCTGCGCGAGCTCGCCACCAGGTACGGGTCGCTGCTCATGATCGACGAGACCCACACCTTCTCGACGGGCTGGGGCGGCGCGACCCGGGCGTGGGGGCTGCAGCCCGACATCTTCGTGATCGGCAAGTCCATCGGCGGCGGCATCCCGTGCGGCGCGTACGGCATCAGCGCCGAGGTCGCCGCCGCGGTGACCCGCCACACCGAGGCCGGGGACGCCGACATCGTCGACGTCGGCGGCGTCGGCGGGACCCTCGCCGGCAACGCCCTGTCGGTCGCCGCGATGCGGGCCACCCTCGGCGAGGTGCTCACCGAGGACGCGTTCGCCCACATGACCGAGCTCGCGACGGCGTTCACGGCCGGGGTGCAGCAGACCCTCGACGAGCTCGACGTGCCCTGGAGCATCAGCCAGCTCGGCGCCCGCGCGGAGTACCGCTTCGCCCGCCCCGCCCCGCGCACCGGCGAGGAGTCGGCGGCCGCCGCGGACGACGGTCTCGACGCGTACCTGCACCTGGCGATGTGCAACCGCGGGATCCTCATGACGCCGTTCCACAACATGGCGCTCATGTGCCCGGACACGAGCCGCGAGGACGTCGACCGGCACACCGAGGCGTTCCGCGAGGTCGTGGGCGCGCTCTTCGGCTGAGGCGGGCCCCGCGCGCGCAGCACGGCGGCAGCCTGCCCGCCGAGCACCCCGGCATACCGCTCGGCGCACCGCCCGGATTGTCCGGTGACCCCGCGGGAGCTCCGGCGTACGGTCGAGAGCTGGACCACTTCACGGTGGAGCGGCCCCCAGCGAGATCGGAGGGTTGAGGTGTTCATCCAGATCATCCAGGGAAGGTGCCGGGACACCGACGGCGTGCACCGGCTGCTCGACGAGTGGCGCGACACCATGGGAGGTACCGCGCCCGGCTGGCTCGGCGGGACCTACGGCATCACCGACGACGGGCAGTTCGTGGGCGTCGTGAGGTTCGAGAGCCGCGAGGCCGCGGCCCGGAACTCCGCCCGCCCCGAGCAGGGTGAGTGGTGGAGCCGGATGGAGCAGTGCTTCGACGGCGACGTCACCTTCCACGACTGCGACGACGCCATGGTGTTCCTCGACGGCGGCTCCGACGAGGCCGGCTTCGTCCAGGTCGTCCAGGGCAGGGTGGGCGACCCGGAGCGCTTCCGCCACTTCATGGGCGAGCCGATGGACATGCTGCACGAGCAGCGGCCGGAGATCATCGGCGGCACGATCGCGATCGAGCCGGACGGCTGGTTCACCGAGACCGTGTCGTTCCGCAGCGAGGACGAGGCGCGCACGGGCGAGGCCCGGGAGATGCCCGAGCCGATGCGGGGCCAGTGGGCCGAGCAGATGGCCGCGATGAGGGACGTCAGCTACCTCGACCTGCACCACCCGTGGTTCGCCAGCGCGCCGGTGCGTATGCCGTCCAGCGGCCGGTAGTCGCGCCCACCAGTCGCCGGGGCGCGACCTCCGGCGCGACTTCCGGCGCGACTTCCGGCGCGACTTCCGGCGCGACCTCCGACGACCGCCCGGCCGGGGCGGACGTCAGAGGTCGACGCGCATGAGGTCGTCGGCCGGGCGGAAGCCGAGCGAGGTGTAGAGCGGGACGGACATCTCGCTGGGGTTCAGCACCACCCGCACGAGGCCCTGGGCGCGGCACCAGTCCAGCGCGGTGGTCACGAGCAGCCGACCCACGCCGCGGCTGCGGTGGCCGGGGTCGACCCACACGTTGGCGACGTACGCCCAGCGCCCGGCGTCACGGCCCGGCCGCGGCATCCGCTCGAACAGCATGAGGTTGGCCATGCCGACCGCATCACGGTGCGGCCCGGTCGGTGCCGGCTCGCCGTCGCCGGCCGCGAGGGCGACCCACGCCCGGCGGTGCGCCGACTCACGGGCCCACCAGTCGCGCAGCTCCTCCTCGAACCCCGGGTCGGGCGACCCGCCCTGGGCGACGGTCCAGTCGGAGCGCATCCTCGCGACGTCGGCCAGGCGCGCCTCCCCCACCTCCACACATGCGTATGCCGCCCGCTCGCCCATGGCCCGGGAGCCTAGGCGAGCGGACGGCACACCTGCGTCCGCTGGTGCGGTTGCTGCGCGGCGACTACTGCGCGGCGACTACTGCGCGGCGACCGCGTCCAGCCAGGACTGCCCGTTCGGCACACCGACGCCGGTGACGTCGTCGTAGCCGGGGCGGACGTGGATCGTCAGCTGCTCGTCCGCGTCGAAGTACCGGGCCGTGTAGGAGTAGCCGTTGCTGGCGTCGACACCGTTGACGTAGTCGGACCGGACGTCACCGGGGTAGGCGGCGCGGTCGTCCTTGGTGATGTCGATGCTGGCGGCCCGGGTGCCGTAGAGCACCGGGTTGGCCAGGCCGTACTCGTGGCCGGCCTTCTGCTCGGCGAGGGCGAACATGCCCGCGTAGAGCGGCGAGGCGAGCGAGGTGCCGCCGATGCGGTACTCGTCGTAGACCTGCGAGCCGTCCGGCGCGCTCTGCGTCTCGCCCACGAGCATGCCGGTGTTGGGGTCACCGAGCGCCGACACGTCCGGGACCGCGCGCATCGCCGCGCCACCGTACGTCTGCGAGATCGAGCCCGGCACCACGCCGGTCTGGTACGACGGCTGGGCGAAGAGGCGGGAGGTGCCGCCGCCGGAGCCGTAGAGCCAGGTGGACGGCTTCCACGTCGTGGTCGTCTTGTCCAGCGAGCTGCGACGGGTCTCCCAGCCGAGCTCGAAGACCCGGCCGTCCGACTGGCTGACACCGGCGCTGGTGCCGCCGACGGCGGTCACGTACGGGCTCGAGGCGGGCCAGTCCGGCGTGGGCGTGGCGCCCGCGACGGCGTCGGTCTCGTCGGCGTTGTCGCCCGAGGAGTAGAACAGCGAGATGCCCTCGGCCGCGGCCTGCACCTGCGTGTCCAGCGACGGCTTGATCGTGCCGGCCGGGAGGGCCTCGCCGCCGTACCCGTAGGAGTTGCTGACGATGTCGGCCAGGTGCTCGTCGACGACGCGGTTCATGATCGCGTCCATGTCGCGGCCGTTGTTGGGCGACCCGATGTAGGTGATGTGGGCGCCGGGGGCCATGGTGTGGACCGCCTCGACGTCGAGGGTCTCCTCGCCCGCCCACCCGGCCGGGTCCTGCTTGCGGTTGCCCGGCTGGTTGTAGGTGCCGGGGGCGACCACCTGGGAGAACTGCCCGGGCGTGAAGGTCGGCAGGCCGTGCCGCGCGAAGTAGGTGTTGGCGTCCTTCTCGATGGTGTTGGAGGCGAACGCGTCGATGATCCCGACGGTGACTCCCCTGCCGTCGTTGCCGGAGGCGATCGCGCCGCTCATGCCGTAGAGGCCCTGGAGCTGGGCGCCGCTGTAGCCGCACGGTGCGTACGCGCTCGGCGAGGCCGGGAGCGGCGTGCCGTCCGGGGTGGGCGTGTTCTGCACCGTCTTCTGTCCCCAGTAGGCCGAGCACGGCTGGGCGTTGCGGAACAGCCCCGGCGCCGGGGCTGCCTTGTCCGCGCGCACCAGGGTCTGCGACTCGTCGAGCCCGACGACGCCCTCCACGGCGGAGAGCGAGTCCGGGACCTGCAGCGGCGTGGTGTTGGAGCGGACCTGCCTGCCCTCGGTGCGGTACTCGGCGAAGGAGGTGCCGAACGCCGCTGCCGCCTCGGCGAGGGTGCCGGTGGCCTCGACGTACTTGCGGTTCGCCGGCGTGGTGCCGAGCGTGAGGCCCTGGCCCTTGAGCCACGAGGACACGGCTGCGACGTCGGAGGTCGCCGGTGCGAAGCGGGCCCGGAACTGGGCCGGGGTGAGGAAGTGGCCGAAGTCGGCGTTGCCCGGCGTGGAGACGGCCCGCGCGTATGCCGCGGCCGCGTCCCCTCCGCGGTAGGACAGGTACACGCGGAAGGTGACCTGCTGGGAGGGCGCTGCGGCGCCCACCTTGTTCCTCGGCGCCGCCCAGGACGGGACGCTGCCGTCCAGGGCATGGCGCCCGCCGGGTGCGGCGAGCGCGGTTCCGGCTGCGGCGACGGTGACCAGGGCGGCAGCCCCCACCGCGGCGCAGGCGGTTCTCGACAGTCGTGACATGAGACCTCCGGGAGAAGTGGGCCCCGCGACGCGGAGGTGACCGCTCGGGGGCAGTGCCCCCTCATCCGACATGACAGTTGCCCCCCACAACCATGACGGATGTCACCGGTTGCACGGGGGTGCGCAGGTCACGGCCCGGCACGCGACGCCCGCACCGGGCTGCACCCGGGGCGCGACATGAATGTGCCGCCCGCGCCCTCGGCTGGACCGAGGCGCGGGCGGCACGTTTCCCGAAGGCTCTCCGCACGAGCGTCCGGGGGTTCCGGTGAGGTGAAGGGGTCCGCACCGGAGCGGTCAGGAGGAGACGACCGCCTTCGTCAATTGGACACTGCCGGGCCACCTCACCCCCATGACATGTGTCATCCCCACCATGTGAGTTCCCTGAGAGTCGTCTCAGCCCGCTCTCAAGACGGTGCCGCCGCCCGAGTCAGGGCCGCCACTGATCGTGCGGGGGAACGGCTCCGCCGCGCCAGTTGCTTCGGTCCGTTCGCATTCGCCCCAAAGATCCTGCGCGTTTCGGCGGTCACGCCCGGACGAGCCCGTCCCCCTACCGTGGGACCACGGCACACGCCGACCCTGCAACCGCCTCCCCCTCGTCCCGCCTCCGGGCGCCCGGCGACCGGTGCCGAGCACCGCCGACGCGCTGCCCCTCCCGGCCCGCTCCGGGTCGGGAGCCACGTTCAGAGGAGGAGTCATGGCATCACGCCTGACCAGTGCCCCGGGCACCCGTCGTGGACGCCTGAAGGCAGCGCTGGCGATCACCGGTCTGGTCGTCGGCGGCGCGGTCGTCGCCCCGCTGGTGGCCTACGCCGCCGACGGCCCGTACACCATCGACGGCACCGTCCCCGACGCCGGCGTCACGAACATCCCCGACCAGTTCGGCAACGTCAAGGAGCTCGGGCCGATCAACTCCAACACCACCAAGATCGGTGTCATCAACACAGCTCCGCTCCCCATGCTCGGCCTGACCAACCCCAACGCTCAGGTGGACCTGCGCCAGGCGTGGCTGGGCACGGCGAAGGACACCAGCACCACGCACGACTGGCTCTACTTCGCCTGGGAGCGCGACTCCAACAGCGGGAGCGGCTTCATCGCCTACGAGTTCATGAAGAACAAGGCGCCGGCCGCCTGCGCGTACGACACGGCGACCGACAGCCAGCTCATCGCCAGCTGCAACCCGTGGGCGAACCGCACCTCGGGCGACTTCATGATCCTCTGGGACCAGCAGGGCGGCAGCAAGGACCTCTACCTGCGGACGTGGTCGGGCACAGCCCCCAACCTCACGCTCGGTGCACCCCAGCTGCTCGACTCGACCGTCTCGCAGGCTGCCTACAGCTCCGACGGGTTCCGCGGTGAGGCAGCGGTCGACCTCACGGACACGATCTTCAAGGGCAGCACGGCGTGCCTGTCCTTCGCCAACACGATCCCGAGCACGGTGACCGGCAACTCCGACACCGCCGACTACAAGGACACGATCCTCAAGACCACGCCGCCGATCAGCAACTGCAAGTCGACCACGGTCACCACGCCGCAGGCCGGAGACGGCGGGAGCATCTCGGCCACCGGGCTGTCGATCGGGACAGGTGTCGTGTCGGTCAAGGACTCCGCCGTCGTCAGCATCCAGGGTGGCACCGCAACCCCGGCCGGCTCCGTCGCCTTCTCGCTGTGCAAGGTCGACTCCCCCGCGCTGTGTGACACCGGAGGGACCACCGTCGGCACGACCAACCTGACGGGCACGGCTTACCCAGCCACCGTCGTCTCCCCGCTGGCGTACGTCACATCAGTCGGGCGTTACTGCTGGAGGGCGGTCTTCAGTGGGGACAGCGCCAACGGCATCCCGGGATCGAGTGACTCCAGTGACGGCGAGTGCTTCACCGTCGTCCCAGCGACGCCCGACCTGAGCACGAGTGCCGGACCCAGCGTCCTGCTGGGGCAGGCCGTCACCGACACTGCGACGCTGTCCAAGCTGGCGACCGACCCGGCCACACCGGTCATCAACCTGACCGGTACCTCGGGCCCGGCAGCCGGCGGTTCACTGACGTTCAAGCTGTACGGACCCAGCAGCTCCGGCTGTGGCACGCTCGTCTACGACAGCTCGGCCACGAGTCCGTCGCAGAACGTGCCCGTGAGCGGCAACGGCACCTATGGCCCCGTGTCCTTCACGCCCACCGCTGCCGGGAACTACCACTGGGTCGCCTCCTACAGCGGGAGCACGAACAACAACGCGACGTCGCACAACACCGCCTGTGACGACACCGCCGAGGACGTCGCCGTGACGACCCTGCCGTCGTCACTGGTCAGCGCCCAGACGTGGGTGCCGAGTGACTCGGTGACGATCTCGGCGACCGGTGGCGGCAACCTGGCCGGCACCGTGACGTTCGAGTTCTTCACCAATGCCACCTGCTCGGGCACCAGCGTCTACGCGCCGGCAGCCAAGTCGGTCTCCGGAGCGTCGCCACAGACGGTCCTGTCCGGCAACGCCCCGGCACAGACCGTGTCCGGCTCGTTCTCGTGGCGCGTCAGCTACGACAGCACCAACCCCGCCCAGCGGGACATCCCGGGGAGCTGCCAGGAGACGTCGGCCCTGACCGTCACGAACGGAGGCACCGTCCAGAGCCCGTGAACCGCATGACCCAGCCGCGTTGAACGGCTGACGCGGTGCCGCCGGGGACCTTCCCGGCGGCACCGCCACGTGGAGCCCGGGATGCCCGAGCGCGCCCTCAGTGGGTGTGTGACGGCTGGCTGCTCGCGAGCATCGCCTCGCGGCCCGACCCCAGCACGGTGAGGGGCAGCAGCGTCTTTCCGGTGGGGCCGACCTCGATCTCGGTGCCCATCTGGGGGCAGACGCCGCAGTCGAAGCACGGGGTCCAGCGGCAGTCGTCGACCTCGGTCTCGTCGAGGGCGTCCTGCCAGTCGGCCCAGAGCCACTCCTTGTCCAGGCCCGAGTCGATGTGGTCCCAGGGCAGGACCTCGGTCTCGCCGCGCTCCCGCGTGGTGTACCAGGCGACGTCGAGGTCCCACGGCAGGTCCGCGAAGGCGGTCTGCGCCGCCGTCATCCAGCGCTCGTAGGAGAAGTGCTCGCTCCAGCCGTCGAACCGGCCGCCGTCGCGCCAGACCTGCTCGATGACCCGGCCGACGCGGCGGTCGCCGCGGGACAGCAGTCCCTCGACGATGCCGGGCTTGCCGTCGTGGTACCGGAAGCCGATCGAGCTGCCGTAGCGCTTGTCGGACCGGATGGCGTCGCGCAGCTTCTCGAGCCGGGCGTCGGTCTCCTCGGCACCGAGCTGGCCGCACCACTGGAACGGGGTGTGCGGCTTGGGCACGAAGCCGCCGATGGAGACGGTGCAGCGGATGTCGCGTCGTCCGCTGACCCGCCGGCCGGTCTCGATGACCCGCTTGGCGAGCTCGGCGATCTGGAGCACGTCCTCGTCGGTCTCGGTCGGCAGGCCGCACATGAAGTACAGCTTCACCTGACGCCAGCCGGCGCCATAGGCCGCGGCGACCGTGTTGATGAGGTCGTCCTCGGTCACCATCTTGTTGATGACCTTGCGGATCCGCTCGCTGCCGCCCTCCGGCGCGAAGGTCAGGCCCGATCGCCGGCCGTTGCGGGTCAGCTCGTTGGCGAGGTCGATGTTGAACGCGTCGACCCGGGTCGAGGGCAGCGACAGCCCGGTCTGCGTGCCGTCGTACCGGTCGGCGAGGCCCTTGGTGATGTCGGCGATCTCGGAGTGGTCCGCCGAGCTCAGGGACAGCAGCCCGACCTCCTCGAACCCGGTCGCGGCCAGCCCGCGCTCGACCATCTCGCCGATGCCGGTGATCGACCGCTCGCGCACCGGGCGCGTGATCATGCCTGCCTGGCAGAAGCGGCAGCCGCGGGTGCAGCCGCGGAAGATCTCGACCGACATCCGCTCGTGCACCGACTCGGCCAGCGGCACCAGCGGCTGCTTGGGGTACGGCCACGCGTCGAGGTCCATGACGGTGTGCTTCGAGACGCGCCACGGCACGCCGGTGACGTCCGCGCGCGGCGCGACCCGCTGGATCCGCCCGTCCGGCAGGTAGGACACGTCGTAGAGCGAGGGCACGTAGACGCCGCCGGTACGGGCCAGGCGCAGGAGCAGCTCGTGCCGGCCGCCCGGCATACCCTCGGCCTTCCAGTCGCCGATGATGTCGGTGACGGCCAGGACGGCCTCCTCCCCGTCACCGACGATGGCGGCGTCGAGGAAGTCGGCGATGGGCTCGGGGTTGAATGCCGCGTGCCCGCCGGCGACGACGAGGGGGTCCTCGTCCGTGCGGTCCTGGGCGTGCAGCGGGATGCCGGCCAGGTCGAGCGCGGTGAGCATGTTGGTGTAGCCGAGCTCGGTGGAGAACGAGAGGCCGAGCACGTCGAAGTCGCGCACCGAGCGGTGGCCGTCGACGGTGAACTGCGGGACGTCGTGCTCGCGCATGAGGCGCTCGAGGTCGGGCCACACGGCATACGTGCGCTCGGCGAGGGCGTCCTCGCGCTCGTTGAGCACTTCGTAGAGGATCATGACGCCCTGGTTGGGGACGCCGACCTCGTACGCGTCGGGGTACATCAGCGCCCAGCGCGTGGTGAGCTCCTCGCCGCCGGGGCCGTGACCGCCGACGTTCCAGTCCTTGACCGTGGAGTTGAGCTCCCCGCCGACGTACTGGATGGGCTTGCTGACCTGCTCGAGCAGCGGCTCGAGCTGGGGGAAGACGGAGGCACCGGGGGTCGAAGTCATGGTCCGACAAGGGTAACCGGGGGCGGCGCCTCCCCCGAAACGCCGCATCCGGACCCGAGGGCGTGCCGTCGCACGCAGGAGCGCACGCCCGGGCCCACCGCGCCCTGATCGACCTCACAGAGAAGCCTCAGCAAGCGGCACTACCCTCGACGCCCGTGCGCCAGTCAACCGTCCGCCTCGTCGTCGCCCTGGGCCTGCTGCTCGCGCTCGCGGTCGCCACCCACGCGGTGGGGCCCGGTCCCGACCCCACGCCGATGACCCACCACGCCCGGTCCACCACCCCGGCAGGCACCTGAGCGTGGGCCTGCGGACCCGCCGCCCCGGCGCCCTGTACGCGCTCCTCGGTGTCCTGCTCGCCGTCGTCCTGGCGGGCTGCAGCAGCGATGCGGTCGGTGCGGCGGCGCCACCCCCGCCCAGCACGGCGAGCACGGGCACCACCTCGGCTGCCCCCAGCCAGAGCGCCGCGCCGTCCCCCACGACGAGCACGGCGACCCCGCTTCCGACCCTGCGACTGGTCGGCCTCGGCGACTCGGTCATGTCCGGGGCGGCCTGCGGGTGCCAGCCGTTCCTCGCGCAGTACGCCACCATGCTGGCGTCCCGCGACCATCGGGTCGTCTCGCCGGCGAACCTCGGGTCCGGCGGCCTCACTGCGGCCCAGCTCGCCGACCAGCTCACCGACCCCGGGACGGCCGCCGAGGTCGCGAGCGCCGGGACCGTCGTGGTCACCATCGGCGCCAACGACCTCGTGCCGCTCGTGTCGACCTGGGAGAACGGGCCGTGCGGGTCCTCGTGCTTCGAGCCGGCGGTCGCAGCCATGCGCAGGTCGGTCGCGCTGGTGCTCTCCCGGATCAACTCGCTCGTGCCCGACGGCACGCAGGTCCTGGTCACCAACTACTGGAACGTCTTCGAGGACGGGGACGTCGCCGACTCCAAGGAGGGTCCCGGCTTCGCCGACTGGAGCGACCGCGTGACGGTGGCGGCCAACGCCGCGATCTGCTCCGAGGCCCAGGCGGCGGGTGACGCGTGCGTGGACACCTACCACCCGTTCCTCGGCGCCGACGGCACGAAGAACCCCACGCCGCTGCTGGCCGAGGACGGCGACCACCCCGACGCCGCCGGGCACACCCTCATCGCCAAGGCCCTGCTCTCCGAGACGCCCTCCCCCGCCACCTGACCGCCCGTTCCGTGTCCCTCGTGCGGGGCCCGGGACGCGGGCTCAGGGGATGAGGTGGTGGGAGAGGAAGTCGAGGGCGGCGGGCATGACCTGTGCCCACGACTTGAAGTTGTGACCACCTCCGGCGAGCACGACCGTGGTCATCGACATCGGCGCCCGGACCAGCGAGGCGAAGGTCTTCGTGTCGCCGAGCCCGGTGTGGGTGTGCTCGTCGGCCCCGATCGTGGCGTAGACCGACACCGGCGGCGCGGGCTGGTGGCGCAGCAGCCACTCCAGGTCGTTGAGCTCGCGCACCTGGGCCGAGCCGCCCCAGAGGTCGCCCGTCGTCCCGTCCCGCAGCGTGTGGTAGTACCCGGACAGCGAGGCGGCCGCGGGGAAGACGCTCGAGTGGGTCATCGCGAGCTTGGTCGCGCAGTACCCGCCGGTCGAGTCACCCATCGCGCCCCAGCCGGTCGGGTCGACGCGCAGCGAGGACGAGATCGCCCGCGGGACGTCCTCGGCGAAGTAGGTGAGCGTCTGCGGTCCGGCCGGCACGTCCGTGCACTCGGTGTCGCGCGGGGGCACGACGGTGGGCCGCAGCATGACGAGCACCATCGGCCGGGACCGCCCCGCCGAGATCTCCTTGAGCAGGACGTCGGGGTAGTGCATGCGCCGGACGAGGTTGCTCGTCGTGCCGGGGTACCCCGTGAACACCTCCACCGCGGGGAACCGGCTGCGCGCGAAGGCCGCCTGGAAGTACTGCGGCGGGAGGTAGACGAGGGCCTGCTCGCTGAGCCGGCTGTGGGCGCCGTAGATGGTCAGGGACTCGATCCGCCCCTTCGTCCGCCACTGGGCCGGTGCCGACCACGTCGACTCCCCCGCGACGGCCGCGTCCCTGGTGACCGCCAACGGCGCACCGGTACGACCGTGGGCAGCGAGCGCCCGGGAGATCGTCGTCGAGCTCGGGGCCCCCGCCGACGAGGTGCCGAACAGGTCGGACCACGACCCGTAGAAGTAGCCGTAGTTGTTGAGGGCCGCCGCCACGAGGAGCACCGTGGTGACCTGGGTCAGGCCGAGCAGGCCCACCCGCTGGGCCAGGCGGACCGGCCGCGGACCGTGGACGCGCGACCACAGCAGGACCGCGAGCGCCATGGCCACCCCCACCACGACGGTCAGGGTCACCAGCAGCGGCCAGCCGAGAAGCGGCACGACGTTCCTCCTCCCAGGACCACCGTGGCGGCAGCCCTGTCCACTGCGAGGATCGCGCGCCAGCCTGCAGGCCTGCTGCACCGACGCTGGGAGTTCGTTGAGGACGTGGCGCAGGGGCGCCCGGCGGCATACTGACCGTGTGTCCGGTGCGCGCACGCGCGTCGCGGCGGCGCTCGAGCCGGCGCCCCGCCGGCTGTTCCTGCCCCGGGACCAGGTGCCCCACGCGGACCGGGACGAGCCGCTCCCGATCGGCCACGGGCAGACCAACAGCCAGCCGACCACGGTCCGACAGATGCTCGAGCTGCTCGACGTGCAGCCCGGTGACCGGGTGCTCGACGTGGGCTGCGGGTCGGGGTGGACGACGGCGCTGCTGGCGCACCTTGCCGGGCCGTCCGGCTCGGTGGACGGGGTCGAGCTCGTGCCGCAGCTCGTCGACTTCGGCGCTGCAGCGGGCGGGCGTCGGCACCGCACGCGTCCACCAGGCCCACCGGGACCGGCTGGGCTGGCCCGAGGGGGCGCCCTACGACCGGGTTCTCGTGTCGGCGCAGGCGGTCGAGCTGCCGCGCGACCTCCTCGCCCAGCTCGCACCCGGCGCCGTCATGGTCGTCCCGGTCGCGGGTCGGATGCTGCGCGTGCGGGCGGACGACGACGGGCCGGTGGTCGAGGAGCACGGGTGGTACCGCTTCGTGCCCCTGGTCACCGGCCCGTCGGCCGACGGCAGGTGGGGTCAGCCGGTGTAGAGCGCGTCGAGGACGTCGCCGTACTTCTCGTTGACGACCTTGCGCCGCACCTTCAGGCTCGGGGTGAGCTCGCCGGCCTCGACGGTGAGGTCGTGGTCGAGGACGACGAACTTCTTGATCTGCTCCCACCGGTTGAGGTTCACGTTGAGGGTGTCCACGTACATCTGCACCATGTCGCGGGCCTGCTGCGACGTGACGATCGTCCGGTAGTCGCCGGAGATGCCGTGCCCGTCCGCCCAGTCGGCGATCGCGTCGGCGTCCAGGGTGACCAGGGCCGTCACGAAGTTGTGCTCGGCGCCGTAGACGACGAACTGGCTGACGTACGGGCACAGGCCCTTGAAGGTCGACTCGATGAGCGAGGGCGCGACGTACTTGCCGCCCGAGGTCTTGAAGAAGTCCTTCTTGCGGTCGGTGATCTTCAGGTACCCGTTGGCGTCGAGCTCGCCGATGTCGCCGGTGTGCAGCCAGCCATCGGCGTCCTTGGCCTCGGCCGTGTCCTCGGGCTTGTTGTGGTAGCCCTCCATGACGCCGGGGCCGCGCAGCAGCACCTCGCCGTCCTCGGCGATCCGCGCCTCGGTGCCGGGGAGCGCCCAGCCGACCGTGCCGATCCGGTTGCTGCCGGGGCGGTTCACGAAGGAGGCGGCGCTGGTCTCGGTGAGGCCGTAGCCCTCGAGGATCGTCAGGCCGATCGAGTCGAACCAGTGGGCGACGTCGGTGTTGAGCGCGGCGGACCCCGAGATGAAGAAGCGGATGCGTCCGCCGAAGCGCTCGCGCACCTTGTGCAGGACCAGCTTGTCGGCCAAGCCGATCTTCGTGGCGAGCATGCCGGTCGGCTCCTCGCCACGGGCCCGCATGGCGGCGACGTCGCGGCCGACGCTGACCGACCACTGGAACAGCTTCTCCTTCAGGCCGCCCTCGGCCTTCATCATCATCGTGATGCGGGCGTACGCCTTCTCGAAGATCCGGGGGGCCGCACCCATGAAGGTGGGCTGAACCACGGCCAGGTTGTCGACGATCTTGTCGATCCGGCCGTCGATCGCGGTCGGGAAGCCGCACTGCAGCGGCAGCGTCAGCAGGAACTTGCCGAAGACGTGGGCCAGCGGCAGCCAGAGGTACTGCAGGTCGGACGGGCTGAGGATGCCGATCGCGTCGGTGGCGGCCGCCTGGTAGGTCCACGCGTTGTGGTCCAGCCGCACGCCCTTGGGCCGGCCGGTGGTGCCGGAGGTGTAGATGATGGTGGCGAGCTGGTCGGGAGTGAGGGCGTCGATCCGGTCGTCGACCGCGCCGGGGTTCGTCGCGAGGAGCTCGGCCCCCATCTGCTCGAGCTGGCGCAGGCTGAGGACCCACTCGCCGTCGGAGGCGCCGTCGAAGGTGATGACGCGGCTGATGCCCGGGAGGTCGACGCGGCGCTCCCACAGCTTGGTGACCTGCTCGTCGTCCTCGGCGAAGACGACGACGCTGCCGGAGTTGGCGAGGATGTACGCCACGTCGGGGGCGATCGTCGTCGGGTAGATCGTCGTGGTCGCGCCACCGGAGCACATCACCGCCAGGTCGGCCAGCGCCCACTCGTAGCGGGTGGAGGAGGCGATCGCGACGCGGTCCTCCGGGCCGACGCCGAGGGCGATGAGGCCCGCGGCCAGCCGGTAGGCCGTCTGCTGCACCTCGGCCCAGGTGACGCCCTCCCAGGTCTCGCCGACGGCGAACCGGAACGCCTCCGCGTCCGGCGTCGCGGCCACGCGGTCGCGGAAGAGGTGGCCGACCGACCGCGCACGGTTCTCGATCGGGCGTGCGTCGATCGTCTCCGTGGAGGCGGACGGGGTGTGGTGCAGGGTGGGAGTCGACATGACCGTCCTCGGCTCGGGAACTGCGGCTCGTCGCTGCGGGGGAGGCAGCGTCCGACGGATAGTGCCATGGTCGCGCACCCCGAGTGCGAAATCACGGGTGAATGTGACCGAACGGCCATTCCGCGCTGCCCGAAGGCATTCCCCGGGCCGGGACGGGGTGCAGCAGGTCAGGAGGGGACGATCGTGCCCAGCACCCGGCGGCACGTCTCGACGTCGCCGGCCATCGCCTCGAGCAGCGCCTCGACCGAGTCGAACCGCAGGGTCGGGCGGATCCGCTCGACGAACTCGAGGGTGACCACCTCGCCGTAGAGGTCGAGGTCGGTGCGGTCGAGGACGTACGCCTCCACGGTCCGGACGACCCCGTCGAACGTGGGGTTGGTGCCGACCGAGATCGCCGCCGGCAGGGTGCGCTCCGGGTCCTCGGGCGACCGGCCCACCCGGGTGAGCCACCCGGCATACACGCCGTCGGCGGGCACGAGGCCCAGCGAGTCGTCCGAGAGGTTGGCGGTCGGGTAGCCCAGCTCGCGGCCGCGGTGCGCGCCGTGGACGACGGTCCCGGTCATGCGGTGCGGCCGCCCGAGGACCGACGCGGCCTGCGCGACCTCACCGGCGTCGAGGTGGCGGCGCACGGCGCTGGAGGACCAGCGCTCCCCCTCGCCCAGGTCCTCCAGGACGACGACGTCGAACCCGTGCTGGCGGCCGAGCTCGGCCAGCAGGTCGACGTCGCCGGTGTAGCCCTTGCCGAAGCCGCGCGCGTCCGCACCGACGACGAGGGCCTTGACGCCCAGCGTCTGCACGAAGGTCGAGACGATGAACTCCTCGGCCGTCTGGTCGGCGAACTCGCGCGTGAAGTCGAGGACGAGCAGCCCGTCGATCCCGGTGGTCGCGAGCAGCTCGTCGCGCACCCGGCCCGGTGCGATCAGCTCGACCGAGTCGGGGTGGAAGATCGTCGCCGGGTGCGGGTCGAAGGTCACCACGACGCTGGGCACGCCCCGGGCGGCACCCTCCTCGACGAGCCGGCCGAGCACGGCGCGGTGCCCGAGGTGGACCCCGTCGAAGTTGCCGAACGTGGCGACGGAGGGCCGCAGGTGCGCGGGGGTCTGGGCGGGGTCGGTCCAGCGGTGCACGGGGGACACTCTACGAACCGGCCGGTGCGAACACGACGTGTGGGCGTGCTTTGTGACCCGACTCATCGAGCATGGCCACCAGTCGGCCGTCGGGTCCGAACGCCGCGACCGGCTCCGAGCGCAGCGGTGTCTCCGAGTCGACCCGCTGGCCGTAGCCCAGCGCGCGGGCCTCGGCCTCGGTGAGCTCGTGCACCGCGAACTGCGCGCGGGCGGCCTCGCCCAGCGGCAGCACCGGCACCCGCTCGGGGTCCCCGAGCGCGGTGAGCGACTCGAGGTCGTGCGCCTGGCCGAGCTCGAACGCCCCGACCCGCGTGCGGCGCAGCGCGGTGAGGTGCCCACCCACGCCGAGCGCGGAGCCGAGGTCGCGGGCCAGGGCGCGCACGTAGGTGCCCGAGCTGACGGTCACCTCGACGTCGAGGTCGAGCACCGGCGTCCCGTCCTCGGCGACCGCAGCACGCCGCGCCAGGACCTCGAACCGGGAGACGGTGACGGGACGCGCCGCCAGCTCGACGTCCTCCCCCGCGCGGACGCGGTGGTACGCGCGCTCGCCCTTGACCTTGATGGCCGAGACGGCGCTCGGGACCTGCTCGATGTCACCGGTGAGCCGCGCGACCGCGGCGTCCACCGCGGCCTCGTCGAGCGCCGACGCGGCGTCCACCGGCGTCGAGGCGGTGACCTCCCCCTCGGCGTCGTCGGTGAGCGTCGACTGCCCCAGGCGGATCGTCGCGGCGTAGTCCTTGTCGCACCCGACGAGGAAGGTCAGCAGGCGGGTGGCCCGGCCGATGCCCAGCACGAGCACACCCGTGGCCATCGGGTCCAGGGTGCCCGCGTGGCCGACCTTGCGGGTGCCGCAGATGCGCCGGGCCCGCCCGACGACGTCGTGGCTCGTCCAGCCCTGCGGCTTGTCGACGACCAGCAGGCCGTCAGGCGCGGGCATCCGCGCCGTCGCCCCGATCGCCGACGGGCTCGTCGTCACCGTCGTCATCGTCGTCGAGGTCGTCCGCCTCGTCGCCGACCTCGCCCATGACGTCGTCCTCGTCGTGCTTGTAGGGGTCGGCCTCCCCGGCGTACGTCGCGCCGGCAGCAGCGGCCGCCACGGCGGCGTCGCGCTCCCTGGCCTCGCGCAGCAGGTCCTCGAGGTGGGCCGCGGTCTCCGGGATCGCGTCGGCGATGAACTCCAGCGTCGGCGTGAGCCGGATCTGGATCTGCTTGCCGACGAACGAGCGCAGGCGGCCCTTGTTCTTCTCCAGCAGCTCCGCGGTGCGCGTGCGCTGCGCCTCGTCACCGAAGACGGTGTAGAAGACCGACGCGTGCTGGAGGTCGCCCGTGACCCGCACGTCGGTGATGGTGACGAAGCCGAGGTCGGGGTCCTTGACGATGGACTCGACGTTCGCCGCGACCAGCGTCTTGATCCGGTCGGCGATCCTGCGGGCACGCCCGGCGTCGGCCATGGCTCCTCCTGGTCAGTGGGGTCGTGGGTGACGGTATGCCGCCGGCGCGAGCCGGCGGCATACCGTCACCTGGTGCGGGACCGCGCTCAGGCGCGCGGCTTCTCCCGCATCTCGTACGTGGCGATGAGGTCGCCGAGCTGGAGGTCGTTGAACGACCCGAGGTTGATACCGCACTCGAAGCCCTCGCGGACCTCGGTGACGTCGTCCTTGAACCGCCGCAGGCCGGCGATCTCGACGTTCTCCGCGATCACGACACCGTTGCGGGTGATCCGGGCGCGGGTGCCGCGCTTGATCTCGCCGCTGCGGACGATGGAGCCGGCGATGTTGCCGAACTTGCTCGACCGGAAGATCTCGCGGATCTCGGCGGTGCCGAGCTCCACCTCCTCGAACTCCGGCTTGAGCATGCCCTTGAGCGCCTGCTCGATCTCCTCGATGGCGTTGTAGATCACCGAGTAGTAGCGGATCTCCACGCCCTCACGCTCGGCGTAGTCGGCGTTCTGGCCCTCGGCCCGCACGTTGTAGCCGATGATGATCGCGTCGGACGCCATCGCGAGGTTGATGTTGTTCATCGTGATCGCACCGACGCCGCGGTCGATGATCCGCAGGTCGACCTCGTCGCCCACGTCGATCTGCAGCAGCGCGTCCTCGAGCGCCTCGACCGAACCCGACACGTCACCCTTGAGGATGAGGTTGAGGGTCTCGACCTTGCCCGCGGCCAGGGCCTCGTTGAGGTCCTCGAGCGAGATGCGCTTGCGCGCCTTGGCCAGGGACGCCTGGCGGTCGGCAGCCTCGCGCTTCTCGGCGATCTGGCGCGCGGTGCGGTCGTCCGGGGCCACCACGAAGGTGTCACCGGCGCGGGGCACCGAGGAGAGGCCGAGCACCTGCACCGGACGCGACGGGGTCGCCTCCTGCACGTTGTCGCCGTGCTCGTCGAGCATGGCGCGCACGCGGCCGTATGCCGAGCCGGTGACGATCGCGTCACCGACGTGCAGCGTGCCGGACTGGACCAGGACCGTCGCGGTGGCACCGCGGCCACGGTCGAGGTTGGCCTCGATCGCGACACCGCGGGCGTCCTTGTCGGGGTTGGCCCGCAGGTCCAGGGCCGCGTCGGCGGTCAGCAGGACGGCCTCGAGGAGGGCGTCGATGTTCTGCCCGGCCTTGGCCGAGACGTCGACGAACATCGTGTCGCCGCCGTACTCCTCGGCGACGAGGTTGTACTCGGTCAGCTGCTGGCGGACCTTCGACGGGTTCGCACCCTCGACGTCGATCTTGTTGACGGCCACCACGATCGGCACGTCGGCCGCCTGCATGTGGTTGAGCGCCTCGATGGTCTGCGGCATCACGCCGTCGTCGGCGGCGACGACGAGGATCGCGATGTCGGTGACCTTGGCACCGCGGGCACGCATGGCGGTGAACGCCTCGTGACCCGGGGTGTCGATGAAGGTGATGGCGCGGTCCTGGCCCTCGTGCTCACGGTGGACCTGGTAGGCACCGATGTGCTGGGTGATGCCACCAGCCTCGCCGGCCACGACGTCCTCGTTGCGGATCGCGTCGAGCAGGCGGGTCTTTCCGTGGTCGACGTGGCCGACGACGGTGACGACCGGCGGACGCGGGAACAGGTCCTCGTCGTCCTCGCCCTCGATACCCGTCTCCAGGTCGATGTTGAAGGAGTCGAAGAGCTCCTTCTCCTCCTCCTCGGGGGAGACGACCTCGATGTTGTAGCCGAGCTCGGCACCGAGCAGCTTGAACGTGTCCTCGTCCAGCGACTGGGTGGCCGTGGCCATCTCGCCGAGGTGGAAGAGCACCGTGACGAGGGCGCCGGGGTTGGCGTTGATCTTGTCCGCGAAGTCGCTCAGCGACGAGCCGCGACGCACCCGGATGAGGGTGTCGCCGTTGCCACGGGGCACGGTGACGCCGCCGAGCGACGGCGCCTGCATCTGCTCGAACTCCTGGCGCTTCGCACGCTTGGACTTGCGACCACGGACCGGACGGCCGCCACCGCGGCCGAAGGCACCGGCGGTCGAGCCGCGGCCCGCACCGCCACGGAAGCCACCGCGGCCGGCGAAGCCGCCACCACCGGCACCGGGACCACCGGGGCCACGGCCGGCGCCGCCGCCGGGACCACCGGGACCACGCCCGCCCGGACGGGCCGGGCGCTCACCGGGACGGCCGACCGCCGAGCGGTCGGGCATCATGCCCGGGCTCGGCCGCGGCCCACCGGGACGCGGCCCACCGGGGCCGGACGCACCACCGGGGCGCGGGCCACCGGGCCGCGACTGCGGCCGGGGCATGCCCTGGGAGGGCGCGAAGGGGTTGTTGCCCGGACGCGGGGAACCCTCTCGGGCGGCCGGGCGCTGGGTGCCCATGCCCTGCGACGGTGCGAACGGGTTGTTGCCCGGGCGCGGGGCGCCGGGACGCGGGGCGCCACCGGGACGCGGCGCCGAGGGGGCCGCACCCGGACGGGGGCCGGCGCTGCCGGGACGGGCGGACGGGGGCACACCGGGACCCGGCTTGCCGCCGTCGCGCGCCGGCGACACCTCGGACCGGGCCGCGGGGGCGGCAGGGGCCGCCGGAGCGGCCGGTGCTGCCTTGGCGGCGGGCGACGCGGGCTCGGGCCGGGGGGCGGGAGCCGCCGGAGCGGGGGCCGGGGCGGCGGGTGCGGCCGGGGCAGACTGCGCCGCGGGGGCCGACGGAGCGGCCTCGGCGGGGGCCTGCGGGGCGGCCGGGGCCGGCTGCGCGGGCCTGGCCGGGGCCGGCTTGCCTGCGGCAGCCTTCTTGGCCGGGGACTTCCTCAGCTCGTCGGGGAACGTCTCCGTCGCCTTGCGGACGACGGGCGCCTCGATCGTCGAGCTGGCGGTCTTGACGTACTCGCCGATGCTGTTGAGGTGGGCGATCAGCGTCTTGCTGTCGGTGCCCAGCTCCTTGGCGAGCGCACTTACACGGACCTTTGCCACGTTTCTCCTGTTCCTGGTCCGTGTGTCAGGTGACAGGCGCGGACCGTCGTTACTGCTGGGGGGAGCTCATTGCTGAGTACTCATCGGGTGCTCATCAGCGGTCTAACCCACTCTCTGGTTCAGAGTTCTGGTCGGTTCCCTACGGACGGTTCTCGTACTGCGGATGCTGCTACTGCTGCGCGTGGCCGGTGGCCACCGCCTCGACGTGGCCCCGGACCGCTGCCGGGTCGGGAGCGGCGCTGGTACGCAGCGCACGCCCGAACGCCCGCCGGCGGAGGGCCTGCTCGAGGCAGTCGCCCGTCGGGTGCAGCCATGCGCCACGTCCCGGCAGGCAGTGCCGCGGGTCGGGGGTCAGCCGGATCGCTCCGGCCTCGTCCGTCTCCGCGACCACTCGCAGGAGTGCCGACCAGCTATCCGTCCTGCGGCAGCCCACACACGTGCGGGTGGGTGACCCGTGCGTGTCGTGGGGAGTCGAACCTGCTGCCGAAGGCCGGGGTCCAGTCCGGTCGGTCCCCACCATCCTATCCCCTATCGCCCTCAGGCTGTGTCACCCGTGCTCCGGGGGCCCCCGGAGGCCGGGTTCCGGGCCCCTCCGGCGCGGCCGGTGGCCGCACCACCGGAGGTGTGACCGACGCCACCGGCGGCGGGAGCCGCGGCGGTGTCAGGACGGATGTCGATGCGCCAGCCGGTCAGCTTGGCGGCGAGGCGGGCGTTCTGCCCCTCCTTGCCGATGGCGAGCGAGAGCTGGTAGTCGGGAACGACGACCCGGGCCGAGCGCAGCTGCGGGTCGACGATCTCGACCGACTCCACGCGCGACGGGGACAGCGCAGCCGCCACGAACGTCCTGGGGTCGTCCGAGTAGTCGACGATGTCGATCTTCTCCCCGTGCAGCTCGGTCATCACCGCACGCACGCGGGCGCCCATGGGGCCGATGCAGGCGCCCTTGGCGTTGAGCCCCGGCACCTTGGAGTGCACGGCGATCTTCGTGCGGTGGCCGGCCTCGCGGGCCAGGGCTGCGATCTCCACCGAGCCGTCGGCGATCTCGGGCACCTCGAGGGCGAACAGCTTGCGCACGAGGTTCGGGTGGGTGCGGGACAGCCCGATCTGCGGGCCCTTGGGTCCGCGGCGGACCGAGACCACGAAGCAGCGGATGCGCTCGCCGTGGACGTAGCGCTCCCCCGGCACCTGCTCGGCCAGCGGCAGGATGCCCTCGACCGTGCCGAAGTCGACCGTGACGTGGCGCGGGTCGGGGCTCTGCTGGATGACGCCGGCGACGACGTCGCCCTCGCGGCCCTTGAAGTCGCCGAGGATCGCCTCGTCCTCGAGGTCGCGCAGCCGCTGGACGATGACCTGGCGGGCCGTGGCCGCCGCGATCCGGCCGAAACCGGTCGGGGTGTCGTCGAACTCGGGACCGTACTCGCGCGGCGGGCGCTCCTCGCCCTCGGCGACCGGCTCCTGCTCGATCTCCTCGCGGGCCCACACGATGACGTGGCCCGTCTTGCGGTCGAGCTCGACGCGGGCGTTGCGGTACGCGCCGTCGGTGCGGTGGTAGGCGACGAGCAGTGCCTGCTCGATCGCCGGGATCAGGATGTCGAGCGAGATGTCGCGCTCGCGTTCCAGCGCCCTCAGTGCGGCGAGGTCGATGTCCATGTCAGTCCTCCTCGTGGATGTCGGCGTCGTCCCCGTCGGCGCCGGCGTGGTCGGCAGGCCTCGAGAACTCGACCTGGACCACCGCCCTGGACACCTCGGCATACCGGACGCTGGTGGTCCGGGCAGGTGTCTTCTTCGTCGCGGGGACCTCGAGGGTGACCTCGTCGGGTCCGGCGCTGACGATGCGACCGGTCACGGGCTCGCCCTCGGTGGGCGTCACGGTGACCAGGCGGGAGACGTTGCGGCGGAAGTGCCGCGGAAGGGTGAGGGGGCGGTCGACCCCCGGGCTCGTCACCTCGAGCGTGTACGGCTGCTCACCCATGACGTCGCTGTCGTCGAGCGCGTCGCTCACAGCGCGGGTCGCGTCCGAGACCTCGTCGAGGCTGAGCGGCGGCACCACGTCGGTGGCATCGCCCTCGGCGGACAGGGCGCGGTCGATCCAGACCCGGACGAGGCGGCGCTTGCCGGTGGGCGTGACGGCGACGTCCTCCACCAGGAGGCCGAGGTCCCCGAGCGGGCCCTCGACGACGGGACGAATCTGGTCCTTGACGCTCACTGACTCGTCCTCTCTGAAGTTCTGGGGTGGTGCAAAGCGCCACTCTATCCACGCCGTCGTGGTGCCGCATGCGCGCCCTCCTGCCCGTGCCAGAATCGCGTCATGCCGATGGACCGAGCCGGGGCCCCGGTGCACCCGACCCGGCGCCAGGCCCTCGGCCTCGGCCTCGCCGTCGCTGCGGCGACCTCCCTGTCCGCGTGCGGCATCCGGTTCGAGGACGGCAGCCCCGGGGCGCGCCCGGCGGCCCGCAAGCCCGTGCCCGGCGAGGCGTTCATGGTCGCGCTGTGGAGGCACACCGAGGACCTGGCGACCCGCGCCGCCGCTGCCGGCGGAACCGGCCTGCCGGCCAGGCTCGCCGCGCTGCACCGGCAGCAGGCGACCGTGCTGCGTGCCGAGCTGCTCCGGCTCGGCGTCCCCGACGCGGAGCTGACCCGCTCCGGCGCGACGACAGGCACCGGCACGGCCACGGCGGCGGCCGCAAGCGCCTCCGGCACCAGCCCGACCGCGTCGTCCACGACCGGCGGGCGCACCACCGCGGCCGAGCTCGCGGCGGCCGAGGCCGGCGACCTGGGCCCGACCGCCGTCACCTCCCTGTCGCGGGTGATGGCGGGGTCCGTGCCCCTCGTGGGCTCCGTGCTGGCCCAGCGCTCGGCGGCCGCCACCCTCCTCGGCCGGCCGGCGACCTGGCCGGACGAGGCGTGGAAGGGCCAGTCGCTCGCGGCGACGTTCCTCACCACGACCCGGGCGGCGGTGTACGCCTTCGAGGTCGTGGCGGCGCAGTCGCCGTCGGGGGCGCAGCGCACGCTCGCCACCTCCACCCTGTCGGCCCTGCGGGCCCGGGCGGCAGCCCAGGAGGCCATGGCCGGCTCCAGCGCCGGCCCGCCGGACCTCGCGCACCCCCTGCCCTTCCCCGTCACCACCCCGGCCGCGGCCCGCCGGCTCGCGGTGGACGTGCTGACCCGGCTGCGCGCGGCGGGTGCCCGCGACCTCGGCACCGCCGGCACGGACACGGCCGCCCTCGGCCTGCTGGTGCGCTGGCTGGGCGAGACCGAGGTGCTGGCCTCCCGGTGGGGAGTGCCGCTCGCGCCCTTCCCCGGGCTCTCGTGACGCCCGCACCCGCCCATGCGCCCGCCGCCGTGGCTGCGTCCACCGACCCCGCCACGACCGCGGTGACGACCGGATGAGGACCGAGGACGCGGCCGCCCTCGTCCCGCCGGACTTCGCGGCGTTCGTGGGGCGGCACACCGCGCAGGCCGGCGCCGTCGGCGGCCCGTCGGGAGCCGAGTGGGCGGCGGGGCTGCCCCGCCTGCTGGCCGCGACGTGCGACGACTGGTCGCTCGAGCCGTCCGCGCCGGTGGGCACGGGGTGGACGTCGCTGGTCGTGCCGGTCACGCGTGAGGGCAGCAGGCTGGCCCTCAAGCTGGTGTGGCCGCACGTCGAGGGCCGCGACGAGGCCCTCGCGCTGCGGCACTGGGACGGTCGCGGCGCAGTCCGGCTCGTGCAGGCCGACCCGTCCCGCTGGGCGATGCTGCTGGAGGCGCTCGACCCCGCCCGGGACCTGCGCACCCTCGATGTCGACAGCGCCTGCGAGGTGGCGGGGCAGGTCCTCGCCCGCCTGCACCGGCCCGCTCCCCCGGGGCTGCGCCCGCTGTCGGAGTTCGCGCGCGCCCAGGTCGAGAAGCTGGCCGCCACGGAGGGCGTGCTGCCGCGGCGCATGGTCGAGCGCGCCCAGGGCCGTGTCCGCGACCTGACCGCGGACCCCGCGTGCGACGCCACCCTCGTCCACACCGACCTGCACTACGAGAACGTCCTGCACGCCCTGGCCGGGAGCCCGCGGCCGCCGGACGACCGGTGGGTGGCCATCGACCCGCACGCCATGGCCGGGCACCCCGGCTTCGAGGTGCAGCCGCTGCTGCGCAACCGCGCGGACGAGCTCGGCTCGGGGTCCGCCTTCCGCTGGCTCGTGCGGCGGCGCGTCGAGGTGGTCTGCGAGGCCGCCGGCATCGACGAGGACGAGGCGCTCGCCTGGTCCTACGTCGCGACGGCCATGCAGGCCCGCTGGGCGGCCGAGGACGACGACCGCGACGGGGTCTCCTTCTGCGTGGCGCTCCTCAAGGCCCTCGACGGCTGAGACCGCTGCGAGCCGCGGGCCCGCGGGACGACGGTCCGACGGAGCTGCGGGTGGGACGCCCCGACGAGCCGTCCGCCGGGAGGAGTTGCAGACTGAAACCATGCGCTTCGGATTCCACTTCCTCGACTTCAACCTGCCCGACGGGCCCGCCTCGTACGCCCCGGCCCTCCGCTCCGCCGCTGCTGCTGCGGACGAGGCCGGCGCCTCCTGGTTCACGGTGATGGACCACTACTTCCAGATGGAGTTCTTCCGCACCGCCCACGACCCGATGCTCGAGGCGTACACGACCCTCGGCTTCCTGGCCGCGGTCACCGAGCGGGTCAGGCTCGGCACGGTCGTCACGGGCGTCACCTACCGGCACCCCGGCCTGCTCGCCAAGATCGGCACCACGCTCGACGTGCTCAGCGGCGGCCGCGCCTTCATGGGCATCGGCGCCGCCTGGTACGAGCGCGAGCACAAGGCGCTCGGGGTGCCGTACCCGCCCCTCGCCGAGCGGTTCGAGCGGCTCGAGGAGGCGCTGCAGATCATCCGCCAGATGTGGAGCGAGGACGAGGGCCCCTTCGAGGGCAAGCACTACCAGCTCGCCGAGACCATCAACGTGCCCGCGACCCTGAGCCGGCCCCACCCGCCGATCGTCATCGGCGGCAGCGGCGAGAAGAAGACGCTGCGGCTCGTGGCGCAGTACGCCGACGCCACCAACCTCATCGTCTCCGACACCGACCAGGCCGCGCACAAGCTGGACGTCCTGCGCCGCCACTGCGAGGACCTGGGCCGCGACTACGACAGCATCGAGAAGACGGTCATGGGGCCGCCGTCGAACCCGCTCGAGGACGTCGACGGGTTCCTGCGGCTGGCCGAGACGTATGCCGGGATGGGCATCGAGCACATCCACCTGCGTGCGCTCACGCCCGACCCCGCCGCGCACATCACGGCCTTCGGCGAGAAGGTCGCCCCGCGGCTGGCCGAGATCGGCTGACGGGAGAGTCCTCGTCGGGCCGCCCGGGCCGCCCGGGCCGCCCGGGCCGCCCGGGCCGCGCGGGCTCCCGGGCGGGCCCGGGCGGACCGGTCACCCCGCCCAGCGGTACTCGATCTCGGGTCGCCCCGCCCCGGCATACCGCTGCCTGCGCACCGCCTGCCGCGTGTCGCACAGGTACTCGGCGTACCGGCGCGCGGTGACCCGGCTGACCCCGACCGCCTCGGCGAGCTCGCTGGCCGACAGCGACCCGCTGTCGCGCAACGCCCGGGTGACCCGGGCCAGCAGCTCCTCCCCCATTCCCTTGGGCAGGGCGGCGGCCCGCGTCGGGCGCACCCCGGCGAGCACCTCGTCGACCTCCGCCTGGGTCGCGACCTCGTCGGTGCTCGACAGCCCGTCCCGGTAGGCCCGGTAGGACTCGAGCCGGTCGCGCAGCGTCGCGAAGACGAACGGCTTGAGGATGTACTGCACCACGCCCAGCGAGACGGCCGCCCGGACCACGTCGAGCTCGCGCGCCGAGGTGACCGCGATGACGTCGGCGCGGTGACCGGCGGCCCGCATGGCGCGGATGACGTCGAGCCCGTGCCGGTCCGGCAGGTGCATGTCGAGCAGCACGACGTCGACCGCCGTGGACTGCAGGGCCTGCAGCGCCTCCTGGGAGGTGGCGGCGGTGGCGGCCACCTCGAAGCCGGGGACGCGCGTGACGTATGCCGCGTGGGCCTCGAGCGCGACCGGCTCGTCCTCGACGACGAGGACCCGGAGCACGGGCGGCTGGTGGTCGGGCACCCCTGGCCGGCGGTCAGGCACGGGCGTGCTCCTGCTCCTGCACCGGCAGCCGGACGACGAACCGGGCGCCGGGCGGCCCGGAGACCTCGAGCCGTCCGCCGAGCCGGGACACCGACTGGGCCACGAGGGCCAGGCCGATGCCCCGCCGGCCGGCGCTGCCCTCGGCCTTGGTGGTGAAGCCGCGCCGGAACGCGTCGTCGACCGATCCGGGCGGCAGGCCGGGCCCGGTGTCCTCCACGACGAGGACGACCTCGTCGCCCTCGTCCCGGCAGTCGACGGTGACGCGCCGCGGCCCGTCGGCGCCCGCGACCGCCTCGAACGCGTTGTCGATGAGGTTGCCGACGATCGTGACGAGGTCGCGGTCGGGCGCGGCCTGGGCCGGCCACTGGGCGCCGTCGGCGATGACCAGCTCGATGCCGCTCTGGCTCGCCTGGGCCACCTTGCCGAGCAGCAGCGCCGTCAGCACCGGCTCGGACACGGCGCCGACGACGGCGTCCGTGAGCCCTTGGGAGAGGCGCAGCTCGTCGGTCGCGAACGCGAGCGCGCGCTCGGGGTGGCCGAGCTCGATGAGGCTGACGATGGCGTGCAGCCGGTTCGCCGACTCGTGCGCCTGCGAGCGCAGCGCCTCGGTGAGCCCGCGGGCGGAGTCGAGCTCACCGGTGAGGTGCTCGAGGTCGGTGCGGTCGCGCAGGGTCACGACGAAGCCGAGCAGCCGGCCGTCCCACTGGGCCCGGGCCTTGTTGAGCACGAGCACGCGCGCGTCGGTCACGTGCAGCTCGTCCTCGCGGGCCCGGTCGTCGGTGAGCGCGGCGACCAGGGTGTCGGGCAGCCCCAGCTCCGGTACGCGGCGGCCCACCGCGTCCGGCGGCAGGCCCAGCAGCCGCCCCGCCTCGTCGTTGGCCAGCCGCAGGGTGCCGTCGAGGTCGACGAGCAGGAGCCCCTCGGTGACCGCGTGCAGGACCGCGTCGTAGTACTCGACCATCTGGCGCAGCTGCCGCTCGCCCAGCCCGTGGGTCTGGCGGCGGACCCGGCGTGACACCAGGGCGGTGCCCAGGCCGGTGAGCAGCGCCGCGGCGAGGCCCGCGAGCAGGATGCCGGGCAGCTGGCTGCGCAGCTCGGCGCTGACCGCGGACTTGCGGATGCCGACGGCCACCAGCCCGACGACCGTGCCGCCGTCCTCGACGGGCACGACGACGCGGCGCGACGGGCCGAGGGTGCCGGTGTAGTCCTCCACGACCACGCCGCCCCGCTGGGCGGCCTCGATGTGCCCGATGAACCGGCGGCCGATCTGGCTGGTGTCGGGGTGGGTGAAGCGGATGCCGTCGGGGCTCATCACGACGACGAAGTCGGTGCGGGTCTCGACCCGCGCCTCCTCGGCGAACCGCTGCAGGCTCGAGGAGTCGCCCGCCCGCACGCCGGCGACGACGTCCGGGCTGCTCGCCACCGTCTCGGCGACCGCGCGGGCGCGGGCGGTGGCCTCCTGCGTGCTCGCCCGTCCGGCCTGGACGTACCCGGCCGCGACACCGACGACCACGACCAGCAGCCCGACGAGGACCTGCAGCACGAACACCTGCCGGGCCACGCTCCACCGTGCCGGCGCGCGCAGCAGGCGGGTCAGCGGCATACTCCACCACCGCCGGGGAACTCAATGAACACAATCGTGACCCTAGCCACTCGGCGGGGCCACCATCGTCGCTGTTCGCCATCCCGGGACGACCCGGGATCCACAGCTGGGAGAACGCCGTGAGCACAAGAGCCGACACCGTCGTCGACCGACCCGCACCGAAGCGGGACCGCACGCACTACCTCTACCTCGCGGTCATCGCCGCGATGGTCCTGGGCATCATCGTCGGGTTCGCCTTCCCCGAGTTCGGCATCAAGCTGAAGTGGTTGGGCACCGGCTTCGTCAGCCTCATCAAGATGATGATCACGCCCATCATCTTCTGCACGATCGTCCTGGGCATCGGCTCCGTGCGCCGCGCCGCGCAGGTCGGCAAGGTCGGGGGCCTGGCCCTCGGCTACTTCCTCACCATGTCGACCTTCGCGCTGGCGATCGGCCTCGTGGTCGGCAACATCGTCAAGCCCGGTTCGGGCCTGCACCTCACCGCCGAGCTGGCCAAGGCCGGCCAGGCGCAGGTGGGCGACAAGAGCGAGTCGACGGTCGACTTCATCCTCGGCCTCATCCCCGACACCCTCGTGTCGTCGCTGACGGCCGGGTCGGTCCTCCAGGCGCTGTTCGTGGCCCTGCTCGTCGGCTTCGCGCTGCAGAAGATGGGCCGCGCCGGGGAGCCGATCCTGGTGGGCATCAAGCACTTCGAGCGGCTCGTCTTCCGCCTCATGGCGATGGTCATGTATGCCGCGCCGATCGGTGCGTTCGGCGCGATGGCCGCGCTCGTGGGCGCCACCGGCACCAAGGGCCTGACCAGCGTGCTGAAGATGATGTTCGGGTTCTACGTGACGTGCGCCGTGTTCGTCTTCGTGGTCCTCGGCGCGGTGCTCTACCTCGTCGCCCGGGTCAACATCTTCAAGCTGCTCAAGTACCTGGCCCGCGAGTTCCTGCTCATCCTGTCGACGTCCTCGTCGGAGTCGGCCCTGCCGCGGCTCATCGCGAAGATGGAGCACGCCGGCGTCTCGCGGCCCGTGGTCGGCATCACCGTCCCGACCGGGTACTCGTTCAACCTCGACGGGACGGCCATCTACCTGACGATGGCGTCGCTGTTCGTCGCCGAGGCGCTGGACAAGCCGTTCACGTTCGGCCAGCAGATCTCGCTGCTGGTGTTCATGATCATCGCGTCCAAGGGTGCGGCCGGCGTCAGCGGCGCCGGGCTGGCGACCCTGGCCGGCGGCCTGCAGGCGCACCGCCCCGACCTGGTCCCCGGCGTGGGCATCATCGTCGGCATCGACCGGATGATGAGCGAGGCGCGGGCGCTGACGAACTTCGCCGGCAACTCCGTCGCCACGGTCCTCATCGGCCACTGGGTCGGCGAGCTCGACCGGCAGCGCCTGGACCGCGTCCTCGCCGGCGACCTGCCGTTCGACGAGCGGACCATGGTCGACCACGAGGACGAGGAGCCGGTCACCGACGTCGCGCAGGAGCGCACGGCGGCGCTGCCGGAGCCGGTGGGCCCGGCCCGCTGAGCCGCCCCTCCCCCTGACCCGCGGGCCCGTCCCCTCCTCGAGAGGTGGCGGGTCCGCGGCACGTCCGGGGCCGGGACAGCCGACGCGGCGGTCGGCTCAGCGCACCCCGAGGCTGGTCGCCACGACCCGGGCGACGCGCCGGCCGGACACGAGCGCCCCCTGGATGGACGAGGTGTCGCGGTGGTCGCCGGCGACGAACCGGCCGCCGCCGAGGTCGACGGGGCGGCGCTCCACCAGCGGTGGGGCCACGAGCGGCAGGGCCTCCCGGACGTCGTGCCTCGCCAGCAGGTCCCAGCCGGCGGTCGACATGGACCACAGGCGGTCCAGCTCGGCCCGTACCACGCCCTCGTCGTCCGGCGCCCCGGACAGCGTCGTGGCCTGCACGAGGCGCCGGCCGGGCGGGGCGTACGACGGCGCGGCGTCGGACACGACGGCGGTGTTCACGACCGGTCCCCGGTCGCCGTCCACCCGCAGCCAGCGGCTCGTCGGCACCGGGTCGGTCGTCGAGAACCACCACGTCCGCAACCCGTTGACCCGCGCCTGCGGCACGACGCCCATGCGGGCGGCGGAGGTCAGGTCGGTGGCGACCACCACGGCCCGGGCGGCGACCTCGCCGTCGGGGGTACGGACCGTCGTCCCCTCCCCGAGCTCGGCCCGGGCACCGAGCCGGACGGGACGGCGCAGCCGCGCCGCGAGCTGGTCGGGCAGGGCGCGCATGCCGTCGCGCGGCAGGCCCGGCGTGCCGAGCAGGAAGGAGCGCACGAGCAGGCGCACGTACTGCGCCGAGGTGGCGCCCTGGTCCTCGGCCAGCACCCCGGCCAGGAACGGCTCGAGCACCTCGTGCCGCAGCGGCCCGTGCACACCGGCTGCGTCGAGCGACGCGGCCAGCGACGTGTCCGGGCCGCGCAGGAGCCAGCGCACGGGTCCGAGTGACGGAGCCGCCCACCGGGCGAGGCGGGCCACCGCCCCCGGCGTGACCAGCCCGGTGGCGAGGGTCGTCACCACCGAGCCGGGCTCGCGGCGCGGGTCGGCCAGCAGCGCGGTCACGCCGTCCCGGCGGACCTGCACCCCCGCGCCGAACGACTGCAGTCCGAGCGCGGGCACGTCCACGGCGCTGCGCACCGCGGGGTAGGACGGGTTGAGCAGCTGGAAGCCGACGTCGCACAGGTGCCCGTCGACGACGTCGGTGCGCACCCGTCCGCCGACGCGGTCCGAGGCCTCGAGGACGAGCACGTCGAGCCCGCGACGCTCCAGCTCGAGGGCGCACCGCAGCCCCGCCAGACCGGCTCCCACCACCACGACGTCGTGCACGGGAACACCGTCGCACGAGCGGTGCCGCACCGCTCGCCACACGCGGTCCCGCCCCGGGACGGGCGCCGACGGCATACGGTCGGCACGTGACCGAGCTGCGCACCGACCGACTGCTCCTGCGGCACTGGCGGGAGGAGGATCGCGAGCCGTTCGCGGCCCTCAACGACGACCCCGCCGTCATGGAGCACTTCCCGCACCACCTGACCCGCGAGCAGAGCGACGCGATGGCCGACCGCATCGCGACCTTCCTCGACGAGCACGGGTGGGGCCTGTGGGCCGTCGAGGCGCTCGACACGGGGCGGTTCCTCGGCTTCACCGGACTGGCGGTGCCGCGCTTCGAGGAGCACTTCACCCCGTGCGTCGAGGTGGGGTGGCGGCTCGCGCGCGCCGGCTGGGGACACGGGTATGCCACGGAGGCGGCCCGCGCCAGCCTTGCCCACGGCTTCACCGAGCTCGGGCTCGAGGAGGTCGTGGCCATGGTCGTCCCGGCCAACGACCGCTCGCAGTCCGTGATGCGCAAGCTGGGGATGACCCGCGACGAGGGCGCCGACTTCGACCACCCGCTGGTCGAGGAGGGCAGTCCCGTCCGGCGGCACCGCCTCTACCGGCTGAGCCGCGAGGACTGGGCCCGCGGCACCCCCACGGGCACCGGCGCGGGCGCGGGCACGGGCGCTGCCACGGGCACGGGCACGAGCACGAGCACGAGCACGGACGGTGGGTCGCGATGACCTCCTCCCCCGACCCTGTCGTCGGCGAGCTCGCCCCCACGGGCACGCTGCGCGTGTCGATCAACCTCGGCAACCCGGTCCTCGCCCAGGGCGACCCCGACGCGCCCCGCGGCGTCACCGTCGACATCGCCCACGAGCTGGGTGGGCGGCTCGGGGTGCCGGTGGAGACGATGTGCTTCGACGCGGCCAGGAAGTCGTACGAGGCGATGGCCGACGGCCGGGCCGACCTCTGCTTCCTCGCCGTCGACCCCGCCCGCGAGGAGCAGGTCGCGTTCACCCGGCCCTACGTCGCGATCGAGGGCGTCTACGTCGTGCGCGAGGACTCCCCGGTGCGGACGGCGCAGGACGTCGATCGGGAGGGCGTGCGCGTCGGCGTGAAGGAGGGCTCGGCGTACGACCTGCACCTCACGCGCGAGCTCACCGGCGCCGAGCTGGTGCGCGGTGCCGAGGGCGTCGACGTGTTCGTCGCACAGGGGCTCGAGGTCGGTGCCGGGATCCGCCAACCGGTGCAGGCGTTCGTGGACTCGCACCCGGGGTACCGGGTCGTCGAGCCGGCGTTCATGCAGATCCGGCAGGCGGTCGGCACACCCCGCGGCCGGTCCGCAGCAGCCGTGGCACACCTCGACGCCCTGGTGGGTCACCTCGTCGCCGAGGGCCTGGTCGCGCGCTCGCTCGAGCGTTCCGGCCAGTCCCCGAGCCTGGTCGCCACGGACTGATCCTCGGGGAACCATGACGGATGTCATGGGGCAGGAAATTCCCTGACCGAACGCAGACCAAACCGGCACGAGACTGCACCCTGCGCTTCACCTGCGAGCACGCCGGCTCGGCTTTGATCCCGAGCCATGCGAACCCCCTCCCCCACGCGCCGCACCCGGCGCCTGCTGCCGCCCGCCCTGGCCGGCCTGCTCACCGCCGTCCTCGGCGCCGCCGGACTGGCCGTCGGCACCGCCCCGGCCCACGCCGTCACCGACGCGCCGCACTGCTCGACCTCGGGCACCTGGACCCCCGGCGAGTTCAACATCTACTGGTTCGACGTCGACCAGGGCGACAGCCAGCTCGTCGTCGGCCCGACCGGCCGCACCCTGCTCGTCGACCTCGGCGAGACCTCGTTCAACACCACCGGCACGAACACCAACGCCACCAAGGTCGCCGCGCAGATCCGCTCCATCTGCGGCATCGCCTCCGGCCCCGTCCACCTCGACTACGTCATGGCCTCCCACCACCACCTCGACCACATCGGGTACCCGCGCGTCCCGGGCGACACCACGGCATACGGCAACGGCCTGTGGCAGCTCCTCGCCCCCGCGGCCAGCGGCGGGTTCGGCTTCACGGTCGGCCAGCTCCTCGACCACGACGGCGGCACCTGGCAGGACAGCAACGGCGACGGGACGTGCGAACCAGGCACCTCCACCGCCCCCTCGACCGAGATCAGGTACGACAACGCCGGCACGACCTCGGGCACCGGCGCCCGCTTCATCTGCTGGCTCTACGGCCCGGCGACGCAGGCCGACCGCGCCGACATCAACGGCAAGGTCGTCCAGCTGACGAACACCTCGACGTGGCCCTCGCTCGACCTGGGCACCGGCGTCACGTCCACGATCGTGGAGGCCAACGCCAAGGGCGTCATGCAGGCCGACGGCACCACCCCGGTCAGTGGTGACCACCACCTCGACGCCTCGCCGCCGAGCGAGAACGACTACTCGATCGGGGTGCGGTTCGCGTTCGGGCCGTTCGCCTACGCCACAGCCGGCGACAGCGACGGCGAGTACGCCACGAGCGCGAACAGCTACACCTACAACGACGTCGAGTCGCTGCTGAAGACGAAGATGGGCACGGTCAACGCGCTGCGGGCCAACCACCACGGCTCGGCGCACTCGTCCTCCGACGGCTACGTCACCTCGACCGACCCGCAGGTCGCCTTCATCTCCTGTGGCGTGAACTCCTACGGCCACCCCGGCAACCGTACGCTCGACGCGTTCCGCAAGGTCGGGGCGGACATCTTCCTGGCCAACGACCCGTGCGACACCACGGACACGACCGGGGCCGCGATCGACTACACCGGCACCTACAACCACAACGGGACCGTGCACCTGACGACCTCGGGCTCGGGCGCCGGGTTCACCGTCGCGTACGACGCGGGCACGCGCAGCTACACGACCCGCGCCAGCAGCGGAACCGGTGGCACCGGGGGCACCGGCGGCTCGCCGTCCGCCGTCAAGGTCAACGAGGTCCTCATGGCCCCGAGCGGTACGGGCACCGAGTGGGTCGAGCTCTACAACACCGGCACCTCGGCGGTCGACCTGAGCGGCCTGTACATCGACGACGCCGCCGGGGGTGGCGGCTCGCCGCGGCAGATCCCGGCGGGCACGACGATCGCGGCCGGCGGGCACTGGGTCATGGACATCCCGTCGGGCTACCTCAACAACACCGGCGCGGAGTCGGCGCGGTTCCTGGCCATCAGCGGCGGTGTCGAGACGGTCTACGACAGCTACAGCTGGAGCCTGGGCTCGACGCAGTACGACAAGGTGTTCCACCGCAGCGGCGACGGCGGCGCCTGGTGCGGCACCATCTCGACCGCGGTGACCAAGGGCACCGCCAACCCCACGACGTGCCCGTGAGCCGGCGGCGCGGCGGCGTCGTCGCGGCCGGCCTGGGTGCCGTGCTGCTGCTCGGGTATGCCGGGCACGCCCTCACCGGGGTGGCGCCCGCCACCGCCGCGGTGCCGTCCGCCGCCCTGGCGGTGGCGCCCGCGGTCGGCCCGGCAGCGACGGACGGGGCGGCCGCCGGGGCTGCGGGCTCGACCAGGCCGGCCACGGACCGGCTGGTGCTGGTCAGCGGCCGGGACGACCACGGCCTGGTCGAGCTGGCCTCGGTGCCCCTGACCGACCGGGCGGGCGGCGGCTCGGTGGTCGGCACGGTGCCCGACGGCACGCTGGCGCGTCCGACCCGGGTGCTCGGCACGCAGGTCGAGGTCACCGGCCTCGACGGGACGGGCGTCACCGGGTGGGTCGACGACTACCGGCTGCGCGGCGTGCTCCGGGCGGCCCGCGCGGGCGACCCGTGCGCCGGTGACCAGGTCGTCGCCACGCGCGTCGCCGGGTCGCGGGTGCTCGTGCACGCCCTCGACGGCACCGCGACCCGGTGGGTGGCCCGCACGGCCCTGGGCGAGGTGGTCTCGGCGGCCACGTGCGCGCAGGGCTCGGCCGGGTCGGGTCACGGCCCGGCAACGTCCGGGCACGGCTCCGCGGGGCACCACCACTAGGCGGCCGGGCGAACTCGCCACGACAGCCGCACCACACAGGACGGCCCGGAGCCGGGGGCGCCGTACCGCCCCCGGCTCCTGCTGTGGTGACGGCCCCGGCTCAGCCGGTGGTCGCCGCCCCGTAGATGTCCTGGTCGAGGCCGCCCGCGTTGGGGCAGGTGTCGGCGGACCAGGCCCCGGACGCGTCCTGCGTGCGGCACTGCAGGACGTCGAAGCCCGTGCCCCCGGCGTACCGCGGGTCGTCGCCACCGACGACCTGCCGCGTGTCGGTCCAGGTGTTGTAGGCGTTCGCGCCCACGGACGACACGTAGTTGTAGTCGCCGTGGAACGGCACGCGCCGGTCACCGAACATCTCGTAGTTCGGCATCTGGCTGGTCGCGCTCAGCCGCACCACCGACCAGGTGGCACCACCGTCACGTGAGGAGGCGGCATACGTGTCCAGCCCGCGCGTGGCGGCGGCGAAGCCCGCGGAGTCGCGGACGGCACCGTTGTTGCCGGGCGGGTACTGGACGCTGTAGGCCGGGTCGTTGCGGCTGTCGTGCCAGACCGCGTGGAGCACTCCCCCGTCGGCGTTGACGTCGGGGAACAGCTGGTGGCCGCGGTCGGTCGGGGCGAGGCGCGTCGGCGCCGACCACCGGCCGTTGTCGAGGACCGAGAAGTAGATCGCGCCCTGGCCGACCCGCAGCGTCGACCCGGACGGGTCGGCGGTGTTGTAGGTCGTGGCCGAGGGCACCTCGGACCCCGGGACCGTGGCGTCGTAGACGAGGTAGACCCGCTGGTCGGCGGCCTTGGGGTCGGCCGTGATCCGCGGCTGGCTGTCGTGCCGGAAGAACACGAAGCCGCTCGTGCAGGCGAACGGGCCCGAGCCGCAGTCGCGGCTGTCGCCCACCGACGCCTCGCCGGCCTCGGCGGCCGGCCCGTCGGCGTGCTGGTAGGCCTGCTCGTGCGCCGAGGCTGCCGCGGTGGGGTTGCCCGCGGTGTCGGCCGCGTCGAAGGACTCGAACGGCGTGGCGACCTGCGGCTTGCCGAAGGTGGCGCCGCCGTCGGTCGAGACGACGTAGGCGACGGCGTTCTCCTGGTGCCCGCGGAAGCTGTCGAACTGGCGGTAGGCGATGTAGACCGTCCCGTTGCTCGTCACGGCGATGTCGGCGAACTGGACGTTCTTCGAGCCGACGGACAGCTTGGCCGGCTGGGTGAAGGTGGCGCCGTGGTCGGTGCTGCGGGTGAAGTAGATGGCGTTGTTGCCGTTGATGCCCTGGAAGAGCGACCACGCGGCGTAGACGTTCCCGTGGTGCGGCGAGGAGACCCCGCGGTCGACCTCGATCGACGTCTTGTCGTTGAACCGGCCGTTGAGGGCGGGGCCGGCCTTGCCGACGACGACGGTGCGCACGTAGTGCGCGGCATCCTGGTCGTAGGTGGCCACCCACACCGAGCCGTCCTGCGGCGAGACGCGGTTGAACGCGTTGCCCATGTAGAACAGCCGGCCCGAGGTGTCCCACGCCTGCACCGGGTCGCCCGCGTTGGTGATGCCGCGCTGCTGCAGCGGGCTGGCCTTGCCCTCGGGCGAGGAGTCCGTCGGGTAGCCCGGCAGGAGGCTGTCGGTCCACGTGCGGCCGGAGTCGGTGCTGCGGTAGAAGCCGGCCCACGTGCCGCCCGCCAGCTCCACGGTGCAGTAGTCGTTGGAGCCGGCCACGACGACGTTCGGCATGCGCGCGTCGATGGCGGTCGAGGGCTCGTTCTGCTGGCGCCGGTTGGCACCGCAGGCGGTGATCGCGTCGCCGGGCGTGGGTGCCCGGCCGTTCGCCTTGACGTATGCCGTGTCCACCGTGACGGGAACGTCCGTGACCGTCACGGTGGACGCCGACGCGGCGAGGAACGACGACGCCCCGGCGAGGGCGGCGACCGTCAGCCCTGCGGCGGCGGCTGCTCGGGTGCGGTGGTGGCGCATGCGCCTCTCCCTTCCGCGCGGAGTCGCGCGGCCCTGCGCCGCCAGGTGTGGCGGCGCGTCCGGAAGCGGCCGACGGTTGCGGCCGCCATCGTCAGATCGACGGCTCGCGCGCGGGAGGGGTACGGCCCTGCGGGTGCGTGGGCAAGCGGTCCGGCGGGCCCACCCTGCCACCGGGGCCCGGGGACGCACAACCCCCATACGTGGACGAAACCGCAGGTCAGGCGCGCCCCGCGGACGGGCCCTTGGTCCCTGTTCTGCGTCACAACGGTGCCTCACCGTTGGCGCAGAAGGGGCGAGCCGGTCAGGGGCGTGCGGCCCCGGGCGCTCGCCAGGAAAGGAGCGCCCCATGGTCCACCTCGTCCCGGCCGGCTCCGGAGCGGGCACCTACCTCGACTGGGGAGTGGTGCACGTGTCCGCGACCAACGCCCTGATCATCGTCCTGATGCTCGTGGTGTTCGCCGCAGCCCTGCTGCTGCCCTTCCCCGGTGCGGCTCCACGCACCCACGACACCAGTGCCGGCGCGCGCACCGGGCCACCGACGACGGCGCCGGACGCGGCACCGCCGTCGGCACCGGGCTCCCCCGACGACGGGACGGGGGCACGGCGATGAGCTCCACCAGCTGGACCGTGTGGCTGCGCGACCGGGTCAGCCGCACCGTGCCGGAGGGCCAGGTCCTGCCCGACCGGCAGCCGGCGTACGTCGCCTCGTGGATCTACGTCTTCGGCGTCCTCACCCTCGCCTCCCTGCTGGTCGTCGTGCTCACCGGGATGGCCCTGAGCCTCGGTGGCGTCGGCTGGTGGCACACCTCGTCGCTCGGCCGTTACGTCAACAGCCTGCACCTGTGGTCGGTCGAGCTCTTCTTCGTCGTCATGGTCATCCACCTGTGGGGCAAGTTCTGGATGGCCGCGTGGCGCGGCGGCCGGGCCCTGACGTGGATCACCGGCGTCGTCGCCTTCCTGGCCTCGATCGGCACGGCCTTCACCGGCTACCTCGTCCAGACCAACTTCGACAGCCAGTGGATCAGCACCCAGGCCAAGGACGGCCTCAACTCCGTCGGCATCGGGGCGTTCTTCAACGTGCTCGACACGGGCCAGATGATCCTGTTCCACGTCGTCCTGCTGCCCTTCGCGGTCGGCCTCATCGCCGTCGCGCACGTCATCCTCGTCCGGCGTCACGGGGTCGTCCCGCCGCTGGACGAGGTCGCCACCGGGACGGCGACAGGGACCGCCTCGGGGGCCGCGGCCGAGGAGGTGCGGCGATGACGACGCTCACCCGGCCGCGGGCGCACCGCGTCACGCCGGACTCCCACGGCTTCCCCACCCGGCCGTACGACCTCGTCAAGGAGTTCGTGCTCGCCCTGGCGGCGATCGTCGTCCTCACGGCCGTGCTGGCGGCGGTCTTCGGCTCACCCGACGAGAAGGCGCTGACCCTGCAGGACTGGGCGAAGGCCGCACCCAACGACGTGGTGGCGACCGCCGTCGCCGAGCTGTCGGGCGACTCCACGAGCGCCTCCTACGGGCCCCCGTACAACTCCGCCGCCACCGGCCAGACGCTGGTCGGTGTCCCCCTCCAGAAGTGGGCCGGCGTGCGGTACCCCGTCGACTCCGCGCACGACCTCGTGCTCACCCCGCTGCAGCGGGCGAGCACCGACCCGGCCGTCGTCAAGGCGCTGGGCGAGTGGTCGGTCGCCACGACCGCGCAGCGGGCGCAGTGGGCGACCACCTACGAGGCCGCGCTCGGCAAGGCACAGGGCGGCGACCCGGCCAAGGTGGCGTCCGGGCAGTACGGACCGGTGCCTGCAATCGCGAGCGGCTTCGAGCGCCTCGCGGCGTCGGGCGGGCTCGAGCAGCAGCTCGGCGGCAGCACCTTCTACCGCAGCGACCCCAGCCGCCAGCTGCTGCTGCTCGCCGACGGCACGTACCTCGAGGACCAGGCCCGCGCCCGCAGCCTGGGCGGCGACCAGTGGGGGATGATGAACGAGACCGGCAACTACCCGGGTCAGCCGTGGCTGTGGCTGTACACCTTCTGGTACCAGGTGCCGCCGTTCTCCACCTCCGACAACGCCGACGCGCTGGTGTGGGGGCTCATGATGCTGCTGACCCTCGGGCTGGTCCTCGTGCCGTTCATCCCCGGCCTGCGCGACCTGCCCCGCTGGATCCCGGTCCACCGGCTCGTCTGGCGCGACTGGTACCGCCGCAACGCCGGGGTGCCGTCGTCCCGCGGGCCGGGGGCACCGGCGCCCTGACCTCGTCCCTGCGGGGACGTCCGATCCGGGGTGGCACGGCGGGGGCCGTGCCACCCCGGCCTGCGGTCACTTCAGCGACATCACCGGCTCGCCGGAGGCGGTCAGCCCCGTCGAGCCGCGGGTGCAGGTGCCCGACTTCGGGGCCCCGCCGTTGTACGCCTGGCGCAGGCAGCTGCGCAGCGCGAGCTCACCCCAGTAGTTGGGGTGCAGCGACTCCTGGATGTAGTAGTCGCTGGTCGCGGTGGAGACGGTCCGGATCTGGTTGACCCACTCCGTCTTGTCGACCGCGCCCGTCCCGGTCCAGCTGGACAGTCCCTCCTCCTCGAGCAGGCCGACCGTGTTCTCGCACAGGCGCCGGCTGTTGAAGGCCGTGGCCAGCTCGAGCACGCGGGTGTTGCTGAGTCCGGTCGCCGACACGGCGTTCTTGACGCTGCTGTTGATCGTCGACAGCGCGGTGGAGTTGGCCCAGTCGGCGTCCTTGTTCCAGAAGCCGCACCCGCCGGTGTTCTGCCGCGTGTACCCGCTCTGGGAGTAGCGGATCCCGGAACCACCCGGCAGTGGCGACATGTAGTCCTGCACCATCAGCGTCCACTGCGAGTCGGCGTAGCCGGCGTTGCGCATGGCGGTCGCGACGTTGAGCAGGGCGTTCTTGATGGCCGTGGTCCGGGCGCTGACGTTGCTGCTGGTGAAGTTGGCCGTGACCGACGAGTCGTCGTTGCAGTAGTTGGGCCACAGCGACGACGACGTCAGGAAGTCCGAGACGCAGGACTGCACGATCGAGCCGAAGTTGAAGTCGTTGCCCCCGATGGAGACCGCGACCATCGTCACGTTGTGGCTGCTGGCGTAGGCCTGGAGCATCGTCGCCTGGCCCTGGTTGCCCGCGCCGTTGTCGTAGAAGTCCAGGCCGGGCTTGAAGTAGCCGTTGGAGTCCGTGTACGTCGCCGTCTTGGCGCCGGAACAGGCGAGGTTCATCCCGTTGACGCCACCACCGAGGTGGACCTCCGACGCGTGCGAGCGGTGACACCGCGGGATCGTCTCGGCGGTGTTCGACGCGTTGTCGTAGTAGGCGGTCGAGCCGAGCGCGTCGACGTACTGCGACCCGGTGTTGGTGTTGCCGGCCCATCGGCCGGCCTCTCCCGAGATGTACGAGTCGCCGATCGTGACGACCGTGGGGGTGCCGGTGCCGGGGCCGTCGGCGAGCGCCGGTGCCGGCAGGGCCACCACGAGGGTGGCCGTCGCCAGGGCGGCACCGGCGGCGAGCGCGGCCGGGGTGCGCCGGCGGCGCGGAGTGGGGGATGAAGCAGGCACTGCATCTCCGATCCGCCGGGTCGCGCCATTGCGACCCGGCTGTTGGTGAGCCTGGCCCCGCGGCGGCGTGCGGACCGGTGCGTGTCCAGTTGACGACGCCCATGAAAGCGCGTTTCTGACCCTCGGTAAGGCAAATCCGGGTCAAGCGTTGGTCCGGTTTCCGGCACGGGGCCCTGCCGACGCGGCGCGCGCACCCGGCATACGGTGGGCGCATGCCCAACCGGCTCGCCGACTCGACCTCCCCCTACCTGCTCCAGCACGCCGACAACCCCGTCGACTGGCAGGAGTGGGGTGAGGAGGCGTTCGCGGAGGCGCGCCGCCGCGACGTGCCCGTCCTGCTGAGCGTCGGGTATGCCGCGTGCCACTGGTGCCACGTGATGGCGCACGAGACCTTCGAGGACGAGGAGGTCGCGGCCGCGCTCAACCCGTACTTCGTGGCGGTCAAGGTCGACCGCGAGGAGCGGCCCGACGTCGACGCGGTCTACATGAGCGCCACGACGGCGCTGACCGGGCACGGCGGATGGCCCATGACGTGCGTCCTCACGCCGGACGGCGAGCCGTTCTTCGCGGGCACGTACTTCCCGAAGGCGCAGTTCCTCCAGCTGCTGGCGCAGGTGCGCACGGTCTGGGCGGAGCAGCGCGAGCGGGTGCTGGAGAGCAGCGCCCACATCGCCGGACGGCTGCGTGAGATGACCACGGCGGCGGCTCCGACGAGCCTGGACGACCAGGCGCTGGCGCAGGCGGCGGCCGGTCTGCGCCGCCAGTTCGACGACGCCCGTGGCGGTTTCGGCGGTGCGCCGAAGTTCCCGCCGTCGATGGTGCTGGAGTTCCTGCTGCGCCACCACGCGCGCACCGGGTCGGCGGACGCGCTCGCGATGGTCGAGCGCACGTGCACCGCGATGGCCCGCGGCGGCATGTACGACCAGCTCGGCGGCGGCTTCGCCCGTTACTCCGTCGACGCCGACTGGGTCGTGCCCCACTTCGAGAAGATGCTCTACGACAACGCCCAGCTGCTGCGGGTCCACGCCCACTGGCTGCGCGCCACCGGAAACCCGCTGGCGCGACGGGTGGCGGCCGAGACGGCCGAGTTCCTGCGTCGCGACCTCCTCACGGGCACAGGCGGGTTCGCGTCCGCGCTCGACGCGGACACCGACGGCGTCGAGGGCCTCACCTACGCCTGGACGCCGCAGCAGCTCGTCGAGGTCCTCGGCGAGCCGGACGGCACCCGCGCCGCGGAGCTGCTGTCCGTGACACAGGCGGGCACGTTCGAGCACGGCTCCTCGACCCTCCAGCTGCGCACCGACCCCGACGACCCTCGGTGGTGGGCCGGCGCGCGCTCCCGCCTGCTGGCGGCCCGCGACGAGCGCCCGCAGCCCGCCCGGGACGACAAGGTCGTCACCTCCTGGAACGGCCTGGCGGTCGCCGCCCTGGCGGACGCCTCCGTCGCCCTGGCGGACCCGTCACTGCTCGAGCTGGCCCGCGGCTGCGCCGAGTTCGTCGTGCGGACCCACCTCGTCGACGGGCGCCTGCGCCGCTCCTCGCGCGACGGCCGGGTCGGCGCCGCCGCTGCCGTCGCCGACGACCACGGGAACCTGGCGGAGGGCCTGCTCGCGCTGCACCAGGCCACGGGCGAGGCGCGCTGGCTGGACGCCGCCCGGAAGCTGCTCGAGGTCGCGGTCGACCAGTTCGGCGCGGACGACGGCGGCTTCCACGACACGGCTGCCGACGCCGAGCCGCTCGTGCTCCGGCCACGCAGCGCTGCCGACAACGCCGAGCCGAGCGGCCAGTCCGCCATCGCCGGCGCCCTGCTCACGTGCTCGGCCCTCACCGGCGACACCGCGATGCGCGAGCGCGCCGAGGCGGCGCTCGCCTCCTCCGGCTTCCTCGCTGCCCGCGACCCGCGGTTCGCGGGGTGGGCGCTGGCGGTGGCCGAGGCGGCCGTGGCCGGGCCGCTGCAGGTGGCCGTCGTCGGCGACGGCCCGGACGCGGAGGAGCTGCTCGGGGTGGCCCGGGCGTCGTCGTCGCCGGGACTGGTCCTGGCGCACGGCGAGCCCGACTCCCCCGGAGTGCCGCTGCTGGCGGACCGGCCGCTCGTGGGAGGTGCCGCCGCGGCATACGTCTGTCGCGGGTTCGTGTGCGACGCGCCCGTGACCGACGCCGCCGCGCTCAGCGCCGCGCTGGCCCGGTGACCTCCGCCGCGAGCCGGTCGGCGTCCCAGCCGGGGACCGCCCCCGGGCACGACAGCAGGTAGTCCACGACCTGCTCGTCGTCGAGGCCGTGCGCCTCGCGCAGCCCTTCGGCCATGGTGCGCAGGTATGCCGGTGCGGGCGAGTTGCGTTGCACCGCAGCAGCATCGGGCGTGGTGAAGGTCAGGACGGGGTGGCCGTCGAGCTCACCGACGAGCAGCAGGGACTCGTAGCGCCCCGGGCCGACGTCGTGGCGGGCGTGCTCGAGGACGTGGGCGAGGTCCAGGTCACTGCCGGGCTCACGGTGCATCTCCTGCGCCGCGACGTCGGCGAACTGCTGGTCGCTGACCAGGTACGCCCGCGCCAGGGTGGTGCCGTCCGCGGCCGCGTCGTAGAACGCGATCCCCCCGCCCCAGGTGGGCGACTCCCAGCCGAAGAGGACGCTGCCCGGCAGCGTCATCGGCCGGTCGTCGGCCGGCGCGGCGGCGTTGCGGGCGCCGGGGTAGCTGCGCCGGGCCCCCGGCGGCCGGCCGCCCTGCACGTAGCAGAGGAAGCGGTCACGTCGGAGGTTGCTGCCGTAGCACGCGTACCAGACCTGCACGGGCTCCACCGTGCCACAGCCGGGTCAGAGCACGAGGTGCCGGTATGCCGGCTCGGCGAGCTCCAGCGCCTCGACGCCGGCCACCGGGTCGACGAAGAGCGCCGTCGCCCAGACGTCGGCCCACAGCAGGGTCGGCCCCCAGACGGTCGCGGAGCCCGACCGCTCCACGGCGGCGCCGGAGCGCGGGTCGAGGATGTGCGCCCCCCGGGCGGCGGTGCCGGAGGTGGCCAGGCCGCCACGGGTCAGGTCCACGGTCGCCGCGACGCGACTGCGGTCGCGGGGGTCCTCGATGCCGACGCGCCAGGAGGTGGGGGCGGCGCCGTAGCCGGTCCCGGCCACCAGGTCACCACCGGCGTTGAGGCAGAACGAGATGCCGGGGACGTGCGCCAGGTGGGCCGCCGCACCCTCGACCGCCCAGCCCTTGACCAGGCCGGTGGGGTCGTAGCCGCCGTCGGCGGTGTGCGCGCTGAACAGCCCGCCGGTGCGCAGCTCGGCGACCGTGCACAGCTCGCGCACCTCCGCCAGCCACGGGTGGGCGACCCGCGGGTCCAGCCCGCCGCGCAGCATCCGGGACAGCTCACTGTCGTCGCGCCACGTGCTGAACACCTCGTCGACCTTGCGCAGGTGCGCGAAGACCTGCGCGACGGCGGCGTCCGCGGCCTGCGAGTCCACGTCGCCCCGCAGGTGGACGGACACGGGCATGCCCATGACCTGCTCGACGAAGGCGCGCCGAGGGGTGTCGGTCACCGCGTCCTCCCGGCCCGTGGCCACGGCGGCGGTCACAGGTGCGCCTGGTCGATCGCCGACTGCAGTGACTGCAGGTAGCCGTCGGACGTCACCGTCGCACCGGACACCATGTCGATGCTCGCGCTCTGGGCCTGCACGACCTCCTGGTTGAGGACGGGCAGGGCGTAGGAGTTGATCTCGACGTCGCGACCGTTGTTGTTCGGGTAGACGATCGCCTCGGCGTTGGTGATCTTGCCGCCCTGGACGGTGATCCGGACCTGCACCGGACCCCATCGCGTCTGCGCGGTGTCACCGTCGTAGGTCTTGGTGGCGGAGGAGCTGCTCGAGCCGCTGGAGGACGAGCCCGACGACCCGGAGCTGCCGGAGGATGACCCGGAGCTGCCCGACGAGCTGCTGCCGGAGGTCCCGCTGGAGCCGCTGCCCGTCGAGCTGCTCGAGCCGGAGGAGGACCCCGAGGACGAGCCGGAGCTGCCGGAGGCGGAGCCCGACTGGGCCACCACGGGCGCGGCGAGCGAGGTCCCTGCGCCGGTGGACGTGTGGTAGCTGAACAGCAGGACGAGGGTGGTGAGGGTGGACAGTCCCCACAGGGTGATGCGTCGCACGGGTGCTCCTAGTACGTGAACCGCTCGAGGTGGATGCGCTCGCCCGGGGTGCCGCAGGCCAGCGCGGCGCGGCGCGCGGCCTCCATCCAGCCGGGCGAACCGCACAGGAACACGTCCCGCTCGGCCACGTCGGGCACGAGCTGGGCGAGGGCCTGGGCGTCGGTCAGGTGGGCCGCCGAGCGCGGCAGCCAGGTCTCCCGCCCCGGGACCCGGGGCCCCTCGACGGTGAAGTACCGCGCGCCGCGCTGGGTCGCGAGCTCGTGCAGCTCGTCGGCGTGGACGAGGTCCTGCCCGGTGCGGGCGCGGTGGATGACGGTGACGTCGCCGGGAGCCTGCCGGAAGCCCTCGAGCAGCGCCCGCATCGGGGTGATACCGATGCCCGAGCCCATGAGCAGGACCTTGCGCCGGGTGCGCACCCCCTCGTGCAGGCGGCCGTAGGGTCCCTCGACCAGGACCCGCGTGCCCGGGCGCAGCCGCGCCAGCCGGGCGGTGCCGTCACCGACGTGGGCGGCCGTGATGCGCAGGTGGCGCCCGTCGGGTGCCGCGGAGAGCGAGTACGGGTTGGCGCGGGTCCAGCCGGGTCCGTCCAGGAAGCGCCACTGGAAGAACTGGCCGGGCAGCGCGTCGAGCCGCTCCACCCCGGGGCCACCGACGACGACAGACGTGACGCCGGGCGCCTCCTGCCGCACCGAGACCACGCGGATGGGCGAGCGCAGCGAGCGCCAGGCGGGCAGCCCGAGGCGGTAGACGAGCACGGCACCGGCGCAGACGGCATACAGGGTCCACCAGAAGACGGTCGAGACGCGGGAGGTGAGGAACTCCTGACCGGTCCACAGCTGGTGGGGCAGCGCCAGCCCGGCACCGAGGTAGCCGTAGAGGTGGATGAGGTGCCACGACTCGTACCGCAGCCGCGCCCGGGCCTTCTTCACGGAGGTGACGACGACCATGCACAGCGCCACGGTGCCGGCAACGGCCAGCAGCATGCCGGGGTAGTTGACGACGAAGTCGACGATCGTGCCCCACAGCCCCTTGGGTCCGGTGGCGGCGTAGCCGAGGGTGATCAGGACGATGTGCGCCCAGAGGAGGTTGAAGGAGGTGAAGCCGACGTACCGGTGGGTCCGGGCCAGGGCGTCCTGGCCCCACGCGTGCTCGAACCACGGGATCCGCGCCATGAGGAAGACCTGCACGAGCAGCAGGGCCGAGGCCACGAGCCCGGTGAGCCGCCCGAGCGAGGTCATGGCGGTGCCGAGGCTGCCGAGGTCCTGCACGCCGCCGTTCGCGACCCACAGCGTCACGACGAAGAGCACGACGAACCAGAACAGCGCGACCGAGGCGTCCCGCCACCAGTGCGGCACGGGCCGCACGGTGCGGGGACGCCGGGCGGTCCGGGCGGAGGCGGCTGCCGGCGCCATGGCGTCGGCGAGGTCGGTCGAGGTCACGGGAAGACTCTGCGGCCGCCGTCTGTGAGGTTGCTGTGGAGGGCCCGTGACGGGGGTCAGTCTTCGTCCGGCCCCTCGTCGGGGCGCGCCCCGACGACCCGCCCGTCGACCACCACGACGTCGGCCCGCGCTGCCGTCGGCCCGACCAGGGCGGCGTTGGACTCGTCCGAGCGCAGCACCCAGGCGCGCGCGTCCTGCGTCCCCCGGCCCGCGGCAACGTGCCGGTGCACCAGCCGCTCGACGCGCACGTCGTCCGCGAGCGCGCAGAACCACACCTCGTCGAGCCGGTCGCGCACGGGCTGCCACGCCGGGTCGTCGAGCAGCAGGTAGTTGCCCTCGGTGACGACGACGTCCGCCTGCACCGGCACGACCAGCGCGCCGGCCTCCGGCTCCCCCACCGCGTGGTCGAACGCGGGCGCGGCGACCTCGTGGCGCGGCACCTCGCGCACCGACCCGAGCACCACGGCGTATGCCGCGGCGTCGAACGTGTCGGGCGCTCCCTTGCGGTCACGGCGGCCGAGGCGCACGAGGTCGGCGTCGGGGAGGTGGAAGCCGTCCATGGGCACGTGGGCGAGGTGCCCGGCCACGCCGGGGTCGCGGGTGGTCGCTGCCAGCAGCGCCGCGACCAGCGTCGTCTTGCCCGAGCCTGGTGGACCGGCGATGCCCAGGACGCGCCGTCGGCCGTCGGCCCTGGCCGCGGCGGCCAGCGCACGGACCCGGACGAGGAGACGCTCGTCCGGCGCCACGGCTGCCGACGAGTCGCCGGTCAGGTCCACCACCCCAGGAGCTGGCCGCCGATGCGGACGATGAAGGCCACCAGGACGAGCACGAACACGACGCGCACGAACCGGCTCCCCCGGGCCACGGCGGTGCGGGCGCCGGTGTAGCCGCCGAGCAGGTTGGCCGCGGCCATGACCAGGCCGATCCCCCACATGACATGCCCGCCCGGCGCGAAGACCGCCAGCGCGCCGAGGTTGGTGGCCAGGTTGGCGATCTTGGCCTTGGCGCTGGCCTCGAGGAAGGCGTAGCCCATCAGCCCCACGAGCGCGAAGACGAGGAAGCTGCCGGTGCCCGGCCCCAGTGCCCCGTCGTAGACGCCGATGCAGAACCCCGTGAGCATCGCCACGACGGTGTGCCGGTGGCCGTCGAACCGCAGCGCCGTCTCCTGCCCCAGCGAGGGCCGGGCGACGGTGTAGGCGCCCACGACGACGAGCATGACCAGGATGATCGGGTTGAACGCCGACTTCGGGATGTGCAGCCCGATGAGCGCACCGCCGGCCGACCCGACGAACGCGACCGCCGCCATCGGCAGGGCCGTGCGCAGGTCGGGCCGCACGCGACGCCAGTAGGTCAGCGAGCTCGTCGCCGTCCCGAAGACCGACGACACCTTGTTCGTGGCGAGCAGCTGCGCCGGCGTCGCGCCCGGGAAGCCCAGCAGCAGGGCGGGCAGCTGCACGAGCCCGCCACCGCCGACCACGGCGTCGACCCAGCCGGCGGCGAAACCGGCCAACGCCATGAGCAGCAGCGTGCTCGTCGCGATGTCGCCCACTCAGTGCCCGGCGATCCAGCGGTCGACGATGCCGACGATGTCCGAGAGCTGGTGCGCCTCGGCGTCCGGCGTGACGTCGACCTCGACCCGCTGCTCGACCGGGATGTCGCTGTGCGGCACCCAGATCGCGCGCATGCCGACCTGCTGCGGCCCGTGCACGTCCTCGAAGAGCCGGTCGCCGACGTAGACCGCACGCTCGGGCTGCACCGACACGGCCGCACACGCCGCGAGGAACGCCTCGGCGTGCGGCTTCACGACGTGGATCTCGGAGGAGTACACGTCGCCGTCGACGAGGTCGAGCACGCCGTCGCGCTGGAACAGCTCGCGGTGGTAGGCGCGCGACCAGATCGTGTTGGACAGGACGCCGACGCGGATCCCCCTGTCGTGCAACGCCTCCCAGAGCGGGCGGACCTGCGGGTCCGTGTGGGTGTGCGGCTCCCAGAAGCGCTGGTATGCCGCGAGCGCCAGGTGGTGCCGGTCGTGCTCGGGGTCGACGCCGGCCTCCGCCAGCACCTCCTGGAGCGAGGCGCTGGAGTGGTCGGTACGACCGCGCTTCCACGCGGCCTCCTCGGCCACGAGGATGCGGTGGGCCAGCGAGTCCGCCTCGGCGAGGTCCTCGGGGTCCATGTCGCGGGACTCCACGGGGATGCCGTGGACCTCACGGGCGAAGACGCGCCACTGCGCCGGCAGGTCGACCTCGTGCCAGGGCGTCAGGGTCCCGCCCCAGTCGAAGATGACCGCCTCGACGGGTCCGTGGGTCGAGGTCGTCACGAGTCGCTGCCGCGGACCTCGCGGACCACCTCGGCCACGACGTCGCCGACCGGCACCTCGCGGCGCTCGCCGGTCGCGCGGTCCTTGATCTCGACCACGCCGTTCTCCAGTGACTTGCCGATGACGACGATCGTGGGCACGCCGAGCAGCTCGGAGTCCTTGAACTTCACGCCGGGGCTGACCTTCTGGCGGTCGTCGTAGAGCACCGAGATGCCCTGCGCCTCGAGGGCGCGAGTGACGTCCTCGGCGGTCGTGAACACCTCGGGGTCGCGCGTGACGTCCTTGCCGGTGGCGACGACGTGCACGTCGACGGGGCTGATCTCGCGCGGCCAGCGCAGGCCCAGCTCGTCGTGGTTGCCCTCGGCGACGCACGCCACGGCGCGCGAAACGCCGACGCCGTAGGAGCCCATGATGACGGTCTGCAGCTTGCCGTTCTGGTCCAGCACCTTGAGGTCGAGGGCCTCGGCGTACTTCGTGCCGAGCTGGAAGATGTGGCCCATCTCGATGCCGCGCGCCGACTCCAGGCCGTGCCCGCACGACGGGCAGGCGTCACCGGGCCGCACGTCGGCGGCCTCGATGGTGCCGTCGGCGGTGAAGTCACGGCCCGCGACGAGGTCGATGACGTGCTTTCCGGACTCGTCGGCGCCGGTCACCCAGCGGGTGCCCTCCGAGACGCGGGGGTCGAGCAGGTAGCGGATGCCGGAGGCGTTCTCGGTGCCGAGCGCGCCGGGCCCGATGTAGCCCTTGACCAGCGCGGGATTCGCGGCGAAGTCCTTCTCGTCGAACGCCTCGACGCTCGCGGGCTCGACCTGCGCGCCGAGGCGCTTCTCGTCGATCTCGCGGTCGCCGGGCACGCCGATGGCCAGCGGCTCGCGGGTGCCGTCGGGGTGCGCGAGCACGACCAGCACGTTCTTCAGGGTGTCGCTCGCCGCCCAGGGCCGGTCCTCGCGGGGGAAGGCGGCGTTGAGGTGGTCGACCAGCGTCTCGATGGTCGGGGTGTCGGGGGTGTCCTCGGCATGCGCGGCCGGGACGCCGTCCCACGGCACGGGGTCGGGCGCGGGCACCCGCACGGCCTCGACGTTCGCGGCATACCCGCAGTGGGGGCAGTGGACGTAGGTGTCCTCGCCGTTCTCGGCGGTGGCGAGGAACTCCTCGCTCTTGGACCCGCCCATGGCGCCGGCCATGGCCTGGACGATGACGTAGTGGAAGCCGAGCCGGTCGAAGATCCGGATGTAGGCGTCGCGATGCAGCTGGTAGGCCTTGTCGAGGCCGGCCTCGTCGATGTCGAAGGAGTAGCTGTCCTTCATGACGAACTCGCGACCGCGGAGCAGGCCGGCGCGCGGACGGGCCTCGTCGCGGTACTTCGTCTGGATCTGGTAGATCGACAGCGGCAGGTCCTTGTACGAGGAGAACAGGTCCTTCACCGCGAGGGTGAACATCTCCTCGTGCGTGGGCCCGAGCAGGAAGTCCGCGTCCTTGCGGTCCTTGAGCCGGAAGATGTTGTCGCCGTACTCCTCCCAGCGCCCGGTCGCCTCGAACGGCTCCTTGGGCAGCAGGGCGGGGAACAGCAGCTCCTGCGCGCCGATGGCGTCCATCTCCTCGCGGACGATGTCCTCCACCTTGCGCAGCACCTTGAGGCCGAGCGGCAGCCAGGTGTAGATGCCGGGGCTGACGCGGCGGATGTAGCCGGCGCGGACGAGCAGCTTGTGGCTCGGCACCTCTGCGTCCGCTGGGTCCTCGCGCAGGGTCCGCAGGAACAGGGTCGACATGCGCAGGGCCACTTCGGTCTCCTTCGGGTGGGGGGCCACCGGGAAGGATATCTGTCCGTGTGCCGCGTGCTCACCGCGGTTTCGAAGCGCCCTCCAGGGTTCCTGCCACACTGGCGGCATGACGACGCGGATCGAGACGCCCGAACAGCTCACGGCACTGCTGGGCGAGCCGCTTCCCCGCGCTCGCGACAAGGTCCGCCCGGCCCTGCACGAGCTCGACCGCGAGTGGCTGGCCGCCTCGCCGTTCTGCCTCGTCGCGACCTCGGCCGCGGACGGCAGCTGCGACGTCTCGCCCAAGGGAGACCCGCCCGGCTTCGTCCGGGTCCTCGACGACACGACCGTGGCCGTGCCCGAACGGCTGGGCAACAAGCGCGCCGACGGCTACCGCAACGTGCTCTCCAACCCCCACGTCGGGCTGATCTCGATCGTCCCCGGCCGGGGAGACACGCTGCGCATCAACGGGCGCGCCCACCTCGTGGGCGACGCCCCCTGGTTCGACGACATGGTCGTCAAGGGCCACCGACCGGTGCTGGCACTCGTGGTCGAGGTCGACGAGGCGTTCCACCACTGCGCGAAGGCCTTCATGCGCAGCCGACTCTGGCACCCGGAGACCTGGGACCCGATGGCCGTCGGCTCCCGCCCGCAGATCGCCAAGGCCCTCGAGCGGCCGGAGGACTCCATCGAGGAGCTCGAGCGCTACTACGGCACGCAGTACTCGACCGGCCTCTACTGACGTCGGAGCAGCACGCGCACCAGGCCGACGGACGAGGCGGCTGCGAGGACGATCCCGGCAACGAGCCAGAACCGGGCACGGGGGTCGCGCCCCGGCACCACCACGAGGAACGCGCCGAAGGCCAGGAGCGATCCCCAGAACCAGTACCCGATCGTCCCGGGTCCGACGTCCTCGTCCTCGACGCCGGTCACAGCAGGACCGTCGAGAACGTCCCCACGTCGGTGAAGCCGACAGCCCGGTAGGTCGCCCGGGCGCTGGCGTTGAAGTCGTTGACGTACAGCGTCACCCAGCGGGCCCGGGTCTGCATGACCTGCTCGACGACCGACGCCATCAGGGCGGTCGCGAGGCCCTGGCCGCGCAGGTGCGGCGCCAGCCAGACGCCCTGGATCTGCGCGCACCCCAGGGCCACCGACCCCACGTCGGCCTTGAAGACGACCGCGCCGTCCTCGACCACCACGAAGGTGTGCCCCCGCTCGATCAGGGCGAGCAGCGCCTGGCGGTAGGCCGCGCCGGAGCCGGTGTAGGGCTTGTACCCGATCTCCCCCTCGAACATGTGGGCCGCGGCGGGCATCACGAGGTCGACCTCGTCGAGGCGCGCGGGCCGCACCCGCGGGTCGAGCTCGACCCCGATGGAGGAGGGCAGCTCCATCATGCTCATGAGCGGCTGGGCGGTGCGCACGGCCCGGGCGGGGCCCCACGTCGGCTGGAGCAGCCGCCACAGCTCGGTGACCTGGTCGGCGGGTCCGAGGATCGAGGCGCAGTGCCGGCGCCACCGGCGGACGCGGTCGGCGAACCAGGCCAGGCTCTGGTCGTCGGCCTCGACGGGGACCAGGTTGGCACTGGACCAGCACAGGGACTGCAGGCGCCCGTCGACCTTGTGGCCGAGCACCGTCCCCGGCTGCGTCGTCAGGACCCCCTCGAGCAGCCGCGCCGCTACGAAGACGTTCGCCGCGAGGTCGCGGGAGCAGACCTCGAGGGCGGCGTCGCGGTCCGACGCCGACAGGGCGTGGACCGGGTTGCGGGTGCGCAGCACGGTGTCAGCCTAGGCCCCACCGGGGTACACCGCGCCGCAACGAGGTCGCCGCTCCCCGCTGCTGCCCTCGGGACGCGGCGCCCGCGAGGTGGGCAGCCCTTGGCGGGCGCCCGGCAGCCCCCCCGGTCAGCCGACGGTGACGGAGGGCGAGCCGGCGTCGGCCTCGTCGACGGGCTCGCCCATCTCCTCGGCGATGCGCATGGCCTCCTCGATGAGGGTCTCGACGATGGCCGACTCGGGCACCGTCTTGATGACCTCGCCCTTGACGAAGATCTGGCCCTTGCCGTTGCCGGAGGCGACCCCGAGGTCGGCCTCGCGGGCCTCTCCGGGACCGTTGACGACGCAGCCCATCACGGCGACGCGCAGCGGGACGGTCATGCCCTCGAGGCCCGCGGTGACCTCGTCGGCGAGCTTGTAGACGTCGACCTGCGCGCGCCCGCACGACGGGCACGAGACGATCTCCAGCTTGCGCGGCTTGAGGTTGAGGGACTGCAGGATCTGGTTGCCGACCTTGACCTCCTCGACCGGCGGGGCCGAGAGGGAGACGCGGATCGTGTCGCCGATGCCCTTGGACAGCAGCGCGCCGAAGGCGGTGGCCGACTTGATCGTGCCCTGGAACGCCGGCCCGGCCTCGGTGACGCCGAGGTGCAGCGGCCAGTCGCCCCGCTCGGAGAGCAGCTCGTAGGCGCGCACCATGACCACGGGGTCGTTGTGCTTGACCGAGATCTTGAAGTCGTGGAAGTCGTGCTCCTCGAACAGCGACGCCTCCCAGACGGCCGACTCCACGAGGGCCTCAGCGGTCGGCTTGCCGTACTTCTCGAGCAGCCGCTTGTCGAGCGACCCGGCGTTGACGCCGATCCGGATCGAGACGCCCGCGTCCTTGGCGGCCTGCGCGATCTGCTTGACCTGGTCGTCGAACTGGCGGATGTTGCCCGGGTTGACGCGGACAGCCGCGCACCCGGCGTCGATCGCGGCATACACGTACTTGGGCTGGAAGTGGATGTCGGCGATCACCGGGATCTGCGACTTGCGCGCGATCGCGGGCAGCGCGTCGGCGTCGTCCTGCGACGGGCACGCCACCCGGACGATGTCGCAGCCCGCGGCGGTCAGCTCGGCGATCTGCTGCAGGGTCGCGTTGATGTCCGTCGTCGGGGTCGTGCACATCGACTGCACGGAGATCGGGGCGTCGCCGCCGACCTCGACCTTGCCGACCTTGATCTTGCGCGTCTTGCGCCGCGGCGCGAGGACGGGCGGAGGGAGGGCCGGCATACCGAGACCAACAGTCATGTGTCCATTATCCGGTATGCCGCGCACCTCGCCCTCCGCAGGGTCCGGCCCGTCCCCGCGCACGGCTGCGGACGCCGCTCGTGCGTCAGCCGCCGAGCTCGTGCGGCGGCTGCCTGCTCGCTCCCCCGGGCCGCGTGCCTCGTTCCTCGGCCCGCAACCCTCCTCCGCTCGTGCGTCAGCCGCCGAGGTTGACCGGCTTCACGACGTCGGCGTAGATGAGCAGCGCCGACATCACGATGAGCACGGTCGACACGGCATACGCCACCGGCAGCGCCTTGGCGACGTCGACGTGACCGGGGTCCGGGCGGTGCAGCAGGCGCGCCACCGACCGCTTCAGGCCCTCCCAGAGCGCCCCCGCCACGTGGCCACCGTCGAGCGGCAGCAGCGGGATGAGGTTGAAGACGAACAGCGCGAAGTTGAGCGAGGCCATGAGGCTCAGGAGGAAGACGAACGGGCTGATGCCGTCGCGGCCACCGATCCACGGCACGCCGCCCGAGGCCGCCTCGCCCGCCATGCGGCCCACGCCGACCACGGACACCGGCCCGTTGGGGTCGCGCTGGCCGGAGCCGAACGCCGCCTCCGCGACGCCCTTCATCTTCTGCGGGATCTTCAGGACGATCCCCGCGGTGGCCTTGAGCTGCTCGCCGACGATCCCGGGGACCTCGGTCACCGGCTGCGGCACGTAGGCCACGGGCGTCTGGCTGCTGACGCCGATGAAGCCGGCGTCGACGGTCACCGGCTTGCCCTGGGCGTCGACCTTGGGCCGGCCCTGGTCGTCGACCTGCTGGACGGTGTTGCGGATCGGCGTCACGGTGAGCGTCACCTGGCGGCCGTCGCGCTCCACGACGACCGGCGTGGGCTGGCCGACCCGCGGGCGCACCAGGCGGCCCACGTCGGTGGTGGAGGTGATCGGCTGACCGGCGATGGACACGAACCGGTCCCCCGGCCGCACGCCCGCCTGGTAGGCCGGCGTCTTCGGGTCCGACGGGGTGCAGGTGGTCTTGGTGGTGGCCTGCTCCGCGGCGACGACGCACTCGCTCACCGCGGCGACGTCGGCGCCCTTCTGCGGGGTGGCGACGCCGTACAGCGAGACGATGCCCCCGAGCAGGACGACGCCGATCAGCAGGTTCATCACCGGGCCGCCGAGCATGACGACGACCTTCTTCGGGACCGACAGCTTGTAGAAGACGCGGTCCTCGTCGCCCGGCTTGACCTCCTCGAGGCTGAGCTGGCGAGCCTCGTCGGCGAGCTGGGAGAACCGGCCCGTGGACGACACGCGCAGCATCCCCGGCCGGTCGCCGGGACGGGGCGGGAACATGCCGATCATGCGGATGTAGCCGCCCAGCGGGATGGCCTTGATGCCGTACTCGGTCTCGCCGCGACGGGTCGACCAGACCGTCGGCCCGAACCCGACCATGTACTGGGTGACCTTGACCCCGAACTTCTTGGCGGGGACGAGGTGGCCGATCTCGTGCAGGCCGATGGACAGGCCCACGCCGAGCGCCACGAAGAGCACCCCGAGGATGTACAGCAGGACGGTCACGCGCGAGCCCCCTGGGCGCTTGTGGTGGTGTCACCGGCGGTGCCGTCGGTGGCGTCGGTGACGAGGTCGGGACCGGGCAGACCCAGCACCTTCCGCGCCCGGCTGCGAGCCCAGTCGTCGGCCCGCAACACGTCCTCAACGGACAGCGCCGCGGAATCGATCCCCGACCCGGCGTGCTCCTGCACGACCCGCTCGACCGTGTCGACGATGTCGGGGAACCGGATGTGACCGTCGTGGAACGCATCGACGGCGACCTCGTTGGCCGCGTTGTAGACGGCCGGGTAGGTGCCCCCGGACTCCCCGACCTGCCGCGCCAGCCGCACCGCCGGGAACGCCTCGTCGTCGAGCGGCTCGAACTCCCACGACTGCGCCCTGGTCCAGTCGACCGGGACGTCGACGTCCGCGAGCCGCTCGGGCCAGGACAGCCCGAGCGCGATCGGCACGAGCATGCGCGGCGGACCGGCCTGCGCGATGGTCGAGCCGTCGACGAACTCCACCATCGAGTGGATCATCTGCTGCGGGTGGACGACGACCTCGATCGCGTCGAACGGGATGTCGAAGAGCAGGTGCGCCTCGATGACCTCGAGGCCCTTGTTGACCAGGGTGGCCGAGTTCGTGGTGATGACCCGGCCCATCGAGAAGTTCGGGTGCGCGAGCGCGTCGGCCGGGGTGACGTCGCGCAGCGACGCGCGGCTGCGCCCGCGGAACGGGCCGCCGCTGGCCGTCACGACCAGTCGCCGCACCTCCTCCGCGCGCCCGCCGCGCAGGCTCTGCGCGATCGCGGAGTGCTCGGAGTCGACGGGCACGATCTGGTCGGGAGCGGCGGCGGCCTTGACGAGGGGTCCGCCGACGATCAGCGACTCCTTGTTGGCCAGGGCCAGCCGTGACCCTGCGGCTAGGGCCGCCAGCGTCGGCCGGAGCCCGATCGAGCCCGTGATGCCGTTGAGGACGACGTCCGCTCCCGACCCCGCGGCCGTGACCGCCGCGTCGTCCCCCACGACGACCTGCGGGCGGTATGCCGGGCGGCCGGCGCGGCGTGCGTGCGCGGCGACGGCCTCGGCCACCGCCTCGTGGGTCCCGCGGGCGACGGCCAGCAGCTCGACCTCGAAGGCGACGGCCTGCTCGGCCACGAGGTCGAGGTTCGATCCCGCGGACAGCGCCGTCACCCGGAAGCGGTCGGGGTTGCGCGCGATGACGTCGAGGGCCTGGGTCCCGATGGACCCGGTCGAGCCGAGGACGGCGACGCTGCGCGGTGGTGTCACCCCGCCATTGTCCCTCATCCGGTGGCGGGAGCCCGACGCCGCAGGGCCCGGTCCACGGCCACGAGCACCAGCCCCACCGCGGCATACAGCACCCCGACACCGGCGACGGCGACGAGCACCGGTCCCCAACCGAGGCGGTCGACGTCGATGAAGGGGTACGGCCACCAGTGGGTCGCCAGGCCGTGCACGAGGGTCCAGGCGGCCCACACGGCCGGCCACACGAGCGCCCGGAGCACGTCCCCGGGGCCGAGCCTGCCGCGCGGGCCGGCCGCCAGCCAGGCGGCCAGGGCGAGCACCGGCACCACCACGTGCAGCAGCTTGTCGACCGCCCAGCTCGGGCCGGTCAGGTCGAGGATCGGCCGCAGCAGGAACCAGTGGACGAGGCCCGTGACGGCGATCCCGACCAGGCTCGCCGCGCGCACCACCCGCCACACCGGCCCGTCGCGGCCCGGGTCGCGCGCGAGCAGCACGGAGGTGACGAGGACCAGCAGGTTGGACAGGACCGTGAAGTAGCAGAAGAACCGGACCACCCGTGTCGCCAGTGGTGGCACGTTCGTCTCGTCGAGCACCGCCGCCCCCTGGACGACCAGGACCAGCTGCCAGAGCACCGCGAGGACTGCCACCAGCGCTACCACGAGGTGCAGCGCCCGGGCCCGCGCGACGGGGCTGGCGGTCTCGGCGGCCGCCCCGGTCACCGGTCCACCACCACGACGGCCAGCGAGGGGTGCTCGTCCTCGACCTCGAGCAGGACCGAGCGGATGCCGTCGTACCCCTCCGGGTCCACGACCTTGAAGAGGGCGACCCGGTCCCAGACCAGCACCCGGCCCTCGGTGCCCTCCTGCGCCTCCTCCTCGGCGAAGTCGTGCAGGCAGTCCGCCAGCGCGTCGAGGTTGCGGCCGAACCACTCCGGCAGGTCCAGGCTCTCGGCGAACCAGTCCAGGCTCTGCCCGACGGTGGCGCCGGCGGTGACGACGACCACGTCCCGGCCGTCGGCGCGCGCCCCGCTGACGAGCTCGGTCATCGAGGCACCGGCCCCGAGGTCACGCACCACGGCCCGCTCCCGGGCAGCACGTCGCGACGGCTCGGTGCGGGAGCGACTCGGGGCGCCACGGCATACGGCCCAAACTAGGCCAGTCCGCGCCTGCCCACTGCCAGAACGGCCGGTCTGGTGTCACAGGACCCCAGGGCCTCACTCGCGGAAGACACGCTCCTCGATGAGCTGCTCCTCGACGACCCGCCCCTCCGTCTCGAAGCGGCCCTGGTCGAACCGCTTCTGGAACTCCAGCTCGAGGTGGTCGACGCCGTTGCGGTTCTTCTCGATCGACAGCACGACCCACTGGCGGAACCGCTCGGCGTTGCCGAGGTGGTAGACGAGGTGGTGCTTGGCCACGACGTCGTACTTCTCGTTGATGATCAGGACGATGTCGGACTCGTACGCCAGCGCCGACGACCCGCGCAGGTCGTGCACGCGCATGCGGCGGCCGCCGACGAGGCTGCCCTTCTCCGCTGCCACGATCGACACGACGGGCACGGCGAACTCGAGCGCGAAGTCCTTCAGCCGCTCCACGACCGTGGCCACCCGCTCCTCCTCGCCGAGGCTGGAGCCGGGCACCGGGATCTTCTGCAGGTAGTCGACGAGCACCATGGGTGCCCGGCCGTCGCGCTGCGCGAGCTCGGCGATGGTGTCGTGGATGGTCTCCAGCGTGGTGTGCAGGCCACTGCTCGTGTGGATGTGCAGGCGGTCGGCGTATGCCTCGAGCGACCGGACCGCCTCCGGCCCACCGGGGGCGTTGGCGAACCGCGAGGCCAGGTTGTTGGCGGTGCTGTGCCGCGCCTCGAAGGCGGCCCGGATCTTGGTGAGGTTGACCCCGTCGGTGCCGGCCACCTCGGCCGCCTCGATCGCGAGCAGCCGCTCCAGGATGCTGTGCGCCCCGTGCTCGTAGGAGAAGAACACGGCGGTGCGGTTGGCCGCGACGGCGTTGCGCAGGACCTGCAGCATCATCGCGGTCTTGCCCAGCCCCTGGGGTCCGCCGAGCAGGACGAGCTCGCCGGAGCGGAACCCGCCGGACAGCGCGAGGTCCAGGGCGCCGAACCCCGTCGGCCACACGCGGGCCCCGGCCGTGTGCCCCAGCCTGAGCTTCTCGTCGGTCTCGCTCATGACGTCCGACAGTGACTTCAGCCGTCCGGCCGTGCGCGAGGCGTCCTCACCCGGACGCAGGGAGGTGACGACCCCGATGTCTTCCACGCTCATGGCGCGAATTGAACAACCAAACTCGACCCCCCGGAGGCAGATCGGCCCAGACACCTCCAGTCGGCCGATGGGCAACCGGCACGTATGGGGCGATTGGGACGCGACGACCGGCCGCGCCGCGTCCCGTCCCGGGACTAGGGGGCGATGCCGACGTAGGTGGTCTCGAGGTACTCCTCGATGCCTTCGAACCCGCCCTCGCGGCCGAAGCCGGAGGCCTTGACGCCGCCGAAGGGGGCGGCGGGGTTGGAGATGATGCCCTGGTTGACGCCGATCATGCCGTACTGCAGGCCCTCGGCCACCCGGATCATGCGGCCGAGGTCGTTGGTGAAGACGTAGGACGCGAGCCCGTACTCGGTGTCATTGGCCAGGGCGACGGCCTCGGCCTCGGTGCGGAAGGAGGCGATCGGGGCCACGGGGCCGAAGATCTCCTCGGTCATCATCCGGGCGTCCTTGGCCACCCCGGTGATCACGGTCGGCTCGTAGAAGTACCCGCGGCCGGGCACGGCCCTGCCGCCGGTGACGACGGTGGCGCCCTGGGCGCGGGCGTGCTCGACCAGCTCGGCGACCCCGTCGCGGGCCTTGGCGTCGATGAGCGGGCCGACGTCGACACCCTTCTTGGTGCCCTTGCCCAGGGTGAGCGCACCCATCCGCTTGGCCAGCTTCTCGGCGAACTCGTCCACCACGTCCTCGTGGGCGTAGAACCGGTTGGCGGCGGTGCACGCCTCACCGATGTTGCGCATCTTGGCCAGCATCGCCCCCTCCACGGCCCGGTCCAGGTCGGCGTCGTCGAAGACCAGGAACGGGGCGTTGCCGCCCAGCTCCATCGACACCCGCAGCAGCTGCTGCGCGGACTGCTCGACCAGCCGGCGGCCCACGGCCGTGGAACCGGTGAAGGTCAGCTTGCGCAGCCGGGGGTCGCGGATGATCGGCTCGATGACGTCACCGGTGCGGGTGGTGGTGATGACGTTCAGGACCCCGTCGGGCAGCCCGCACTCGCGCAGAAGCTCGGCCAGGGCCAGCATCGTCAACGGGGTCTGGGAGGCCGGCTTGACCACCATCGTGCACCCCGCCGCGATCGCCGGGCCGATCTTGCGGGTCCCCATCGCCAGCGGGAAGTTCCACGGCGTGATCATCAACGTCGGCCCGACCGGCTTCTTCATCGTCAACAACCGGGTGGCACCGTTCGGGGCCGTCGACCAGCGCCCACTGATCCGCACCGCCTCCTCGGAGAACCACCGGAAGAACTCAGCCCCGTACGTCACCTCACCGCGCGACTCGGCCAGCGTCTTGCCCATCTCCAGGGTCATCAACGTGGCGAACTCCTCCGCCCGCTTCGTGATCGCCTCGAACGCCGACCGCAGGATCTCCCCCCGGTCCCGCGGCGCCGTCGCCGCCCACTCCGCCTGCGCCGCAACAGCCGCGTCCAACGCCTCCCGACCGTCAGCCACCGTCGCATCCGCCACCTGCGTGATCGTCGACCCGCTCGACGGGTCCTCCACCGCGATCGTCCGACCATCGCCGCCCTCACGCCACCGCCCACCGATGAGCAGGCCCTTCGGGACGGACTCGATCAGGGACTTCTGGTTCACAGCCATCAGCGCGTGCCTCCGTCGGTGTCGTGCCCGGTGGTGCCGGGCGTCGCGGTGTCGTGGGTCTCGTGGGTGTGGTGGTGCGGGATGTGGCCCTGCGGGATGGCCGCGTTGCGGCCCGAGAGCAGCGGGAGCGAGGGGTCCCAGCGGGTGCCGTCGCGCTCGTCCTGGCGCCGGCGGGCGATCGCCGACAGCGCCTCGAGGACGACCCGGTTGGCCAGGGCCGCGGTGATGTCGGCGTGGTCGTAGGGCGGGCTGACCTCGACGACGTCCATCCCGACGACGGGCAGCTCGAGGCAGATCCGGCGCACCGAGTCGAGCAGCTCGCGGGCGCTCAGACCTCCGGGCTCCGGGGTGCCCGTGCCGGGCGCGTGCCCGGGGTCGCACACGTCGATGTCCACGGACAGGAAGACGCCCTCGCACTCATCGGTGGCGATCGTGAACGCCTCGCTGAGGCACTCCTGCAGCCCGCGGTGGACGATCTCGGTCATCTCGAACGAGCGCATCCTCTGGCCGGCCATCCAGTCGAGCGTCTCCGGCGGCGGCCAGTAGCCGCGCAGGCCGACCTGCAGGAAGCGGTCGCCGCGCAGCGCGCCGGACTCGATCAGGCGGCGCATCGGCTGCCCGTGGCCCCAGAGCGACCCGAACTCGATGTCACCGGTGTCGGCATGGGCGTCGAAGTGGATCATCGACACGCGCCCGTGGCCCAGGACGTTCGCGACGCCCTTGGCGTCCGGGTAGGCGATCGAGTGGTCGCCACCGAGGACGACCGGGATCGCGCCGGCGCGGGCCACCTTCTCGACGGCCGCCTCGAGCGCCGGCAGCGCGACCTCGATGTCGCCGGAGTACATCTCCACGTCCCCGGCGTCGACGACCCTGAGGTCGACGAGGCCGTCGGTGCGCAGGGCCAGCGAGGGCCGCGAGCCGTCGTGCGGAAGGTAGTCGGTCATCCGGATGGCCTGGGGGCCGAACCGGGTCCCGGGCCGGTGGGAGGTGCCGCCGTCGAACGGTGCACCGAGGACGACGACGTCGGCGCCGGCATACGTGCTCTCGTCGTCGAGGTCGCAGCGGTCCACGCCCAGGAAGGTGAAGTCGGGGCCGTACTGCTGCCCGTAGCGCGTCATGGTGACGACCCTATGCCTGCCCCGCGGCGCCTGCCCCGGGCGGCCGCCCGCACCGCGGGTGTGCCGTGGGGGGCAGGCACGGTCAGCGGTCCTCCATGCCCCAGGGCGACCCGTAGCCCTCGGGCTTGGGTCGCGCGAGCAGGTCGAGGAAGGGCTGCGCGTCGAACGCCTCGGGGCCCTTGACGCCGGTGCCCGACCACACGCCGGTCGCGAGCAGCTCGAGGGCCACGACGGGGTTGACGGCGGTCTGCCACACGACGCACTGGGCGCCGTACTCGCGCATCGTCTCCTCGTTGTCGGACACGTGGTAGAGGTACGTGCGCCGGGGCTGCCCGTCCTTGCCGGTGCCGGTCACGAGCACCCCCGCGCAGGTCCTGCCCCTCATTCGCGGCCCGATGGTCGCGGGGTCGGGCAGCACAGCCGCGACGACGTCCCGCGGCGAGACATCGACGCCCTTGACCCGGACCGGGTCGGTGCGGTCCAGGCCGAGGGTGTGCAGGGTCCGCAGGATGGTGATGAGCTCCTCGCCGAGGCCGTACTTGAACGTCACACGCTCGGCGTCGAGCCAGCGCGGCATGAGGAGCACCTCCTCGTGCTCCACGTGGACGCACTCCACGGGGCCGATGCCTTCGGGGAAGTCGAAGACCTCCGGCTCGCTGAACGCGGGGAGGGTGAAGAACCCTGCCTCGAGGTCACCACCGGCGGCCTCGGCCCGCGCCCGCTCCCAGACGACCGGCGGGTTGAGGCACTCCTCGATGATGGTCCACATCGAGAAGCCCGGTGCGAAGGTCTCGTTGCCGTCCTCGTCGTAGACGGCGAGGTTGGCGCCGTCGCGCGTCCCGAGCTCCTCGATCCGCGAGAACAGGTGGTCGGAGGCGTAGCGGGCGAACACGTCGGACAGGCCGGGCTCGACCCCCATGCCGAGCAGTGCCAGCTGCCCGGCGGACTCCCACTCCCCCGCCGTCGCGAGCTGCTCGTCACCCAGCTTCACGTGCGCCTTGGCATACGGCTCCTGCGGGTGCCGCTGCGACAGGCTCATGGCCATGTCGAGGTAGTCGGCACCGGCTGCCAGCGCGCCCCGGAAGATCGGCATGACGAACCGCGGGTCGACGGCGTTGAACACGTGCGTCGCACCGTGCTCCCGCGCCAGGGCCGCGACGGCACCGTCGTCGGACGCGTCCACCCGGGCTGCCACGAGGCGGTTCTCACCGGCCCGGCGTGCCGACGCCTCGGCCACGGTGCGCTGCGCCCGCGACAGGTCGTAGTCGGCGACCACGAGGAGCTCGAAGAAGTCGCGCTCGACCGCGATGCGCGCGGCGGCGTCACCGACGCCACCGGCGCCGATCATGAGGATGCGCACGGGTTCCTATGCCTTCCTGGCCCTGCGGCGGGAGATCATCTGCGCGGTCAGGACGATCCCGACCGACAGCACGAACATGACCGTGCCGACGACGTTGATCTGCACCGGCGTGCCGCGCTGTGCCGCACCCCAGACGTACATCGGGAAGGTCACCGAGCTCGGGCTCGCGTTGAAGTTGGTGATGATGTAGTCGTCGAAGCTGAGCGAGAACGCCAGCAGGGCGCCGGCCGCGATGCCGGGGGCGACCAGCGGCAGCGTCACCTTCATGAAGGTCGCCACCGGGGTCGCGCCGAGGTCGGCCGCCGCCTCCTCCAGCCGGGGGTCGAGCGAGGCGACCCTGGCCTTGACCGCCACGACGACGAAGCTGACGCAGAACATGATGTGCGCGATGAGGATGGCCAGCGCACCGGTCGACAGCCCCATCATCACGAACAGGGTCAGCAGGCTCGAGCCCATGACCACCTCGGGGGTGGCCATCGGCATGAAGATGAGCAGGTTCGTCGTCGCCCGGCCGCGGAAGCGGAACCGGCCGAGCGCGAACGCGACCATCGTGCCGAGGATCGTCGCCACGACCGACGCGGTGATCCCGATGCGCAGGCTGAGCCCGAGCGAGTCGCAGATCCCCGGCGTGCCACACGGGTTCGCCCAGGCATCGGTGGAGAACCGCACCCACTGGTAGTTGTAGCGCCCGTTCGGCTTGTTGAACGAGAACAGCGCGACGACCACGTTGGGCAGCAGCAGGATGAACAGCGTGACCATCGCCGCGAAGGTCAGCAGGTTGCGTCGGAGCCAGGCCATCAGACGAGCTCCTCGGTTCCGGCCCGCCGCACGTACGCGGTCACGAGCGTCAGGATGAGGACGAGCAGGACGAACGACAACGCCGCCGCCAGCGGGTAGTTGAGCACCCGCAGGAACTGCGCGTCGATGACCTGGCCGATCATCACCGTCTGGGTGTTCCCGAGCAGCTTGGAGTTGATGTAGTCGCCCGCCGCCGGGATGAAGGTGAGCAGGGTGCCCGCCACCACGCCGGGAAGCGACAGCGGCCAGGTGACGTACCGGAAGGTCTCGCGCGGCGTGGCGTACAGGTCCCTCGCCGCCTCGAGCAGACGGCCGTCGAGCCGGTCGAGCGAGGTGAACAGCGGCAGGATCATGAACGGCAGGAAGTTGTACGTCAGGCCGCAGATCACCGCGAACTTGCTCGACAGCAGCGAGGAGTTCTCCGACAGGTTGAGCAGCTGCAGCAGGTCGGTGAAGTGGATGGCCCGCGCGATCCGGGCCGGCAGGTAGTCGTCCGCGAGGATCGTCTGCCAGGCCAGCGTGCGGATGAGGAAGCTGGTGAAGAACGGTGCGATCACCAGGACCAGCAGGATGTTCTTCCACGCGCTGCGGCGGCTGGCGATGAAGTAGGCCAGCGGGTAGCCGAGCAGCAGGGCCAGCACGGTCGCCGTCGCGGAGTAGCCGATCGACCGGAGCAGCTGGGGCCAGTAGTCCTGCAGCGCCTGCCCGTAGATCGCGACGTTGCCCGTGAAGGTGTAGCCGTTGTCGACGTCGCCCTCCTGGAGCGACTGCGACGCCAGCGTGATCATGGGCACGACGAAGAAGACGAACAGCCACAGCAGCCCGGGCAGCAGCAGCGCGTAGGGCACCCAGTTGAGGCGCGCCCGGCGGGCCGGGGGCGGGCCCGCCGACGGCAGGGCCGCGCTACTCATCGTCGATGTCCGCGCCGGCGGTGTCGGACTGCCGCTGGTCGAGGACGAACTCGTGCCCCGGGTCCCAGGACACGGTCACCGTCTCGCCGACGTGCGCCCGCGCCGACCCGTCGTTCTGCTGCACGACCATGAGCTCGAAGTCCCACGGCATACGCACCAGGTACTGCGTCGACACCCCGGTGAAGGACGCGTCGGTCACCATGCCGCGCAGGGTGTTGCGACCGCGGTCGCCGAGACGCAGCTTCTCGGGGCGCACCCCGACCCAGACGTCGCGTATGCCGTCCGGCACGCGGTCCGCCCGGACGACCAGCTCCTGGTCGTGGGTGCGCGCGCGGAGAAGGCCGTCGCCGGCCTCGCCCTCGATCTGCGCCCGGAGCAGGTTGGACTGCCCGAGGAAGTTCGCGACGAAGGTGGAGGCCGGGTTCTCGTACAGCGTCGCGGGGTCCGCGAGCTGCTCGACGACGCCCTGGTTCATGACCGCGATGGAGTCCGCCATGGTCATGGCCTCCTCCTGGTCGTGGGTCACGTGGATGAAGGTCAGGCCGACCTCCTGCTGGATCCGCTTGAGCTCGATCTGCATCTGCCGGCGGAGCTTGAGGTCGAGGGCGCCGAGCGGCTCGTCGAGCAGCAGGACGTCCGGGCGGTTGACGATGGCGCGGGCCAGGGCGACGCGCTGCTGCATGCCGCCGGAGAGCTGGGCGGGCTTCTTGCCGGCCACCGCCTGCAGCTGCACCAGCTCGAGCGCCTCCTGCGACTTGCGCCTGGCGTCCTTGTCACCGCGGCGCTTGAGGCCGAAGGCCACGTTCTCCGCCACGGTCATGTGGGGGAAGAGCGCGTAGGACTGGAAGACCGTGTTGACGTTGCGCTTGTAGGCCCTGAGGTCGGTGATGTCCCGGTCACCGATGAGGATCTTCCCGGTCGTCGGGTCCTCCAGACCCGCGACCATGCGCAGGGTCGTCGTCTTGCCGCAGCCGGAGGGGCCGAGCAGGGCGAAGAAGCTGCCCGCCGGGACGGTCAGGTCCATCGGCTGCACCGCCGTGAACGTGTCGAACACCTTGCTCACGCCGACGAGGCGCAGGTCCTCGACGCTGTCCCGCGGCACCGACCGCGGCCGGGCGGAGTCGGGGCTCCGGAGCGTCTCGACCACGGCTCAGCCCGCCGTGAGCTCGGCGAAGGCCGCGCTGTACTTGGTCTCCTCCGCGGCCGTGAGCCCCCGGAACACGTGGGCGTTGGCGAGCGTCGCGGCGTCGGGGATGATGAGCGGGTTGTCGGCCACGCTCGGGTCCTCCTTCTGCAGCACCGCCTTGGTGCCCTGGACCGGCGAGATGTAGTTGACGTAGTCCACGACCTTCGCCATGACGGCGGGGTCGTAGTAGTAGTTGATGAGCATCTCGGCGTTCTTCTTGTGCTTGGCCATCGCCGGGATCACGAAGTTGTCCGACCAGAGGGTGCACCCGGTCTTGGGCAGCACGTAGCCGAGCTTGGGGTTGTCCGCCTGGAGCTGGACGACGTCGCCGGTCCAGGCGATGCACGCGGCCGTGTCGCCCGACGCCAGCGGCTTGGTGTACTCGTTGCCGGTGAATCCCTTGATCTGGCCGGCGTCCTTGGCCTTCTTCAGCTCGTCCATCGCGGCGTTGAAGTCGGCGTCGGTGAAGCTCTCGAGCTTCTTGCCCATCGCGAGGAGCACGAGGCCGACGGTGTCGCGCATCTCGGTGAGCAGGGTGACCTTGCCCTTGAGCGCCGGGTCCGTGAGGAGCTGGTCGACCGACTCGACCTTCTTGCCGCCGGTCGCCGCCGGGTTGTAGGCGATGCCGGCGAACCCGCTCTGCCAGGGCAGGGAGTACAGACGACCCTTGTCGAACTCGACGTCCAGGAGCGAGGGATCGACGTTCTTGTGGTTCGGGATGTTGGCGAGGTCGAGCTTCTGGACGTAGCCCTGGCGGATGAGGCGGGCCACCATCCAGTCCGTGCTGCACCAGACGTCGCGGCCGGTGTCCTTGCCGTCGGCGAGGAGCGGCCGGACCTTGGCGTAGAACTCGTCGTTGTCGTTGTAGTCCTCGGTGTAGTTGACCTTGATCCCGGTCTGCTTGGTGAACGCCACGAGGCTCGGCCGGGCCTGCGTCTTGTCGTCGACGTCGATGTACTCGGGCCAGTTCGACCAGTTGACGAGCTTCTCGGTCGCAGACATGTCCTGCGCCGCCTTGGCTGTCGGCGCGGCCGAGCCGGAGCCGGAGGCCGTCGGGTTCTTGCCCTTGCTGCCACAGGCGGCCAGCGCCAGCGCGATCGCACCGGCACCGCCGGCCATGGCCGTGCGCCGGGTGACCATCCCGCGGGCGAGGGCGGCCCGCAGGGCCAGGTTGTCGAGTTCGGTCATCGGGACCTCCGAGGGTCTACCGGCCTGGGTGAACCGGCCGGGTGGGGGGGACGGGTCGGACGGTGCGTCCGGGGCGGGGTGGGCCGGGGGCCGTGGTTGCGGTCAGCTCTCGATGTTGGCCATGACGTGCTTGAGGCGCGTGTAGTCCTCGAAGCCGTACATGGACAGGTCCTTGCCGTAGCCGCTGCGCTTGAAGCCGCCGTGCGGCATCTCGGCCACGATCGGGATGTGGGTGTTGATCCACACCGCGCCGAAGTCCAGGCGCTTGGACATGCGCATCGCGCGCCCGAAGTCGCGGGTCCAGACGCTGGAGGCCAGGCCGTAGTCGACGCCGTTGGCCCAGCGCACGGCCTCGTCCTCGTCGGTGAACTGCTGGACGGTGATGACCGGCCCGAAGATCTCGTTCTGGATCGCCTCGTCGTCCTGCTTCAGGCCCGACAGCACCGTGGGCTCGAGGAAGAAGCCGTCGCCGAGGGAGGCGACCCGGTGGCCGCCGGCCGAGACGGTGGCGTGGTCGGGCAGCCGGTCGAGGAAGCCCTGCACCCGCTGCAGCTGGTTGGCGTTGTTGACCGGCCCGAGGGCGGCGTCCTCGTCGTCGGGCATGCCGACCTTGGTGGAGGTGCTGGCGAACTCGGCCAGGGCGGCCACGAAGTCGTCGTGGATCCGGGGGGCGGCCAGCACGCGGGTCGCCGCCGTGCAGTCCTGGCCGGCGTTGAAGTAGCCGGCTCCCGCGATGCCCTCGACCGCCGCCTCGATGTCGGCGTCGTCGAAGACCACGACCGGCGCCTTCCCGCCGAGCTCGAGGTGGACGCGCTTGACGTCGTGCGAGGCGGCCTCGGCGACCTGCATGCCGGCACGCACCGAGCCGGTGATGGCCACGAGGGCCGGCGTCCGGTGCGACACCACCGCACGGCCCGTGGAGGCGTCACCGGTGACGACGTTGAACGTCCCCGCCGGCAGGAACTCCGAGGCGATCTCTGCCATGAGCAGGGTGGTCTCGGGGGTGGTGTCCGAGGGCTTGAGGACGATGGTGTTGCCCGCGGCGAGCGCGGGCCCGATCTTCCAGACCGCCATCATCATCGGGTAGTTCCACGGGGTCACCTGGCCGACGACGCCGATGGGCTCCCGGCGGATCCACGAGGTGTGGCCCTTCATGTACTCACCGGCCGACTTGCCCTCGAGCACACGGGCGGCCCCGGCGAAGAACCGCAGCTGGTCCACCATCGGCGGGACCTCCTCGCTGGCGGTCAGCGCGTGCGGCTTGCCGGTGTTCTCGCCCTCGAGGCGGACGAACTCGTCTGCGCGACGCTCGATGGCGTCCGCGAATCCGAGCAGTGCCTTCTGGCGCTCGCTCGGCGTCGTCTGGCCCCACTCGGCGAAGGCGGCGTCGGCGGCGGCATACGCCCGGTCGACGTCCGCCTGGGACGACACCGGGGCGGTGGCGACGACCTGTGCCGTCGCGGGGTTGACGATGTCCGTCGTCGCGTCCGACTCGGCGTCGACGTACTCGCCGTTGATGAAGTTGCGCAGGACGCGGGGCGTCGAGGTCACAGAGCACTCCCGAGGGTTGGGTGCGGATTCCGGTGTCTGGAACTGTAGCCACATCACGCGTGATTTCAATAGGTTCGGACGACCGGATCGCTGAAATCAACACGGATTTAACAATTCGACGACGGAATCCGTTGTCAGGGGACTTGCGGACCGTCCCCTTGAGACGCAACTATGTCGGGCGTGACCCGCTCCCCCAACCACTCCCACGAGGCGCGCCTCGATGACGTCGCGAAGGCGATCATCGAGCACCTCCAGGAGGACGGGCGGCAGCCGTACGCGACCATCGCCAAGGCCGTCGGGCTGTCCGAGGCGGCGGTGCGCCAGCGCGTGCAGCGTCTCCTCGACTCCGGCGTCATGCAGATCGTCGCGGTGACCGATCCCCTCCAGGTGGGCTTCCGCCGCCAGGCGATGATCGGCATCCGCGTCGACGGCGACCTCACCGGGGTGGGTGACGCCCTGACCCGGATGCCCGAGGTCGACTACGTCGTCACCACCGCCGGCAGCTTCGACCTGCTGGCGGAGGTCGTCTGCGAGGACGACGACCAGCTCCTGGAGCTGCTCACCAAGCGGGTGCGGACCCTTCCCGGGGTCCAGTCCACCGAGACGTTCGTCTACCTGAAACTCAACAAGCAGCACTACAACTGGGGTACCCGATGACCACTGAGCCCACTGCCGCCTACGAACCCTCGTCCGACCTGCGCACGCCGTCCGGCGCCCTCTACTCCGAGGCCGCTCGCGACCACCTGTGGATGCACTTCACGCGGCACTCGGTGTTCGAGGACCGCAGCGAGGGCGGCCTGGCCCACAGCGTGCCCATCATCGTGCGCGGTGAGGGCCACAAGATCTGGGACGACCGGGGCAACGAGTACATCGACGGCCTCGCCGGGCTGTTCGTCGTCCAGGTCGGCCACGGCCGCACCGAGCTCGCCGAGGCGGCCGCCCGCCAGGCCAAGGACCTCGCGTTCTTCCCGCTCTGGTCCTACGCCCACCCCAAGGCCATCGAGCTCGCCGAGCGCCTCGCCGCCGGCGCCCCCGGCGACCTCAACCGCGTCTTCTTCACCACCGGTGGCGGCGAGGCGGTCGAGACCGCCTGGAAGCTCGCCAAGCAGTACTGGAAGCTCGTCGGCAAGCCGACCAAGCACAAGGTCATCTCCCGCTCGGTGGCCTACCACGGCACGCCCCAGGGGGCGCTGTCGATCACCGGCATCCCGGCGGCCAAGGAGATGTTCGAACCGCTGGTCCCGGGCGCCTTCAAGGTCCCGAACACCAACTCCTACCGGGCTCCCGAGCACCTGCGCGACGACGACAAGGCGTTCGGGCGCTGGGCCGCCGACCGGATCGCGGAGGCCATCGAGTTCGAGGGCCCCGACACGGTCGCCGCCGTCTTCCTCGAGCCGGTGCAGAACTCCGGTGGCTGCTTCCCGCCGCCGCCCGGGTACTTCGAGCGGGTGCGCGAGATCTGCGACGAGTACGACGTGCTGCTCGTGTCCGACGAGGTCATCTGCGCATTCGGCCGGATCGGCTCGATGTTCGCGTGCGACGACTTCAACTACGTGCCGGACATCATCACCTGCGCCAAGGGCATGACCTCCGGCTACTCCCCCATCGGCGCGATGATCGCCAGCGACCGGCTGTTCGAGCCGTTCAAGAAGGGCACGACCTACTTCCCGCACGGATACACCTTCGGTGGCCACCCGGTGTCGGCCGCGGTCGCGATGGAGAACCTCGACATCTTCGAGCGCGAGGGCCTCAACGACCACGTCAAGGACAACGCCCCGCGGTTCCGCGCCACCCTGGAGAAGCTGCTCGACCTGCCGATCGTCGGCGACGTGCGCGGCGCCGGGTACTTCTACGGCATCGAGCTCGTCAAGGACAAGGAGACCCGCGAGACGTTCAACGACGAGGAGTCCGAGCGGCTCCTGCGCGGCTACCTGTCGAAGGCGCTCTTCGACGCCGGCATCTACTGCCGTGCCGACGACCGCGGCGACCCGGTGATCCAGCTCGCCCCGCCGCTGATCATCGGGCAGGCGGAGTTCGACGACATCGAGAGCCGTCTCCGGTCGGTCCTCAAGGACGCCGAGAAGCACCTCTGACGAGCCCCCTTCCCCCGACACCGGGAACCACGTGACCGAGCCCTTGTGGTGGGCGACCGCCACACCGGATCCGTATGCCGCGCAGCCGGTTCCGTCGTCCGCGACGGGACCGGCCGCTGCGGCCGTGCCCGCTCCCGCGACGGCCGGCTCCCCGGCGGTGTCGACCCCAGCCGACGTGCCCCCCTCAGCGGACGTCGTCGTCGTGGGCGGCGGCTTCACCGGCCTGTGGACGGCGTTCTACCTCCTGGCGGCCGAGCCCTCGCTCGACGTCGTGGTGCTCGAGGCCGAGCACGTCGGCTTCGGCGCGAGCGGGCGCAACGGCGGCTGGGTGTCGGCGCTGTGGCCGGTGTCGCCGGAGACCCTCGCCCGCCGGTCGGGTCGCGCTGCGGCCTCGGCCATGCTGGACGCCCTGCGCGACACCGTCGACGAGGTCGGTCGCGCCACGGAATCCGTCGGGGTCGACTGCGGATTCCGCAAGGGCGGCACCCTCGCGCTGGCCCGGTCCTCCGCGCAGGCCGAGCGCGGCCGTGCCGAGGTGCGGCACTCCGACGAGTGGGGCATGGGCACTCGATGGCTCGACGCGGGCGAGGCAGCCGAACGGCTGGCCGCCACCGACGTCCACGGCGCCACGTTCAACCCGCACTGTGCCCGCGTGCACCCGCGCTGGCTGGCCGACGGCCTCGCCCGCGCCGTCCGCGAGCGCGGAGGACGGGTGCTGGAGCGCTCCCGCGTCGCCGACCTCGCCCCCGGCGGGGTGGTCCTCGAGGACGGCCGCACCGTCACCGCCCGGCACGTCATCCGCGCCACCGAGGCGTGGACGGCACGACTGCCCGGCCAGCGCCGCGTGGTGGCCCCGGTCTACTCGCTCATGGTGGCGACCGAGCCGCTGGCGCCCGGGGTGTGGGACTCGATCGGCCTCGCCGGGCACGAGGTCTTCAGCGACCACCGGCACGTCATCGTCTACGGGCAGCGCACCGTCGACGACCGGATCGCGTTCGGTGGCAGGGGCGCCCCGTACCACTTCGGTTCCCGCATCCGACCCGGGTACGACCACGAGGAGCGGGTGTTCGCCGACCTGCACGCCACCCTCACCGGAATGCTGCCGCAGCTCACCGGCGTGAACTTCACCCACGCATGGGGCGGCCCGCTGGGCATCGCGCGCGACTGGCACCCCTCGGTCGGGTACGACCCCGCCACGGGCCTGGGCTGGGCCGGCGGCTACGTCGGTGACGGGGTCGCCGCGACCAACCTCGCCGGCCGCACCCTGGCCGACCTCGTCCTGGGGCGGCGGACCCCGGTGACCGAGCTGCCCTGGGTCGGGCACCGCAGCCGCCGCTGGGAGCCCGAGCCGCTGCGCTGGCTCGGCGTCAACGCCGGGCTCCGGCTCGCCTCCGCGGCAGACGCCGAGGAGTCGCGCACGGGCCGGCCGGCGCGCCTGGGGCGGGCGCTGTCGGCGCTGACCGGGCACTAGGACACACTGACCGCGTGGCCCTCGACCCCGCAGCCCTGTCCCCAGCCGCGCTCGACTTCCTCACCGAGCGCCACCTGGCGACGCTGACGACGCTGCGCCCGGACGGCTCGCCCCACGTGGTCCCGGTCGGCTTCACCTGGGACGGCGAGCGGCGCCTGGTCCGGGTCATCACGAGCGGGGAGTCCCGCAAGGCGCGCAACGCCGCCCTCGGGGGCCGGGCCGTCGTCTGCCAGGTGGAGGGGCGCCACTGGATCGCGCTGGAGGGCGTGGCAACCGTGCGCACCGAGCCAGAGGCCGTCGCCGACGCCGTGCAGCGGTATGCCGCCCGCTACCGGACGCCCCGCGAGAACCCCGCCCGCGTCGTGGTCGAGATCGCCGTCGACCGCATCCTCGGCAACGTCTGAGCCGGCGCCCTACAGTCGCCCCGTGGAGCCGGAGGAGATCGAGACCCTCACCGACCTCGAGTCGGCCCTCGACTCCGGCGCGCCGTTGTCCGGCCTGCGGCTGCAGGACCTGGACCTCACGGCATACGAGGACCGGCTGCTCGCACGCACGGACGTCGCCGGGCTCGTGGTCCTCGGCGGACGCCTGTCCCCCGCCCTCAACGCGCACCTGGGCAAGCACCACGCCCTCGTCTTCCCCACCGACCCCCGGGCGCCCGTCGACCCCTACCGCTCGCGGCTGTACAGCCCGCAGGAGCTGTATGCCGGCCTCGACGAGGGCGGCTACGACGTCACCCCCGACGCCCGCGCCTACCGGTGGACCCGCCGCGGCTCGCTGCGGCACGACGCGTTCGTCACCCTGCTGCGCGCGATCCACGACGACTCGGTCACGGACGCCCTCACCGAGTTCATCGCGGGCCGGCCGGTCGTGGGCGTCATGGGCGGGCACGCCCTCGCGCGGGGCTCCACCTCGTACGCCCGGGCGGCAGCCTGCGGCCACGCGCTGGCGACCGCGGGGCTCATGGTCGCCACCGGCGGAGGGCCGGGCGCCATGGAGGCCGCGAACCTCGGCGCCCTGGCGACCGACGGAGCCGCCCTCGCGGAGGCGCTGGAGCGGCTCGGGGCCGTCCCGTCCTTCCGTCCCTCGATCACCGAGTGGGCCCGGCTGGCGCTGCAGGTGCGTGACGGCCTGGCCCGCCGCGACACCCCGGCCAGCATCGGCATCCCCACGTGGTTCTACGGGCACGAGCCGCCGAACGTGTTCTGCGACGCCGTCGCGAAGTACTTCTCGAACGCGATCCGCGAGGACGGCCTGCTCGCCCGGTGCACCGCGGGGCTCGTCGTCCTCGAGGGTGCGGCCGGCACGGTGCAGGAGGTGTTCCAGGCGGTGACTCCGCTGTACTACGCCACCGGGGAGGTCGTCCTCCCTCGGCTCGTGCTCGTCGGCCACGAGTACTGGACCGACACGGTGCCGGTCTGGTCGGCCGTGCAGGCCCTCGGGCGTGGCCGCGGGCTCGGGGCCGCCGTCCACCTGGTCGACACCGTCGAGGAGGCCGCCGCCGTCATCGTCGACGGGATGGCTCCCCCGACCTCCTGACGCCGTGGCTGCGATCCTCGGGCTGTCGTCGTCAGTCGAACCCATGCGACCGACTCCTCCGCCCTCCGGTCCTCGCTCGCTGGCGCTCGCTGCGATCCTCGGGCTGTCGTCGTCAGTCGAAGACGATGGTGCGGCGGCCGCGCAGCACCACCCGGTGCTCGGCGTGCCAGCGCAGGGCACGCGCGAACGCCATCGCCTCCAGCTCCTGCCCGACCGACGCCAGCTCCGCGGGCGTCATCCGGTGGTCGACCCGGCGGAAGTCCTGCTCGATGATCGGGCCCTCGTCCAGGTCCTCGGTGACGTAGTGGGCCGTCGCGCCGATCACCTTCACGCCGCGGTCGTGCGCCTGGGTGTACGGCTTGGCGCCCTTGAAGCTCGGCAGCAGCGAGTGGTGGATGTTGATGACCCGGCCCGGGAAGTCCGCGCACAGCTGCGGCGACAGGACCTGCATGTACCGTGCCAGCGCGATCGTGTCGGCGTCGTGCTCGCGGACCAGCCGGCGCAGCTCGTCCTCCGCAGCCGGCTTCGTCGCAGGCGTGACGGGCACGTGGTGGAACGGCACCCCGTGCCACGCGGCGAGCTCGCGGAAGTCCTCGTGGTTCGACACGATCGCCGGCACCTCGATCGGCAGCGACCCGGTCTGGACGCGGAACAGCACGTCGTTGAGGCAGTGCCCCTGCCGGCTCACCAGGACCAGCACCCGCGGGCGGCGGGCGAGGTCGTGGACGGCGGCCGTCATCGCGAACCGCTGCGCCAGGGGCGCCACGGCCGCCTCCACCTCCGCGACGTCGAGGGGCTCCCCCTCGCGGGCCAGGTGCATCCGCAGGTGGAACTCCCCCGACGACGCGTCGGCGAACTGCTGGCTGTCGACGATCGTCATCGCCAGGTCGAGGGCCACCCCGGTGACGGCGTGGACGATGCCGCGCTGGTCGGGGCAGGAGACCGTGAGGACGAACTCGCGGCCGGCGTCGGGACCTGCGGGGACGGGCTGGTGCTGCACGGCCACAGCGTAGGGCGCGCCCACGCCCGCCCGGCCGGTCCGTCCACGCCCGGGGAGGCCTCCCCATTGTCGGGCGTCGGAGGTGGTGCGAGGGTTCGACGCAGACACGCAGGGGAGGAGCAGGGCATGCAGACCAACGACGGACATGGCGGGGGCGGGCACTCCGAGCGGTTCAGGGTCGAGCCCGAGGTGGTGCGCGCCATGGGCTCGAAGCTGGTCGACTACGGGACCCAGTGCGGCGAGGCGCGGTCGTATGCCGCGGCCAACCTCAAGCTCGAGGGGGACGGCGGGGCGGTGATGACCAGCTTCATCGGCTGGATCTACGACCTCGACGGCGCCCTGTCGGAGTTCTTCACCGACCTCGAGCGCGTGGTCGGCGACTCCGGGACGGGCCTGCGCCAGGCGGCCAGGCTCTACCGGCAGCTCGACCACGACGCCGCCGTCCGCCTCGACCGCGCGTACTGGAGCCACTGACATGCGGGCGGCCCTCGACGGAGGCGGAGGCGGCTACCCTGCGGCGAACCTCATCACGCCCTACCCCTCGCAGCCCATCGGCGAGGAGTGGGACACCATCACCGGATTCGTCGGCCGGATCCCCTCGCTCGGCCACTTCGGCTGGAAGGCCTTCGAGCTCGTGAGCGGCGAGGACATCCCGGCGTACTGGGCCGACAAGCTGGCCGGCAACTGGGACGAGGTGGCGACGTGCGCCGCCGCGGCCCGCAACCTGGGTGACTTCTGCGGCTCGCTGGCCACCGGGATCAGCGGGCAGGTCCAGGTGGCCCGCCAGGACTGGACCGGCGAGGCGGCCGAGGCCATGGAGGTCTACTTCGCCGGCCTGACCGCCCAGCTCGACACGATGAAGGACAACCTGCAGTCCCTCGCCGACGACTGTGACACGACGGCCTTCGGCATCCGCCACTGCTACACGGCCGTCGAGAACATCGTCGAGTCGCTCATGGACGCCCTCATCGGCATCTGCATCGCCCTCGCCGCCGCAGCCGCGGGCAGCTGGACCGGGATCGGCGGCCTGCTCGGGGCCGCCGGGGTCGGCGCCGGCGTGACCTTCGCGATCTCGCTCGTCAACGACGCGATCGGCGCGATGGAGACGGCCTTCCAGCTGGCCGACGGCATCATGGCCGTCTTCCCGGCGACCCTGGGCCTGGTGAAGTCGACCCAGGTGGTGCAGATCGCGTCCCACGGGTACATCAACAACCTGGTGGACGGGTGAGCGCCGACGGCACGGCGCCCGGACCCGGCAGCGGCAGCACCCCCGACCCTGCCGGGTCCGGGCGGCCGCCGCTGCTGCCCCACGCGGGGGCGGCGAACCCCGCGCTAGACCGGCTGGTCCGGGAGAACCTGCGCCGGCTGGCCGAGGTCACCGAGGACCCGGGGCTGCGGCGCCGCATGGCGGAGGTCGTCGACGGGCGGGCCTCCCTGCGTGAGCTCGCCTTCAGCGGCGACTTCCAGGCCTTCCTCGAGCCCCTCGTGGAGTCCGGCCTGGAGCACTGGCAGTCCCTGCCCGAGTCCGAGCGCGAGGCGTATGCCGAGCAGGGCCTGCACGGGCACCTGCCGGTGCAGGACGACGCAGCCACCGACCCACCCGCCGGCAGCGCGGGCCCTGACGTCGGGGACCCTGATGGCGCGGGCGGTGACGACCGGGGTCGACGGCCCGACGGTCGGGGCGGCGACGGTCGGGGGCCGGCCGGGACCTGGTGAGGCCCGCCTAGGCGGTGGCGGCAGCCAGCTGGCCGCAGGCCCCGTCGATGTCCTGCCCGCGGGTGTCGCGGATCGTCGTCGGGACGCCGTGGGCACGCAGCCGCTCGACGAACTGCTGCTCCACGCCGGGACGCGATGCCGTCCACTTCGACCCGGGTGTCGGGTTGAGCGGGATCGGGTTGACGTGCACCCAGCCGCGGCCCCGGGCGGCGAGCTTCTCGCCGAGCAGGTCCGCGCGCCACGCCTGGTCGTTGATGTCGCGGATCAGGGCGTACTCGATGCTGACGCGGCGCCCGGTGGTCTCGTAGTAGCGGTGGGCGGCGTCGAGGGCCTCGTCCACCTTCCACCGGGTGTTGATCGGCACGAGCTCGTTGCGCAGCTCGTCGTCGGGGGCGTGCAGCGACAGGGCCAGCGTGACCGGGATGCCCTCGCCGGCCAGCTTGTCGATGGCCGGCACGAGCCCGACCGTCGACATCGTGATCCCGCGGGCCGACATGCCGAGCCCGTCGGGGGCGGGGTCGGTCATGCGGCGGATCGCGCCGATGGCGGCCTTGTAGTTGGCCAGCGCCTCGCCCATGCCCATGAAGACGACGTTCGAGATCCGGGTGGGGCCGGCGACCTCGGCCGGTCCGTCCTCGTCGCCGAGCTCGGCGCCCTCGGAGGCGCCCACGCTGGGGGCCAGGTCGCCGCGGCGCAGCTGCCGCGCGGCATACACCACCTGCTCGACGATCTCGGCGGCGGACATGTTGCGGGTGAGGCCGGCCTGGCCCGTCGCGCAGAACGGGCAGTTCATGCCGCAGCCGGCCTGGCTGGAGATGCAGATGGTCACCCGGCGCGGGTACCGCATGAGCACCGACTCGACGATCGCACCGTCGTGCAGCCGCCAGGCCGACTTGATGGTGGCGCCGTCGTCGGCCGTGCGCTGGACGAGCGGGGTGAGCAGTGGCGGCAGCAGGTCGCGGACGAGGTCGTCGCGGATCGCCTTGGGCAGGTCGGTCATCTCCTCCGGCGACTCCACGAGCCGCTCGAAGTAGTGGGTCGACAGCTGCTTGGCGCGGAAGCCCTTGTGGCCGAGGGCCTCGACGGCCTCCTTGCGCTCGGCCGGCGTGAGGTCGGCGAGGTGGCGCGGAGGCTTGCCCCGGCGGGGCGCCGAGAAGGTCAGCTGGCCCGGGCGCGGGCGCCCGGTCGTGGGCTCGGGCAGGTCGGTGGTCACGGGACCGCCACCACGAGCACGGCCCACGCGAGCGGTGCGACGAGCAGGAGGGAGTCGAGGCGGTCCATGATGCCGCCGTGGCCGGGGAGGATGTTGCTCATGTCCTTGATGCCGAGGTCTCGCTTGATGGTGGACTCCGTGAGGTCGCCGACGGTGGCGGCGACGGCGGCAGCCGCCCCCAGTGCCGCCCCGGCCCACCAGGGCCCGTCGAGCAGGAGGACGACGGCCGCGGCGCCGCCGACCACGCAGGTGAGCACCGAGCCGGCGAAGCCCTCCCAGGACTTCTTGGGGCTGACCGACGGTGCCATCGGGTGGCGACCGAACAGGACGCCGAACGCGTAGCCGCCGACGTCGCTGAGCACCGTCACGAGGATGAACACGACGACCCGCTGCGCCCCCTTGTCGGCGGCGAGCAGCAGCCCGGCGAAGCCCGCGAGGAAGCCCGGGTAGACCGCGACGAGGAACCCGCCGGCGATGTCGCGCACAGCGCCCTGGACGCCGTCGGCGACGCGCCACAGCAGGATCCCGACGCAGGTGAGGCCCAGCGTGACCACGAGCGCCTGCCCGCCGCCGATGTAGGCGGACAGCACCATGCTCACGCCGCCCACGAGGGTGGGCACGAGCGGCAGGTGGATCGCCGCGCGGGTCAGGGCCCGGCGCAGCTCCCACACGCCGACCGCGATCGCGGCCGCGACGACGACGAGCATCAGCTCCTTGCGGAAGACCAGCGAGGCGATGACGACCGCCCCCAGGCTGACGCCGACCCCGACGGCAGCGGGGAGGTTGCGCCCGGCCCGTGACGGCGCAGGCCCCGGGGCCGAGCGCGACGACGCGCGGCGACCCGGCTCCGGCGCGGGCGCGGGGTCGTCGCCCCGGCCCGCGTCGCGGCGGGTGCTGCGGGACTCGGGGGTGGTCACGGTCGGCTCCACGTCGGGCGGGTGAGCTTCCTCAGACCTCGAGGAGCTCGGCCTCCTTGCCCTTGAGCAGCTCGTCGACGTGGTCGACGTACTTCTTGGTCGTGGCGTCGAGCTCCTTCTCGCCACGCGTGCCGTCGTCCTCGCCGACCTCGCCGTCCTTGACGAGCTTGTCCAGCTCGTCCTTGGCCTTGCGACGGATGTTGCGGATGGAGACCTTGGCCTCCTCGCCCTTGTGGCGCGCGAGCTTGATGTAGTCCCTGCGGCGCTCCTCGGTGAGCTGGGGCAGCACACAGCGGATGACGTTGCCGTCGTTGCTGGGGTTCACGCCGAGGTCGGAGTCCCGGAGGGTCTTCTCGATCTCGTGCATCGCCGACTTGTCGAACGGCGTGATGAGGATCGTGCGCGCCTCGGGCGTCTGGAAGGACGCGAGCTGCTGCAGCGGGGTCGGGGCGCCGTAGTAGTCGACGGTGAGCTTGTTGAACATGCCGGGGGTGGCCCGGCCGGTGCGGATGCCCGCGAAGTCCTCCTTGGCGACCTCGACGGCCTTCTCCATCTTCTCCTCGGCCTCGAGAAGGGTTTCCTCGATCATGTCCATGCTCCTTGTCGGGCACCGCGCTGGTGGGCGGCGCCGGGATGTGGTCGGTGTGCCAGGGGGCGGGCTCGGCACGTCACCCGGGGGTGACCAGCGTTCCGATCTTCTCACCACGCAGCGCCCGCACGACGTTGCCCTCACCCTCCATGCCGAACACGACCATGGGCAGCTTGTTGTCCATGCAGAGGCTGAAGGCGGCGGCGTCCACGACGCGCAGGCCCCGCTGGAGGGCCTCCTCGTACGTGATCTCGTCGTACTTGGTGGCGTCGGGGTTCGTCCGCGGGTCGGAGTCGTAGACCCCGTCGACGCCGTTCTTGCTCATGAGCACGGCGTCGCACTTGATCTCCAGCGCACGCTGGGCGGAGACGGTGTCGGTGGAGAAGTACGGCATGCCGGCGCCGGCACCGAAGATGACCACGCGGCCCTTCTCGAGGTGGCGGATCGCCCGGCGCGGGATGTACGGCTCGGCGACCTGACCCATCGTGATCGCGGTCTGGACCCGCGTCTCGATGCCCTCCTTCTCGAGGAAGTCCTGCAGGGCCAGGCAGTTCATGACCGTGCCCAGCATGCCCATGTAGTCGGCGCGGGTGCGGTCCAGGCCCTGCTGCTGCAGCTCGGCGCCGCGGAAGAAGTTGCCACCGCCGATGACGACGGCCACCTCGATGCCCTCGCGCACGGACTGGGCGATCTGGCGGGCGACGGCCCGGACGACGTCGGGGGCCAGGCCGATCTTGCCGCCTCCGAACACCTCACCCGAGAGCTTGAGGAGCACCCGGCGGGAGTGCCCAGAGTGCGCGGCGGGTGTGGTCTGCTCGGGCGCAGCGGTCACGGCAGCTCCTTGGAAGTCGTCGGGCGGTCACCGCATGATTCCACACTCGACCGGCCTCAGCCGAACAGCGGGAACCGCGCAGCGTCCGCCCCGAGCAGGGCGCGCTCCCCCGCGTCGAGGGCCGTGCGCCCCGTGCCCTTGCGGGCGTACGTGGCGTCGTCCCACTCGACGGGGACGGGGTGGCCGAGCAGGCCGTCGAGCACCTCCCGCACGCAGCGCAGCGGCACCGGGGGCGGGCTCGGCGCCTGCGGCAGCCGGGCAGCGAGGTCGAGCCGGTGGACGGCCGCCTCGACCACGAGGGTGTGGACGAAGTCGGGCACCGCCAGCACGTGCCCCTGGGTGGCCACGTGGTCGGCGGGGTCGGCGTGCCGCACCGCCGCCAGCGCCCCCTGCACGGTGTCGTCCCAGTGCCGCAGGAGCCCGGTCGGGGACGCGTATGCGGCGGCCGCCCTCCGCACGTAGGCCGCGTGGTCATCGGCGCCCGGCAGCCCCGGCTGCTGGCCGGACCAGTACGTCACCCGGTCGGTGTCCGCGGGGCCCGGCCCGGGGTCCGCGAGGACGACCAGGGCCCGCTGCGCGTCGAGCATGAGGTGGAAGGACAGGTCGAGGACGGTCCAGCCGGGCAGGTCGGTGGCGGTCCGCAGGCCTGTGGGGTCCAGGCTCCCCACCAGGTCGAGGGTCTCCAGCCACGCCTGTGCCAGCACGTCCCCCAGGTCCTCCATCCGGGCGAGTCTGGCAGAGTGGCAGCCCACCCACCTGCGAAGGAGCCTTGGATGAGGTCTGGAATCCTGCCCGGTCACCGCGACGAGTCCGTCCGCCCCCAGGACGACCTGTTCCGGCACGCCAACGGCACCTGGGTCGCCCAGACCGAGATCCCCGGAGACCGCGGCCGGTACGGCACCTTCGACATGCTCCGCGAGCAGTCCGACGAGCGCGTGCGCCGGCTCATCGAGCGTGCCGCCGCCGACACGACTGCCGAGCCCGGCTCGGCGACGCGCAAGGTGGGCGACCTCTACAACTCCTTCATGGACGAGGCGCGCGTCGAGCAGCTCGGCCTCGAGCCGATCCGCGAGCACCTCGCGCTCATCGGCAGGACCACGGCGACCGACGAGCTGTTCCGCACCATGGGCCGCCTCCAGCGCATCGGCGTCCCCGGCCTGCTCAACATGGGTGTCGCACCCGACGCCAAGAACCCCGACGAGTACATCGTCTACCTCGGCCAGGGCGGCCTGGGGCTGCCGGACGAGTCGTACTACCGCGAGGAGCGGCACGCGGCGGTCCGCGAGGCGTACCTGCCGTTCGTCGCCAAGCTCCTGTCGATGGCGGGCATCGGCGACGGCTCGACCGCCGAGGGCTCCCCCGCAGCCGCGGTGGTGGCGCTGGAGACCAAGATCGCGAAGCACCACTGGGACAACGTGGCCACCCGCGACGCGGTCAAGACGTACAACCCGTACAACTTCTACGACCTCGAGGAACTCGCCCCCGACGTCATGTGGGTCGACTGGGCCCGTGGCCTGAAGGCCCGCGACGCGGTCGAGGACGTCATCGTCGGCGAGCCCAGCTTCCTCGAGGGTGTCTCGGTGCTGCTCGACGAGGAGCTCATCGACCACTGGGTGTGGTGGCAGAGCTTCCACCTCCTGCGCTGGGCCGCCCCGCTGCTGAGCAAGGAGTGGGTCGACACCGAGTTCGACTTCACCGGCCGCGTCATCTCCGGCCTGCCGCAGAACCGCGAGCGGTGGAAGCGCGGCGTCTCCCTCGTCGAGGGCGCGATCGGCGAGGCCGTGGGCCAGCTGTATGCCGCGGAGTTCTTCCCGCCCGCTGCCAAGGAGCGGATGCTCGAGCTCGTCGGCAACCTCGTCGAGGCGTTCCGCCGCTCCTTCGAGGGCCTCGACTGGATGGGCCCGGAGACCCGCGCCCAGGCCCTGGAGAAGCTGGCGGCCTTCACCCCGAAGGTCGGCTACCCCGACCGCTGGCGCGACTACTCCTCGCTCGTCATCGATGACGACCTGTTCGGGAACGTGCGCCGCGCGGCGGAGTTCGAGTTCCAACGCCAGCTCGACAAGCTCGGCGGCCCCATCGACCGGGACGAGTGGCTGATGCTGCCGCAGACGGTCAACGCGTACTACCACCCGCTCATGAACGAGATCGTCTTCCCCGCGGGGATCCTCCAGCCGCCGTTCTTCGACCTCGAGGCCGACGACGCCGTGAACTACGGCGGCATCGGCGCGGTGATCGGGCACGAGATCGGCCACGGCTTCGACGACCAGGGCTCGCGCTACGACGCCAAGGGCGCCCTGCGCGACTGGTGGACCGAGGAGGACCGCAAGCGGTTCGACGAGCGGACCCAGGCGCTGATCGCCCAGTTCGACGAGCTGTCCCCGCTGGCCGCCCCCGATGAGAAGGTCAACGGTGCGCTCACGGTCGGCGAGAACATCGGCGACCTCGGCGGCCTCGCGATCGGCTACGCGGCATACTGCATCGCCACCGAGGGCCAGGAGGTGCCGGAGCTCGACGGGTACACCGGGGCCCAGCGGTTCTTCCTCGGCTGGGCGCAGGTCTGGTCGGGCAAGGCCCGGCCGGAGGAGGCCAAGCGGCTGCTCGCGGTCGACCCGCACTCCCCCACGGAGGTGCGCGCCAACGCCGTGCGGAACTGCGACGAGTTCCACGAGGCGTTCGGCGTCAGCGAGGGCGACGGGATGTGGCTGGCGCCGCAGGACCGCGTCCACATCTTCTGAGGCGGGAGCGCCGATGAGCGAGGAGCGTGAGGTCCTCACCTGGGAGCTGTTCGGGACGGCGGTGCGCGAGCTGGCGACGGCGGTCGCGACTGACTACCGGCCCGACATGGTCCTGTCGATCGCCCGCGGCGGCCTGCTCATCGGCGGTGGCCTCGGCTACGCCCTCGGGGTGAAGAACACGTACACCATGAACGTGGAGTTCTACACCGGTGTCGACGAGCGCCTCGAGGTACCGCGGATCCTCCCGCCCGCACCCGACTTCGTGGACCTGCACGACGCCCGGATCCTCATCGCCGACGACGTCGCCGACACCGGGCACACGCTCCGGTCGGTGCAGGAGTTCTGCGCCGGCAAGGTGGGCGAGGTGCGCACGGCGGTCATCTACGAGAAGCCGCACTCGGTCGTGAAGTGCGACTACGTCTGGCGGCGCACCGACCGCTGGATCAACTTCCCGTGGAGCGACAAGCCGCCCGTGACGCAGGACCCAGACACCGTGCTCGACGCCTGAGTCAGAACCCGGCGTTCCGGAGCACGAACTCCGTCTCGGTGTCGCGCCCGCCCTGCGGGTCGGGGGCCTCCGAGGCGGGCTGGGTCGTCACCAGCGCCTCAGGCGGCACCCGGGCGGGCAGCTTCGTGAAGTCCGGCAGCTCGCGGCGCTGCGGCGCCGCCGCCGGCGTGCGGGTCCTCTTCCCCATGACGCGAGTATGCCGGGTGTCCGGCACTCGTAGGGCCACGAACCTCTGCTAGCAGAGGTTCGTGCACTCAGCGCAGGTTGGAGCCTGTGCTGGGCGCACCAGGGTCTGCTAGCAGAGGTTCGTGCACCCAGCGCAGGTTCAACCCTCTGCTGGGCGGGCCAAGGTCTGCTAGCAGAGGTTCGCGCCGCCACAGCCAGCACCCGGGAGCACCCCGGCCTCCGCTCGGCCTCACCAGGCCCCGCGGCATACCGACAACGCGAGCGGGGCCCCTCACCGCGGACGGTGAGGGGCCCCGCTGGGGTGTCGCTGGAGGGCGTCAGTTGTTGCCGACGCGGTAGCGCGCGAAGGACGACACGGACGCGCCGGCCTCCTCGAGCACCTTGGCGACGGTCTTCTTGGCGTCCTTGGCGAACGCCTGCTCGAGCAGGACGTTCTCCTTGAAGAAGCCGTTGACGCGGCCCTCGACGATCTTCGGGAGGGCGGCCTCGGGCTTGCCCTCCTCCTTCGCGGTGGCCTCGGCGACGCGACGCTCGTTCTCGACCGTCTCGGCCGGGACCTCGTCGCGGGTCAGCACGGTGGGGCTGAACGCGGCGATGTGCATCGCGACGTCGCGGATGACGGCCTCGTCACCCTCGCCACCGACCAGGACGCCGATCTGCGCAGGCAGGTCGGGGCTGGTCTTGTGCAGGTAGGACACGACGACCGGGGCCTCGACGCGGGCAACGCGCTTGACCTCGATCTTCTCGCCGATGGTGGCGTTGGCGCCGTCGAGCAGGTCCTGGACGGTCGAGCCGTCCTCGAGGGTGCTCTTGAGCAGGGCGTCGGCGTCGGCCGCGCCGGAGGCGACGGCCTGGGCCAGGACCTGGTCGGCGAGCGCGATGAACGGCGCGCTCTTGGCGACGAAGTCGGTCTCGCAGAGGACCTCGACGAGGGTGCCCGTGCCATCCGCGGCCTGGGCGGCGACCAGGCCGTTGGAGGTGGTGCGGCCCTCGCGCTTGGTGACGCCCTTGAGGCCCTTGACGCGCAGGATCTCGGTCGCCTTGGCGCGGTCGCCGTCGGCCTCGTCGAGCGCCTTCTTGACGTCGAGCATGCCGGCGCCGGTGGACTCGCGCAGGGCCTTGATGTCAGCGGCGGTGTAGTTCGCCATGGATGTACTCAGCTCTTTTCGTTCGCTGCGGACAGGTGGGCTCAGGCGTTGGCGGAGTCCGCGTCGGCCGCGGGGGCCTCGGCAGCAGCAGCCTCGGGCGCGTCGACGGCGGCAGCCTCGGGCGCGTCGGCGGCGGCGGTCTCGCCGGCCTCCGGAGCGACCGTCTCGGCGGCCTGGGCGGCGTCGCCACCGAGGAGCTCGCGCTCCCACTCGGCCAGCGGCTCGTCGCCGCCCACGTTGCCGTCACCCTCGCCGGCGGCGGCGGACTTGCCGCCCTGGCTGCGGGCGATGAGCCCGTCGGCCACGGCGTCGGCGATCACGCGGGTCAGCAGGGTGACCGAGCGGATGGCGTCGTCGTTGCCGGGGATCTTGTAGTCGACCTCATCGGGGTCGCAGTTGGTGTCGAGGATCGCGATGACCGGCAGGCCGAGCTTGCGGGCCTCGTCGACGGCCAGGTGCTCCTTCTTGGTGTCCACGATCCACACGGCCGAGGGGACCTTGGCCATGTCGCGGATGCCACCGAGGGTCTTCTCGAGCTTGTCCTTCTCCCGCTTGAGGATGAGGAGCTCCTTCTTCGTGCGGCCCGAGCCGGCCACGTCGTCGAAGTTGATCTCCTCGAGCTCCTTGAGGCGGGTCAGCCGCTTGGAGATCGTCTGGAAGTTGGTGAGCATGCCACCGAGCCAGCGGTGGTTGACGTACGGCATGCCGACCCGGGTCGCCTGCTCGGCGATGGGCTCCTGCGCCTGCTTCTTGGTGCCGACGAACAGGATCGAGCCACCGTGCGCGACGGTCTCGCGGACGAACTCGTAAGCGTTGTTGATGTACGTCAGCGACTGCTGCAGGTCGATGATGTAGATGCCGTTGCGCTCGGTCATGATGAAGCGCTTCATCTTCGGGTTCCAGCGACGGGTCTGGTGCCCGAAGTGGACGCCGCTCTCGAGGAGCTGGCGCATGGTGACGACGGCCATGCCGTGTTCTCCCTTGTGTCGTTGTCAGTTGCGTCGGCGGCCGAGGTCCGGCCACCTGCCTGGCGCCTGCACGCACCCCGCCGGCCTGCTCGGCCGGACTGCCGTGGTGCGCCCCTGATCGGAGGAGACCTCGTCACAGGTGGGAAGACGCGCGAATTCGACCGGCTCACACCGGTCGTCCGTCCATCGTACGGCCTGCGCGCCCCCACCCGGAAATCGCGTGCCCGGGCCCGTGCCGCGCGGGTAGGGTCGCGTCCTTGTGACCGCCCTGCCCCGCCTCCTCGACCGTGCCACGGAGTGGGCGGTCCCCGCGCGGATGGGGACGGCGTTCCGGTGGAACCTCGCCTCCTCGTGGGTGGGCCAGCTCGGCGACGGGATCGCCCTCGCGGCCGGTCCCCTGCTGGTCGCCTCCCTCACCCGCGACCCCACCCTCATCGCTGCCGCCGCGATGGTCCAGAACGTTCCGACCCTCCTGTTCGGCCTGTATGCCGGCGCCGTCGCCGACCGGGTCGACCGCCGCCGCCTCGTGCTCGCGGCCAACCTCGTGCGCGTCGCCGTCCTGGCGGTGCTGGTCGCCACCATCGTCACGGGGACGGTGTCGATCGGCCTGCTGCTCGGGACGCTGTTCGCGGTGGGGGTGGCCGAGCTGTTCGCCGACACCGGCTGGCGGGCCGTGCTGCCGATGATCGTGCCGAAGGACGACCTCGGGGTCGGCAACGCCCGGCAGATGTCGGGGTTCCTCGTGGCCAACCAGTTCGTGGGGCCGGCGGTCGGGGCGAGCCTGTTCGCGCTCGGGTCGGCGGTGCCGTTCGGGGTCCAGGGGGCCGCCCTGCTGCTGGCGGCGGCGCTGTTCGCCAAGGTGCGGCTGCCGGGCCGGGAGGACGCCGCGCGCCCGGAGCAGCACATCGGGCACGACATCCTCGACGGCCTGCGCTGGATCGCGGGCAATGCGCCGATCCGCACGCTCACCCTCGTGATCTTCATCTTCAACGTGACGTGGGGTGCCCCGTGGGGCGTGCTCGTCTACTGGGCGCAGGAGCGGCTGGACGTCGACGCGGTCGGGTTCGGCCTGCTCACCACGTGCTCGGCCGTCGGCGGTGTGACGTCGGTGCTGCTCTACGACCGGCTCGAGCGGAAGGTGCCGCTCGCCCGGCTCATGCGGATCTGCCTGTCGCTGGAGGTGCTGACCCACCTGGCGCTCGCCCTGACGACGGTGCCGTGGGTCGCGATGGCGATCATGGTCGTGTTCGGCGGGTACGCGTTCGTGTGGGGGTCGCTGTCCTCCGCGGTCCGGCAGCGCGCGACGCCGGACGAGTTCCAGGGGCGGGTCGGCAGCGTCTACTGGGTCGGCCTCATCGTCGGGCTGCTGGTGGGCCAGTTCCTCGGTGGCCAGATCGCCGACCGGTTCGGGGCGGCGGCGCCGTTCTGGTTCGCGTTCGGCGGGGCCGGGCTCACGCTGGTCGTGGTCTGGCGCCAGCTCGACCACATCGCCCACGCCGAGGCGGCCTAGCTCCGGCGCCCCAGATCCCGCACCCTGGCCGTCGCGCCCTGGCTCCCGCGCCCGGCGTCGCTCCCCTGCCCGGCCTCACCGTCGAGGGCGGCCTGGACCTCGGGGGCGAGGTGCCCGGCATACCGGCGCTGGAGCTCGGGGATCCGCCAGTCCTCGCCGGTGACCATCTGGCGGCACCGGTAGGTCTCGCAGTGGCACCGCACGAGCATGTCGGGGTCGGTGGTCGTCGTGGCGTAGTCGACGGTGAGCTCCTCCCCCGCCGCGACGTCACGGAACGCGACCAGCCGCGTGCCGGACCAGGCGAGGGTGGGGTCGCAGGAGTGGTTGAGCAGCGCGGTGTCCACCTCGAGGACCGCGCCGTCCGACAGCGGCCGCGTCGTGAACAGCCCGCGACCGGCGATCGCGGAGGCACGGCGCTCGACGGGCATGGCGGGAAGCGTACGGGTCAGAGCCGCTCGAACAGGTCCCCGTACTGCACGAGGTGGCGGTCGCCGAGGAACAGGTCGCGCACCCGCTCGCGTGCGCCCGTGCCCAGCCGCCGGGCGTACTCCTCGTCGACGAGCAGGTCCCGCACCGCTGCGGCGAAGGCGTCGAGGTCGGTGGGGTCGCGGACGAGCAGGCCGCTGCGCCCGTGCACGACCTGGTCGTTGATGCCGCCGACGGCCGAGGCCACGACCGGGCGCGCCTTCCACATGGGCTCGGTGACGGTGAGCCCGAAGCCCTCCACGAGGCTCTTCTGGACCACGACGGCGGCCCGTCGCTGCAGGGCGTTGACGAGGTGGGCGTTCTCGTCGATGTCGTCCATGGGCAGGCACACGAGGTGCGCCCGGCGCCGCGCCTCCGCGGGCAGGCAGCCCCACTGGGCTCGGCACTCGGCGAGCACCTGGGCGCCTTCCGGGTCGTCCCCCACCCCCGTGACGTCCGGCCCGGCCAGGACGAGGTGGGTGTCTCGCGGGAGGTCGGGGAGGTGGTCGGCGAACGCCCGCAGCACGCCGCCCATGTCCTTGAGGTGGTCCCACCGGCTGATCTGGAGCACGAGGCGTGACTCGGCGTCGACCGGGCCCGTGTCGAGGGTGAGGTCGCGGTGTGGGCGCACCGTCCCCCACGAGCCGTCGCGCCGACGGAACCGCAGCGAGCCGTGGTCCTTGGGTGCGAGCACCAGGGCGGCCCGGCGCAGGGCGGCGTCGACGTCCGCGGGCGAGAGCTCGGCGTTCTTGGCGGTGAAGGGGTCGAGCGAGGGCGGGATCACGGCGAGGCGCTCGGCGGGCACCCAGTCCGGGGCGTACTGGCGCCGGGAGAAGACGAGCGCGTCCACGTCGCCGAGGTGCGGCCGGAGGAACTCCCAGCCGCTGCGGGTCAGGTCGTCCTGCTCGTCCCGGCCGATGTGGCAGCGCCAGATGACGCAGGCCGCCCGCGCCTCCCGTGCGGCGGGCACGAGCCCGGCCGTCTGGGGGTCGTGGAGCAGCACGAAGTCTCCGGGGCGCACGAGGGCACGGAGGCTCTCGGCGTTGTGGGCAAGGGCTTCCCGGTAGTGGGCCGCCTCGGCCGGGCCGAGGGGGCCACCGTCGCCCGGGCTGCCGTGCAGGACGTTGTGCAGGCGCTTGGTGATCGCGAAGAACTCGGGGTCGGCGTCGAGAACCAGCCACCGGGCGTCGACGCCCGCGCCCCGGCTGTACGCGAGGAGGGCGAGGAGCATCTCCGCGACACCGCCTCCGGTCGCCGTGGCGTTGACGTTCCACAGCGTGCGGCCGGCGAACAGGGACCGGGCGCGGTCGGCTGCCCCCGCAAGCCGTTGTGCCCGCTGGGGGTCGAGCAACGCGCCGAGCCGGTCCAGTGGCACCGGCGCGATCGCCACCTCGCGCACACCTCATGCTGGCACGGCTGGGCCGTGGCGGGAACCTGCAGCGGCCATGCACCGTGTCGGGCGCCGCAGGGGGCACGGCGGCTAGCCTGCGCAGATGGGTAGTCCGCTGGTGGCGCGCATGCAGGGGTTCGGCTCGACGATCTTCGCGGAGATGACCGCGCTGGCCACCGAGCACGGTGCGGTCAACCTCGGCCAGGGCTTCCCGGACACCGACGGTCCGCGCGTGATGCTCGACGCCGCCAAGGCCGCGATCGACGCCGGACGCAACCAGTACCCACCCGGCCCCGGGGTGCCCGAGCTGCTCGATGCCGTTGCGGCACACCAGAAGCGCTTCTACGGCATCGACCTCGACCCGCGCCGCGAGGTGCTCGTCACCGTGGGCGCGACCGAGGCGATCGCCGCGACGATCCTCGCCCTGTGCGAGCCGGGCGACGAGGTCGTGACGTTCGAGCCCTACTACGACTCGTATGCCGCGTCGATCGCCCTGGCGGGCGCGTCCCGGCGGACGTCGGTGCTGCGTTTCCCCGACTTCACGGTCGACGAGGCGTCCCTGCGGGCGGCGTTCTCGCCGCGCACGCGGCTGGTGCTGCTCAACACGCCGCACAACCCGACCGGCAAGGTGTTCAGCCGCGAGGAGCTCGAGCTCGTCTGCGCCCTGGCCCGCGAGCACGACGCGTGGGTCGTCACCGACGAGGTCTACGAGCACCTCGTGTTCGACGGGGTCGAGCACGTGCCGGTCGCGACGCTGCCGGGCATGTGGGACCGGACGCTGACGATCTCCTCGGCCGGCAAGACGTTCTCGGCGACCGGGTGGAAGGTCGGCTGGGTGAGCGGGCCGGCCGAGGCGGTGGCCGCGGTGCGGGCGGTGAAGCAGTTCCTCACGTTCGTCGGCTCGGGACCGTTCCAGCCTGCCGTCGCCGTGGCGCTGAGCCTCGGTGACGACGTGTATGCCGGGCTGTCCTCGTCGCTGCAGGCCAAGCGCGACCTGCTCGTGGCCGGGCTGCGCGGGGCCGGACTCGAGGTGTCGGTGCCGGCGGGCACCTACTTCGTCGTGGCGGACGCGGCGCCGCTGGGGGCGGTCGACGCCCTGGAGTTCTGCCGCGAGCTGCCGGGCCGGGCCGGGGTCGTGGGGGTACCGGTGTCGGTGTTCCACGACGACGTCGACGCCGCGCGGACGCTGGTGCGGTTCGCGTTCTGCAAACGCGACGAGGTGCTGCACGACGCGGTCGCCCGGCTGGGCGCCGTGCGCAACCCCACCGGCTGACCGGCCGGGGCCGAACCAGCCGGGTCGGGTCGTCTCGGACGACGTCCTCCACACGCTCGTGGGTGCGGCGAGGTCGTCCACAGGCACTCACGACGGTGGTGGGGTCGTCAGCCGTTGCCCACCACGCTGGTCGGATGAGCATCGCGCGCAGCATGGTCCCGGTCGTGGCCTCGGCCCTCGGGGCTTCGGTCCTCGTGGCCGGGGTAGCCGTGACCGGGGCAGCCGTGACCGGAGCCAGGTCCACGTCCGCACCGTCTCCGGGTGCCGGCGTGCCGGGCTCCGCCGTCGCGCCCGATCCGGTGGCGCCCGCCGCTGGGCTCGCGCCGGTGGGGCCGGCTGCCTCCGTCGAGGGTGGCGCAGGCAGTCGTGCCGCTGTCGGGAGTGCCCGGGCCGGGCGCACGGACATCGGGGGGCCGCGGGTCGGGCTGGTCGCTCCAGCTCCGCGGGGGAGGTGGCAGTGGCCGTTGACCCCACGACCGCGCGTTGCCCGTCCCTTCGCCGCGCCGCGGTCGACGTGGGGTGCCGGCCACCGCGGGGTGGACCTGGCGTCCGCGATTGGGCAGCCGGTCCGTGCCGTGGCGGCCGGCACGGTCACCCACGTGGGCGTCATCGCCGGTCGACCCACCGTGACGGTGGCCCACCCGGACGGCCTGCGGTCGACCTACGAACCGGTGGACGCCACGGTCCGGACCGGGGACACGGTCACTGCCGGTCAGGTCCTCGGCACGGTCGTGGTCGCCGGCTCGCACTGCTCCCCCAGCCCGTGCCTGCACCTCGGCGCGCTGCGGGGACGCGAGTACCTCGACCCGATGACGCTGCTCGGGCCCGTGCGGGTACGGCTGCTGCCGCTCTGGCGCGACGGTCCCTGAGCCACTGCCGGCATCCCTGGCGCGGAGCGGCTCAGGCGCCCGTCGGGTAGGGCCAGGGCTTGCAGCCGCCGAGGGACAGCGTCTGCTGGACCATGACCGGAGCACGCTCGCCCCTGCCCGGGCAGCTGCGGTGCTGGTGGCCGAGCCCGTGCCCGACCTCGTGGTTCACCTGGTACACCCGGTACCGGGCGACGTCCTTGCCGTAGCTGTCGTCGCCGAGCGCCCAGCGGCGGAAGTTCAGGACCGAGCGCTGGCCGTTCCAGCACGAGACCTGCGACAGCGTGCGCATCGGGGCGCACAGCTTGTCGGTCAGGCCCGGGCTGGCGAGCGTGACCCGGATGTCGACGCGCGCACCGGCAGCAGCCTGGGCTGGGGTGACGTTGACGAACCGGATGCCGTCGACCTTCTGCCAGCCGCGGGGGTCGAGCAGCACGGACTGCACGGTGCGCGCGACGTCGGACTCCTCGACGTCGAGGCCGCCCTCGATCTCGACGGTGTAGCGCACCGTGCGCCCGGCGGCCTCGTTGGCCACGGCCGGCACGGCGACCACGCGGATCTTCCCGGTGCCGTTCTGGGGCACCCCTGCCGGTTCGCCGGACGTGGCCTGCGCGCTGGGCTCCCCGTCGTCGTTGCCGGGCGCCACTGTCGGTGCAGGCGTGGTGGCGCGTGCCGTCGGGCTGCTGGTCGAGGACGACCGCGCTGCCGTCGGCGTCTCCGGCTCACCTCGACCCACGAGGCGCACCGTCACCACGGTGAGCAGGGCGAGGACCAGCGCGCCGGCGAGCGTGCGGCGCAGCCTCACGCGGCGGCTCGGACCCCGCCTGCGGCGCCGGACGGGAGCGGGATGGTGGGGATGGTCGCCCACGCCGCGTCACCCCTCCCTGCGTCCCGGTGCACGACGCCCTCCGTCGCACGGTCCGGCGCCATTGTGCTCCCAGCCCGCCGGGAGGCGGCCCGCGCCACGCCCACGGGCGGGGGGGCTCTGCGCGAGACCCGCCCGCCGGTGGCCCGCCCGCTCTTGACCCGGCCCTCAGGCGCGCGGGTGGGCCTGGCGGTACGACTGCTTGAGCCGGTCGACCGAGACGTGCGTGTAGATCTGGGTCGTCGCGAGCGAGGCGTGGCCGAGCAGCTCCTGGACCAGGCGCAGGTCCGCGCCACCCTCGAGCAGGTGGGTGGCCGCGCTGTGCCTCAGCCCGTGCGGTCCGAGGTCGGGGGCGTCCGGGACGTGCCGGAGCAGCTCGTGCAGCGCGGCCCGGACCTGCCTGGGGTCGGCCCGCCGGCCGCGACGGCCCAGGAGCAGCGCGGGACCGCTCGCGGGTGTCACCACCTGGGGTCGTCCGCGGACGAGCCACGCCTCCACCGCCTCCCGGGCAGGAGCCCCGAACGGCACCGTGCGCTCCTTGCCGCCCTTGCCCATGACGCGCGCGACTCCCGTGGCGAGGTCGACGTCGTCGACGTCCAGGGCGGTGAGCTCCCCGACGCGGATGCCGCTCGCGTACAGCAGCTCGAGCGCGGCACGGTTCCGCAGGTGCATGGGGTCCTCGTCGTCGCTGGCCACGGCGGCGACGTCGAGCAGGGCCGTGGCCTGCGCCGGCTTGAGGACCTCCGGCAGCCGCGAGCTGCGGGACGGCGACGCCAGCCGCAGGGACGGGTCGGCCGGGATGCGTCCGGTACGGGTGGCCCAGCCCAGGAAGCCCCGGGCCGACGCCGCCCGTCGGGCCACCGTCGAGCGCGCCGCCCCGGACTGCGCCTGACGAGCGAGCCAGGACCGCAGGTCCGCCAGCCGGACCTCTCCCAGGGACGTGACGCCGCACTCGTCCTCGAGGAACTGCACGAGGTGGCGGAGGTCGCCGAGGTAGGCGCGGATCGTGTGCTCGGACCGGCCGCGCTCGCTGCGCAGGTGCCGCTCGTACGCCGTCACCGCCTCGGCGCTCTGCCCGTCCACCGGCCCACCGTCGCAGGACCGCCGTCCCGGGACAAGCCGCCGCACCGCGCAGCAGCACCTACTCGGGCGCGGTCGTCGGTGCCTTGCGCCACCCACCGCGCTGTCGCTGGCACAGCCCCTCGAGCTCCAGCACGCCGAGCGCGGCGAGTGCCTGCGCGGCGCTGAGCCCGGCCCGGGCCGCGAGCGCCTCGACCCCGAGGGCGCCACGATGCGGCAGCGCGTCCAATGCCCGCCGGTGCACCGGGTCGAGCAGGTCGGCCGGGTCGACCGCAGCGCGCTTCACGGGGGCCAGCTCACCGACCCTTCCTACGAGCTCGACCACCTCGCCGACGTCGGTCACGAGCTCGGCACCGTCGCGGATCAGCACGTGGCACCCGGCCGACGCCGCAGAGGTCACGGGACCCGGCACGGCCCCCACCACGCGGCGGGCCTCCCGCGCGTGCCGCGCGGTGTTGCCAGACCCCGACCGGAGCCCGGCCTCCACGACCACCGTGCCACGCGCGAGCGTCGCGATCAGCCGGTTGCGGCTCAGGAACCGCCAGCGCGTGGGTGCGCTCCCCGGCGGCACCTCGCTGACCACCGCACCAGCACGGGCGATGCGGTCGAGCAGCCCGGCGTGACCAGCCGGGTAGGCGCGGTCGATGCCTCCAGCCAACACGGCGACCGTGGTTCCCCCAGCGACGAGGGCGCCCTCGTGGGCCGCCGCGTCGATCCCGTACGCCGCGCCGGACACGACGGCGAAGCCGCGCTCGGCCAGGCCTGCCCCGAGCTCACGGGCCATGTGCAGCCCGTACCCGGTCGCGTGCAGCCCGTACCCGGTCGCGGCGCGTGCCCCCACGAGGGCGACGCTCCGCTCGCCCACGGTCGCGAGGTCGGCCGGGCCGCGCACCCACAGGCACAGCGGCGGGACGAGGTCCTCGACGCCGGGGGGCCACTCGTCGTCCCCCGGCACGACGACCCGCGCGGAGAGGGCCGCCAGGATCCGCGGCTCGCAGGTCAGGTCCAGCTCGGCGAGCCGGGGATGGAGCCGGCGTGCCAGCTCGCCGTCCGGGTCGAGGCCGTGCAGCGCGCCGAGGGCCCCGCCGCCCGCCACCAGCTGGGCGACCACCGGGTCCTCCGGCTCCGACAGTCGAGCCCACGCGATCCGGGCCGTGCGCTCGTCGTCGACCTGCCGCAGGACACGCTCGAGGCAATGTCGCACCTCGGCAGGCGAGGCGTCGGCACGCGACGCACCGTCCGCCGTGGGGCGTTCCGACGCACGCGGCCACCGCCCACCGGGCGGGACGGCACCGCGAACGGGCCCGTCGGGACCCGGCTGCCGGCTCATGCGGCCACCGCACCCTGGCTGCGGAACGTCAGCGCCTGGCCGAGGTCGTCACGCCCCGGCCGGGACCGGCCGGCGAGGTCGGCCATCGTCCAGCCCACGCGGAGCACCCGGTCGTACCCGCGCAGGGTGAGGGCACCACGGTCCAGGGCGCGGTCGATGTCGACCGTGGTCGAGCTCGGGAGCCGCCACGGCGTGCGGCGCAGGCGTGCGCCCGGGACGTGGCTGTTGAGGCGCCACGGCGTCGCGGCCCACCGCTCGGTCTGCGCCGCCCGCGCCCGGGCGACGCGCTCGGCCACGGCGGCGCTCGGCTCCCCGCCGCCGGTCACCATCGAGGACCGGGTGATGGCAGGTACCTGGACCTGCAGGTCGACGCGGTCGAGGAGCGGTCCCGACAGCCGCGCGAGGTAGCCGCGCTTGGCCTTCGGCGAGCAGGAGCAGCCGACGCCCTTGCCGAAGCCCAGCCCGCACGGGCAGGGGTTCGCCGCCATCACGAGCTGGAAGCGCGCCGGGAACCGGACCGCAGACCGGGCCCTGGCCACGACGACGTGACCGGACTCGAGCGGCTGGCGCAGCGCCTGCAGCGCCCCGACCTTGAACTCGGGAGCCTCGTCGAGGAAGAGCACACCGTGGTGGGCCTGGCTGATCGCCCCGGGACGCACGACCCCGCTGCCCCCGCCGATCACGGCGGCCTGGGTGGCGCTGTGGTGCGGCGCGACGAACGGCGGCACGCCGGCCAGGTCCAGCTCGGCGGCCGTCACACCGAGCAGCGAGCGCACGGCCAGCACGTCGATCGACTGCTCGCGCGTGAGCCTCGGCATGATCGTGACGAGACGCTCGGCGAGCATCGTCTTGCCCGACCCGGGTGGTCCCAGCAGGAACAGGTGGTGACCGCCGGCGGCTGCCAGCTCGAGCGCCCTCCGCGGCTCCTCCTGGCCGACCACGTCGGCCAGGTCCGGCGGGGCCACGGGACCGCCCACCTCCTGCGCAGCCGGGACCGCCACGCCGACCTGGAGCGGGTCGCCCGGCGAGCACGCGGCATACGCGGCGATGAGGTCGGCGAGGTGTCGCACGGCGTGCACGCGCACGTCGGGCACCAGGGCCGCCTCGGCGGCGTTCGCGACGGGGACGACGACGTCGGTGCACCCCGCCCGGGCAGCGGCCAACACCGCCGGCAGCACTCCCCGGACGGCCCGCACCGACCCGTCGAGGCCGAGCTCACCCAGGTGGACGACGGGTCGCACGACCTCGGCGGGGACCAGGTCGAGGGCCGCCGCGACGCTGACGGCGATGGGCAGGTCGAAGCCGCTGCCGTTCTTGGGGATGGACGCCGGCGACAGGTTGACCGTGATGCGGTCCTGCTGCAGCGACCGGCCGATGCTGGCCGCGGCGGCCTTGACCCTGCTCGGCGCCTGCGAGCACGCCGTGTCGGGCAGCCCGCTGAGCAGGAACGCCGGGAGCCCGCCGGACAGGTGCGCCTCCACCTCCACCACGGCACCCGTCAGGCCCTCGAGCGTCACCGACCGGGTCGACCCGAACGTCACGACCCCACCCCCTGCAGGTGGCGCACGACCGCCGGGCCGACCCTCGGTCGCAGGATCCCGATGACGTCGATGCGCACCCGGTCGGCATGCTCGTCGTGGGCCTGCAGCCACGCCGCGGCGAGCCGCCGCAACCGCGCGGCCTTGCGCCGGTCGACCGCCTCCACCGGCGCACCGAAGCGCTGCGAGCGCCGGGTCTTGACCTCGCAGAACACGAGACAGTCGCCGTCGCGCGCCACGAGGTCGATCTCGCCGTGGGCGCACCGCCAGTTGCGGTCGAGCACCGTGAGCCCGCGCTCCCCCAGGTACCGCGCCGCCAGCTGCTCGCCGTACCTGCCGAGCGCTCGTCGCGGGTCGTCCGCACCGTCCGTCATGCCGCCCAGCGTCCGGCCCGCAGGGGCCACCACGACAGCCCGGGCCGCACGCCCTGTGGACGGCGCCGACGGTTCCGCCGGCCTGTGGACGAAGGAGCTAGAAGCCCTCGCCCTTGGGCAGCTCGAGGTCGGACTTGGCGAGCTCCTCGACGTTGACGTCCTTGAACGTCACGACCCGCACCTGCTTCGCGAACCGGGCCGGACGGTAGATGTCCCACACCCACGCGTCCTGCATGGTGACGTCGAAGTAGACCTCGCCCCCGTCCGAGCGCACCTTCACGTCCACGGAGTTGCACAGGTAGAACCGGCGCTCGGTCTCCACGACGTGGCTGAACAGCCCCACGACGTCCCGGTACTCGCGGTAGAGCTGCAGCTCCATCTCGGACTCGTACTTCTCGAGGTCCTCGGCACTCATCTCGCGATCATCTCCGCGCTCGTCTCGGGGGTCGCCCCTGCGGCCGTCCCCGCACCCGTCTCGTCGTCGTCCACCGGCAGTCCCGCCGGTGCCGCACCCTCATTCTCGCCCGCCACCCCGGGCAGCCGCCACGACCGCCGGTGCAGGTCGGTCGCGCCGTACGCCTCGAGCGCCGCGAGGTGCTCCGGCGCGGCATACCCCTTGTTCTCCTCCCACGCGTATGCCGGGTGCTCGGGGGCGGCGGCCACCATCAGGGCGTCACGCTCCACCTTCGCCAGCACGGACGCCGCAGCGACGGAGGAGCACTTGAGGTCGGCCTTGATCATCGTGGTCACCGGTGGCGTGGCCGGTCCCGACTCGTCGGCGAAGGCGAACAGCCCCACCTCGTCGGGCGCGGTGAGCCAGTCGTGGTTGCCGTCGAGGATGACGAGGTCCGGGACGGTGCCGACGGCGGCGAGGGCGCGCATCCCGGCGAGGCGCAGCGCCGCGATGATGCCGATCTCGTCTATCTCGGCGGGCGAGGCGTGCCCCACCGCGAAGTCCAGGGCCCAGCGCCGGATCCTCGGCACCATCGCCACCCGGGCTGCGGGCGTCAGCAGCTTGGAGTCCTTGACCCCGGTGGGGGCGCTGCGGGACGTCTCGTCGATGAGCACCACGCCGACCGTCACCGGCCCCGCCAGGGCACCACGGCCGACCTCGTCCATCCCCGCCAGGACGCGGTGGCCGTCGCGCTGGAGCTGGCGCTCGACGCGCAGGCTGGGCTTGCGGCTCGTCGCGGGCTTGCGGGTCGCGGGCCGGCGTGAGGTGCTCACGTCAGCCACCCGTCCCGCCGTCCACCGTCCCGCCTCCGGTCGTGGGCGCCTCGGTGCCGGTCCCGCCGGTGCCGTCCGAGCCCCCGGGGTCGCCGAACCGGCTGGAGTCGGCGGCCGGCGCCGGGACCTTGCGGAACGTGGACGAGGGGTTGGACAGCCAGGTCATGTGGTCCAGCGGCCAGACGAGCGCCACGGCCCGGCCCACGATCAGCCGCTCGTCGACCGAGCCGAGGCTGCCGTCGTCGGTGGGGGCGTCGTGGAAGCGCGAGTCCGACGATCCGGAGCGGTTGTCGCCCATGACCCAGACGCGCCCGCGCGGGACGGTGATGTCGAAGTTCTGGTCGCTCGGGGCCACGCCCGGCTTGAGGTACGGCTCCTTGACCGGCTGGCCGTTGACCGTGAGGCGGCCGCCGGCGTCGCAGCAGACCACGTGGTCGCCGGGCAGGCCGATCACGCGCTTGATGAGGTGGTTCTCGGCGTCGTCGGGCAGCAGGCCGATGAACATCATGGTGTCCCGGACCAGCGTCACGACCTTGCCGTGCTGCTGCTCGACCGGCGCCTCGACCCAGTTCCCCGGGTCGCCGAAGACGACGATGTCGCCCCGGCGCAGGTCGAACGGCCCGGGGGTCAGCTTGCTGACGATGACGCGGTCGTTGACCTGCAGGGTGTTCTCCATCGACCCCGAGGGGATGTAGAACGCCTGCAGCAGCCAGGTCTTGACGACGAAGGAGAGGACGAGCGCCATCCCGACGACGATGGCGAACTCCTTGACCGCTGCCCCCAGCACGGCCAGGCCGCCGGCGGGCGTGTCCGCACCTTCGTCGTCCCCGTGCCTGCGGTGGCGCCGCGAGGGGCCGGTGGCCGCCTCTGCCGCGTCCTCCGCGGCCCCTGAGGACGGGTCGGTGTCGGCGACCCGGACCGGCTGGGTGTGCGCAGCCGGCAGCGTCTGCGTTGCCGGGGGTGCCGTCGGCGGTGGCGTCCAGCGCCGTGGGGAGCTCCCCCCGGTGGTCGGCACCGACGACTGGCCGGCATTCGCCACGGACGACTGGCCGCCGGCCATCGCGGGAGGCACGGCGGTGTCGGGCGCCGCCTCCCGGGCGGCCGCGTGATCGGGGACATCGAGCTCGGGCGCCAGCCACGGGGACCCCTCACGCGCGCTGCCGCCCTGGTCGGACCGCGCGGAGGACAGGTCGTGGCGCAGCCACGGGCCGGTCGTCTCGTCGGCCTGGTCCTGGCTCGTCGGGTCGACGTCCGCGGGCTCGGAGCCTCGCTCCCACCCCAGCCAGCCGTCGCCCTCGCCGTGTCCGTGCCGGCGTCCCCGGCCCTCGTCACGTGCGCCGTCGCCGGCGCTCACCGGGTGCTCCCCCGCGGGATCCGCGACAGCTGCGAGGGGGGCGGGAAGGTCCCGAGCCGCGAGAGCGGCCAGTACGTCGCCACGGCCCGGCCGATGACGTCGTCGGTGCTCACGGTGCCGCCACCCGGGTCGCCGAGGTGGGCCCGCGAGTCGGCGCTGTCGCCGCGGTGGTCACCCATGACCCAGAGACGACCCCGGGGCACGGTGACGTCGAAGGTCAGCTCGCTCGGCTTGTCGCCGGGGTAGACGTACGGCTCGGTGACGGCGACGCCGTTGACGGTGAGCCGCCCCTCGTCGTCGCAGCACACGACCCTGTCGCCGGGCAGCCCCACGACCCGCTTGACGAAGTCCTGCTCGCCCACGTCGACACCGACGAGCCGGGCGGCGGAGGCCAGGGTGCGACCGATCAGGCCGTCGTCCTGGTGGGGGGTCCGGTCGGCGGCCGCGAAGGTCGTCGTGCCGTCGAAGACGACGACGTCCCCGCGCTCGAGCGAGCTGCCGCCCACGAGCTTGTTGACCAGGATCCGGTCACCGGGCTCGATGGTGGGCTCCATCGACCCCGAGGGGACGAAGAAGGACTGGACGAGGAGCCCTCGCACCAGCACCATCACGACGAGGGCGATGCCGACCAGCAGCAGCCACGAGGGACCACGAGTGCCTCGTCCGGCAGGGCGCTCGGAGTCGCTCGCCTCCTGCGCCGAGGTGCCGGCGGAGCGTGCCGGGACATGACCGGACGACGCCGCCGCGTCAGACGGGGCTGACGCGGCGGCCGGGTCCTGCTGGAGTGGTTCCGGTTCGGGGTTCATCGCACCCGGAGCCTAACCCCCGACTCTGTGCCGGCGGACGGCGGACACGAGGCGGGGAGGGAGTGGGAGATCGCAGCGCCTTACTTGGCGGGCGTGGTCTCGCGCTTCTCCTTGATCTTGGCGGCCTTGCCGCGCAGGTCGCGCAGGTAGTACAGCTTGGCGCGACGGACGTCACCGCGGGTCACGACCTCGATCTTGTCGATGATCGGGGTGTGCAGCGGGAAGGTGCGCTCGACACCGACGCCGAAGGACACCTTGCGGACGGTGAAGGTCTCGCCCACGCCGCCGCCGTGGCGACGGATGACGACACCCTGGAACACCTGGATGCGGGAGCGGGTGCCCTCGACGACCTTCACGTGCACCTTGACGGTGTCACCGGCGCGGAAGGCGGGGACGTCCTCGCGGAGGGAGGCCTTGTCGAGCTCGTCGAAACGCTGCATGGCGGAATCGCTTTCTTCTCGGCGCCACAGGTCGCCCAGGGTTGTCGGTGGTGCGTGGTGTACGGAGTGCGCCCGGCGTGCGGAGACGGCCACGTGCCGAGAGGTCGGCACTCCCCCTGTGGCAGGGGCCGTGGGTTTCCGCGGACGCGAGGAGCCATTCTGCCACGGGCCGGGCCCCCGCCAGAAATCGGCGGGGACCCGGCCGTCGGCTCAGCCGCAGGCCGGGTCGAGGCGGTCCGCCCAGCGGCGCTCGACCGATGCGGCGGCCCGCAGGGTTGCCGCGACCGAGCGCCGGACGGGTCGGGCCGTCGCCAGCGGGGCCGGGCGCCAGCCGTCGTCGACGACGGGCGCGCCCGGGAGGGCCGAGGCGGCCTCGGACCGGTGGCGGCGGATGGTGGTGAGGGCGAGGTAGTCGCTCATGGGGGTCTCCTTCCGGGAGGTGGTGGTCAGGGAGTGGCGGGCCCGGTGCTGGACCGCACCACGAGCTCGGTGTCGAGCACCAGGCGGCGCTCGGTGAACGTGGGGTCGAGGAGCATCCGCCCCAGCAGGCGGCCCTTCTCGGCGATGGGCTGGCGGACCGTGGTGAGGCCCACCTGGGCAGCGGCGGGGACGTCGTCGAAGCCGGTGACCGACAGGTCGCGGCCGATGACCAGCCCCCGCTGCGTCGCGGCCTCGATGGCGCCGAAGGCCATGACGTCGCTCACGGCCGCGATGGCGGTGGGGCGCTCGCGCCGGTCCAGCAGGAAGGCGGCCGAGCGCACGCCCGCGTCGCGGGAGTTGTGACCGGCGTAGACGGCCGTCACGACCGCATCGTCGCCCAGCGCGTCGCGGATGCCGCGCAGGCGCGGGCGGCTGTCGACGTAGAGGTCGCCCTCGTCCTCGGGTCGCACGACCTCCGGCCGCTCGGTGTGGTGCCGGCTGTCGACGATGATGCCGACGCGGCGGTGGCCCAGGTCGGCCAGGTGGCGTCCGAGGGCGTGTGCCGCGCCGTACTCGTCGATGAGGACGAACCCGTGGCGCTCGTCCCCGGACCCGATGTCGATCGTCGACACCATCGGCAGCCCGCGCTCGAGGGCGACGGCGCGGGCCGGGTGGTCCTCGTCGACGCAGTAGGCGACGACCCCGTCGACGACCGCCTGGCGCATGGTGTCGGCGGCCAGCCGGGCCTCCTCCTCGTCCTGGGGGTCGGCCAGCGACGGGAGCGGGATGAGCAGGAGCCCCGTGCGGTGCTCCTCGGCGACCTCCGCGAGGCCGGCGAGCATGCCGACCGAGTACGGGTCGGAGAAGGCGTAGGAGAGCCGCTCGGTGAGCAGCAGCCCGATCGCGCCGGCGCGTTGCGAGCGCAGGCTGCGGGCTGCCGGGTTGGGCCCCGGGTAGCCCAGCCGCTTCGCGGTCTCGAGCACCCGGGTGCGCACCTCGGCCGAGAGCTGGTCGGGCTTGTTGTACGCGTTGGACACGGTCGAGACGGACACGCCCGCCTCGTCGGCCACGGTCTTGAGGGTCACCCCACCCATCGCGCTCCCTCCTTCTGCTCGCGCCGCCATCGACGCCGTCTGCATCGATCTACTAAATCGTTCAAGTAGAACGATACAGAAGACTATTCCCGCCGACAACCCGACATCCGCTCGCAGCGCTCGCCCCCGCCTGCGCGGAGCCCCTTGCCTCCCCGGCATACGGTGACCCGGTGACCATCAACCCCGGGTGGCCCGTCGCGCTCGCGCTCGTGCTGCTCCTCGCGGTGACCCTCGCCGCCCACCGCGTCAGCCGCTACGGGCTCGAGCGCCCCGTCGTCGTGGCCGCCCTGCGCGCGGTGGCCCAGCTGGCGGTGGCCGCCCTCGTCATCGCCGCGGTCGTGCGCAGCCTCGCCCTGTCCGCGCTTCTGCTCGTCGTCATGTTCGCGATCGGCGTCCTCACCACGACCCGCCGGGTGGGCGCGCCGCAGGCGTGGCCGTGGGCGGCGGCGGCCATGGCGGCGGGCGTGCTCCCCGTGCTCGCGGTGGTCCTCGCCACCGGCACGATCCCGCCCGAGGGCATCGCAGTCATCCCCGTCGGCGGGATCATCGTCGGCAACGCGATGACGGCGCACACGCTGCTGGGGCGCCGGGCGTTCGCCGCGCTGGAGGAGGAGCACCAGCAGTACGAGGCGTGCCTGAGCCTGGGCCTGCTGCCCGCGCAGGCCATCGAGGAGATCGTCCACCGGCGCGCCCCCGAGGCGCTGCTGCCCGGGCTCGACCAGGTCAAGACGACCGGCGTGGTGACGCTGCCGGGCGCCTTCATCGGCGTCATGCTCGGCGGCGGCTCACCGGTGCAGGCCGCGACCGCCCAGGTGCTCGTGCTCTTCGGGATCATGGCGGCGCAGACGGTGACGGTCAGCGTCGGCGAGCGCCTCATCGCCGGCCGCCGCCTCCTGACCCCCGTGCTCGTCGGGCGGCTGGTGGACTGACCGCCCCCCTCGCCGAGCCTCTCGAGGGAGACGCTCAGCGCCGGCGCTTGGTGAGGTCGACGGTCCCCGGGAAGGAGCCCTCACCGGGGCGCACCCGGTAGCCCGCCTTGCGGTAGATGCGAAGGTTGCGGTCGCTGCCCGCCCCCGTGTTGAGCCAGTATGCCGTCGCGCCCGCCGGCGCCTGCGCCTCCGCGAAGGCGAGCAGCTCACGGCCGATCCCCCGGTGCTGCAGGTCGGGCGCCACCATGAGGCGGCCGATCTGCCAGGTGGCGGGGTCCTGCGGGTCGAGCCGGCCACGGACCGAGGCCACCAGGCGACCGCCGGAGCGGAAGACCCAGGTCTGCCAGCGGGTGAGGTCGTCGGCGACCTGTTCCACCGACTCCTCCCCGGCCCCGAACATGCCGTACCGCGCGATCTCGCCCACCCAACAGGCCCGGGTCAGCACCATGAGCTCGGGGGCGTCGGCGGCGGTCGCGAGCGCGAGGTCGAGGTCGGCGAGCGCTCCGACGGGCTGCGAGGCGTGGAGCAGGTCGGGGCGGCGAGCGGCCGTGCGCTCGAGCCGCTGCTGGTGGCGCCACTGCGCGATCGCCCGGTGGTCGCCGGACAGCAGCACGCGCGGGACGTCGCGGGTGGTGCCGGGAGCGGACTCCCAGGACGCGGGCTTGGTGTAGACGGGGTACTCGAGCAGGCCGTCCTCGTGCGACTCCTCGACCAGCGACTCGGCGTTGCCGATCACGCCCGGCAGCAGCCGGGCCACGGCCTCGGTGACGGCCAGCACCGCCACCTCTCCCCCGTTGAGCACGTAGTCGCCGAGCGAGACGACGTCGACCCGCAGCCCGAGGTCCTGCGCGGCGTGCTCGTACACACGCTCGTCGATGCCCTCGTACCGGCCGCAGGCGAAGGCCAGCCACGGCTCCTGCGCCAGCTCGCGAGCCATCGCCTGCGTGAACGGCGTCCCTCCCGGACCGGGCACGACGAGCCGGGGCCGGGCGCCGTCGGCCCGGCCGGCACCGGACCGCACCACGGCGTCGAGGGCCTCGGCCCACGGCTGCGGCTTCATGACCATGCCGGCACCACCGCCGTACGGGGTGTCGTCGACGGTGCGGTGCCGGTCGTGGGCGAACTCGCGCAGGTCGTGCACGCGCACGTCGAGCAGGCCGTCACGGCGGGCCTTGCCGATCAGCGACAGGTCGAGCGGGGCGAGGTACTCGGGGAAGATCGAGACGACGTCGATGCGCATGCGGTCGCGCCGATCAGCGGTTGAGCTCGAGCAGGCCCGGCGGCGGGTCGAGGACGACGCGGCCGCCCTCGACGTCGACCTCGGGCACGATCGCCTCGACGAAGGGCACGAGCGCCTCCCCGCCACCGGCGAGCTCGATGACCAGCAGGTCCTGCGCGGTGCCGGTCTCCAGGCCGCTCACGCGCCCGATCGTGGCGCCGTCGGTGCCGACCGCCTCGAGCCCGACGAGGTCCTCCTCGTACCAGGCGTCCTCCTCGTCCTCGGGCTCCTGCTCCTCGACGAGGTCCTGCGCCGCGAGGAACAGGCGGGTGCCGCGCAGCGACTCCGCGCCGGTGCGGTCCGGGATCTCCTCGAAGCCGAGCAGCCAGATGTCGCGGTGGAGGCGGGAGCTGCGCAGCGTGAGCTGGCGCGGCACGCCGCAGCCGGGCGCCGCCTCGGTGAGGAACGTCGTGCCCGGCACGAACCGGCGCCCGGGGTCGTCGGTGTGCACCTGCACGGTGGACTCACCGCGCAGGCCGTGGGGCTTGCCAATGCGGGCGACGAGCAGGGCGTCGGACGGGACGGGCATGTCGGGATCCTCTCAGGGCGCAGGGGCCGGGGACGCGGCGAAGGACGTCGGGGACGCGGCGAGGGCCGCCGGGAGCGAGCTCCCGACGGCCCTCGCCGTGGTGGTGCGGCCGGTCAGCGCACGCGGTCGGTGTCGACGATGTCGACCCGGACGCCGCGGCCACCCGCAAGGGCGCCCACGACGGTGCGCAGCGCGCTGGCGGTGCGGCCGGACCGGCCGATGACGCGACCGAGGTCGTCGGGGTGCACGCGCACCTCGAGGATCTCGCCACGACGCAGCTCCTTGCGCCGGACGACGACGTCGTCCTTGTGGTCGACGATCCCCTTGACGAGGTGCTCGAGCGCCTCCTCCAGCACGGTCAGGCCTTGTCCGCGTCGGCGTCGGTGCTCTCCGCGGCAGCGGCACCGGAGTCGGTGTCGGCAGCCGGGGCAGCCTCCTCGGCCTTGGCCTCGTCAGCCTGCGGCTCGTCGGCCTTCTTGGCAGCGCGCTTCTTCGGGGTGGTGGCGCCGGACGCGTCGTCCGAGGTCTTGCCCGCAGCGGCGATGGCGGCCTCGTACAGCTCCTTCTTGGAGGGCTTGGCCGGCTTGGTCCTGACGTTGCCCTCCTTGGAGAGCTTGAGCAGGGCGGCGACGGCCTCGGTGGGCTGGGCGCCCTGGCCCAGCCAGTAGTCGGCCCGCTCCATGTCGATCTCGATGACCGAGGGCTCCTCGGTCGGGTGGTACTTGCCGATCTCCTCGATCGCACGACCGTCGCGCTTGGTGCGCGAGTCCATGACGACGACACGGTAGAACGGGGCGCGGATCTTGCCCATCCGCTTGAGACGAATCTTGACGGCCACGAGTGTGGACCTCTCACTTTCTTCGTTGTGAGCACGGCGAGACCGGGTGGGGAACACGCGGGGGGCCGAGGCTCGGGGTAGGCGCGCGGTCGGGGTAGAGGGCCCGCACCGCACGGGTACAGCCGCCCATTCTGCCAGAACTCCGGGGGTGCTCCGGACCACGCGGCCCGGAGCGGGCCCGATCGGCCCCCGGCCGGAGCGGGCCGGGCCGGGGCGATCCGGGCGGCCGGCTGCGCGGTCAGCCGGCGGCGAGCTCGGCCACCCGCCGCAACGTCCGTGGCCGCGGGAGGTAGGACCGCAGCGAGAGGTCGATGTCGGCAGACGCGAGACCGCGCGCCTCGTCGCCCGTGCGTGGGTCGAGGGCCCGCTCGGCCTGTCGCACCAGGAAGTTCAGCTCGGTGCACAGGACCAGGGCCAGATCCTCCTCGCCCCTGACCCGCCCGGGGCCGCCGGCGCTGCGGTATGCCGCGACCGTCGTCCGCACCGCGTCCTCGTCCACGCGGTCGCCGTCGACGTGCCACTGCACGAGCACCTTCGCGAGCTCCCGCCCGGGGTCGACCGCGCCAGCCTCCTCCCAGTCGAGCGCGCGCAGCGACCCGTCGGGTGCCACCAGGACGTTGTCGGGGTGCAGGTCGCGGTGGCCCACCAGCCACGGGCCGGCACCGCGCCCGGCGCGGGCGACCAGCGCGGCGAACACCGCCAGGTCCGGCAGGCGGGCGGCGAGCTCCGGCCCCCAGGGCCGGTCCGAGGCGCGCGAGGCGAGGTCGGAGAACACCTCCGGGGCGGACACCGTGGTCCACCAGCTGCCCGGCGGCCTCGCGGCCGGCGGCGCCGCGCGGTGCAGGGCAGCCAGCAGCGCGCCCACGGCGGCCGGTGCCCGCGGCGCCGAGGCGGCCCGCACCCCCTCGACCCAGCGGGTGACCCGGACGGCACCGCCGCCGAGCGCTGCCGGCAGCTGCCCGGCATACGCACCCGTCGTGGTCCGCAGATGGACCGGCACCTCGACGCCCGCCGCGGCGAGGTGGTCGAGCAGGGCGGCCTCCGCACGCACCTCGGCCTCGTCCACCGCCTCGTCCGGCTGCTTGAGGGCGTATGCCGCGTCGCCGACCGAGAGCCGCGACACCAGCCCGCGGGCCCCGCGGGCGACGGCCTCGCGGCGCAGCGGCCCGGCACCGAGTGCGAACGCCTCGCGCACCCACTCCCCCAGCCGGTCCACCGATGGCTCGCTCACCAGGGGCTGGGCTCGTAGTCCTTGACGAAGCAGCCGTAGACGTCCTCGCCGGCCTCACCGCGCACGATCGGGTCGTAGACGCGGGCGGCGCCGTCGACGAGGTCGAGCGGGGCGTGCCAGCCCTCGGCCGCGATCCGCAGCTTCTCGTGGTGCGGCCGCTCGTCGGTGATCCAGCCGGTGTCGACGGCGGTCATGAGGATGCGGTCCTTCTCGAACATCTCCCCCGCGCTCGTGCGCGTGAGCATGTTGAGGGCCGCCTTGGCCATGTTGGTGTGCGGGTGGCCGGCGCCCTTGTAGCGGCGCGAGAACTGCCCCTCCATGGCGGACACGTTGACCACGTAGGCCCGTCGCGCCCCCGCCTGGACCGCGGCACGCATCGCGGGTCGCAGCCGCGAGACGAGGATGAACGGCGCCGTGGCGTTGCACAGCTGCACCTCGAGCAGCTCGAGCGGGTCGACCTCGTCGACCGTGTGCGTCCACGAGTTGGTGCGCTGGGTGTCGGGCAGCAGGCCGCCGGCGTCCACCGCGGTGCCGGCGAGGTGGGCGTCCAGGCTCGCGTGCCCGGCGGTGAGCGCCATCGAGGTCATCTGCGCCGCGGTGCGGGCGGCGAGCTCCTGCGCGGCGTGCTCGGTCGACTCGCCCTCGTGGTGGGCGACCTGGTGGTGGCCGAGGGTCCGGACGAGGTTGGCAGGGTGCGCCTCGCTGACCCGGTCGAACGTGACGATCTCGGGAAGCCGGGTGCCACGAGGCAGTGGCACCTCCTCGTTCTCGACGAGGTTCGAGTACGAGCCGGGGCTGCGGCGCACCGTCTGGGCGGCGTTGTTGACGAGGATGTCCAGCGGCCCGTCGGAGGCCACCTCGTCGGCGAGCGCGACGACCTGGGTCGGGTCCCGCAGGTCGATGCCGACGACCTTGAGCCGGTCGATCCAGTCGGCCGAGTCCTCCTGGGCCGCGAACCGCCGCGCGGCGTCCTTGGGGAAGCGGGTCGTGATGGTGAGGCGGGCGCCGTCGCGCAGCAGCATGAGCGCGATGTACATGCCGATCTTGGCGCGTCCGCCGGTGAGCAGGGCGCGCTTGCCGGTGAGGTCGGCGCGCTGGTTGCGCTTGGCGTGGCTCGTCGCGGCGCAGGGCGGGCAGAGCCAGTGGTAGAACGCGTCGACCGTCGTGTAGTCGGCCTTGCAGATGTAGCAGCCGCGCGGCTTCATCAGCTCGCCGACGGTGGTGCCCACGGGCGGGACGGTGAGCAGGATGCCCTTGGTCTCGTCGTCGATGCGCATGGGCGAACCGGTCGCGGTGCGCGCGAGCAGCGCCTCGTCGTGGTCGACCTGCGGCTGGCGGGCCTCGCGGCGCCGGGCCTTGCGGATCTGCTTGTACATGCGGCCCGTCGCGCGCTTGACCGTCTGGATGTCGGGGTGGTCGGCGTCGAGCGTGGGCAGCTGCGCCAGGACCCGCAGGGCGGTCGCGAGGTCGTCGGGGTCGATCCCGGCCGGGGCCGAGCCGACGGCCGCGTCGCCCCCGGTCGGCGCCGGGACGTCGTGCGTCGAGGTGCTCACCGGCTCACCCACGCCTGCGGGTCCGAGGCCAGCGCCTGCACGTGCTCGGGCAGCCGCCCCGAGAGCACGTCCGCGAGGGAGGTCTCGTCGAGCACCGTGCGCAGGCTGGCGCGCACCGCCACCCACACCGTGGGCAGGTGCTCGGCGACGCCGTCGTATGCCGTCTCGTGCGGCCGCAGCCCGCGCACCTCCGCGAGCGGCCCGTCGACGGCGCGGAACACGTCACCGAGACAGATGTCGCGCGGCTCGCGGGTGAGCGAGTAGCCGCCGCGGGCTCCCCGGGTGCTGCGGACCAGCCCCGCCGCCCGCAGGTCGGCAACGATCGCCTCGAGGAACTTGCGCGGGAGCGTCTGGCGGTAGGCCAGCGTCTCGACGCTCACGGGCCCGGCCGCGGTCGTCGCGGCCTCGGCGAGGATGAGCATCGCGCGCACCGCGTACTCCGTGCGCGCCGAGATGTCCACGGGCGCCATTGTGGCGCACGTGGGACCCTCCGCCCGACACGGCCCGGCGGCCGGTGGCCTCAGATGGCCAGGGCCGGGTCGGTCTCGAGGGAGTCGGGAGCGGCGGTCGCGCGGGCGTACACGGTCTCGCCAGCGCGCAGGAAGAGGTCGTCGGCCTGGGCACGCGTCACCTGTGCGGCGAACCGCTCCCCCGTGTCGGCGCGCAGCTCCACCCGGACCTCGAAGCCGAGCCGCACCACCCGCTCGACCACGGCCGGCACCACGCCCGGTGACCCGGGCACCCGGGAGTCCGCGGCCACGGCGGCGGCGCGGTCGTGGGACAGCTCGATGTCGTGCGGTCGCACGAGCCGGCCGCCGAGCCGGGCCACCGACCCGAGGAAGCCCATGACGAAGTCGTTCGCGGGACGCTCGTAGAGCTCGACGGGGTTGCCGACCTGCTCCAGGGCGCCGTGGTTGAGCACGGCGATGCGGTCGGCGACGTCGAGCGCCTCCTCCTGGTCGTGCGTGACCAGGACGGTCGTCACGTGGACCTCGTCGTGGAGGCGTCGCAGCCACCGGCGCAGGTCGGCCCGCACCTTCGCGTCGAGCGCGCCGAACGGCTCGTCGAGCAGCAGCACCTCGGGGTCGACGGCGAGCGCGCGGGCCAGGGCCATCCTCTGGCGCTGGCCGCCCGACAGCTGGCTGGGGTAGCGGTGCTGGAACCCGTCGAGGCCGACGATCTCCAACAGGTCGTCGACCTTGCGCGCGACCTCGGCCTTGGGCCGCTTGCGGATCGTGAGGCCGAACGCGACGTTGTCGCGCACCGTCATGTGCTTGAAGGCTGCGTAGTGCTGGAAGACGAAACCGATCCCCCTCTTCTGCGGCGGGAGGCCGGTCACGTCGCGCCCGGCGATCGCCACGGTGCCCGAGTCCAGGCCCTCGAGACCGGCGATGGCCCGCAGCAGGGTCGACTTGCCGGACCCGCTGGGACCCAGCAGGGCCGTGAGCGTCCCGGCCGGGATGTCGAGGTCCACGCCGTCCAGGGCGGTGAAGGAGCCGTAGGTCTTGCGGGCGCCGCTGACGGTGATCATCGGGTGCTCCTCTTGCGGTCGAGCAGGGTCATGAGCAGCAGCGTCAGCACGGCCAGCCCCATGAGGAGGGTGGCGGCGGCATACGCGCCGTAGGTGTTGTGGTCGTCGATGTAGCGGGAGTGCACGAGCAGGGTGAGCGTCTGTGACACGCCCGGGAAGCCGGAGCTGACCATGATCACGGCCCCGAACTCCCCCAGGGCGCGGGCGACCGTCAGCACCACGCCGTAGGTCAGACCCCACCGGATCGCCGGGAGGGTGATCCGCCAGAAGGTCGTCCAGGACCCGGCCCCGAGGGTGGCCGCGGCCTGCTCCTGCTCGGTGCCGACCTCGTGCAGGACGGGCTCCACCTCGCGGACGACGAACGGCAGCGTCACGAAGAGCGTGGCCAGCACCATCCCCGGGAGGCCGAAGATGACCTTGAGGCCGAGGTGCTCGACGAACCCGAACCAGCCGCCCACTCCCCACAACAGGATGAGCGCGACCCCGACCACGACGGGCGACACCGCGAAGGGCAGGTCGACGACCGCCTGCAGCAGCCCACGCCCGCGGAACCGGCCGCGCACCAGTGCCAGCGCCGTGCCGACACCGAAGACGACGTTGAGCGGGACCACGATCGCGACGATCAGCAGGGACAGGTTCAGGGCGGAGATCGCAGCCGGGGTGCGCACGGACGCGAGGAACTCCCCGAGCCCCGGTGCGAACGAGCGCCACAGGATCAGGACCACGGGCACGACCACGAGCAGGCCGACGTAGCCGAGGGCGAGCGCGCGCAGCCCGAGCCGGGCGCCCCTGGAGGTCGTCACGACTCGCCCGCCTCCCGGGCCCGGCCGCGACCGGCCAGGGCGCGCAGGACGAACAGCGTGACGAAGGCGATGAGCAGCAGCACCACCGAGACCGCGGCGGCGTTCACCGGCTGGTCGGTCTCGACCTGCTGCTGGATGTACTGCGAGGCCACCTGGGTCTTCTTGGGGATGTTGCCGCCGATGAGGACCACCGAGCCGTATTCGCCGATGGCCCTGGCGAAGGCGAGCCCCGCCCCGCTCACGATCGCCGGCGCGAGGGTGGGCAGGACGACCCGGCGGAAGGTCGTGAGGTTCGAGGCTCCCAGCGACGCCGCGGCCTCCTCGACCTCGCGGTCCGCCTCGATCAGGACGGGCTGCACGGACCGGACGACGAAGGGCAGCGTGACGAAGGCCAGCGCCACGAGCAGCCCGGGCTGGGTGGCGTTGAGGTGGATGCCGACGGGGCTGTTGGGGCCGTACAGCGAGAGCAGGACGATGCTCGCGACGATGGTCGGCAGCGCGAACGGCAGGTCGATGAGGGCGTCGACCACGCGCTTGCCGGGGAAGTCGTCGCGCACGAGCACCCAGGCCACGACCGTGCCCATCGCCGCGTTGACGACGGCGACCACCGCGGACACCCAGACCGTGACCCAGAGGGCGGCACGGGCACCCGGCTCGGATACGGCCGCGGCGAACCCGGCGAGGCCGCCCTGCACCGAGGTCACCGCCAGGGCGGCGAGGGGCAGCAGGACGATGACGCTGAGCCACAGCCCGACGACGCCGACGCCGAGGGGCCGGATGGACCGGGGGCGCCTGGCCGGCTCGGGGCGCGCCGGCCGGGACGACACCTCGGTGTCGTCCCGGCGCGGGGTGAGTGTCGCGGTCATCGCCTACTTCGTCGCCTTGTCGTAGATCACGGCGATGGCTCCGGTGCCCTTGGTGAAGAGGGAGCCGTCGACCGCCTTCCAGCCGCCGAGGTCGTCGATGGTCCAGAGCTTCTGCGGCTGCGGGAAGTCCTTCGTGTACTTCGCGGCCACGGTCGGGTCGACCGGTCGGAAGCCTGCCTGCGCCCAGAGGTCCTGCGCCTGCGGCGTGAAGAGGAAGTCGTCGAACGCCTGCGCGACCTTGAGGTTCCTGCTCCCCTTGAGCACCGCGACGGGGTTCTCGATCTTGAACGTCTGCGGCGGCGTGACGTGCTCGACCGGGTCCCCGCTGCGCTCGGCGAAGATCGCCTCGTTCTCGTAGCTGAGCAGCGCGTCGCCGGTCCCCTGCAGGAAGGTCTCGGTCGCCTCGCGACCCGACTTCGGCTGCACCTTCACGTGGTCGGTGACGAGCGCGTCGAGGTATGCCAGCCCGGCCTTCTCGTCCTTGCCGCCCTGGCTCTTGGCGGCATACGGGGCGAGCAGGTTCCACTTCGCGGACCCCGAGCTGAACGGGTTGGGGGTGACGACCTCGACACCGGGCTTGAGCAGGTCGTCCCAGTCCTCGATGTGCTTGGGGTTGCCCTTGCGCACGACGATCGTGACGACCGACCCGAACGGGATGCCCTTGTCCTTGCCGGCGTTCCAGCTCGGGTCGACGAGCCCGGCCTTGACCAGGCGCGTGATGTCCGGCTCGACCGAGAAGCTCACGACGTCCGCTGCGGCGCCGGCGGCGACCTTGCGGGACTGGTCACCGGACGCGCCGTAGGACTGCTGGAACTGCACTCCCTTGCCGGCGGCGGTCTTCTGGAACGCAGGGATCAGCTTGTCGTAGCCCACCTTGGGGACGGCGTACCCGTACAGGCTGAGCGTGGTGGTCGTCGCGCCGGCAGGCTGCGCGTCGCCGGCAGCACCCACGGCGTCGCTCGCACCGCCGCCCGCACACGCGCACATCACCAGCGCACCTGCGGTCGCGGTGGCGGCCAGGGCGAGGCGGGGACGGGAACGCATTGGGGACTCCTCGGGGGACGGACGCGCGGTGCGCATCTCCTACGTGACAGGAAGGAGTTTTCGATAGCACTAGGTTATCGGTCAAATAACGCGTGATTATGTCTCGCGATGTGGTCCGCCACCCGACCCCTGGAGGCGGCGCTCGACGGTCGGTCAGACGGTGACGCCGCGCAGGACGATGTGCTCGGGCGCGGCCAGCGCGCGGATCTCCTGCCGGGGGTCGGTGGCGTAGACCACGAGGTCGGCGTCGGCGCCTTCCTCCAGCCCGGGCCGCCCGAGCCACTGGCGGGCACCCCACGACGCCGCCCAGAGCGCCTCCTCCGGGCTGAAGCCGGCATGGGTGAGCTCGGCGGCCTCCTCGGCCACGAGCCCGTGGCGCAGCGACCCGCCCGCGTCGGTGCCGACGTAGACGGGGATGCCGGCGTCGCGCGCGGCGCCGATCGTGGCGTACCGCCGGTCGTGCAGGGCCAGCATCCGCCGGTGGTACTCGGGGAACTTCTCCCGTGCCGGCTCGGCGATCTGCGGGAAGGTCGCGATGTTGACCAGGGTCGGAACGATCGCGATCCCCTGCGCGGCGAACTGCGCGATCGTCTCGTCCTCGAGCCCGGTGGCGTGCTCGATGCAGTCGGTCCCCGCGGCGGCGAAGTCGTAGAGGGACGCCTCGCCGAAGCAGTGGGCCGTGACCCGGGCGCCCTCGTCGTGGGCGGCCGCGATGGCGTCGGTGAGGACGTCCACCGGCCAGCACGGGGTGAGGTCGCCTGCGTCACGGTCGATCCAGTCGCCCACGAGCTTGACCCAGCCGTCGCCCGCCTTGGCCTCGAGCCGGACGCGGTCGACCAGCTCGTCGGGCTCGACCTCCCAGGCGTAGTTGCGGATGTACCGCCGGGTGCGGGCGATGTGCCGCCCCGCGCGGATGACCTTGGGCAGGTCCGGGCGGTCGTCGATCCAGCGCGTGTCGGCCGGTGAGCCGGCGTCGCGGATGAGCAGGGTGCCGGCATCCCGGTCCGCGAGGGCCTGCGCCTCGGAGGTCTCGTCGTCCACCGCACCGTGGGCGTCGAGCCCCACGTGACAGTGGGCGTCGACCAGGCCGGGCAGCACCCAGCCGCGGAGGGTCTCGACGTCGGCCCCGGCCGCGGTCGGCCGGTCGAAGGTCAGACGCCCCCCGACCACCCACGCCTCGGGTCGCACCTCCTGCGGCCCGACCAGGATCTCCCCCTGCAGGTGCAGCACCGGTGCGCTCATGCGCCGACCCTAGCGAGCGGCGCCCGCCCCCTCCCCTCGGGCCGCCCGTGCTTCCTGACCGAGCAGCCGGTCGAGCTCGGTGGTGAACGCGTCGACGAGGACGTCGCGGTCGGGGACGTGGTCGGGATCGGTGACCACACCGAGCACCAGTCGGCCGCCGGCCGAGAGGAGGCCGAAGCTCACCGTGACGTTGCCCGGGTTGACTGCCATCGGCACGATCCTCCGGACGGGGGTCCCCGCGATGGCGAGCTGCCGCACCGGGCCCCGGACGTTGGTCTCGAAGGTGTGGACGAGTCGTTGGCGGTTGACGAACCACTGCACGGCCCCGACCGCGGCCAGGAGCCGGAAGGCCGGCCCCAACAGCGCGGACGACGACCCCCGGCGCCCTTCCGCCAGACGCCTCCTGGCGGCGCGGATCGCCGCCAGCCGCACCTGCGCGTCCGCCACCGCGGGAATCCGCACCGGCAGCACACCGACGGCGTTGCCCAGCTCTCGTCCCGCCTCCCGTGCGCTGACGGGGACCGACGCGACCAGCGTGCGCACGGGTTCGTGGCGATGCTCCAGCAGGCGGGTCAGGGCGCCACTGACGGCCACGAGCACCACGTCGTTCACCGTGGCGTCGAGGTGGCGGGCCGCCTCCTGGACCCGCGTGAGGTCGACGTCGACCACGTCGAGCCTGCGCCGTGGTCCGGTCGGCTGCAACAGCGAGCACCGGTCGGCGAGCTGGGTGCGTCGTATGCCGAGCTCGCGTGCGGCCCACAGCAGCCGCCGCAGGCCTGCACACCGGGCGCGGGACGGTTGGCGCCCCGCCTCCCCTGCTGTGGCTCCGCCTCGAGCCGCCGAGGACACCCCGGTCCGGTGAGACGGGTGATCCGCGGCGGGATCGGCCACCGGGTCCGCCAGCACGTCGAGCAGGCTCAGTCCCCCGACCCCGTCGGTCACGACGTGGTGGGCGACGAGCGCCACCCCGACCGGCCGGCCGCGCGAGTCGGCCAGCACCTCCGCGCGCCAGAGAGGTCGGTCCGGGCGCAACCTCGTCGTCACCAGGTCGGCGAAGTGGTCGAGCACCTGCCGGTCCTCGACCGCACGTGCGGTCCTTGGCCGGGTCGTCCCTCCGGACGCCGGTCCGGCCCGACCCAGCTCGACGACGGTCACCTCCGGCTCGTCGTCGGTGCGCACCCAGTGAGGTGGTCCGACGCCCCAACGTGCCCGTTCAAGCCGCCGTCCGAGCTGTGGCACGGTGGCCAGTCGGCCGCGGAGCACGCGTGCGACCTCCTTGGCATCGGCCACGGCGTCGCCACCCGGATCGAGCTCGAGCAGCGCGCCCAGCTGGATCGGCGGGCATGCACGGCGGTCGGCGGCGAGCTGCATGGCGTCGTTCGCGCTGATCCTGGTGACGACCACGTCTCGACCGTAGGCGGGGTCTGGACGGCGGGGCCCGGCCCAAGGTCCCGGTGCCGCGACTCGACGCGCGCCGCGCGAGAGGTGCCCACGCCGGAGACCGACCCTGCAGGCCCCTGGCTCAGTGCAGGGGCGCGACGAACCGGCGCAGGGCCTCCGTGACGACCTCGGGCGCGTCGGTGTGCACCCAGTGGGAGGCGCCCTTGACCGTCAGCTGCCGCACGCGCGGGAACAGCGCGCGCATCGCCTCGGCGTCCTCCGGCTTCACGTACCCGGACTCCGCGCCCGCGATCCACAGGACCGGGCCCTCGTATGCCGGGACGTCCCCGGGCGCGAGCGGCCAGCCGGCGATGCGGGAGAGGGTGCCCGTGTCGGCGTCCGCCGCGACGAGGTCGAGGTTGGCCTGCCAGCGCCAGGAGTCGCCGTGGCGCCGCAGGTTCTGCAGCAGGAACGCCTTGACGCCGGGATCGGGCTCCTGGAACCTCGCCTCGGCGTCGGCCCGGCTGGTCAGCTCGGCCAGCGGCAGCGACTGCATCTCGCGGATGTAGCCCTCGAACCGCTCCAGCGAGCCGTAGGACTTCGGCGCGATGTCGACGACGACGAGCCGCTCGACGAGGTCGGGGTGGTGCAGGGCGAGCGCCATCGCGGTCTTGCCGCCGAGCGAGTGGCCCACGACGACCCACCGCTCCCCCGGTGCGGTCGCACGCAGGGTGTCGGCGACGGCGGCGGCATACGCCTCCAGGGAGAACTCCCGCGACCACGGCGACCGGCCGTGGTCGGGCAGGTCGACGAGGGTGCACCGGGCGGCGGTGCCGTCCGGGCCCGACAGGGCCTTGGCGATCTGCTGCCAGTTGCGCCCCTGCCCGAACAGGCCGTGCAGGAACGCGACCCGCGGGCCGGCGGTGCCGACCGACAGGGTGTGCAGCGGCGCGGCCGCGCCGCTCACCGGCCGAGGAACTTCTCGAAGCCCGCGGGCAGGTTCGCCGGGTCGAGGTCCGGGGCACCGTTGCCGGCGCCCGTGCCGCCGCCGAACGAGGCGCCGGTGGGGGCCGTCTTCGGGGCGTTGGCGCGCTCGGCCGCCGCCCGCTCCTCCGCAGCCCGCTTGGCGGGGTTGCCGGACTTGGACTTCTTGCGCTGCGGCTGCTGCTTGCCCCGCTTGCCGGGACCGCCGCCCATGCCGGGCATCCCGGGGATGCCGCCGCCACGGGCGAGCTGCTTCATCATCTTCTGCGCCTCGGTGAACCGCTCGAGCAGCGCGTTGACCTCGGACACCTCGACACCCGAGCCCTTGGCGATGCGGGCACGGCGCGAGCCGTTGATCTGCTTGGAGTGGGTGCGCTCGAACGGCGTCATCGAGCGGACCATCGCCTCGACCCGGTCGAACTCCTTGGGGTCGAGGTTGTCGAGCTGGGCCTTCATCTGGCCCATGCCCGGCATCATGCCGAGCATCGACTTCAGGCCGCCCATCTTCTTCAGCGCGGCCATCTGGCCCAGGAAGTCGTCGAAGGTGAAGTCCTCCTCGGCGAGGAACTTGCGCTGCATCTCCTCGGCCTGGCTGCGGTCGAACGCCCGCTCCGCCTGCTCGATGAGGGTCAGCACGTCGCCCATGTCGAGGATGCGCGAGGCCATGCGGTCGGGGTGGAAGACCTCGAAGTCCTTCACCTGCTCGCCGGTGGAGGCGAACATGATCGGCCGCCCGGTGACCGAGGCCACCGACAGGGCCGCACCACCGCGGGCGTCGCCGTCGAGCTTGGACAGCACGACACCGGTGAAGTCGACGCCGTCCTGGAACGCCAGGGCGGTCTCGACGGCCGCCTGGCCGATCATCGCGTCGATGACGAACAGGACCTCGTCGGGCGAGATCGCCGCGCGGATGTCGGCGGCCTGCTGCATGAGGTCGGCGTCGACGGCGAGGCGCCCGGCGGTGTCGACGATGACGACGTCGTGCTGGGCGCGCCTGGCCTGCTCGATGCCGGCGCGGGAGACGGCGACCGGGTCGCCGAAGCTGCGGGTGCCCTCGCCGGTCGGGCCGACGGCGTCGTGGCCGCCGACGTTGCCGCGCTCGGGGGCGTAGACCGGGACACCGGCCCGCTGGCCGACGACCTCGAGCTGGGTCACGGCGTTCGGCCGCTGGAGGTCCGCGGCGACGAGCATCGGGGTGTGGCCCTGGTCCTTGAGCCAGTACGCCAGCTTGCCGGCGAGGGTGGTCTTGCCGGCACCCTGCAGGCCCGCGAGCATGATCACCGTGGGCGGGTTCTTCGCGAACCGGATCGTCCGCGTCTGGCCGCCGAGGATCTCGACGAGCTCCTCGTTGACGATCTTGACGACCTGCTGCCCCGGGTTGAGCGCGGCGGAGACCTCGGCACCGAGGGCGCGCTCACGGACCGCGTGGGTGAACTTCTTGACGACCGGAAGCGAGACGTCCGCGTCGAGCAGTGCGAGACGGATGTCGCGGACGGTGCTGTTGACGTCGGACTCGGACAGCCGCCCCTTGCCCCGGAGGTTCTTGAAGGTGGCGGTCAGGCGGTCGGACAGGCTCGTGAACACGCGCCCCAGACTAATCGAGCGGCACCACCCGGCAGACCAACCGGGTCTTTGGGCGATCGCGGCGGCCAGGACCGCCGCAATCGCTCAAAGACCCAGGCGGGCGCGGCGCGGGGTATGCCGGGTGCCGGGTCAGGCGGGGGCGGTGCCGTCGCACGTGTCGATGATCATGGCCACGGTCCGCGCCACGGTGGCGGGCGCGAGGAGGCGACCACCGAACTCGGTGACGTAGAAGGTGTCCAGGGTCTGGCCGGCATACGTGGCGATGTGGGCCGAGCGCACCGACAGGCCCGCCTTGGCGAACCCGATCCCGAGGTCGTGCAGCAGCCCCGGCCGGTCCTGCGCCCGCACCTCGATCACGGTCGCGTCCTCGGACGCGTGCGGGACGACGAGCGCCCTCGCCTGCCCGGGCGACCCGGTGCCCGACTCCCCGCTCGGTCGCGCGGCGAACTGGCGGCGACGCTCGAGCAGCCCCAACGGGGCACGGTCGCCGGTGGCGAGCCGCTCGAGCCCGCGGACGATCCGGTCGGCCTGCGGCGCCTCGCCGCTGGGGCTCTCGACGTGCCACTCGTTGGCGGCGACCCCGTCGACCGTGCGCAGGATCGCGGTCCGGACCACGAGACCGTGCGCCGCGAGCAGCCCGGCCGTGTCGGCGAACAGGCCCAGCCGGTCGCGGTCGAACACGTCGATCCGGTACGACCCGCCCTGGGGCCGGACGACGACCCGGGGCTCCCCCGCGGCGACCGCCTCGAGGTCGGACGCGTCCACGGTCACGGTCTGCGCCGGTGGCGGCACGCTCCCCTCCTCCCAGCCGCTGCGAGCGGCCTCGGCGAGCTGGCGCAGCAGGGTGGCGCGCCAGTCGGTCCAGGCCTGCGGTCCGGCAGCGCTCGCGTCGGCCTCGGTGAGCGCGACGAGCAGGTCGAACACGTCGCGGGAGCCGCCGACCGCCGCGCGGGCCGCGGTCACCGTGCCCGGGTCCTGGTGGTCGCGCCGGGTGGCCAGGTCGATGAGCGTGAGGTGCTCGCGCACCAGCGTCTCGACGACGTCCACGTCGGCCGCCGGGTAGCCCAGGCGCGTCGCGACGGCGCGGGCGATCGGCGCGCCCGTGGCGGAGTGGTCGTGCGCGCCGGGCAGCTTGCCGATGTCGTGCAGCAGGGCCGCGAGCAGCAGCAGGTCGGCCCGACCCACCTGCCGGACGAGCCCGCCGGCGAGGACCACCGTCTCGATGAGGTGGCGGTCGACGGTGTGCCGGTGCACCGCGTTGCGCTGCGGGCGCGAGCGGACGGCCGCCCACTCGGGGATCCAGCGGTCGACGATGCCGGCCTGGTCGAGCCCCTCCCACACCGCGATGAGCCCGGGGCCGGTGGCCAGCAGGTCGGCGAACAGGTCGCGGGCGATCTCCGGCCACGGCTCGGGCAGGGTCGGCGCCTGGCCGGCGAGGTTGCCGAGGGTCGTCGGGGCGATCGGCAGGTTGTTGCGGGCGGCGACGACGGCAGCGCGCAGCGGCAGCAGCGGGTCGGTCGACAGCGCGCTGCGCGGCCCGAGCACGACCTCGCCGTCGTGCTCGAACATGCCGAACCCGAGCGGGTTGAGCTGCGGCCGGCGCGGCCCGACGCGCAGGGTGCGCGCGCGCTGGGACTGCCCGGCCCGCCGCACGGTGCCGTCGAGGGCGTATGCCACGGTGCGGCCCGCGTTCGCGACGGCCGTGAGCAGGTCGTCGGCGTCGGCGTGGCCGAGGAGGGCGGCGACGGCGTCGTGCTCCTCGCGGCCGAGCCGGTCGCGACCGCGACCGGTGACGACGTGCACGGCGTCGCGCACGTCGAGCAGCACGCGGTGCGCCTCGTCCACCCCCTCGTGCGGGCGGTCGGTCAGCCAGGCGGCGACCAGGGCTCCGAGGATCGTCATGTCGCGCAGGCCGCCGTGGGCCTCCTTGAGGTCCGGCTCGATGCTCTGGGCGAGGTCGCCGTGGCGGGCGTGCCGCGCCTTCAGCGTGTCGAGCAGCTGGGGCAGCCGGCGCCGCGCGTTGGCGCGCCAGTCGTGCGCGACGGTGGAGCGGGCGGCCGCCACGACCTCGGGGTCCCCGGCGACGCAGGTCAGGTCGAGCAGGCCCACGGCCGCGGTGAGGTCGCCCGAGGCGACGGTGCGGCACTGGTTCACCGTGCGGACCGAGTGGTCGAGCTTCACGCCGGCGTCCCAGACGGGGTACCAGACGCGGTCGGCGAGGCCGCGCAGGTCCTCCCCGCTCAGGGATCGCCCGTAGTGCAGGAGCACGAGGTCGAGGTCGCTGAGGGGGCCGGCGTCCCCGCGGGCCAGGCTGCCCACGGCCGCGAGTGCGATGCCCTCGGTGGAGCGCCCGTCGAGGGCCTGGCCCCAGACCGTCCCGAGCCACTCGCGGGTCATCGTGGCGATGGCCTCGCGCCGGGCGGTGCCCGCGCCCGGCGCGTCGAACCCCCGCGCGCCGGCCAGGTCGAGGCGGCGGGCCGCCAGGTCGATCTGCTCCACGCTCATGCTCCTACGGTGCCGTGCCGACGTTTCCGGGTGCCTGCACTGGTGTTACGTCCGTGTTAGGTCGTCCGCTCCTCTCCACACGACACGGGGAGGCGCCCGGGGCTCCTGGGCTCCGGGCACCTCCCCTGCTCGTGGCGGTCCTACAGGGCGTCGGGGCCCCGCTCGCCGGTGCGGACACGGATGACGTCGTCGACCGGGACGGTCCAGATCTTCCCGTCGCCGATCCGGCCGGTCTGCGCGGCCTTGAGGACCACGTCGGCGACCGAGGCCGCGTCCATGTCGTCGACCAGGACCTCGACCCGCACCTTCGGCACGAAGTCGACGGTGTACTCGGCGCCGCGGTAGACCTCGCTGTGGCCGCGCTGCCGGCCGTAGCCGGAGGCCTCGCTGACGGTCATGCCCGAGATGCCGTAGGCCTCCAGGGCCTCCTTCACCTCGTCGAGCTGGTGCGGCTTGATGATGGCGGTGACGAGCTTCATGCGGACGCTCCCTCGTGGGTCTTGGACGCGGTGGACGGCGAGGTGGAGACGGCGCCGCCGGACCCGAACCTGCCACCAGAGTGCCCGGTGATGTCGTAGGCGGACTCGGCGTGCTCGCTGAGGTCGACACCAGAGACCTCGTCGGCCTCGTCGACCCGGAAGCCCATCGTCTTGTGGATGGCCAGGCCGATCAGGTACGTGACGACGAAGGAGAACACGAGCACCGTTGCCGCGCCGAGGAACTGCGCCCACAGCTGGGACAGGCCGCCGCCGTAGAACAGGCCCTCGTTGACGTCGAGGCCGGCTGCGCCGGTCGGGCTGCCCTTGGTGGCCAGGAGGCCGATGAGCAGGGTGCCGATGAGGCCGCCCACGAGGTGGACGCCGACGACGTCGAGGCTGTCGTCGAAGCCCATCTTGAACTTGAGGCCGACGGCGAGGGCGCAGCCGACGCCGGCGACGAGGCCGACGACCAGGGCGCCGATGGGCGACACCGTCGCACAGGCCGGGGTGATGGCGACCAGGCCGGCGACGACGCCGGAGGCGGCACCGAGCGAGGTGGCGTGGCCGTCGCGGAACTTCTCCGTGAGGAGCCAGCCGAGCATGGCGGTGCAGGTGGCGGCGAGGGTGTTGACCCAGACGCCCGCAGCCTGCGTGCCGGCGCCCAGGGCCGAGCCCGCGTTGAAGCCGAACCAGCCGAACCACAGGATGCCCGCGCCGATCATGACCAGCGTCAGGTTGTGCGGGCGCATCGGGTCCTTGGCGAAGCCGATGCGCTTGCCGAGCACGATCGCGAGCGCCAGGCCCGCCGCACCGGCGTTGATGTGGATCGCGGTGCCACCGGCGAAGTCGTACGCGCCGGCTCCGCCGAAGAGCAGGCCGTCGGCCTTGTTGGCGATCCAGCCACCCTTCTCCGCGGCATACCCGCTGAAGGCGAACACCCAGTGGGCGGCCGGGAAGTAGACCAGCGTCGCCCACACGACCGTGAAGACGGTCCAGGCGGTGAACTTGGCCCGGTCGGCGATCGCGCCGGAGACCAGTGCGACCGCGATGATCGCGAAGACGACCTGGAAGGCCACGAACGCCGGGGCCGGGATGCCGCCCGCCGCGGCGACGCCCTTGGCCGCGTCGGCGGGGACGAAGCCGTAGATCTGGTCGAGGACGCCCTTGAGGCCGAAGTGGGTGAAGGGGTTGCCGATGAGGCCCCCACCCGCGTCCGGGCCGAACGTCTCGCTGTAGCCCCACAGGACCCAGACCGTGCCGACCGTCCCCATGGTGATGAAGCTCATCATCATCATGTTGAGGACGCTCTTGGTCCGGACCATGCCTCCGTAGAAGAGGGCGAGGCCGGGGGTCATGAACAGCACGAGGGCCGCCGCGGCGAGGACCCACGCGGTGTTCCCGCTGTCGGTGAACGGCGTGTCGGCCGCCACGAAGGTAATTGCGCTCATGGCAGGAAACTGTGGCGGGCGCCGGTTTCGAGTCGTGCCGGGCTTTGTTACGGGCGTGTTAGCGAAGGGTCACCGGCGTAAGAATCAGGTTTCGCGGGCCGGTATGCCGCGGGTCAAGGTTTGGTCAGAGCGCCGACACCGGGCCCTGCGAGCGCTGCGGCCGGCTCAGGGCGCGCACCACCGCGGTGGCGCCGTGCCGGTCGGCCGCGACGGCCGCGAGCAGGCCGACGACCGGCACCACGGCGGCCTCGGGGAACTGCGGCGTCTGGACGCCGACGCTCGCCGCGAGGTCGTCGGCGTGGACGAGCACCTCCATCATCCGGGTCGTGAGGAAGTCGTCGGTGGTGAGCGACCAGCCCTGCCACGGGATGAAGATCGTGTCGGGGTCGCGCGGCGTGGCCAGCAGGTCGGCCAGCCCGTCGGTGTGCCCGGCCACGGTGGCCAGGACCGCGTCGGGGCCCGCCTTCGCCGCCTCGTCGTCGCGGACGTTCTGGTCGGGGTCGACCTGCCCGGCACGGGACGCCGCCACCCAGGGCGCGCGGCGGTAGTGCTCCAGCATGGGGATGACCTCGCCGCTCGGCTCGGCCGACAGCCCTCGGGCCACGGTGACCCCCTGGTTGAGGAGGTGGTGTGCCAGCCCTCCCACGCTCATCCCGGCACAGGCGCTCTCGCGCGCCCAGGCGTCGCGGACGGCCGCCGACCCGGCGAGCTCGCGGGCGGTGGCCACGGACTCCAGGAACGCGGTGCGGTGCTCGCTCAGGCTCATGGCCCGACCCTACCGACGCGCGCCGACACCCCGACCCGCCTCGTCGACCGTGGCCCGTCGACCCGGGACGTCGGCCGTCCTCAGGCCCTGGGGTCGGGTGCGAGCGCCAGGTAGCGCTCCCCCATCGAGGCGAGCTCGTCGTCCTCGACCAGGCGGGCCACGTCCACCAGGGCCTGCGCCGGCTCCCTCAGCCCCTCGAACCGGCCCGACTCGACGAGGATGTCGCACAGCAGGATCCGCAGGTCCGGCGGCACCGGCCGGCCGGTGCGCTCGGCGGCGCCGATGGCCTCCTGCAGCAGGACCGTCGCCGTGTCCGGGTCGCCGCCGCGCCACAGCACGAGCGCCTCGAGCTCGGCCAGGGAGATGCGCAGCTCCACGGTCGGGTGCGCGTCGACCAGGGCTCGGGCCCGGACGAGGGTGTCGTCGGTGCGCGGGTCGTCGACGGCCACCATCGCGCGGACGGCCAGGGTCGCCGCCTCGGCCGCCCAGCCCGCGTCGCCGTCCTGCTCGTAGAAGTGCGAGGCCCGCAGCAGCAGGGTCGGCGCCATGTCCTCGGGGGCGACGTGCGCCAGCCCCATCAGCCCGCCGGCGGCGTGCCCCGGCTCGTCCATCGCGAGGAGCTGCTCGACGTACCCCAGGCCGCGCTGCAGGGCCTGCTCGTCGCCGACCCCGAGCTCCACAGGCACGAAGGCCATCCTGCTGCGGATCTCCTCGAGCGTGTCGCCGGCCGCTGCGGCCGCCTCGATCGACTCGGCCAGCACCTGCGCGGCGGCCGGGTGGCCGGCGCCCAGCAGGACCTGTCCCAGCCGGCGGTCCAGCACCGCCCACTGCGACAGCTCCTCGGGCCCGTCGGGCCGCAGCACGCCGCGCGCCTGCGACCACCCGAACACCAGGTGGTCCATGCGGATCACGTCGTGCGCCTGCGCAGCCTCCAGCAGCGCGCGGTGGTATGCCGTGACGCCGTCGGGCAGCGGTGCCTGCGCCTCCGCGAGCACCGCCGGGGGCAGCTCCTCGGCGCCTGCCGCGTGCCGCGGCGAGCCGGCAGCGTCCGCGTGGTCCGACTCGTCGCGCCCGAACGCGTCCCTGTCCGGCGCGGTCACGAGCGGTCCCCCACGGGTCGTGCGGGCAGCCGCCCGCGCCAGAGGTCGCCGACGCGGGCCCGCAGCGACGCGGCGTACCGCTCCAGCGGCAGGAAGGCCAGCATCATCACGAGGTGCGGCCAGAACGCGATGGTGATCGCGGCATACGTCATGGCGTGGAAGACGAACCACGCGGCCACCACCCGCCGGCGCCACCGCTCGGACAGCAGGAAGATGACCGGCGAGGTGAGCTCCGCCGTGAACAGCACCCACTGGAACCAGTGCAGCGTCCACGGCACCTCGAGCAGCCACTGGGCCATGGGCGTCCCGCGGCGCACGACGGCCCGGACCATCGTCGCGGAGTTGACCCACTCCCAGCCGCCGAACCGGACCTTGGCCCAGGCGGAGAGGAAGTAGGTCGCGACGGCGGCCAGCTGCACCGCCCGGAGCGCGAAGCCCGCGGCCTCGGAGCGGCGGCGGTCCGACAGGTGCGCCAGGCCGACCGTCGGCAGCAGCGCCAGGGCGACGACGAAGTCGGCCCGGTCGTGGTCGACCTTGCCGTAGGAGAAGGCGACGTACTGGTACCACGTCCACGCGACCGCGACGGTCCAGCCGAGGAGGCGCGGGGCCCTGCCGGTCATCGCGGCGAGGGCGGCGGCGACGCAGCCCCACTTGAGCACCTGGACGAGCACGACCGTGGCCGCGGGCAGGTGCAGCGCCGTGCCGAGCAGGAGCGGCTCGTACCAGACCGGGTCGGCCCAGCCGTGGTACCAGCCGGAGGTGTGCAGGAGGAGCACGTCGACGACGACGAAGGCGAAGACGAGCAGGCGGAGCACGGCGACCCGCGCCACCGGCACCGGCTCGAACAGCCAGCCCTGCAGCCGTCGTGCGGCGCTGACCGGACGCACGGGGTCCTGCCGGCTCATCGTGCGCTCCACTGCGCCAGCACCTCGGTGCGCACCTCGCCGGTCGGCTTGCGGTCGACGACGACGATGAGGCGGCGGACGACCCGCAGGGCCGTCCAGGCCGGGGCGTCAGGCCGCAGCCGCGCGTGGCTGGCGGCGAGCGTCCCCAGGCGCGCGGGGTCACCCTCGATCTGCGGGATGCGGCCCTCGATCTCCGCGCGGTTCAGCCCGGTGTTCTCGGGGGTGAGCGGGGCAGGCTGCCACCGACCGGGCTCGGCTGCGGTCTGCACCTCGATGCCGGTCGACCAGACCGACCCCGACGGGGCCTGCGACGTCGAGAACATGCGCCACGGCGAGAACGGCCACCAGTCGTCGTCCCCGACCAGCGAGCCGGCGCAGAACCCACCCGCGAGCAGCAGGACGACCACGGTCCGCCAGGCCTTCGCGGCACCGCCGAGACGCTGCACGGGCTCCTGCTCCCGCACCTCGACGCGCTCGTCCACCCCGGTCGCCACGCGGTCAGGGTAGGCCATGATGGAGGGATGGTCCCGGACCGGAACGTCGTGCGGTCACCGGGCTCGCGGGTGGGCTGAGCCGGTACGCCGTGGACTGGTTCGCCGCCGAGGGCTACCGGGTCTCGCGCCTGCTGTTCCAGCGCGGGCTGGGCGGGCTCTACCTCGTCGCCTTCCTCGCCGCCGCGCTGCAGTTCCGGGCGCTGCTCGGCAGCCGCGGCCTGCTGCCGGTCCCTGCCTTCGTCGCGCGGGTGCCGTTCCGCCGCTCACCCAGCCTGTTCCACTGGCGCTACTCCGACGGGCTGTTCGCCGGTGTCGCCTGGACGGGCGTGGGTCTCGCCGCCCTGACCGTCGTCGGCATCACCGAGCGGCTGCCCCTGCCGCTGTCGATGGCGGTGTGGCTGGTCCTGTGGGCGCTGTACCTGTCGATCGTCAACGTGGGACAGCGCTGGTACGGCTTCGGGTGGGAGTCGCTGCTGCTCGAGGTCGGGTTCCTCGCGGTCTTCCTGGGCAACGCCGACACCGCGCCGCCCCTGCCCGTGCTCGTGGCGCTGCGGTGGGTGCTGTTCCGGCTGGAGTTCGGGGCGGGCCTGATCAAGTGGCGCGGTGACGCCTGCTGGCGCGACCTGACCTGCCTGTACTACCACCACGAGACCCAGCCCATGCCCGGGCCGCTGTCGTGGTGGTTCCACCACCTGCCGCGGCCCCTGCACCGGGTCGAGGTCGCGGCGAACCACGTCACCCAGCTCGTCCTGCCGTTCGGGCTGTTCCTGCCGCAGCCGGTCGCCGGCTGGTGCGCGGTCGTCATGGTCGTCACGCAGCTGTGGCTGGTGCTCAGCGGCAACTTCGCCTGGCTCAACTGGAGCGCCATCGTCCTGGGCCTCGTGGTCGTCCCGGACTCGTTCTGGCGGCACGTCCTGCCGCTGCGGCCCGACCCCGGCGCGACCGGGACGCCGCTGTGGTGGGTGGTCGCCTGCCTGGCCCTGGTCGTGCTCGTGGTCGTCCTCAGCCGGCGGCCCGCGCTCAACCTCGTGTCGAAGGAGCAGGCCATGAACGCCTCCTTCGACGTGCTCCACCTCGTCAACACCTACGGCGCGTTCGGCAGCGTCACGCGGACACGGTACGAGGTCGTGGTCGAGGGCTCCGCGGCGCAGACCGGCTCGCCGTGGCTGGAGTACGAGTTCAAGGGCAAGCCGGGAGCCGTGCGGCGGCTGCCGCGCCAGTGGGCGCCGTACCACCTGCGCCTCGACTGGCTCCTGTGGTTCGCCGCCATCTCGCCCCGGTATGCCGAGCCGTGGTTCCCGAGGCTGCTGCAACGCCTGCTCGAGGGCGACCGCGCGACGCTGCGGCTGCTGCGGCACAACCCCTTCCCGGACGAGCCGCCCGCCGTGGTCCGGGCGACGCTGTACCGGTACCGGTTCACCACCTGGTCCGAGCGCCGCGGCACCGGCGCCTGGTGGCACCGCGAGGTCGTCGGCCGGTTCGCACCGCCCCAGGTCCTGCGGGACCGCGGGCCGGCCTGACGCCCGTCCGGCGAGGGCTCAGCCGGAGAGCGCCCGTCGGGTGGTCACTGCCGCCGGCGCCGCCGGCGCAGCGTCGCGGCCGCCGCGAGCCCTGCGACCGCGGCGACGGTACCGAGTGCAGCCACGGCGCCGAGCGCGCGCCCGTCGCCGCGCGTGCCCGCGTCGTCCCGGTCCGACGTCCCTGCCCCACCGGCGCTCGGCCCGGTCGATGTCGCGGTGGGGGCCGTCGTGCCGGTGCCGGACGGCGCCGGGGTGGCTGGAGCCGGGGTGGCCGGAGCCGGGGTGGCCGGAGCCGGCACGGCGACGCGCTGCACCAGGGAGCCCCTCCCCTCCGACCCGGCCAGCAGCCCGGGACCGTCGGGGTCGAGCGCGAGGGTCTCCCCCTGCGGCTGCAGGGGCAGCAGGGCCGACGCCCGGACCGCGAAGGTCCTACGGTCGAGCAGCACCAGCTGCGTGTAGGTCCGCACGGCGAGGGCGGACCCGTCCGCCAGCCAGACCGCGTCGGTCGCGACGGCGGGACCGTCGCCGACGCGGACCAGCCGGTTCTCCCGGGCGCGGCTCGGCCGTGCGGGCAGCGCGTACACGCCGCCGGACCCCGCCTTGGTCACCACGACGACGCGACCCGTGCGCGGGTCGACGGCCAGCGACTCCGCGTCGTGCGGCCCGTCCGGGTAGACCAGGTCCCAGGACGACCAGCCGCCGGTGGTGTCCCCGAGGGCCGGCTCGTCGAACCAGTAGACCGTCACGTGGTCGCGGCTGCGGCCGTTGTCCCCGATGTCGCCGACCAGGACACGCCCCTGCGGGGTCACGGCGAGCGCCTCGACATCGCGCACGGGGGCGCCGAAGGTGTGCACGCCGACGGTGCGCCCGGTGCCGGTGTCGACGGCGAAGATCCGGGCACTGTCCCCGGAGTCGTTCGCCGTCCAGACCACGTGGGGGTGCCGGACGCTGCGCGCGAGCCCCGAGGACTCGGTCACGCGAGGGTCCTCGATGTGGAAGTCGCGCGGCACCGCAGGCCCGGCGGCATACGCGGCTCGCGTGGAGAGCGCCGCGGGCCCACCGGCACGCGCGGCTCCTGCGGCGAGCAGGGCGCACCCGAGCGTGGCCGCCGCAGCGGCGGCCACGCGCCGGGACACGGTCAGCCGACGATGGCGTCGACGAAGGCCTCGGGGTCGAACGGCGCCAGGTCGTCCGGGCCCTCGCCCAGGCCGACGAGCTTCACCGGCACGCCGAGCTTGCGCTGCACCGACACGACGATGCCGCCCTTGGCCGTGCCGTCGAGCTTGGTGAGGACGATGCCGGTCACGTCGACGACCTGGGCGAACACCTCGGCCTGCCGCAGCCCGTTCTGGCCGGTGGTGGCGTCGAGGACGAGCAGCACCTCGTCGATGGGGCTCTGCTTCTCGATGACGCGCTTGACCTTGCCCAGCTCGTCCATGAGCCCCACCTTGTTGTGCAGCCGTCCGGCCGTGTCGACGAGCACGACGTCGGCCTCCATCTCGGCGCCCGCCCTGACGGCGTCGAAGGCGACCGCCGCGGGGTCGGCGCCCTCACGGTCCGAGCGCACGGTCGGCACGCCCACGCGGCTGCCCCACGTCTCGAGCTGGTCCGCGGCGGCGGCACGGAAGGTGTCGGCCGCACCGAGGACGACGTCCTTGTCCTCGGCGACGAGCACGCGGGCGAGCTTGCCCACCGTGGTGGTCTTGCCGGTGCCGTTGACGCCGACGACCAGCACCACCGCGGGACGCTCACCCACCCGGGAGCTGGCGACGCTGCGGTCCATGGTCGGGTCGACCAGGCGCAGCAGGTCCTCGCGCAGCCAGGCGCGCACGGTGGCCTCGTCGGTCGTGCCCTCGACCTTGACCCGCGAGCGCAGGCTGTCGACGAGCTCGGTGGTGGCCTCCACGCCGAGGTCGGAGGCGATGAGGGTGTCCTCGACCTCCTCCCAGGCCTCCTCGTCCAGGCGGCCGCGGGACAGCAGGGCGAGCAGGCCCTGCCCGAGCGCGCTGTTGGAACGGGCCAGGCGGGCGCGCAGGCGCGTCAGGCGGCCGGCGACCTCGGCCGGGCGCTCGACCGTGGGGGTCGGCGGCGGCTCGACGAGCGTGTCCTCGGGCACCGGGAGCGTGTCGATGGAGCCGGCGTCCTGCACCGACCGCTTCGGCGCGTCCCGCGGCGGCTCGGCGTCGTCCCCGACGCCCGGCAGCACGTCGCCCGAGGGCTGCCTGCCGCGTGGCGCCTCCTTGGTGCGTCCGCCCCTCCCGCGGGTGAGGCCGACGAGGCCCCCGACGAGGACGACGAGCAGTACGACCGCGACGGCGATCCATTCCCAGAGCTGATCGATCACGCGCGCCATCCTCTCATCGACGGGCGGACCCGTCCGACGGCCGCCCACGCGCACCGCCCCCGGTCGCTGCTGCGGCCGGGGGCGGTGCGGTCAGTGCTGGTCGGGACTGCTCACGGGAGCGGGATGCTCCACATGCCCCGGCCGTGGGTGGCGGCGTACAGGTCGCCGTCGGGAGCCACCTCGAGGTCCATGACCACGGTGGTGGGCAGCCCGCTGCCGAGCACCTGCCACGACGTCGCACCGGGAGCCCGGTAGAACGTCGTCAGGTCGGTGCCGAGCACCAGCCCGCCGTTGGACAGCCGCTTGACCGAGCTGGCCGGCACGTCGGGCAGGTTGCCGCTGATGTCGGTCCAGTGCTGGCCGCCATCGGTCGTCTCGTAGACGTGGCCGACACCGGCGCCCGGGCCCTCGGTGAACCGGCGCGAGAAGCCGTTGATCGCGGCATACGCGTGGTTGCCGTTGGCCGGGTCGACGGCCAGGCCCTGGACGAACCGGTTCGGGAACGAGGAGTCCAGCGTCAGCTGGTGCCACGTGCCCCCGGCGTTGGTGGCGATGCCCCGGGTGAACCCGGCGTTGTTGCACGGGCCGCACCAGGAGACGTATGCCGCGCCGTTGACCATGGCGACCGCCGTGGCCGAGTGGCCCGCACCGAGGTCGAACTGCTTCTTCATGACGCTGGAGTCACGGGCCTTCCACACGTTCGAGGCCGTCCAGACGTACTCGCCGCCGAAGATGGCGTTGTCCGGGTTGGCCCCGTCCAGGCTCATCGGCGCGATGAAGCGCGGGTTCGGGTCGCCCGGGTCGAGCGACCACGACGTCGCCGTGGCGGTGCTCGTGGCACCCGGGTTCTGCGCGCAGTTGTTGGTCACGTAGACCGAGAGGTAGACGTACTCCTGCAGCTGGTTGCAGCCGTTGCGCGGGTCGGCTGCACCGTCGCCACCGTCACCACCGAAGTTGGAGCCCATCTCCGTGTCGCCGTTGGTGCCGTCGGGGGCCACCTTGCGCAGGTTGGAGACGCCGTTGTCCTGCAGGCCGCCGGAGACGACCATGCCCGTGCCCGACGGGTCCTTGCCCACGGACGAGGAGTAGTACTGCAGGGAGCCCAGCGTGCCGTCGGCCGACATCGAGACCAGGTCGGTCGCGTTGCCGTTGGCGTTGACCTTGCCGTTCACCGGCCGGCGGTAGATGCCACCGTCGTTGCCGAAGAACACGACCGGCGTGCCACCGGCAGTGCCCACCGCCACGGAGTGCTGGTCGGAGTGGCCGGCCAGCGGGCAGGTGTTCTGGCTCGGGTCGATGCTCCAGCACGGGAAGTAGAAGTTCCAGTACGGGGACACCGCGTTCCAGTGCGATCCGGCGTCCTTGGTCTCGAAGACCTCCTCGAGCCCGGCCCAGACGTGGTCGGCGTTCGCCGGGTCGACCTGGAGGAACTGGTTGTACCAGGCCTGCACGCCGACGCCGTAGCCCTTGCGGTCCAGCGCCGAGCCGCTGTTGTGCAGCTGCTGCTCGTTGGCGATCTGGTTCCACGGGCCGCTCGGCGAGCCGGTCTTGGAGACGTAGATGCCGGCGAGCGAGGACGAGCTGTTGATCTTGCTCGGCTGCTGCACCATCGCGTAGAGGCGGTCGCCGGTCTTGCTGAAGGCGAACGTCGTGTAGCCCACGTCGCTGGTGTTCGTGATGCCACCGAGGGTCACCGAGAGCTTGTGCCAGCTCGACGGGCCCTGGGTGAAGTCGTTGGTCTCGTAGAACCCGTTGTAGGTGTCACCCGAGCGCCAGCCGATGGCCGCGATCACGTGCTTGGGGTTCTTCGGGTCCACCGCGATGTCGTTGACGATGTTCTTGTACGCCGCGTTGGTCGCGCCGGACGAGGTGTTGTCCGACCAGTTGGAGCCGGCCGGCACGAGGACCTTGCCCGCGTCGTCGGTGATCTGCGGCATGTACGACATGTTGGGGGCGAAGCCGAAGCTCCAGTCACCGGAGGGCGTGCCCGCCGCGTGGTACCAGATGCCGCGGTTGGTCGCGGCGAAGACGGTCGAGCCGCCCCAGCGCACGCGCCCGATCGTCGTGGACTCGAGCTCCTTGCCGCCCACCCGGTCGGACGGGCTGAAGGTGCCGGTCGCCGGGTTGGCCAGGCGGTAGACCCCGGAGCCGACGTAGGACGTGCCGCCGGTGTTCGCCTCGCCCGTGGCGAACCACAGGGCGCCGTCGCTGCCGGAGAGCTGCAGGTCGCCACCGCTCAGCGAGGGCAGCGAGTCCGCGATCGGCGTCCACTTGCCGCCACCCTGGCTCGAGCGCCACACGCCGCCGTCCGCACCGGCGGCATACACGTGGTTGGCCGAGTCGGCGGCCAGGCCGGTGATGCGACCCGCGCCGTAGCCGGCGCCACCGGAGGAGTTGGAGTACCAGTCGCGGTACCGCGTGTCGTCCTCGTTGTACGGGACCTTGGTGACCTCGTGCCAGGTGCCGCTGGTGCGGGGCATCGACGACAGCTGCGCGAAGGCGTTGCCGTAGGCCCCGGGGGCGACGATGCCCGGAGCGGTCCGCGCCTGGGCGAACTGCTCCTCGATGGTCACGGCCTCCTTGGACTCGTTCTGCGCCTCGGCGGGGTTGCCCCCGGCGATCATGAGCGCCTTCTCCATGACGGCGCCGTTGTAGTGGCGGTCGCGCCACTGGTACTTCAGCCAGGCCTCGTTGAGCTCGTGTCGGCCGGCGTAGCCGGCGGTTCCGGCTGCGACGACGGCGGCGGCTGCCGCTGCGGCGAGGACCCTGCGCGTTCGGGGTGACAGAGACGTCATCCAAACTCCTCCGGGTGGTGATGGGTGGCCCCGGTTCGGGCCTGCCCAAGCATCAGGGCTCATCAACCGAACGGCCCATGACAAATGTCATGGGTCCTGGACGAGTTCGCCCCCTCACCAGCGGCGTTTGTCCAGATGGGTGGCAGTTGGGTGCCACCGGCTGCGCGCGGGACGCGTCATGCGGCACCATCCGGCCACTCGGGCCGGGGGCCCGGCGTCACGGGCCGGGACGGGGCGTCAGCCGGCGCGGTGGCGTCCGGTGTCCTCGGGCGTGCTGCCGCTGCCGATCGACCCGACCGAGTCGGTGACCTTGTCCTTGGCCGTGCTGAGCGCGTCGCCGGTCTTCTCCAGGGCGCTCTCGGTCTTCTCGCGGGCCTTGTCCTTGGCCGCCGAGATCAGCTCCTCACCCTGAGGCGTGAGCAGGTCGCGGCCCTCGCGCCGCGCCGGGATGGCCACCACGGCAACCACGGCAACCGCGAGCGCGACGCAGACGAGCATGCCGATGATGAGGGCGACCATGCCTCAAGACTGCCCCTCCGCACGGCATACCTCAAATCAACCCGTCCCGGACGGCGTGGCGCGTCCCGTCAGGCGCTCTGGGCAGCCACGTCCCGGATGCGCTGCGACACCACGGTGGTCACGCCGTCCCCACGCATCGACACGCCGTAGAGCGCGTCGGCGACCTCCATGGTGCGCTTCTGGTGGGTGATGACGATGAGCTGGCTGGAGTCGCGCAGCTCCTCGAACAGGGTGATGAGCCGGCCGAGATTGGCGTCGTCGAGCGCGGCCTCGACCTCGTCCATGATGTAGAAGGGGCTGGGCCGGGCCTTGAAGATCGAGACGAGCAGGGCCACCGCGACGAGCGAGCGCTCGCCACCGGAGAGCAGCGACAGCCGCTTGATCTTCTTGCCCGGCGGCCGTGCCTCGACCTCGATGCCGGTCGTGAGCATGTTGGACGGGTCGGTCAGCGTGAGCCGGCCCTCGCCGCCGGGGAAGAGCCGCCCGAACACCTGCTCGAACTGGGCGGCGGTGTCGTGGAACGCCTCGGTGAAGACGCGCTCCACCCGCTCGTCGACCTCGCGGACGATGTCGAGCAGGTCCCGCTTGGACTTCTTGAGGTCCTCGAGCTGCTCGGTGAGGAACTTGTGCCGCTCCTCCAGCGCCGCGAACTCCTCCAGCGCCAGCGGGTTGACCCGCCCGAGGGCGTTCAGCGCGCGCTCCGCCTTGCGCAGCCGCTTCTCCTGCACGTCCCGCACGAAGGGCGCGGGCTCCGGCAGGTCGTCGGGGTCGTCGTCCGGCCCGGGCACGTGCGGCACCATCTGGTGCGGGCCGAAGTCCTCCATGAGCACCTCGGGGTCGATCCCGAGCTCCTCGACGGCCTTGGCTTGCATGGCCTCGATCCGCAGCCGCTGCTGGGTGCGGGCCACCTCGTCGCGGTGGACGGTGTCGGTGAGGTCGCGCAGATCGTCCTGCAGCGCGGCGACGGCGCGCCGCACCTCGGTGAGCGTCGCGTCGCGCTCGGTGCGCTCCTGCTCGGCGCGGGTCCGCCGCTCGGCCGCGGTCTCCAGGGCCGTCGTCACGAGGGTGACGGCGTATGCCGCGCCACCCCGGACCGCCTCGGCCACCGTTGCCTCGCGCTTGCGCCGCTCCTGGCGGGCCGCCAGCCGCTGGCGGGCGGCGAGCTCGTTGCGGGCAGCGCCCTCGAGGGAGTCGGCGCGGCCCTTGAGGGCGCGGGCCCGCTCCTCCTTGGTGCGCAGCGTCAGTCGCAGCTCGGTCTCGCCGGTGCGCGCGCGGCTCGCCTCGAGCTCGAGGCGGTCGCGCTCGTCGGTGCTCGGGTCGTCCGCCTCGGTGGGCTCGGCGCCGGCCTCCTCGAGGCGCTCGGTGAGGGCGGCGAGCTCGGCGCGGTCGGCCTCGAGGGTCGCCTCCACGTCGGCGATGGCGCGTTCGGTGCGCTCGGACTCGGCGCGGGCGGAACGGACGGTCGCGCCAAGGTGGCCGAGCCGCTCGGCGACCGCGGCCATCTTGGCGTCGGACTCGTGCAGTGCCTCCAGCGCGGTCTCGACCTCCTCGGTCGCGGCGCGGTGGCGCTCCTGCGCGGCGGTGAGCGCGAACCGCGCCTGCTCGCCGCGACGCGTCGCCTCAGCCACGCGGTCCCGGGTCTCGTCGACGGCCGACTGGATCTCGATCAGGCTCGGGGCGCTCGAGGAACCGCCGCGGACGAAGCCGGGCGCGAAGACGTCACCCTCGGCCGTGACGGCGGTGACGCCCTGGCCGCGGGAGACGAGGGCGGTCGCCTGGGTGGCGTCGGCCACCAGGGCGACCCGGTCGAGCAGCTGCTCGACCGCGGGACGCACGGTGGCGGGGGCGTCGACGACCTCGCGGGCCCACACGGCGCCGTCCTCGAGGGCGGGCCAGCCCGACGGGTCGGAGGCGGCGGCGGTCTGCCCGACGAGGAACGCCGCGCGTCCGGCGTCGTCCTGCCGCAGGGTCTGCAGCGCGGCGGCGGCGTTGTCGACCGACTCGACGGCGAGCGCGTCGCCGGCCCAGCCGAGTGCCGCGGCGACGGCGGCCTCGTGCCCACCGCGCACCTGCAGCAGTGACGCGACGGAGCCGACGATGCCGTGCCGGGAGTCGGCGGCGGCGAGCAGCGTGGCCGCGCCGTCCTTGCGGGAGAGGCTGAGCTCGAGGGCCTCGAGCCGCGCACTGGCGGTCGTGCGGTCGCGCTCCGCGGTGCGCTCCGCCTCGCGCAGCCGCTCGACCTCGGCCTCGACCTGCTCGAGGGCCGCCGCGGCGGTCTCGTACGTGGAGTCCAGGCCCTCCTCGCCCTCCTCCTCGACGGCGATCGAGGCCTCGAGGGTGGAGAACTCCTTCTCGGCGGCCCGGGCGCGCTCCTGCGACTGCTCGACGACGCCACGGAGCCGGCCGATCTCGGCTTCCCCCGCCTCGATGCGGCTCTTGCGCGCGCCGACCTGGCCGGCGAGCTTGGCCAGCCCCTCGCGGCGGTCCGCGGCCGCCCGGGCGAGGCGCTGCAGGCGCTGCTGCTCCGCGGCATACGCGCGCTCGAGCTCCTCGCGGGCGGCGACGGCGGCCTGGAGTGCCTCCTTGGCCTCGCGGACCTCGGCGAGCAGCGACTCCTCCTGGCGCCGGGCCTCGGCTGCCTGGGCGCGCAGCTCCTCGGGGTCGCGGCCGGTCGTCTGCTCGTCGGCGGTGTCCTGGCTGAGCAGGCGGACGCGCTCGGCGGCGAGGGACTCGGTCGAGGTGAGCTTGTCGCGCAGCTGCTGCAGGGCGAACCAGCGCTCCTGCGCGCGGGACAGCTCGGGGGCGGCGTCGGCGGCCTGCTGCTCGAGGGTGGCGAGGCGGCTGCGCTGCTCGGCCAGCCCCTCCTCGACCTCGGTGCGCCTGGCGATGAGCGCCGTCTCGTCGGCGACCTCCTGCTCGAGCGTCGAGGTCAGCTGGACGAGGTCGTCGGCGAGCAGCCGCAGGCGGGCGTCGCGGGCGTCGGCCTGGATGACCGCGGCCCGGCGGGCGGCCTCGGCCTGGCGGCCCAGCGGCCCGAGCTGGCGGCGGATCTCACCGGTGAGGTCGCTGACGCGGGTGAGGTTCGCCTCCATCGCCTCGAGCTTGCGCAGCGCCTTCTCCTTGCGCTTGCGGTGCTTGAGGACCCCGGCGGCCTCCTCGATGAAGCCGCGCCGCTCCTCGGGCGTCGCGCGCAGGACGGTGTCGAGCTGGCCCTGGCCGACGATGACGTGCATCTCGCGGCCGATGCCGCTGTCGGACAGCAGCTCCTGGACGTCGAGCAGCCGGCAGGACGTGCCGTTGATGGCGTACTCCGAGCCACCGTTGCGGAACATCGTCCGGCTGATGGTGACCTCGGTGTAGTCGATCGGCAGCGCGCCGTCGGTGTTGTCGATGGTCAGGGCCACCTCGGCGCGGCCGAGCGGCGCGCGGCCGGCGGTCCCGGCGAAGATGACGTCCTCCATCTTGCCACCGCGCAGGCTCTTGGCACCCTGCTCCCCCATCACCCAGGCGAGGGCGTCCACGACGTTGGATTTGCCGGAGCCGTTCGGGCCGACGATGCAGGTGATGCCCGGCTCGAGCCGCATCGAGGTCGCCGAGGCGAAGGACTTGAAGCCCTTGAGGGTGAGGCTCTTGACGTACACGAGCGGCGTGGCTCCCGGGTGAGGCTGCGGGTGGTCGGACGGGGTCGGATCGGGGGCCACCCTACCCGCGGGCGCGGCGGGCACCGTGGACCTTCCGCCGCCCTGCGTTGCCTGTGCCTGCTGTGACGCAAGTGACGCCTTGTCGATGCAGGACTCAGACCGAGGTCCCAGACCTCGGGCCTCCAGACCCGGCGAACACCCGAAGTCCCAGACTTCGGGTCTCCAGAGCCTGGGAACGCCCGAAGTCCCAGACCTCGGGTCTCCAGAGCCTGGGAACGCCCGAGGTCCCAGACTTCGGCACCGGCTGGGGGCTGGGTCAGTCGGAGGCGGCGATGGCCTCGTGGTGGTGGATGACCTCGGCGATGACGAAGTTGAGGAACTTCTCGGCGAAGGTCGGGTCGAGCCCGGCCTCGTCGGCAAGGGCGCGCAGCCGCGCGATCTGGCGCTCCTCGCGCGAGGGGTCGGCGGGCGGCATACCGGTGCGCGCCTTGTACTCACCCACCTGCTGGGTGCACTTGAAGCGCTCGGCGAGCAGGTGCACGAGGGCCGCGTCGATGTTGTCGATGCTGGCGCGCAGCCGCGCCAGCTCCGCAGGTGTCTCCGGGACGGTCGGGACGGGTGAGGTCACCCGGCAATCGTAGGCACGGCCGCGCCCACGACGTCCGGCTGTCTCACGTCCTCGCGGACCCGGTCGTTCTCGCGCAGGCGGTCGTTGTCGCGCTGCAACGCCTCGACGAGGTGCTCGAGGTCGCGGACCCTGCGACGCAGCTCGATGGTCTCGAGCACCAGCCGTGGCTCGTTTGCCACGCGGTAGCCCACGAGGGCCTTGGCCATGGTCGACTCCTTCTCCGCAGGCGGCGGGGGTTCGCGAGCTGCGGCCCGGCCCGGCCGGCCCACCCCGACGGGGCGACCGGGGCCATCTCTCAGGGTGGCAGGCGGGGCCGGTGCGGGTCAATGGCGCCCGGTGTGCCCTTTTTGCCCGTGCGTCACTCCTCCACCACGCGCGGGTTCGCGGGGGTCACTTCCCCACGGCGTCACTTCCCGGCTTCACTTCTCGACGAAGCCCTCGATGCCGTCGCGCGCGGCACCCCAGGTGCACACGCAGGTGTGGACGTCGCCGGGCCGCAGCGCCTGCGAGGGCTTCTCCTCCAGCAGGGTCACCAGCTCGCGGATCTTGGCCGGAGGGCCCTGCGCGACGATCTCCACCCGTCCGTCGCCCGCGTTGCGGGCGTGCCCCGCGAGTCCCAGCTCGAGGGCACGGGCCCGGGTCCACCACCGGAAGCCGACGCCCTGGACCCGCCCGTGCACCCAGATGACCGCCCGCGCCGGCTCGTTGTCGTCCATGCCTCCAGTTGTACCTCCGCCGGAACCGGCTGTCAGGTGGAAGCGCCGCGGCCCCGGCCCGGGGTCGCCGAAGCCCCCCGCGCGGTCCGCGTGGCCGTGGTGGGAGCGCCTCGACCCGACCTCGCGGCGGCGGTCCCGCGCGGTCGGGGCTGGCAGCGCGGGCAGGAGAAGGAGGACCGGTTCATGAAGGCCTCGCGCCGGATCGGGGTGCCGCAGCGGTCGCACGGACGCCCCTCCTGGCCGTACGCGTGCAGCGACCGGTCGAAGTAGCCGGAGGCGCCGTTGACGTTGACGTAGAGCGCGTCGAAGCTCGTGCCGCCCTGCACCAGCGCCGCCGCCATCACCTCGCGGGCGTGGTCGAGGATGCCCGACAGGACCGGCTTGCTGAGCGCGGAGCAGAGCCGCTCGCCGTGCACCTTGGCGCGCCACAGTGCCTCGTCGGCGTAGATGTTGCCGATGCCTGCGACGAGCGTCTGGTCGAGCAGGGCGCGCTTGACCGCGACGTCCTTGGCCTTCATCCGGCGCACGACGGCTGCCTGGTCGTAGGCGGGCTCGAACGGGTCCGGGGCGATGTGCGCGATCGTCTCGGGGACCAGGTCGTCGGTCAGCTCGGCCAGCGCCATGCCGCCGAAGGTCCGCTGGTCGACGAACCGCAGCTCGGGACCGCCGTCGGTGAACCGGAACCGCGCGTGCAGGTGCTTCTCGTCGGGGGCGCCCTCGTCCTCGACGAGCAGCTGACCGCTCATCCCGAGGTGGGCCAGCAGCGCCTGCCGCTCCCCCTCCGGCGTCCGCAGGACGAGCCAGAGGTACTTGCCGCGGCGGCGTGCGGACTCCACGGTGTTGCCCGCGATCCGCTCCCCGAGGTCGACCGGGCCGGCGAGGTGCCGGCGTGCGACGCGGGTGCCGTGGAACGCGGCGGTCCCGATCGTGCGCCCGGCGACGTGGTCGGCCAGGCCACGACGGACCACCTCGACCTCGGGCAGCTCGGGCACGGCGGGAGTATGCCGGGTGCTCGCCTACGTGGGCGAGCCCACCGCGGCGTCGTCGTCGGTCGTGGTGTCGCCCCCGCCGGTGTCGCGCCCGTGGGTGGCTCCACCGGTGTCGCCGGTGTCGCCGGCGTCGCCCGTGGCCAGGTGGCCGGCCCGGGCGGACAGCGCGCGCCAGGCCAGCTCGGCAGCCTTCTGCTCGGCCTCCTTCTTGGACCGGCCGGTGCCCTCGCCCAGCACCTCGTCACCGACGACGGCGCGGGCGTGGAAGGTCTTCTCGTGGTCCGGGCCCTCCTCCTCGACGCGGTACTCGGGGACCCCGAGCGTCGAGGCGGCCGCAAGCTCCTGCAGCGAGGTCTTCCAGTCCAGGCCGGCACCGAGCGTGGCGGACTGCGCCATGAGCGGGTCGAGCAGGTGGTGCACGAGAGTGGCCGCGGCGTCCATCCCCGACGACAGGTAGACGGTGCCGATGACGGCCTCCATCGTGTCGGCGAGGATCGAGGCCTTGTCGCGACCACCGGTCGCCTCCTCGCCACGGCCCAGCAGGACGTGGTCGCCGAGGCCGAGCGTGCGCGCGACGTCGGCGAGCGCCCGCATGTTCACGACAGCCGCGCGCAGCTTGGCCAGCTGCCCCTCCGGCAGGTCGGGGTGCGTGGCGTAGAGCGTGTCCGTGACGACGAGGCCCAGCACCGAGTCACCGAGGAACTCGAGGCGCTCGTTGTTGGGCAGGCCGCCGTTCTCGTACGCGTACGAGCGGTGGGTGAGGGCACGCAGAAGCAGCGACTCGTCGACGGGACCGCCACACACCTCGGCGAGGTGGGTGGCGAAGTCGTCGACGGGCCGCTGCATCGCGTCGTCCGCGGACCGTCCGGCCGCGGACCTGGTGGAGCTCACGCGTGCGACAGGACGCTCAGCCCTGGTGCTCGGTGCGCTCGGCAGTCGTGTAGTGACGACCCTTGTAGTAGCCGCAGGACGGGCACGCCTGGTGCGGCTGGGCCGGCGACTTGCACTGGGGGCACGTGGTGAGCGTGGTCGCCGTCGCCTTCCAGTTCGCACGACGCGAACGGGTGTTGGAGCGCGACATCTTCCGCTTCGGGACAGCCACGTCAGTTCCTCTTCTCTTCGGTGTCGGCGGACAGCGCCTGGAGCGCGGACCACCTCGGGTCGATCACTTCGTGGTGGTGGTCCGGGTCGTCCGCCAGGCGTGCTCCGCACTCGGAGCACAGACCCGGACAGTCCTCCCGGCACACCGGCTGGAACGGCAGCGAGGGCACCACTGCGTCCCGGAGCACCGGCTCGAGGTCGAACAGGTCTCCCTCGAGCGTGTACTCCTCGGTCTCGTCGTCGCCGGCCCCCACCTCACGGTGGTGGGCCGCACGGTCGGCGTAGGCGAACAGCTCCTGGAACCGCACGTCCACCGGGACGGCGACGGGGTCCAGGCACCGCACGCAGGCGCCGGTCGCGGTGGCGGTCGCCGAGCCGGTGACCAGCACACCCTCCACGACGGACTCGAGCCGCAGGTCCAGCTCGACCGGGTCGCCCTGGGGCACCCCGATGACGTCCGTGCCGAGGTCGGCAGGTGCCTCGGCCGTACGCTGGACGAGCTCCATCGAACCGGGTCGCCGACCCAGGCTCTTGGTGTCGAAGACCAAGGGCTTGCGCGGGTCGAGGTGGTTCATGGCTCCAGCAGACGTCGAGGGGCTCGGCTCACGCTCCGGACGAGACGCAGACCGACGCACGAGGTTACCGGAGCCCGGCCTGCTCGCCCAAATGCGCCTCGAGCGCGCGGCCGAGCACGCCCGCCAGCGTGCGCACGTAGGTCGCCGTGAGGTGGTCCCCCGCCCGGTGGATCGTCACGTGGCCGATGGCCACAGGACAGCGCTGCCCCGGGCAGATCCAGTCCGTGAGGTCCACCAGCTCGACCCCTGCCGCCGCCGCTGCCGCGCGCTGGACGGGCAGCCCGCTGCCCTCGACCGCCGGCGCCCGGTCGAACGAGCAGAGGCTCAGCCGGTGCGGGTGGCGGGCGGTGCAGACGTCGAGGTCGTCCGGGGACAGCGGGCTGTCCCCGAGGACGGCCAGCGGGACGCCGAGGCCGCGCACCTCGGACCACCGGGCGGCGAGCCCGTCGACGAGCGCGTCGCGGCTCGGGTGCTGCCCGTCCCAGGCCGTCGTGGCGTAGCTCGAGGTGAGCAGCAGGTCTGGCGGGTCGGCCCGCAGCCGCTGCATGACCCGGGCGTTCCAGGCGTCGCACTGCTCGTACGGCTCCCCCGCCTGCTGGGCGTGCCCGCGGGCGAACGCGCACGAGGACTTGCCGTACGTCACGACGTGCCAGCCGTGGCGCGAGGCGAGCGCCTCCACCGCCGGCAGCCACTGCATCGCCTTGGAGTCCCCGACGAGGGCGACCGTGCGGCTGCCCGTCGGGTCGCCGAAGTCGCACCGGACGGGCTCGCGGGCCAACCGGTCGACCTGGCAGTGGTCGACGTCGGCCGCCGGGCGGTCCCTGCCCGCCAGCTGCGGGTCGGGGGTCAGCCACTCCCAGTCGTCGACGGCGAACCGGCTCGGGTCGCTGGTCGGCTCGGGGCCGAGGGTCGCCGCACCGAGCGCGTCGGGTGCCGGTGCGGGACCGGCCACCGGGGCGGTCCGGAACGGCGACTGCACCCGCAGGAGGGGCACGGCCGCCAGCGCCCCGGCCAGCGAGAGCGCCAGGCCCAGGGCCAGGACCGGGCGCGTGCGGGTGGCCAGCACCCGGCTGTGGTGGACCGGCGCCTCGAGGAAGCGGTGGCCCGCCCACGCCGGCAGGAGCGAGGCCGCCACGACGGCGACGCGCACCCACGGGTCGAGCCCGTCGGCCGCCCAGTCCGCGAGGACCACGACGGGCCAGTGCCACAGGTAGATCGAGTACGACAGGCCGCCCACCCAGACCATCGGCGCGACGCCGAGGACGCGGACCGGCCCGGCGTGCGCACCGGCCCACCCGGCATACAGGACCGCGGCGGCGCCCAGCGTCGGCACCAGCGTCCACGGGCCCGGGGTGACCGCGTGCGGTGGGAGCCAGAACGCGCTGCCCAGGACGGCGACGAGCCCCACCCAGCCCAGGGCGGCCGTCGCGAGCGGACCAGTGGGAGCGCCGGCGCCCGGGGCAGGGTCCGCCGCGGGGTCCGGGGCCCGGTCGGCGCGCGCGTGCACCCAGACGGCGAGGGCGGCGCCGACCCCGAGCTCCCAGGCACGGGTGGTGGTCACGAAGTAGGCCCGCGCAGGGTCCACCGCGCCCAGCCACACGGCATACGCGAACGACGGCACCGCGATCAGGGCCAGCAGGCCACCCACGGCCACCGGCGACGGCACTCGCGGCGTGCGCCGCAGTCGGCGCACCACCCACGCGAGGGCGATGAGCGCGAGCGGCCAGACGACGTAGAACTGCTCCTCGACCGCCAGCGACCAGAAGTGCTGCACCGGCGAGGGCGTGCTGTCGGCGGCGAGGTAGTCCACGGCCCGGTGCGCCAGGACCCAGTTGACGACGTACAGGGCGGCGCCGGCGACGTCGGTGCCGATGTCACGACGCCGGAGCCCGGGGACGACCAGGTAGGCCACCACGGCGGTGACGACGAGCACGAGGACCGCGGCGGGCAGCAGGCGGCGGATGCGACGGCCGACGAAGCGGGGCCACGAGATGGTCCCGGTCGAGCCGAGCTCGCGCACCAGGATCCCGGTGATCAGGAAGCCGGAGATGACGAAGAAGACGTCCACGCCGAGGAAGCCGTTCGGGACCGGGAGGCCCGCGTGGTAGGCGAGGACGAGCAGGACGGCAACGGCCCGCAGCCCCTCGATGTCGGGCCGAAAGCCCTGCGCCCGTCTCGCGCTCAGGTCACTGCCTCCGCAGGCGGTCGACGAGGGCGTCGCGGACGCGGTCGGGCACGAGCCCGGTGACGTCACCGCCGTAGCGGACGACCTCCTTGACCAGCGAGCTCGAGACGTGGCCGAACGCGGGGTCGCCGGGCAGGAACACCGTCTCGACCCCGGTGAGGTGCTTGTTCATCAGCGCCATCGGGAGCTCGTAGGCGAAGTCCGTGTCGCCGCGCAGCCCCTTGACGATGGTGGCGGCGTCCACGTCGCGGCACACGTCGACCAGCAGCCGGTCGGCGAACACCTCGACGCGCACACCGGGCAGGTCCGCGCACGCGTCCGCGAGCAGCTCACGCCGCTCGTCCGGGCTGAAGACGCCCTGCTTGGCAGGGTTGTGCAGCACGGCGACGACGACCTCGTCCCACAGCGCGGCGGCGCGACGTATGACGTCGAGGTGGCCGGCGGTGACGGGGTCGTACGAGCCGGGGCAGACGCACCGGCGCGGGCTGGGGCTGGTCACACCGGAACGCTAGCAGCGGCAGTCAGTCGTCCTCGTCGTCGGCGGGCAGCAGCCCCTCCTCGTGGGCGCGTTCGACGATGCGGCGGACGTTGGCCTCGCTGCCGCAGTCCTCGTCGAGCAGCTCGTTGCGGCGCTGCGCCCACGCGACGCCGAGGTCCCGGCGCACCTTCTCCGACACGTCGGTGCGGGCAGGGTTGAGGATCGTCTGCTCCTCCTCGCCGATGTGGTGGTTGAGGGCGGTCGCGAGGTCCTCGACCGCGTCGTCGAACTTCTGCGTGTCCGTGCCCTTGCACTCCAGCAGCGCGAGCAGCGCCTCGTTGCCCTCGGCGTGCTCCTCCTCGCCGTGCTCGGCCTCGTGGTCGTCGATCGCGTCCTTGCGGCGCAGGGTCGTGTAGACCTTCTCCTCCTCGGCTTCCCCGTGGGCGATGAGCACGGCGGACAGGGCGGCGCGGGCGGCCTCGCGGTCGGCGGTGGCGTCGCGCAGGTCGCGCAGCAGGCTCTCGAACAGCCGGTGGTCGTCGAGGATCAGCTCCACCACGTCACCCTCGATCGGGCGCGGGATCTCATATCGCGTCATGGGCCCAGCCTCTCCCACCTGCCGGTTCGCCGCCCGCCGGGGAGGAGCGCCCGCGCCCGTCCCACCCATCGGACGCCCGGTTTGTCCCGTCGGCCGGGCTGCGACACGGTGGAGAGGTCCTGACCTCCATCGCAAGGAGAGCTCATGCTCACCCTGACCGAGAACGCCAGCACGATCGTCAAGACCCTCGTCGAGCAGAACCTCCCCACCGACGACGCCGGCCTGCGCTTCAGCCACGAGGGTGCCAACTCCGGCGCGCTGACCGTGACCACCGCCGAGGCCGCAGAGCCCGGTGACGCCGTCGTGGAGCGCGACGGCGCCAAGGTCTTCCTCGACGAGACCGCCGCGGTCGCCCTCGGGGACCAGGTGCTCGACGCCACCGTCGACGAGGCCGGGAGCGTGCAGTTCAGCATCGCCCCCGCGGACGGGGCGGGCGCACCGACGGCCTGAGCCGCCACCCCGCGCGACGAAGGGGTCCGACCGCTGCTGCGGTCGGACCCCTTCGTCATGCCGGCGTCAGGACGTGGTCAGGCCACGCCCTCGGGGTGCCGTGGACCGGCGAACCAGACCTTGGTCTCGCCGTAGCGCCGCTCCCCCTCGGGCTCCCAGTCCGCCGGCCAGCGCGGCTCGGGCGAGCGGGACGAGCGCTCGACGACGACGAGCGCGTCGGGCGCGAGCCACCCGTGCTCGGCGAGGAGGGCGAGGTCCCCGGCCAGCGCCTCCTCGGACAGGTCGTACGGCGGGTCGCTGAAGACCAGGGTGCAGGGCGTGGTGGGTGGCGCGGCCAGCGTGCGGGCGACCGTGGCGTGGCGCACCGACGTGCCGGGTATGCCGAGTGCCGCCACGTTGCGCCGCGCGACCGCCGCCGCCGCGCGGTCGGACTCGACGAGCAGCACCGAGGCCGCCCCGCGGCTGGCTGCCTCGAGGCCGAGGGCACCGGACCCGGCATACAGGTCGAGCACGTGCGCGCCGCGCAGGACGTCGAGGTGCTCGAGGCGGGAGAACAGCGCCTCGCGCACCCGGTCGCTCGTGGGTCGGGTGCCCTGACCCGGCGGGGTGGCGATCCGCTGGCCGCCGGCCCGGCCGCTGATGATGCGCGTCACGGCGGCACCGTAGCGCGCCGCGTGACTGCTACCGGCGCAGCGCCTCGAGGAGCAGGTCGGCGACGGCGTCCGGGCGCTCGAGCGAGGGCATGTGACCGGCCCAGGGCAGCTCGACGTGCTCCGCGCCGGGCACCTGCGTGGCCAGCACGGCCGCCACCTCGCGGAAGTGGGCCAGGTCGAGCGCGCCGGAGACCACGAGGGTCGGCACGGCCAGGCGCGACGGGTCGACCTCGACCCGCTCCGGCTGCGGGCCGGGGGCGAGCGCGTCGGCGGCGAGCTGGACCTCGAACGCCCGGCGCTGCATCTGCGCGATGCGTTCGGCGGTCGCCTCGTCGCCGTCCGGGCCGAGGAACGTGCGGACGTTGAGCTGCACCGCCCCCTCGACGTCGCCGGCCTCGAGGAGGCGGTCCTCCTCGGCACCGAACGCCTGCAGCTCCTCGTCCGGGTCGACTCCCCGGTGGGCGGGGCAGAGCAGGACGAAGGAGGACACGCGGCCGGGGTGCTTCGTGGCGAGCTCCATCGCGACGCGACCGCCGTAGGACGAGCCCACGACCGCCGCCTCGGCGACGCCGAGCGAGTCGAGCAGTGCGACGAGGTCGTCGGCGTCGGCATACGCCTCAGCCGGCATCGGGCTGTCGCCGAAGCCGCGCAGGTCGGGGCGCACGACCCGGTGGGTCCGGGCGAGCGCGGGGACCTGGGGCTCCCACATCCGGCGGTCGCAGACGCCGGAGTGCAGCAGGAGGACGGCCGGGCCGTCACCGTCGATGTCGTGGGCGAGGATCACGGCGGGGAGCCTAGGCCCGCGGCTGCCCCGCCCACGAACCGATTTCCGCCCGCCCCGACGCCGGTCTGTGCACAGACGCGCGTGTCAGTGGGCAGGGAACGGATCCGTGCGCAGTGGGACGGAGGTCTGTGCGCAGACGAGCGTGTGAGGGGCGCCGGCCCGGTCGGGTCAGCCGCGCTCGAGGAAGGCGGCCTGCTGCTCGTCCACCTGCTCGGCGACGGCGGCCGCCAGATCAGGGTGACTCGCGAGCTCGGGGTCGGCCGCGACGAGCGCCGTGGCGTCCTCGCGGGCCTGGTCGACGAGCGCCTCGTCACGCAGGATCGAGAGCCACTCCAGCGAGTTGCGGCCGCCGGACTGCCGCGCGCCGAGCACGTCGCCCTCGCGCCGCTGCTCGAGGTCGAGCCGGGCGAGCTCGAACCCGTCGGTCGTCCCGGCCACCGCCTGCAGGCGGGTCAGGGCCGACTCGGCGTCGGTGCCCGTGAACAGCAGGCAGAGGCCGGCGTGCTGCCCACGGCCGACGCGCCCGCGCAGCTGGTGCAGCTGGGAGACCCCGAAGCGGTCGGCGTCCATGACCACCATGACGGTGGCGTTGGGGACGTCGACGCCGACCTCGATCACCGTGGTGGATACGAGCAGGTCCACCTCGCCGCGGTTGAACCGCGCCATCACGGCGTCCTTGACCTCGGGCGGCATCCGCCCGTGCAGGACCTCGATGGTGAGCCCTGCGAGCGCCGGCGTCTCGCGCAGGGTGGCCTCCACGGCATACACGCTCGCGAGCTCGCGCGGCGCCTCGACGGGGTTGCCCTCCTCGTCCACCTCGGGCGGCAGGAACGGCTCGTCCTCGACGCCCTTGTCGTCGCCGCCGATCCGCGGGCAGACGACGTACGCCTGGCGGCCGGCCCGCACCTCCTCCGCGATGCGCTCCCAGGTGCGCTCGACCCAGCGGGCGTTGTCGCCGGGCACGACGTGCGTCGCGATCGGCGAACGGCCGCGCGGCAGCTCGCTCAGGGTGGACGTCTCGAGGTCGCCGAACACCGTCATGGCGACGGTGCGCGGGATGGGTGTCGCCGTCATCACGAGGACGTGTGGAGGCTGGTTTCCCTTCTCCCGCAGAGCATCCCGCTGCTCGACACCGAACCGGTGCTGCTCGTCGACGACGACGAGGGCGAGGTCGAAGAAGGACACGTTCTGCTGGATCAGCGCGTGCGTCCCGACGACGATGCCCGCGTCGCCGGAGGCTGCGTCGAGCAGCGCCTGCTTGCGCGCAGCGGTCGACTGGGAGCCGGTCAGCAGCGTGACGCGGGTGCCGATGTCGCTGCCGCCCAGCATCCCGCCCTCGGCGAGGTCCCCGAGCATCGCCGTGATCGACCGGTGGTGCTGGGCCGCGAGGACCTCGGTGGGCGCGAGCAGCGCGGCCTGCCCGCCGGCGTCGACGGCGGCGAGCATGGCCCGCAGCGCGATGACCGTCTTGCCCGAGCCGACCTCGCCCTGGAGCAGCCGGTGCATCGGGGTGTCGCGCGCCATCTCCTCGGCGAGCACCTCCCCCACCTCGCGCTGCCCGGCGGTGAGCTCGAACGGCAGTCGCGCGTCGAAGGCCGCCAGCAGGCCGCCCTCGCGCGGTCGGCGAGCGAGGGTCTTCTCCTGTGACTGCCGGTGCCGCCGCTGGGCGAGCACGGTCTGCAGGACCAGGGCCTCCTCGTACCTCAGCCGCTTGCGCGCCCGCTCGACCTCCGGCCACCCGCTGGGCTGGTGGATGCCGCGCAGCGCCTCCAGCCGCGACGGCAGCCCGCGCGCGGCGGCGAGGTCGGGCGGGACGACGTCGACGACCGAGTCGAGCTGGTCGAAGACGAGGTTGAGGCTGTCGATGACGGTCCAGTTCTGGACCTTCGGCACCTGCAGGTAGATCGGCAGCAGCCGTCTGCGTGCGTCGAGGCCGTCGGAGTCGGGCGGCAGGATCTGGTAGTCGGGGTGGGTCAGCTGCCACGTCCGGCCGTAGCGGCCCACCTTGCCCGCGAAGATGGCGCGCGCGCCCGGGACGAGGCGGCCCTCGTGCCCGTACGGCTTGAAGAAGGTCACCTCCATGTCGTTGGTGCCGTCGGTGATCGTGGCGGTGAGGATGCGGCCCCGCCTGTTGCGCATCGGGCGCGTGACGGCGTCGCGGACGTCGGCCACCACGACGACGTACTCGCCCTCGTGCAGGCTCGTCAGGTCGGCGTCGAAGCTGGTGTAGCGCCGCGGCCAGAACCGCAGCAGGTCGCCCACGGTGTGCAGGTCCCGGCCGGCGGCCAGCTTGGGCGCCGCGCTCGACACGACCGAGCGCAGGTTCGTGCTCTCGTCGACCACGCCTACTCGACTCCCAGCAGCAGCGGGTAGTGGGGCTGTCCGCCGTCGATGACCTGGACCTCGAGGTCGCGCTGCGCCTGCCGGACCCGGTGTCCCACGGCCTCGCCCAGCCCCTCGGGGGCGCCCTCCCCCGTCACCACCGTGACGATCTCGCCACCGCTGGACAGCAGCCGCGTCAGCACCTCGACCCCCACCGTCTCGAGGTCGTCGCCCACGACGACGACGTCGCCCGCCACCGCCCCGAGGACGTCACCGGGCGCGCACGGGCCGGCACTGGTGAGCGCCTCCTTGCTGGCGACGGCGACGGCACCGTGCCGGGTCGCCGCGGCCGCGTGGCCCATCTCCGAGGCGTTGCGGGCGGCGCTGGCCGAGGCCTCCCACACCGCCATCGCGGCCAGCCCCTGCACCGCCGTGCGCGAGCGGACGACGTGGACCTCCACCTCGTCGGCCTCGGCTGCCCGCGCGGCCGCGTGCGCCGCCATCTCGGTGTCGCGGTCGTTGGGCAGCAGCAGCACCGAGGGTGCGCCGGTGGCGCGGACCGCATCGAGCAGCTGGCCGGCCGAGGCGCGCCGGCCCGGGCCGCTGGGGACGACCACGGCACCGGCCGCCTCGAACACCGTCGCGAGCCCCGGGCCCGCCGCGCACGCGACGACGGCGACACCGGTGGCATGGCGCTCCCGCCGGGCCGCCTGGTCCGCGAAGTGCGTGACCCGCACCCGGAACGGCCGCCCGGCGTCGAGCCCCGCCTCGAGCGCCGCCCCGACGTCGTCGACGTGGACGTGGACGTTCCACAGCTCGGGCCCGCCGACGACGAGCAGCGAGTCGCCGAGCGCGTCGAGCGTGGTGCGCAGGGTGTCCGCGCGCTCCTCGTCGCTGTCGCGCAGCAGGAACATCACCTCGTATGCCGGGCCGCCCTCGACGAGGTCGCCGTCACCGGTGGACGAGCCGCCGTGGGAGCCCACCGGCTCGACGGCCCCGCCGTGGCTGCGGGTCCAGTCCTCCCGGCGGCGCAGGGTCTGGTCCTCGGTGAAGGGCTCGACCCGCTCGCCGACCTGGGTGGCGTCCTGGTGCACGACGCGGGCGAGGGCCTCGAGCATGAGCACGTACCCCGCGGCACCGGCGTCCACGACCCCCGCACGCGCGAGGGCCGGGAGCTGCTCGGTCGTCCTGCGGAGGGCGACGGTGGCAGCGTCCAGGGCGGCCTCGGCGACCGCAGCGAGGCCCTCGGCCACCGGCTCCGCGCCGGCCGCGGCCGCCGCGTGGGCCACGGTCAGGATCGTCCCCTCGGCGGGATGCATGACGCTGGCGCGAGCCCGGTCGCTGGCACGGGCGAGCCCGTCGGCCATGACGGACGCGTCGGCCGTCTCGACCCCGCGCTCGGCGATCGCCTCGGCGAACCCGCGCACGAGCTGGCTGAGGATGACGCCGGAGTTGCCACGCGCAGTGAGCAGCATGGCGTGGGCGAGGTCGCCGCACTCCTGCTCGAGCGAGGCCTCGCCGAGGATGCCGTCCCGCTCGTGCTCGGTGCGGACTGCGTCGAGCGCCGCGTCGAGGGTGAGGTAGAGGTTGGTGCCCGTGTCGCCGTCGGGGACCGGGAAGACGTTGAGGGCGTCGATCTCGGCACGGCGGGCGGCGAAGGCGGCCCGCGTGAGCACAGCCCACCGCCGGGCGTCGGCGGCGGTGAGGGCATCGAGCACGGTGGCAGGCTAACGTCAGGGGCCGTCGCCGAGGCGGCCATCGGCGCCGTTTTGGTCGATGCGCCACCCCTCGGCTACGCTTGACCGGTTCCCGTGAACCTCTCCGTCGCTGGCTCCTGCCCGCGGTGGATCACGGGCGCCCCGAGTTTGTACGCATCGAACCAGGAGAACACCCGTGGCTGCCAACTGCGACGTCTGCGGCAAGGGACCGGGCTTCGGTCACAACATCTCGCACTCGCACCGCCGCACCAAGCGTCGTTGGAACCCCAACATCCAGCGCGTGAAGGCTCTGGTGGGCGACGCGGGCGTGACCCCGAAGCGTCTCAATGTCTGCACCTCGTGCCTGAAGGCCGGCAAGGTCAAGCGCTGACCCAGCCTCCCGGCACACGTACTCGAAGCCGATCTCCCCTCGGGGAGGTCGGCTTCGGTCGTTCCCGGGGGCTGCTGCAGCTTCGGCGGTGAGGCAGTGACGCAGGGGTCACTCCTGCGCCCCCGACCGCGGACATCACCGCGCCGGGCGAGGCGCTCAGCCGGCGAAGTGGTCCCACCCGCGGGGCTGCTGCGGCTCGCCGTCGAGGGTGACGCCCTCACCCACCTCGACCCGGCCGAGCGCCCGCCACCCGGCCGGCAGCTGCCCGCCGAACGTCGCGAGCAGGCTGTGCTCCTCCCCGCCGGCGAGCACGCACTCCAGCGCCCCGTCGCCGACGACCTGACGCAGCACGTCCACGTCGGGGGCCAGCAGCTCCGAGTCGAGCGCCACCCGCACCCCGCTGGCCGCCGCCAGCCGGGAGCCGTCGCGCAGCAGCCCGTCGGACACGTCGAGCATGGCCGTCGCACCGCTCGCCGCGGCCTGCGGTCCGGCCGCCAGGGGCGTCGTGGGCCGCAGGTGGTGCGCGATGCACTCGGCGGCGACGGCACCCCCCGAGCCGTCCGCACCGGCACTCGTACCCACACCGACGCCCACACCCACACCCACGCCCACACCCGCTCCCGCTCCCGAGCGGAGCAGCTCCAGGCCGGCCGCCGAGCGCCCCAGCGTGCCGCAGACGGCGACCACGTCGCCCGGCCGGGCGCCCGAGCGCAGGACGGCGGCACCGGGGAGCTCCCCCAGGGCGGTCACCGCCACCGCGAGGACCCCTGGCGGCGCGGACGACAGGTCCCCGCCGGCCACGGCGACACCCGCCTCCGCAGCCCGCGCCCCCAGCTCCCGGGCGAAGTCGAGCACCCAGTCCACCGACACGGCCGGGTCCGCCATGAGCGCGACGAGCACCGCTGTCGGCCGGCCGCCCATCGCGGCGACGTCGGCGAGGTTCTGCGTCAGCGCCTTGGCGGCGACGTCGGCCCCGCTGCTCCACTCGTCCACCCAGTCGCGCCCCCGCACCATCGTGTCGGTCGTCGCGACCGTGCGGCTGCCCGTGGCCAGGACCGCCGCGTCGTCCCCCGGGCCCACCGGCATACCCGGCCCGCCGGAGAAGAACGGGAAGATCTCGGCCAGCAGGGCGCCCTCGGACACCTGCGCGAGCGTGCGCGCCTGGTCGGGCACGGCGTGACCTCCTTGTGACGGGGTCCTGGGGAGACGGGTGGGACACGGGCACGGTAGCGTCTGGGTCACCGTGGCGCCCCGCCGCGGCAGGTTCTCTCGGGACGCTCGTCCCGGCCAACCAGGAAGCAGAGGTGTCACGTGGTGGTCCAGGCCTACATCCTGATCCAGACCGAGGTCGGCAAGGCGGCGACAGTGGCCGAGGCCATCGCAGGCATCGCCGGGGTGGTCCTGGCCGAGGACGTCACCGGTCCCTACGACGTGATCGCCCGCGTCGAGGCCAACACCGTCGACGAGCTGGGCAAGCTCGTCATCGCCAAGATCCAGGACGTCGCAGGCATCACCCGCACGCTGACCTGCACCGTCGTCCACGTCTGACGTGCGCCGCGCCGCGCGTCGGCGCGCGCTCCTGGCAGCCGCCGGCCTCCTGATCCTCGGGACGGCCGGCGCTGTCGTGTATGCCGTGTGGCCACGCGGCGTCGACGTCGCCGTGCCGGACTACGCCGGCACCGGCTGCGACGCGGCGTCCCGGGCGTGGCCGCAGCGCGTCGCCGGCCGGGACGGCGTCGACACCTCGCCGGCGTCCGCCCGCACCCGCGCCTGGGGCGACCCCGCCGTCGTCGCGCGGTGCGGCCTGCCTGCGCTCGGCCCGACGACCGACGAGTGCCTCGACGTCGACGGCGTCGGCTGGGTGGTCGAGCAGCTGTCCGACGGCGCCCGGTTCACGACGTTCGGCACCGACCCCGCGATCGAGGTCCTCGTCCCCAAGGCGTACGCCCCCGAGCCGCTCCTCCTGCCCGCGTTCGGCCCGGCCGCGAAGGCCCTCCCCCAGAACGGCCGCCACTGCTCCTGAGGGCTACCGCAGGCCGACGGGGCGCTCGAGCGCGAGCTGGATCAGCTCGTCGATCAGGTCGCGGTAGGACAGGCCGGTCGCCTCCCACATCTGCGGGTACATCGAGTGCGGCGTGAAGCCGGGCATCGTGTTGATCTCGTTGATGACGACGTCACCGGCGTCGGTGTAGAAGCAGTCGACCCGCGCCAGCCCCTCGCACCCGAGCGCCTCGAACGCGGCGGCCGCGAGCCGCTGCACCTCCTTGGACACGGTGTCGGGGACGTCCGCCGGGCACGACAGCACCGCCCCCTCGTCGAGGTACTTCGCCTCGAAGTCGTAGAACTCGTGCCCGCCCTCGACGGTCACCTCGATCTCGCCGACGTGCGACACCCGCGGGCCGTCGGTGCCCCGCCCCTGGAGCACCGCACACTCGATCTCGCGGCCGACGATCCCCTGCTCGACGACGACCTTGCGGTCGTGCTGGCGGGCGATCTCGATGGCGCCCTCGAGCGCCTCCGGGTCGGACACCTTGGAGATGCCCATGCTGGACCCGGCCCGCGCCGGCTTCACGAAGACGGGGTACTTCAGCGCCGCGACGGCCTCCATGGCCGCCGCCTTGTCGCGGCGCCACTGCACGTCGGTGACCACGACATACGGACCGACCGGGAGCCCGGCCCCCGCGAAGAGCACCTTCATGTAGTGCTTGTCCATGCCTGCGGCGGAGGCGAGGACGCCCGACCCGACGTAGCGGATGTCGGCCATCTCGAGCATGCCCTGGATCGTGCCGTCCTCACCGAACGGCCCGTGCAGCAACGGGAAGACCACGTCGACCTCACCGAGGTCGCGCGGGATCTCCTGCGCCTCGAACGTCGTCAGCGTGCGGTTGGTCGTGGCCAGCGGCACGACGACGCCGGCGCCGCTGTCCGCGGCCACCTCGGGGGTGGCCGTGGCGGTGAGCTCGAGCCGCGAGGGGTCGCCGTCTGAGAGCACCCAGTGGCCCTCGCGGGAGATCCCGATCGGGATGACGTCGTAGGTGTCGCGGTCGATCGCGCGCATGACGCCCGCGGCCGTCGCGCACGAGACCGCGTGCTCCGAGGAGCGGCCGCCGAAGACGATGGCGACGCGCGGCTTGCGGGGCGTGGGCTGGTCGGTGCTCATCGCCGACGAGCGTATCCCGCCCGGTGGCCCGCGCCCTCACCCGCCGCGCCCCACGCCTACGCTGGCCGCGTGACCTCCCACGACCTGCCCGACGTGCCCGGGACCGCGGCGCACGACGCCGCTCACGACGACCTGTCCCCCGCCTCGCGCGTGGTGGCGCTCGGGCGCCCGGCTCGCGTCCCGGGCGCCGGCGTCAGCCCTCCCCTGGAGCTGTCCTCGACGTATGCGGCGGGCGGACCGCAGGGGTACGCCCGGGGCGGCAACCCGACGTGGTCGGCGTTCGAGGAGGCCCTGGGCAGCCTCGAGGGCGGCGACGCGCTGGTGTTCGCCTCCGGCATGGCGGCCGTGAGCGCCGCCCTGTCCCTGGCGCCCCACGGCAGCCCCGTCGTCGCCTCCAAGACCGCCTACAACGGCACCGTCGCGTCGCTGCTCGACGCCGAGCGCGACGGCAGCCACGAGGTGCGCTGGGTCGACCTCACCGACACCGCCGCCGTCGTCGCGGCGCTCGACGGCGCCGCCCTGGTCTGGCTGGAGTCGCCGAGCAACCCGCTCCTGGAGGTGGCCGACCTGCCCGCCATCGCCGCGGCGGCCCGCGAGCGCGGCGTCCTGTCCGTGTGCGACAACACCTTCGCCAGCCCCCTGGGCCAGCAGCCGCTGTCGTTCGGCGTCGACGTCGTCGTGCACTCGGTGACCAAGTACCTCAGCGGGCACAGCGACCTCATCCTCGGCGCCACCGTCACCGCCGCCACCGAGGCGGGCCGGGCGCTGCACGACCGGCTCGAGCACCACCGCCTGCTCGGCGGGGCCATCGCCGGCCCGATGGAGACCTGGTTGGCCCTGCGCGGGCTGCGCACCCTCCACGTGCGGCTCGAGCGCGCCACCACGAATGCCGCGGCGCTGGCCGAGCGGCTCCACGGCCACCCGTCCGTGGAGCGCGTCCGCTACCCCGGCTTCGGGGCGATGGTGTCCCTCGAGGTCGTCGGCGGGCCCGAGGCCGCCGAGCGCGTCGCGGCGGCCGTCCGGCTGTGGAGCCACTCCACCAGCCTCGGCGGCGTCGAGTCGCAGGTCGAGCGCCGTCGCCGGCACGTCCTGGAGCCCGAGACCACCCCCGAGAACCTGCTGCGCCTGTCGGTCGGCATCGAGGACGTCGACGACCTCTGGCGCGACCTCGACCAGGCCCTGCGCCACGCCTGACCCGGCGGGCGACCCGTCAGTCGGTCTCGTTCTTGAGCTCGCGCTGCATGAGCGCGCCGACGACGTCCTTGGGCGAGCGCCCGTCGTGGACGACGGCCGCCACCTGCTCGATGATCGGCACCCGGACGTCGTGCTCGTGCGCGAGCTGCAGGATCGACTCGCAGGACTTCACGCCCTCGGCCGTCTGCCTGGTGACCGCGACGACCTCGGCGACCGACATGCCCTTGCCGAGGTTGACCCCGAACGTGTGGTTGCGCGACAGCGGCGACATGCACGTGGCGATGAGGTCGCCCACCCCCGCGAGGCCCGCGAACGTCATGACGTCCGCCCCGAGCGCGAGCCCCAGCCGGGTCGTCTCGGCCAGGCCGCGGGTGATGATCGACGCCTTGGAGTTGTCGCCCATGCCGAGCCCCTCGGCCATGCCGACCGCGAGGGCGATGACGTTCTTGACGGCGCCGCTGATCTCGGTGCCGACGACGTCGGTGTTCGTGTACGGGCGGAAGTAGGGCGGGTTCGAGGCACGAGCCACCATGTCCGCGACCGACTCGTCGACGCACGCGACGACGCTGGCCGCCGGCTGCTTCTTGGCGATCTCGGGGGCGAGGTTGGGCCCCGACACGACGACGATGCGGTCCTGCGGGACGCCACCGGCCTCGTGGATCACCTCGCTCATCCGCTTCGTGGTGCCGAGCTCGACGCCCTTCATCAGCGACACGACCGCCTTGGCGTCGCCGAGGACGTGCCCCCAGGTCGCGAGGTTGGTCCGCAGCGTCTGGGAGGGGACGGCCAGCACGACGATGTCGGCACCGCTGACGGCCTCCTCCGGGTCGGTGGTGGCGGTCACCGTGGGCGGGAGGGCGAGGTCCGGGAGGTAGTCGCGGTTGCAGCCGGCGTTGACCTGGTCGACGGCCTCCTGCCGGCGGCCCCACATGCGGACGGGGGTTCCCCCGTCGGCGAGCACGGCGGCATACGCGGTCCCCCAGCTGCCCGTGCCGAAAACCGCTGCGGTGCTCACCGACCACCCCGCTGGGAACGGCGGAAGTTGCCGGTCTCGGGGAGGCCGTGGGTGCGGGAGTCGAACCGCTCGGTGGGCGCCTGCTCGCCGCGGATCTGCTCGAGCTGGACGGTGAGTGCGGCCATGATCCGCGAGGTCGCCTCCCGGAGCAGCGTCGAGGTCACCGGCTGGTCGTACAGGTCGGACAGGTCGACGGGCGGACCGGCCGTGACGTGCATCGTCTTGCGGGGCAGGAGGCGCAGCTTCCTGCTGTAGGGCGCGAGCAGCTCCTGCGGCCCCCACTGGGCGACCGGGATGACCGGGCAGCGCGTGGCCAGGGCGATGCGCGCGGCACCGGTCTTGCCGACCATCGGCCACAGGTCGGGGTCGCGGGTCAGCGTGCCCTCGGGGTACACGCCCACGGCCTTGCCCTCCTGCACCGCCGCCACGGCCGCGCGGAACGCGTCCGCCGCCTTGCCGGTGTTGCGGTAGACCGGGATCTGCTGCGCGGCACGCAGGATCGCCCCCACGACGGGCACCCGGAACACGCCCTCCTTGCCGAGGAAGAACGCCGGTCGCCCGTTGTCGAGCATGAAGTGGGCGAACACCAGCGGGTCGGTGTAGGAGAGGTGGTTCGGCGTCGCGACGAAGCCGCCCTCCCGCGGGAGGTTCTCGGCACCGTGCCAGTCGCGCCGGGTCAGGACCATGAGCAGCGGCCGCAGGATCGCGACGACGGCTCGGTAGGCGAACGGCAGCGGGTCACGGCTGCGGGGGGCCACGTGCTCTCCATCTCCGGTGGGGGTTGTGCATGGGCATCCTCGCGGGTCGAGGGGTCGGTGTCGAGCGGCCTCGCCAGCACTGGGACGATCGCCCTGATGACCGCATCCCCGCCGTGGCAGCTCGTCGTCCCGGTCAAGGGCGGCCCTGCCGCCAAGACCCGCTTGCACCCGCCGACCGGTGTCGACCGGGCCGAGCTGGCGCTCGCCCTCGCCACCGACTGCCTCGCCGCGTGCGTGGCCGGTATGCCGCGTGGCCGCGTCCACGTCGTCACCGCGGACGCCCGGGTGGCGCAGCTCGCGACGACGCTGGGCGCGCGCGTGGCCGCCGACCCCGGTGGCGGCCTCGACGCGGCGGTGCTGGCCGGCCGCGGTGCCGCCCTGGCCGCCGACCCGGGTGCTGCGGTCGCGGTGCTGCTCGGCGACCTGCCGTCCCTGCGCGCCGAGGACCTGCGCGCCGCGCTGGAGGCGGCGTCGGCACACGAGCGCGCGGTGGTCCCCGACGCCGACGGCACCGGCACGGTACTGCTCACCGCCGGACCGGGCGCGGACCTGGTGCCGGCCTTCGGGCAGGGTTCGGCGGCGCGGCACGAGGTGGCCGGGCACACGCGCCTCGAGCTGGACCTGCCGCGGCTGCGCCGGGACGTCGACGACGACGGGGCGCTGCGTGCCGCGCTGGCGCTCGGTGTCGGCGCGGCCACCGGCGCCGTGCTGTCGGGGCGTGGCTACGCTGCAGCCATGCAGGCCAGCGTGCACACCTTCGACGAGGAGGACGGGTCGGGGTCGGCCCTGCTCGACGACGGACGCGAGGTCACCTTCAGCGGTGAGGTGTTCGCGGCCAGCGCGCTGCGGCACCTGCGTCCCGGGCAGCGGGTCAGCATCGACCTCGCCGGCGCCGGCGGCCCGGTCAGCCGGCTGTGGATCGTCGGCATCGGCGACGACCAGACCATCGGCTGAGCCGCCCGGCCACCACCGCACCCCACCCCGCCCTTCCTTCCGACTTCTTGCCCGGTCCGCACCGTCTCGGGGTCGGATCCGGCCCCGGACGGCGGCTGCGGGGCAAGAAGTCGGGGTGGGGCGGGGGCGGTCAGGCGACCTTGGGGCCGCCGACCTCGTAGTGGGCGCCGAGGGCGTCCAGCTTGTCCGAGAACCGCTCGTAGCCGCGGTAGATGAGGTCGATGCCGTGCACCGTCGACTGCCCCTCGGCCGCGAGCGCCGCGATGAGGTAGCTGAAGCCTCCGCGCAGGTCGGGGACGGTGATCTCCGCACCCCGCAGCGGCGTCGGGCCCGAGATGACGGCGCTGTGGCGGAAGTTGGCCCGCCCGAACCGGCACGGTGACCCGCCCAGGCACTCGCGGTAGAGCTGGATGACCGCACCCATCTCGGCCAGCGCCTCGGTGAAGCCGAGCCGGTTCTCGTAGACGGTCTCGTGCACGATCGACAGGCCGGTGGTCTGGGTGAGCGCGACGACGAGCGGCTGCTGCCAGTCGGTCATGAAGCCCGGGTGGACGTCGGTCTCGAGGACGAGTGACTGCAGGGTGTCCCCCGCGTGCCAGAAGCGGATGCCCTCGTCGTCGATGTCGAAGGCACCCCCGATCTTCCGGAACACGTTGAGGAACGGCATCATCGCCTGCTGCTGCGCACCCCGGACGTAGATGTCGCCCTTGGTGGCGAGCGCGGCGCAGGCCCACGACCCCGCCTCGATGCGATCCGGGATGGCCAGGTGGTCGTAGCCGCCGAGCCGGTCGACGCCCTCGATCCGGATGACCCGGTCGGTCTCGACGCTGATGATCGCGCCCATCTTCTGCAGCACGGCGATGAGGTCGAGGATCTCCGGCTCGACGGCCGCGTTGCGCAGCTCGGTGACGCCGTTGGCCCGCACGGCCGTGAGCAGCACCTGCTCGGTCGCCCCGACGCTGGGGTACGGCAGCTGGATGCGGGTGCCGTTCAGCCCGTTGGGCGCGGTGAGCCGCAGCCCCTCGGGCCGCTTCTGGACGTCCGCGCCGAACTGGCGCAGCACGTCGAGGTGGTAGTTGATCGGTCGGTCGCCGATGCGGCAGCCACCGAGGTCGGGGATGAAGGCCTCACCGAGGCGGTGCAGCAGCGGCCCGCAGAGCAGCACCGGCACGCGGGAGGTGCCGGCGTGGGCGTCGATGTCGGCGACGTGCGCCTGCTCGACGTTGGTGGGGTCGAGCAGCAGCTCGCCGTCACGGTCGGTCGAGTCGATCTTGACGCCGTGGAGCTCCAGCAGCCCGGAGACGATCTTGACGTCCGAGATCTCGGGGACGCCCCGCAGGCGGCACCGGTCTTCCGCCAGCAGTGCGGCGACCATCGCCTTCGAGACCAGGTTCTTGGCACCGCGCACCTCGATGTCACCCACGAGGGGGGCACCGCCGTCGACCCGAAGGAAGTTCACCATGGCGCAAGCATCCCAAACGACGACGGCGGCCGGCACCCCGAGGGGTGCCGGCCGCCGTTCCGTGCGGGAGGAGGTCAGGCCTTCTTGGCCGTCCGCTTCGCCGTGGTCTTCTTCGCCGCGGACTTCGTGGCGGTGGCCTTCTTCGCCGGGGTCGCCTTCGTGGCCGAGGCGGCCTTGGTCGCGGTCGTCTTCCTGGCGGTGGTGGTCTTGGCCGCCGTGGTCTTCTTCGCCGGGGTCGCCTTCTTGGCCGAGGCGGCCTTGGTGGCGGTCGTCTTCCTGGCGGTGGTGGTCTTGGCCGCCGTGGTCTTCTTCGCCGGGGTCGCCTTCTTGGCCGACGCCGCCTTGGTGGCCGTCGTCTTCCTGGCGGTGGTGGTCTTGGCGGTGGTGGTCTTGGCCGCCGTCGTCTTCCTCGCCGTGGTGGACTTCGCGGCTGCGGACTTCGCGGTGGTGGCCTTCGTGGTGGTGGCCGCCTTCTTGGCCGGCGTCGCCTTCCGCGCACCTGCAGCAGCGGCCTTCGTCGCGGTCCCGGCAGCGGCACGGGCACCGGCAGCGGCCGCCTTCGGCAGCGAGCGCGGGTTCTTGACGACGTCCTTGAACGCCGAGCCGGCGCGGAACTTGGGGACGACCGTCTTCTTGATCTTGACGGTGGCGCCGGTGCGCGGGTTGCGACCGGTACGCGCCGCGCGCGCCGCCTGCTCGAACGTGCCGAAGCCGGTGATCGCGACGCTGCCGCCCTTGGCGACCTCACGGATGATCACGTCGACGACAGCGGTCAGCGCCTCGCTGGCGGCCTTCCGGCTGCCCAGGCGCGACTCGAGCTCCTTGATCAGTTCTGCCTTGTTCACGTCTTCCCCTCCACAGGGTTGTGACGCCGGACCCCCTTGGCCCGACAGGTTGGGCGGTCGAGCCGCTGCCCGACGTGGGTCTGACGTTAGGGCCGTTGAGGGTCCGAGTCCACCATGTCAAGGGCCTGATCCATTGTGTCGCAACGGATTTCCGGGCCCCCGGAGGTCGATCCAGGCGCTGCGGACGCCCTGTCACCCGGCACGCACGGCGGCGAGGGTGTGGGCGTGTACTGAACCAACACCGTTGCGCCGCAACAACTTCGGCAGTTCGGGCACCTGCCTGCGGGCCCGTGGAAGGGCTCGGCGGGCCACGGAACGGGTGCGCCGGAGCAGGCGGAGACGCGCAGCGCGGATTGGCTGCCGCAACACGCCGTGTCGCGGCGCGCCGGAGCGCTCAGGCGGAGGTGGTGACCGGCTTGTATGCCGGGCGGCGGGCCTCGAAGTCCGTGATGGTCTGCTCGTGGCGCAGCGTGAGGCTGATGTCGTCGAGGCCCTCGAGCAGCCGCCAGCGGGTGTAGTCGTCGACCTCGAAGGAGGCCACGATGTCGCCCGCGGTGACGGTGCGCGACACCAGGTCGACCGTGACGGACGCGCCCGGCTCGTTCTCGAGGTACTTCCAGATGAGCTCGATGTCGTCCTGCGCGAGCTGGGCCGTCAGCAGGCCCTGCTTGCCGCTGTTGCCACGGAAGATGTCGGCAAAGCGCGAGGACAGCACGACCCGAAAGCCGTAGTTCATCAGCGCCCAGACGGCGTGCTCCCGCGAGGACCCCGTCCCGAAGTCCGGCCCGGCCACGAGGACCGAGCCCGCGGCATACGATTCGTGGTTGAGGATGAAGGTCTCGTCCTTGCGCCACGCGGCGAACAGGCCGTCCTCGAACCCGGTGCGCGTCACGCGCTTGAGGTAGACGGCGGGGATGATCTGGTCGGTGTCGACGTTGCTGCGGCGCAGCGGGACACCGATGCCGGTGTGGGTCGTGAAGGCCTGCATCAGAGGGTCCCCTCGTTCGCGCCGACGAGCTGGTCGAGGTCGGCCGGGCTGGACAGGGTGCCGCGCAGCGCGGTGGCGGCGGCGACGAGCGGGCTGACCAGGTGGGTGCGACCACCCTTGCCCTGCCGGCCCTCGAAGTTGCGGTTGGAGGTGGAGGCGCTGCGCTCCCCCGGCGCCAGCTGGTCGGGGTTCATGCCCAGGCACATCGAGCAGCCGGGCAGGCGCCACTCGGCGCCGGCCTCGGTGAAGACCTTGTCCAGGCCTTCCGCCTCGGCCTGCAGCCGGACGCGGGCCGAGCCCGGCACCACGAGCATGCGCACGCCGTCGGCGACCCTGCGGCCCTTGACCACCTCGGCGGCGGCGCGCAGGTCCTCGATGCGGCCGTTGGTGCACGACCCGACGAAGACGGTGTCGACCTTGATCTCGCGCAGCGGGGTGCCGGGGGTCAGGCCCATGTACTCCAGCGCGTGCCGGGCCGCGGCCTTGGCGGTGTCGTCACCGAGCGTCTCGGGGTCGGGGACGGCCTCACCGAGCGGGAGGCCCTGGCCGGGGTTGGTGCCCCACGTGACGAACGGCGTCAGGGTCGAGGCGTCGAGGAAGACCTCGGCGTCGAAGACCGCGTCGTCGTCGGTGCGCAGCTGGTCCCAGTCGGCGACCGCGGCGTCCCAGTCGGCCCCGGTGGGCGCGTGCTCGCGGCCCTTGAGGTAGTCGTAGGTCGTCTCGTCGGGGGCGATCATGCCCGCGCGGGCGCCGGCCTCGATCGACATGTTGCAGACCGTCATCCGCGCCTCCATGGAGAGCGAGCGGATGGCGCTGCCGCGGTACTCCAGGACGTAGCCCTGGCCACCGCCGGTGCCGATCTTCGCGATGACGGCGAGCACGATGTCCTTGGCGGTGACGCCGGGCTGCAGCTCGCCCTCGACGGTGACGGCCATGGTGCGGAACGGCTTGAGCGGCAGCGTCTGCGTGGCGAGGACGTGCTCGACCTCGGAGGTGCCGATGCCGAAGGCCAGGGCGCCGAACGCGCCGTGGGTCGAGGTGTGCGAGTCGCCACAGACGATCGTCATGCCCGGCTGGGTCAGGCCCAGCTGGGGGCCGACGACGTGGACGATGCCCTGCTCAGCGTCACCCATGGGGTAGAGCCGTACGCCGAACTCCTCGCAGTTGCGGCGCAGGGTCTCGACCTGCGTGCGGCTCACGGGGTCGGTGATCGGGCCCGGCGTGGTGGGGACGTTGTGGTCCTCGGTGGCCAGGGTGAGCTCGGGTCGACGGACACCGCGGCCGGCGAGGCGGAGCCCGTCGAAGGCCTGCGGCGAGGTCACCTCGTGGACGAGGTGGAGGTCGATGTAGAGGAGGTCCGGCTCGCCCTCGGCTCGACGGACGACGTGGGCGTCCCACACCTTCTCGGCCAGCGTTCCCGACACGTTCCCCACTCCTTCGAACCATGGTCCCGGCGCGCGCCACGCTGCGCCGTCCACCGAGCGTCGCACCTCGGACACGCGGGTGGATTTGCGTCTCAGGCACTGAGACGTCAATATCAGTGCATGGACAACACCAGTGGAGTCGGCGTTCTCGACAAGGCGGCCATCGTCCTGGGCGCCCTCGAGGCCGGGCCGTCGACCCTCGCGCAGCTGGTCACCGCGACCGGACTGGCCCGCCCCACGGCCCACCGGCTGGCCGTCGCCCTCGAGCACCACCGCCTCGTCACGCGCGACATCCAGGGCCGCTTCGTGCTCGGGCCGCGCCTGGCCGAGCTCGCCGCAGCCGCGGGCGAGGACCGGCTGCTCGCCGCCGCCGGCCCCGTCCTCGGGGCGCTGCGCGACCACACCAACGAGAGCGCGCAGCTGTTCCGCCGCCAGGGCGACCACCGCATCTGCGTCTCCGCGGCCGAGCGCCCCGTGGGCCTGCGCGACTCGATCCCCGTCGGCGCGACCCTGTCGATGCTCGCCGGGTCTGCGGCCCAGGTGCTGCTCGCCTGGGAGGAGCCGGACCGCCTGCACCGCGGCCTGCACGGCGCCAAGTTCACCGCGACGACCCTCTCGGGTGTCCGCCGCCGGGGCTGGGCGCAGAGCGTCGGCGAGCGCGAGGCCGGGGTCGCGTCGGTGTCCGCACCGGTCCGCGGCCCGAGCGGCCGGGTGGTCGCTGCGGTCTCGATCTCCGGTCCGATCGAGCGTCTCTCGCGCCAGCCCGGCCGGCTCCACGCGGCGACCGTGATGGCCGGCGCCAACAAGCTGACCGAGGTCCTCGCCCGTCACCACGCCCAGCAGCAGCAGCAGAACAACGCCTGACCGGCCGGACGGCAGGCGGCCAGCCTGCGGGTGACGGGACGTTCGACTCCGCCCACGCCGACGGCGCAGGCCGACGCTGGAGGCATGGGCCAGACACGAACCTCACGCCGACCAGACCCCTCCAGCCGGGCAGCCGTCTCCAGCCGAGCAGGAACCGCGCACCGGGCACAGGCCCCCAGCCGCGCAGGAGCGCGACGCGGCCGAGGCGTGCAGGACGGCCGGCCGCCGACACGCGAGGGGACGCAGACGACGCGGTACCTCGACGCGTGGCCGACGCGCAGGCTGATGGGGCTGCCGCTGTACCTCTGGCGGCTCGGCCTCGGACCCGTTGCCGGTCGCGTCTGGATGGTCGTGACCACCACCGGACGTTCCTCCGGCCTGCCGCGGCACGTCCTCGTCTACCCGCACCGTGTCGGGGACCACACCTACCTGTGGTGCCCGTACGGCGGCCGGTCACAGTGGTTCCGCAACCTCACGGCCGACCCCGTCGCGACGGTGCAGCACCGCGGTGACACCCGGGTCGTGCGCGCCGAGCCGCTCGCAGACGCCGACGAGGCCATGAAGGTGGTCGGCGCGCTGAGGAAGTTCGCCCGCTCCTGGTTCGCCAGCTACCTCGCCTCCCAGGGCCTTCGTGACGACGACGAGGACCTGCGCACCCACTGGCGCCGGCTGCACCTGCGCCGGCTCGACCCGGCCACCGGACCCGGACCGGAGCCGCTCAGGGCCGACCGGGCCTGGCTGTGGGCCCTACCGGCGGCCGCCGCCCTGTCGGGACGCCCCCTGCTGCGCCGGCGGCGCATCGCCGGCCGACCCGCCGCGTAGCTGCGTGACCGCCTGGCCGACTGGCTGCCTAGCCGTGGACGATGCGCTCGCGCGCGGTGTCGCCCCGCCGGCCGACCGGCACGGTCCCGGCGATCGAGGCGAGCCCGAACGGCGCCGGCCCGGCATACACGCTCTCCGCCGCCGACACGGCATACGTCTCGTGCCAGATGGTGACGGCGGTGGGGTCGGTGCGCACGGCGCGGTAGAAGTCCAGCCAGGCCGGCCGGTGCTCGAGCGGCTCGGCGTTCGCGTAGGCGTAGATGTCCTCGACGCTGCGCCACCACTGGATCATCGTCGTGCCGAGGCCGTTCACGGTCGACCGGCTGCCGAGGTAGCCCAGCGACTCCGCCTCGCCGCGCGCGGCCGCCGCCTTGTTGCGCTCGAGCTCGACGACCATGCGGGGCATCGCACGGACAGCGGTGCCGACAACGCCGACGCGCCACGGCTTGTGCACGCGCAGGCCGATGAGGAAGACCGCGAGCGGTCCTTCGTAGGCGTGGGTGACGCGATCGACCATGCCGCACTCCTTGGATAGTGGCGCTGTCCATCAGCGCTCTGCCATATTGGACAGCAGCACTATCCGATGTCAAGACCCGAGGTGCCCATGCGGATCTCCGAGCTCGCCGAGACGACCGGCGTGCCCGTCCACACCCTGAAGTACTACCTGCGCGAAGGGCTCCTCATGCCCGGCGAGGCCACCAGCCGCACCCGCGCCGAGTACGGGCCCGAGCACGTGGAGCGGGTCCGGCTCGTCCGCGCCCTCGTCGAGCACGGCGGCGTGGGGATCGCCGGCATCTCCGCGATCCTGTCGGCCCTGGGCAATCCCCCGGCCTCGCGCCACGACCTGCTCGGCATCGCCCACTACGCGCTGCCCACCCCCGGGGACGACGGCCCCGTCAGCGAGGACGTCTCCGACCTCGTCGCCGAGCTCGGCTGGAGCGTGTCGGCGCAGGCGCCGGCGGCGCGCGCCCTGAGCGTCGCCCTCGCGGCCGCGCGCGACGCCGGGGTGGGCGTGACGGCGGACGCGCTGCGCCGCTACGCGAGGGCCATGGAGCAGGTGGCCGCCGTCGACCTCGACGTCGCACTGGCCGCGGACGACCCGGCGACCGCGATGCACACGGTGGTCGTAGGGACGGTCATGGTCGACCCGGTGCTGGTCGCCCTGCGGCGGATGGCGCAGGAGTCGGTGAGCACCCGCAGGTCGTAGTCCCCCGCGATCCCCACGCCCGCGATCCGCACGTACGACCGGCCGCACCCGCGGACGGTCGTACGCACGAACAGCGGTACCGGCAAACGCGAAGAGCCCCCGTCCTAGTCGGACGGGGGCTCCTGCTCGCGTAGCCCCGACGGGATTCGAACCCGCGCTACCGCCTTGAGAGGGCGGCGTGCTAGGCCGCTACACAACGGGGCCCTAGCTGGTCTGCCGGTGACACCTCGCGGTGTCGGGCAGCGGAGAGAACCATACCGGCAGGTCGTGGATTTCTCCGAATCGGCGGGGTCTCGCGCGGAGCTCCGCCGGAGCTGGGGTACCAGGACTCGAACCTAGACTAACTGAACCAGAATCAGTCGTGCTGCCAATTACACCATACCCCAAGGGGTATCACTCCCAGCGCGCCCGAAGGCCTTCATGGGGTGAACCGAGGAGCGATACTACCGGGCCGTTCCTCGGCTTCCCAAATCGGCCCCACCGGCAGCCGGACCGGGCGCGGATTCCGGCACGCCTCAGGCGCGTTCGACCTCGCTCTGCGACTTCAGGACGCGGCTGCCGTCGTCCTGCTCGATGTCGTATGCCGGCTCGTCCCTGCTGGCGTCGCGGGTCACCGTGGAGCCCTTGATCGTCCGCGTGACGCGCTCGTGGTGGACCTCGGTGACGGTGCCCTCGGCCGTGGAGCTGCCCCACGTCCACCTGACCCTCGAGCCCTTGCGGATGGACATCAGGACCCCTCCCCCGTCGCGGCGTCGACGGACGTCCCGGTGGCCGCGTCGGCCTCGGCCGCGTCGCGCAGCCGCACCAGCGTGGCCCTGATCCCGTCGCGGTTGCGGGCGGGGAAGCGCAGCAGCTCGATGACCAGGCGCGGCCCGGTCCCGTACATCGAGTAGTCGAAGGACTCGGTGACGCGGGTGCGGTCGGCGCCGAGCGGCTCCAGCTCGTAGCGCCACCGGTGGCCACCGAAGTGGCGCCAGGCGATCCGGTGCCCCTCCTCGAACTCCACGACCCGGTTCGAGATGCGGTACGGCAGGCCGAAGAGCCGCATCTGCGCGCCGAACTGCGAGCCGCGCTCGAGCCGCTCAGGCCCCTCCACGATCGCCTGCACCGACCCGGAGCCGTCGATGCGCGCGTGCTGTCGCGGGTCGGCGAGGATCGCGAAGACGGTCTCGGCCGGGGCGGCCACGTCGATGCTCTCGGTCACGATGCGGGTCATGCCCCGACGCTAACCGCAGTGCGGGCCACCCGCACCGCGCCGGGCGCGTGAGCCCCGCCACGCCATCGCGGCGGACGTCGGCGCCGCCCGCGACACGACGGCATCACGTCGTCCGCGTGACGCCCTCGGCGTCACGTCGTCCGCGTCACGTCGTCCGTGTGACGCCGTTCGCGTGACGCCCTCGGCGTCACGCCGTCGGCACCGCGGTCAGGCGAGGTCGTCGCGCAGGCGCTGCAGGCGGGCCAGGGTCGACGTGCGACCGAGGATCTCCATGGACTCGAACAGGGGCGGGCTCACGCGCTGGCCGGACACCGCGGTCCGCAGCGGGCCGAACGCGAACTTCGGCTTGATGCCCAGGCCGTCGACCACGGCCGCGCGCAGGGCCGCCTCGATCGCCGCGGCGTTCCACGTCGACTCCGACCCGAGCACCCCGGACCGCTCGTCGCCGAGGTCCGTCAGGGCGGCGACCGCGGCGTCGAGCACCTGCGGCGCGTCCTCCTTGAGCTGCGCCCGCGCGTCGTCGGCGACCTCGAGCTCCTCGTCGGCGACGAAGAACGGCCGGACCAGGGGCGCGGCCTCGGTGAGCAGCACCATCCGGGTCTGGATGAGCTCGGTGACCGACCGCAGCCGGGCGAGCTCGCCGAGGGTCGGCTCCGCGCCCAGCACGCCCGCCTCGACGAGGTAGGGCAGCAGCCGCGAGGCCAGCTCGCCGACCTCGAGGCCGCGGACGTACACGCCGTTGAGCCAGTCGAGCTTCTTGAGGTCGAAGATCGGGCCGACGGGGTTCACCTTGCGCCAGTCGAAGTCCTTGCTGAACTCCTCGAAGGTGAACACCTCGACGTCCTCGCCCTCGGCGCCCTGTGCCGGCGGGTAGGCGAGCAGCGCGAGGAAGTTGACGAGCGCCTCGGGCAGGTAGCCCTGCTCCCGGAACCAGGTCAGCCGCGCGGCCGGGTTCTTGCGCTTGGAGATCTTGGACTTGTCGGTGTTGCGCAGCAGGGGCATGTGCGCCCACTTCGGCGGCTCGAGCCCGAGCCAGCGGTAGAGCAGGACGTGCTTGGGGGTGCTGGAGATCCACTCCTCACCGCGCACGACGTGGGTGATGCCCATCTCGTGGTCGTCGACGACGACGGCGAGGTGGTAGGTCGGGAACCCGTCGGCCTTGAGGATGACCTGGTCGTCCGGGCGCGGGGCGGAGACGCGACCGCGGATGAGGTCCTCGAAGTGCAGCTCGACGTCCTCCGGGATGAGCATCCGCACCACGGGTGTCTCGGTGAAGCCGGGCAGCGCCGCCCGCTCCTCGCGGGTCTTGCCGTGGCAGAGGCGGTCGTACCCCGTGGGCTGCTTGGTCTTCTGCTGCACCTCGCGCATCTGCGCCAGCCGCTCGGTGGAGCACCAGCAGTGGTACGCCCTGCCCTCGGCCAGGAGCCGCTCGACGTACGGCCGGTACGTGTCGAGCCGCTCGGACTGGCGGTACGGCGCGTACGGGCCGCCCACGTCCGGCCCCTCGTCCCAGTGCAGCCCGAGCCAGTGCAGCATGTCGAACACCTGCTGCTCGCTGTCCTCGCGGAACCGCGCGCGGTCGGTGTCCTCGATCCGCAGGACGAACTTCCCGCCCTGCTGGCGCGCGAACGCGAGGTTGAACAGGGACATGTACGCGGTGCCCACGTGCGGGTCGCCGGTCGGCGACGGGGCGACGCGCAGGCGCGGGGTCTGGGAGGCGGTGTCAGTCATGGTGCCCCGATTCTAGGGACCCCCGAGTGGGGGCCCGTGTGCCGTGGGGGCGGCCCCACGGCACACCTCACGTCAGCGGCGGACGAACGTGTTGGTGAGCGTGCCGATGCCCTCGACCTCGACGTCGACCCGCTGGCCGGGCTCGACCAGGCCGACGCCGGCCGGGGTGCCGGTGAGGATGACGTCGCCGGGCAGCAGGGTGAAGGCCGAGCTCGCGTGCGAGACGAGGGTCTCCACGTCGAAGATCATGTCCGCGGTGGTGCCGTCCTGACGGGTCTCGCCGTCGACCCGGCTGACCACGCGAAGGTCGGACACGTCGAGTTCGGTGTTGATCCACGGCCCGAGCGGCTTGGAGGTGTCGAAGCCCTTGGCACGGCCCCACTGGCCGTCGCCGCGCTGCCAGTCCCGGGCAGTCACGTCGTTGGCGCAGGTGTAGCCGAAGACGACCTCCTTGACGCGCTCGCGCGGCACGTCCTTGGCGATCCGCCCGATGACGACGGCGAGCTCGGCCTCGTAGGAGATCTCCTGCGCACCGGCCGGCATCACGACCGGGTCGCCGGGCCCGACGACCGCGGTGTTCGGGACGAGGAACATGAGCGGCTCCTCAGGGACCTCGCCACCCATCTCCCTCGCGTGGTCGGCGTAGTTCTTGCCGATGCCGATGATCTTGCTGCGCGGAATCACCGGCGAGAGCAGCCGCACCTCCCCCACCGGGTACCGCTCGCCCGTGGGGACGATCGGCGTGTAGAGGGGGTCGCCCTGGACCTGCACGACGAACTCGCGTCCGGGGTCGCCCTCGACCACGCCGAATGCCGGGTCGTCACCTGTCGTGTACCTCGCGATGCGCACGAGCCGACCCTACCCACGCTGCCGCCGGGACGCCTCGGGTGCCCGAGCGGGCGGCGGGGACGCCCGTCAGCGGGCGCAGAACTCGCGCCGGTAGCGCTGCGGGCTGGTGCCGACGACGGACTGGAAGTGGGTCCGCAGCAGGGACGCCGACCCGAACCCGCTGTGCGAGGCCACCGCCTCCACCGGCAGGTCGGTCTCCTCGAGCAGCTCACGGGCCCGCAGCACCCGCTGCTGCACGATCCACTTGTGCGGGGTGGTCCCCGTCTCGGCCACGAACCGGCGCGCGAACGTGCGCTCGGACATCATCGCCAGCCGGGCGAGGTCCGGGACCGTGTGCGGCTCGTCGAGGTGGTCGCTGATGTGGTCGAGCACGGGCTGGATGCTCGCGGCGTCCACCTGCGGCAGCGGGGACTCGACGTACTGCCGCTGTCCGCCGTCGCGCTGCGGCGGCACCACCATGCGGCGCGCGATGCGGGTGGCGACGGCGGACCCGAGCTCGCGGCGCACGAGGTGCAGCACCGCGTCGATCCCGGCGGCGGTTCCGGCGCCGGTGACGATCTGCCCGTGGTCGACGTAGAGGACGTCCATGGACACCTGGGTCCGGGGGAAACGGCGGGCGAACTCCTCGGCATACCGCCAGTGCGTCACGGCGGTGAGCCCGTCGAGCAGACCGGTCTCGCCGAGGATGAAGGCACCGGTGCAGATCGACAGGATCGTGGCGCCGCGCGCGTGGGCGGCGCGGATGACGTCGAGCAGCTCCTGCGGGTAGGAGTCGCGGACGCCGCCGGCCGGCATGACGACGAGGTCGGCGTCGACGGCGTCCTGCCACTGGTGGGTGGGGACGAGCGCTCCCCCACTGGTCGTCGGGACCGGCACGCCCACGGCCTCGCCGCAGGTCATGAACGTGAAGGGAGGCACGCCGTCGTCGGTGCGGTCGAGGCCGAACACCTCGCAGGCGATGGCCGTCTCGAACATGGCGACGGGGTCTGTGACGAGTGCGGCGATCGTGGACAGGGCCATGCAGGCAGTATGGCAGCAATCAGGCCTTGAGCGTCAGTTCTGCCACTCGTGGCAGTATCTGGCCGAGCGCATCATTTCTGTCATGACACTTCTCCTGCTCCTGGCCCTGACCACCGCGCTCGTCGCCGGCATCGAGCGGCACCACCGCCGCACCTGGGGACTGCCCCGGGCGCCCCACGGCGCGGACTCCTCGATCGCGTTCAGCGACCTCGACCACGACCTGGACCGCGTCCTGCACGACGCGCAGGCCGCCGCCTGAGCACCGCCCTCCGGTTCAGAGCTCGGCGATCACCGCACCGGCCATCACGGCATACCCCGTGTCGTTGGCGTGGAAGTCCAGCCGCGGCGGCGCCATCCAGGTCCACATGAGGATGCGCGCCAGGTTGAGCGGCACCGAGCCGATGCCGGGGACCGGCACGAGCGGCGTCCAGCTCGTCGTCGAGAACGCGCCGGCCACGTCGGCGACGTCGGCCCCCTGAGCCGCGGCGTTCGCCGCGATCAGCCCGTCGAAGGTCCCGAGGACGACGAGCGACTTCTGCGCCAGCGGCAGGCCCGACGGCCCCTGCAGCGCGTACACGAGGAACGGGTCGTAGTAGTTGAGGACGACGATGTGCGCCTGCGGGGCCGCGGCGTGCAGCCGCTCCATGATGGTCGGCAGGTTCTGCCGCAGGGTCGCCAGCGCCGGGTCGATGCAGCTGTCCTGCAGGCCCGAGAAGCCGCACTTGGCGATGTCGTTGCCGCCGATGTCGAGCGTCACCAACCGCGTCGTGAGGCGGTGGGCGTGGAGGAACTCGACCGCCTGGTCGAGCTGGCTGCCCTCCTCGTAGGTGCACTTCCCGCCCTCGATCATCGACGTCGTCGTCTCGCCTGAGCAGGCGAGGTTGACGAGCTTGGTCCTGGGTGCCGTCTGCTGCAGGGCCGCGAGCGTCGGGCCGGCGTAGCCCTCGGTCGGGTGGTCGACGCCGAGCTGGTAGCCGGCCGCGAGCGAGTCGCCGAGCGACAGGTACCAGCCAGTGGCCTGCTGCTGCCCGCGGTCCGACGGGGCCGCGGAGGCGGCGGTCGGCGCGACGAGCAGCGCGACGGCTGCGAGGAACGTGACGAGGATGCGACGCTGCATGGAACCCTCCCGGGACGTGGTGGCCCCACGCTGCCACCGCGGGGCCGGCGGCGCCATACGTCTCGTTACGCTTGACAACCGATGACCGGGACCGTGCTGGACGAGCAGGCGTGGCGCGCCCTCGAGGCGGCGCACGCCGACCGGGCCGACGCCGCGACCGCCGCGCACCGCGCCCGGCGCTCGGACGGCCGCCGGCACCCCGTCGAGGACTTCCTCTTCACCTACTACCCGTTCTCCGCCGGGCGGCTGCGGCGCTGGCACCCCGGGACAGGGGTCCGGCTCGAGGGGGCGGCCGGTACCGAGCGGGCCGGGTGGCGGCACCACCGCACCGTCGGCGACGCGGTGGAGCTGGACACCCCGGCATACCTCGCCGACCGAGGGCGCACGGTCGACTTCGTCCGCCGCCTGGTGTCGGCGACGGCCGCACGCCCCGCGCAGCTCGGCTGCTTCGGGTTGCACGAGTGGGCCATGGTGTATCGGCAGCGCGAGGAGGAGGTCAGGCACTCCGGCTGGCCGCTGCGGCTGGGCTCGTCGGGCACCGACGACCTCGTGGAGTCGCTGCGGATCCGCTGCACGCACTTCGACGCGTTCCGCTTCTACACCCCGCCCGCCCGACCGCTGAACGTGCTGCAGCCGACCCGCGAGACGCAGGTGGCGCTGGAGCAGCCCGGCTGCCTGCACGCCGGGATGGACCTCTACAAGTGGTGCATGAAGCTCGGCCCGGCCGTGCCCGGCTACCTCACCCTCGACGCGTTCGACCTCGCGCGCGAGATCCGCGAGCTCGACATGCGGGCCTCGCCGTACGACCTGCGCGAGCTGGGCTACGACCCGGTGCCGATCGAGACGCCCGCCGGGCGCGCGGAGTATGCCGCGGCGCAGCGGGCCTTCGCCGACCGCGGCCAGGCCATCCGGCAGCGACTCCTGCAGGCGCTGGACGGGTTGGTGGCGCCCACCGCGTAGTGCGGGCGGCGGCCGCCGCGCTCGACCGGGCCCCGTCCCCACCCGACCTACGCGGGGCCCTCCGCGAGGACCGCGCGCGAGGGGGCCAGCACGTCCTGGAGCCGGCGCAGGAGCGCCCCGTCGACCGGGCCGGAGGCGCCCGCCTCCCGGAGGGCGTCGACGACCTCCAGGACCTGGGCGTCGACCCAGGGCAGCGGCGGCGCCAGCCCGGCGTCGTCGGCGAAGTACAGCGTGCTCTCCACGCGCGAGAACAGGCCCGTGAAGGAGCGCTCGTTCCCCTGCCCGGCCTCGAGGGCGTAGGCGAGCGCGGCGAGGAAGTCCAGCCGGAAGGCCGCCGGCCCGTCCGGCTCCTCCTCGAGCTGGAGCTCCTCGCTGGAGACCACCTCGTGCAACAGGGAGCCGGACGGGCCGCCCTCGACGTCGGCCTCGACCTCGCGCAGGGCCCGGTCCAGCCACTGCCGGCAGACCTCCGCCCGCGCCCGGCCCTCCTGCGTGTCGTCGTACGCCAGGACCGGGGCGAGGAGCCAGGTGAGCAGGAGGCCCAGGACCGTCCGCTCGCGGGGTCGCAGGTCCGCCGCCTGTCCCTGCAGTCCCGTTCCGTCCACGACCTCCCCCTTCGCACCGGCGCCCGGAACGGCTCAGGATCACCGCGCTGCGCCACCGTGTCAACGGCGTGGGGAGGCCGGCGCCCGCGAGCGGAGGGGACGGGCCGGGCGCTCGCTGGACACCACGACGGCCTCGCTGGACACCACGACGGCCACGACGAGCGGGGCCGTAGGCTGACCTGCTGTGTCCAAGGTTCTGACGTCCCTCCCTGTCGGTGAACGTGTCGGCATCGCCTTCTCCGGTGGTCTCGACACCTCGGTCGCGGTCGCGTGGATGCGTGAGAAGGGGGCGGTCCCCTGCACGTACACCGCGAACCTCGGCCAGTACGACGAGCCCGAGATCGACACCGTCCCGGGCCGCGCCGGCCAGTACGGCGCCGAGCTCGCGCGCCTCGTCGACTGCCGCTCGGCCCTCGTCGAGGAGGGACTGTCGGCCATCGCGTGCGGCGCGTTCCACATCCGCAGCGGCGGTCGCACCTACTTCAACACCACTCCCCTGGGCCGCGCCGTCACCGGCACGCTGCTGGTGCGCGCCATGAAGGAGGACGGCGTCGACATCTGGGGCGACGGCTCGACCTTCAAGGGCAACGACATCGAGCGGTTCTACCGCTACGGCCTGCTGGCCAACCCGTCGCTGCGCATCTACAAGCCGTGGCTCGACGCCGACTTCGTGCACGAGCTCGGCGGGCGGCACGAGATGTCGCAGTGGCTCACCGCCCGCGACCTCCCCTACCGCGCGAGCGCCGAGAAGGCGTACTCCACGGACGCGAACATCTGGGGCGCGACGCACGAGGCCAAGACGCTGGAGTACCTCGACGAGTCCATGGAGGTCGTCGACCCGATCATGGGCGTCGCCTTCTGGGACGAGTCGGTGCACATCGCGGCCGAGGACGTCACCGTCCGGTTCGAGCAGGGCCGCCCCGTCGCGATCAACGGCGAGGACTTCGGTGGCGACGCCGTCGCGCTGGTCGACGAGGCCAACAAGGTCGGTGGCCGCCACGGCCTGGGCATGTCCGACCAGATCGAGAACCGCATCATCGAGGCGAAGTCGCGCGGAATCTACGAGGCCCCGGGCCTCGCGCTGCTGCACATCACCTACGAGCGGCTGCTCAACGCGATCCACAACGAGGACACCATCGCGAGCTACCACGCCGAGGGTCGCCGGCTCGGCCGCCTGCTCTACGAGGGCCGCTGGCTGGACCCGCAGTCGCTGATGCTGCGCGAGTCGCTGCAGCGCTGGGTCGCCTCGGCCGTCACCGGCGAGGTCACCCTGCGGCTGCGGCGCGGCGACGACTACTCGATCATCCGCACCGAGGGCCCGGCGTTCTCGTACCACCCCGAGAAGCTCTCGATGGAGCGCACCGAGGACGCGGCCTTCGGCCCCGTGGACCGGATCGGCCAGCTCACCATGCGCAACCTCGACATCGCGGACAGCCGGGCCAAGCTCGAGCTGTATGCCGCGCAGGGCCAGCTCGTGCGCCGCCACCAGGACCTCGTGGGCGACCTCGAGCCCGGTGGCGCCCGGGCGATCTCGGCGAACCCGAGCGCGGTCGACGTCGACGAGCAGGACGACGCCCTCGACCGCGCGGCGATCGAGTCCGGCACCGACTGACGCACTCCACACGCACAACGGCGGTTGCGCGGCATACCGCGGGTTGTCGTCCCGCGGTATGCCGCGCAACCGCCGTCCTGCCGGGGCCGGCTCAGCCGGGGGGTGAGAGCAGCCCGCGCTGGATCGCGATCGACATCGCCTCGAGCTTGCTGTGCGCGCCGAGCTTCGCCGACAGGTTCGAGACGTGGTTGCGCACGGTGTTGACGCTGACCACGAGCTCGGCCGCGATGGCGGCGTTCGACAGCCCGCGCGCGAGCATGGCCAGCACCTCCTCCTCGCGCCGGGTGAGGGTGGGGCCCGGCGCCGGGCTGCGGGTCAGCTTCGGCAGCAGCCGGGCCAGCATCTCCGGGGAGATCGTCGCCTCCCCCTGCGCCGCTGCCCGGACGGCGCTGGTCACCTCGCCCAGGCTGCGGGTCTTGGACAGGAAGCCGGCCGCGCCCGCCTCGAGCGCGCGCACGAGCACGTCGTCCGAGCTCGAGCCGGTCAGGACGAGCACGTTCATGCTGGGCCGCAGCGCCTTCAGGCCGGCGATCGCCTCGACCCCGTCGCCGTCCGGCAGCCGCCGGTCGAGGATGAGGACGTCGGGCGCGGCCGACTGAACCCTCGCACGGGCCTGGGCGATGCTGCTCGCCAACCCGACGGTCATCACGTCCGGCTCGTCGTCGAGGACACGCGCCAGGCTGGCAGCCACCACCTCGTGGTCGTCCACGATCACGACACGGATCGGCTGTGCCACCCCGGCGTCCTGCGTCACCTCGGCCCCTTCGCTCACGACACCACCTCCGCGCCTAGTATCCATGCACTACCGGCCGGGAAGCGCGCGCACCGGCCTCGGGCCACCTCTCGGCGGCAGAATGAATTGCCACCGAAACCACTCGCTGCGTCAGGAATGTCCGTGCCACCGCTCCGCGTGCTCGTCGCCGACGACCACCCGCAGATGCTCGCCGCGCTCGTGCACGTCATCGAGTCCGACGGCCGGTTCACCGTGGTCGCCCAGGCGTCCAGCGGCGACGACGCCCTGCGGCTCGCGTCCGAGCTGGCCGTCGACCTGGCCCTCCTCGACATCCGTATGCCGGGAGGCGGGGCGGGAGCCGTCGCCGCCGTCGCCGGCCTCCCCGCCGCGCCCGTCGTGGTGGCGGTCTCGGCGGACGTCACCGCCAGCACCGTGCTCGCCGTCGTCCGCGCGGGAGCGGTCGGGTACCTGACCAAGGGCCAGATCGGCGAGGCGCTACCCGACCTGCTGGCCCGGTGCGCGGCCGGCGAGGTGGTCCTGGCGACCGAGACCGCGGCCGGCGCGCTGCGCACCCTGACCCGCCACTGAACTGCGCCCCTGAGGCGCCACCGAGCTGCGCCCCTGAGGCGCCACCGAGCTGGGCCCCTGGGGCGCCACCGACCGGCCACCGGCCCACCTCGCACCGGGTCGGCGCGGACGGCTCGGCCATCCCGTCGCCTGCTCGTCCGTGGCACACGGTTGCCTCCGGGTGCCTACGATGAGGCGGCGAGCACCGCTGGTCGGGACCTGGAGGGGACGGGGATGGCAGAAGCCGCATGGCTGGAGACGCACGAGGGGGCCGATGTCGGCCCCCAGATCATCTTCGGCATGGACGCGACCGGACGGTGCACGCTGTCGGTGGGGCCCGGCCTGGCGGCGCTGGGTTTCGGGCCGAACGAGCTCGTGGGCACGAACCTGCTCGACGTCTACCGGGACGACCCGCTCGGGACGGAGGCCATCACCCGGGCCCTGGCAGGTGAGCGCTTCCACGGCGAACGGGAGTACCTCGGCAGACGCCTCGCCCTGCACTTCGAGCCGCTCCTCGACGACGCCGGCCACGTGACCGGAGCGGCCGGCGTGGCCACGGACGTCACCGACCAGCGGGCGAGTGAGTCTGCCGGAGCCGCGGCCCAGCGGCGCGCGCACGAGCTCGCGTCGGACCTCAGCCGGTTCAAGGCCCTCGTGGAGGCCTCGCCCGACTTCATCGCGATCGCCTCCCTCGACGGCAGGGTCGAGTACCTCAACCCCGGCGGGCGGGCGCTCATCGGCATGCCGGCCGACACCGACGTGCGGCGGACGACGATCACCGACTACCTCACCCCGGAGGGAGTGGCGGCCTCCCTCGAGATCGAGCAGCCGGCGGTGATCCGCGACGGGCACTGGGAGGGTCAGACGACGCTGAAGCGCTGGGCCAGTGACGACTCGATCCCCGTCGTGGTGGCCAGCTTCCTCATGCGTGACATCAGCACGGGCGAGCCGTTCGCGCTCGCCACGGTGCAGCGCGACATCAGCGAGCGCGTCGCTGCCGAGGCATCCCTGCGCGACCTCGTCGAGCAGCGCTCGGCCCTGCTCACCCGCCTCGTGGACGCGCAGGACGCCGAGCGGGCGAGGATCGCCGCCGACGTGCACGACGACCCGGTCCAGGCCTGCGCCGCCGTGGACCTGCGGCTGGGCCTGCTGCGCCGCAGGCTACGCGAGCACGCGCCCGACCTGCTGCCCGAGCTCGACGGCCTGCAGGAGAGCGTGCGTGGCGCGACCGACCGCCTCCGCGCGCTGCTCTTCGACCTCGAGCCCCCGGACCTGCACGAGGGCGTCACCCCCGCACTCGCACGGGCCGTCGAGGAGGTCTTCGAGGGCACCGACGTCATTCGCTCCGTCGACGGCACCGCAGAGCCGCAGATGCCCGAGTCCACGCGTGCCGTCGCCTACCGGATCGCCAAGGAGGCACTCGTCAACGCCTTCAAGCACGCCGGCGCCCGGCACGTCCGGGTGCTCGTGTCAGGCGTTGACGACGGGCTGCAGGTCCTCGTCGAGGACGACGGCGTGGGCCCAGGGGACGGTCTCGAGTCGTCACTGCCCGGGCACCGGGGCGTGTCCGGCATGCGTGACCGGGCCACCCTGGCGGGCGGCCGGTGCTCGGTGGAGGCACGGCCCGAGGGCGGCACCTGCGTCCTGCTGTGGCTGCCCGGTGCGCACTGATCCCCATGCACTAGGCGAATTGCGACGGCGGCACCGGGCGACGGCGCACCCGCGTGAGCGAGGCTTGGGAGTACGCCGACCGGTCCACGTCCCCTGAGGGCCGGTCGGCGCTCCAACCGCCGGGCCTCCCCGCAGACGCCCTGGCGTTCTGAGCACCGGCCGGTCCCGGCATACCCCCCCTGCGCCAGGACCGGCCGGTGCTCGACTTCTCCCCCCGGCTCGTGGGGACCCGACCGTCCCGGCCGGCGGGCTGCAGGCCCCGGCCGCTACCGGACCGGCACCCCGGCGCGGACCAGTCCGTACGTGACGCCGTCCACCAGCGCCTGCCACGACGCCTCGATGATGTTGCCGGCCACGCCGATGGTCTCCCAGGAGGTCGAGCCGTCGGAGGTCTCGATGAGCACGCGCGTGACGGCGTCGGTGCCGTGGGCGGCGTCGAGGATGCGGACGCGGAAGTCGATGAGCTCGAGCTTGTCGAGCTCGGGGTAGGCCGGGACGAGCGCCTGCCGCAGCGCGTGGTCGAGCGCGTTGACGGGGCCGTTCCCCTCGCCGGTCGCGACGACCCGCTGGCCGCCGGCCACCACCTTCACCGTGCCCTCGGAGAGGGCGTCCTCGTCACCGCGGGCGTCGGTGATGACCCGCCACGACTCGACCTCGAAGAAGTCGTGCGTGGCGCCCTCCACCTCGCGGCGCAGCAGCAGCTCGAACGACGCGTCGGCCGCGTCGAAGGTGTATCCGCGCAGCTCGAGCTCCTTGACGGTCGCGAGGACGCGGGCCAGCAGGTCCGGGTCGCCCGACAGGTCGTAGCCGAGCTCGCGCCCCTTGAGCTCGATGGAGGCGCGACCGGCCATGTCCGACACCAGCATCCGCATGTCGTTGCCGACGTGCTGGGGGTCCGTGTGCTGGTACAGGTCGGGGTCCACCTTGATGGCGCTGGCGTGCAGTCCGGCCTTGTGCGCGAACGCGCTGGCGCCGACGTAGGGCTGGCGCGAGTAGGGCGGGACGTTGGTGATCTCGCTGACCGCGTGGGCGATCCGGGTCGCCTCGCGCAGCCGCTCGGGCTGCAGCAGCGGCAGGCCCCGCTTGATCTGCAGGTTGCTCACGACCGTGAGCAGGTCGGCGTTGCCGGTGCGCTCGCCGTACCCGTTGATCGTGCCCTGCACGTGGCTGGCCCCGGCCTCGACGGCGGCCATCGAGTTGGCCACCGCGCACCCGGTGTCGTTGTGGCAGTGGATGCCGACCCGCCCGGCCGTCGCCGCGACGGTGTCCCCCACGACGTCGGTCACCTGCCCGGGCAGCATGCCGCCGTTGGTGTCGCACAGCGCCACGACCTCCGCCCCCGCCTCGAGCGCGGTCCGCACCACCTCGAGGGCGTACGCGCGGTCCGCGGCATACCCGTCGAAGAAGTGCTCGGCGTCGAGGAAGACGCGCCGGCCCTCGCCGGTGAGGAAGGAGACCGTGTCGCGCACCATGGCGAGGTTCTCCTCGAGCGTGGTGCGCAGCGCGGACTCGACGTGGCGCACGTGCGACTTGGCCACGAGGGTGACCACCGGCGCCTCGGAGTCGAGCAGGGCGCGGACCAGCGGGTCGTCGGCAGCGACGCCGCCGGCCCGCCGGGTCGCGCCGAACGCCGCGAGGACGGCGTTGCGCAGCTGCAGCTCGGTGCGGGCCCGGGCGAAGAACTCCGTGTCCTTGGGGTTCGCGCCCGGCCAGCCGCCCTCGATGAAGCCGACGCCCAGCTCGTCGAGGTGCACCGCGATGGCGAGCTTGTCGGCGACCGAGAGGTTGAGCCCCTCCTGCTGCGCGCCGTCGCGCAGGGTCGTGTCGTAGACGTGCAGGTCGCTCATCATCGTTTCCTCGGGGCCGTGTCCGCGGGTGGACCGCCGCGCAGGCGGTCCGGGTCGTCGTCCTGGTGGTCATTCTCCTCGTCGCGCCCGACGCCCGGCATGGGGTGGGTCTGGGCGTCGCCACCGTTCGTGCTGCACGAACAGGCCGTGCTGCACAAACAGAAAGACCCCCCGGGTACGGGAGGTCTGCGCGACGAGAGGGTTCTCGTCGCGCTAGTCGATAATCACCGTGGCGGTGGCCACGTGCCAGGACGTCATGTCCCCATGGTGACAGCCCCGTCCGGACACTGGATGCCGCGTCCGGATGGTGGGCGGCGGCGCTCCACCCAGGGCCCCGCCCGCCGCGCTTCCTAGAAGTGCCCAGACTTCGCGGATGCATGGGACGTTCCCGCTATGGGCGGAGAAGTGCCCTTTCTTCGTATGCCGCGAGGGCGCCCTGGGGAGGCGTGATTGCGAGCGCCCCTATGCGACAGTCCGGGCGCGGGCGCGGTCCTGCGCTGTACGGATGGCTGCGCCCAGTCGCTCGGGCTGTCGCAGGTCCGCCCAGGTCAGCCGGACGACCTCGTACCCAGCCGCTCTCAGCCTGTCCTCCCGACGCTTCTCGCGAGCCAGCGCGTCTCGCCCCCCAGCCCCGGCGTACTTGACCAGCCCGTCGAACTCGACGACGACGCGTTCGTCGACGACGAAGTCGACTCGCCCGATGACGCCGTCGAGGTCCCGCAGGACGACCTGGGACCGCACCGGCAGGCCGAGGCCCTTCAGCACCAGCCGGGCGAGGCTCTCCCCGGGCGACTCGGCACCGGGGTCCACCGCCCCCAGGACCGCAGCAAGGGTGCGACGCTGTCGAGGACCGAACGGCAACTGGTCGGCCCGCATCGCCAACTGCTCCATGGTGGTCTGGCCGGTGTGGACCGAGGCATCCGCCGCGACCAGTCCGGCCTTCAGCGAACGAGCGGCCACCTGGACGACTGCTGTCGTCACGGAGACCGACGGTGTCCCGTTGACGGACGTGCAGGGCTCGTCGTCCGGGAGGGAGCTGACGCGTACGTGCTGGCTGCGGAACGGCGCCACCACGCGCGCGGCGACATCGACGCAACCCATGTCCGCGTCGACCAGCGGGATCCCGAACAGTGCAAGGGCTGCATGGTGCGACGCCCAGGACGGCACCGACCGCGCCAGCACCACGGCACGTACGGTCATGACGTACCTGGCGGTGGCATCCAGGCCGTCAAGGGCTCTGGGCTCGGCATACGCGCCTTGACCGAGGCGCACGACGCGCCCCTTCCTCGCCAGTCGCGACAGGTCCTGGTCCGAGATGCCGTACCCATGCGCCTGTCGCGAGCAGAACACACCGAGCTGCGCCGCAGCGAGGTCGCAGAGGGCGGATGGGAGCGCGCGGTCCATGGCATGAGGGTTTCCTGCGCGGTCGCGGCGCGGACACGTCTCGGCACAGGACTGTGGACAGCCGCAGCAGCACGCGTGCTCCTGTGGACGGAGAAGTGCCCACTCTTCGCGATCAGCCGTGAGGTTCCAGCGTCAGGCGAAGAGTGGGCACTCCTGGCGTCAGAGGCGAGCGGGTGCGGGTCAGACCAGCCGGGTCATCCAGCCGTGGGTGTCCTCGGTGCGGCCGTACTGGATGTCGAGCAGGCGGGTGCGGATGGTCGAGGTGACCTCGCCGATGTCCTCGCCGGCGCGGCGGTGGTCGCACGAGCCGCCGTCCCAGCGCATCTCGCCGACGGGCGTGATGACCGCCGCCGTCCCGCAGGCGAAGATCTCGGCGATCTCGCCCGACGCCGCGCCGTCCTTCCACTCCTGGATGGGCACGCGACGCTCCTCGACCGTCAGCCCGAGCTCCTTGCCGAGCTCGAGCACGGACGAGCGGGTGACGCCCTCGAGGATCGACCCGGTCAGCTCGGGCGTCACCAGCCGGTTGTCCCGGGTGACGAAGAACAGGTTCATCCCGCCGAGCTCCTCGACGTAGGTGTGCGTCGAGGAGTCGAGGAACACCGCCTGGTCGCACCCGTGCTCGATGCCCTCGAGCTGGCCCGCGAGCGAGGAGGCGTAGTTGCCGCCGCACTTGGCCGCTCCGGTGCCGCCCTCCCCCGCCCGGGCGTAGTGCTCCGAGAGCCACAGGGTGACCGGCTTGATGCCGCCGCTGAAGTAGGCGCCGGCAGGCGAGGCGATGACCGAGTAGGTCACCTCCGCGGCGGGCCGGACCCCGAGGAACGCCTCCGAGGCGTACATGAAGGGGCGCAGGTACAGGCTCTTCTCGCCGCCGTCGTACGCCGGCACCCAGGCCTGGTCCACCTCGACGAGGGCGCGCAGCGAGGCGAGGAAGTCGTCCTCGGGCAGCTGCGGCAGCGCCATCCGCGTGGAGCTGCGCAGCATCCGCTGGGCGTTGGCCTCGGGGCGGAACGTCCAGATGGACCCGTCCTCGTGCCGGTAGGCCTTCATGCCCTCGAAGATCTCCTGCGCGTAGTGCAGGACCGCCGCCGACGGCATGAGGGTGATGGGCCCGTATGCCGTGACCTTGCCGTCGTGCCAACCCTCGTCGCGCGTCCACGTGGCCGTGACCATGTGGTCGCTGAAGGTCGTCCCGAACCCCGGGTTCGCCAGTACGGCCTCGCGCTCCGCGTCCGGCCGCGGGTCGGTGCGGCGGGTGACCTCGAAGGTCAGCGGGGCGGCGTTCTGGCTCATGGAGTCCTCCTGCGACGGTGCGGGTTCTCCTGCCGAGGTTACCTGCCTGGCCGGGCGCGTCGGGCAGGAGAGGCGGGCGCCGCCGGGGACCTAGAGCCGGGCGGCGACCGCGTCGCCGACCTCGGTGGTGCTGCGTACCGAGCTGCCCCGCTCGGCGAGGTCCGCCGCCACGGCGGCCTCGACGCGGGCGGCCTCCTCGGGCCGGCCGAGGTGCTCGAGCAGCATCGCGACGGAGAGGATCGTCGCGGTGGGGTCGGCCTTGCCCTGGCCGGCGATGTCCGGGGCCGAGCCGTGGACCGGCTCGAACATGCTCGGCGCCGTCCGGTCGGGGTTGATGTTGCCGCTGGCGGCCAGGCCGATGCCCCCGGCGATGGCGGCGGCGATGTCGGTGATGATGTCGCCGAACAGGTTGTCGGTGACGATCACGTCGAAGCGCCCGGGGTCGGTGGCCAGGAAGATCGTGGCGGCGTCGACGTGCTGGTAGGCCGTCTCGACGTCCGGGAACTCCGCCCCGACCTCCTCGACCGTGCGGCGCCACAGGTGGCCCGCGTGGGTGAGCACGTTGTGCTTGTGGACGAGCGTCAGGTGCTTGCGCGGGCGCGCCTGGGCGCGGGCGAAGGCGTCACGGACGACCCGCTCGACGCCGAAGCGCGTGTTGACGCTGACCTCGGTGGCGATCTCGTTCGGGGTGCCGGTGCGCAGCGAGCCGCCGTTGCCGGTGTACGGGCCCTCGGTGCCCTCGCGCACGACGACGAAGTCGATGCCGTCGGGGGCGACCCGCTCCACGGCCAGCGGGCTCTGGACGCCCGGGTAGAGCTTGGCCGGCCGCAGGTTCACGTAGTGCTCGAGCGCGAACCGCAGCGGCAGCAGGACGCCCCGCTCGAGGACGCCACTGGGGACCGTCGGGTCGCCGATCGCGCCGAGCAGGATGGCGTCGTGGCCGCGGAGCTCCTCGAGGACCGAGTCGGGCAGCGTCTCGCCGGTGGCGTGCCAGCGGCGGGCGCCCAGGTCGTACTCGGTCGTGTGGAACTTGGTGCCGCTGCCGGCGGTGACCGCCTCGAGGACCTTCAGGCCCTCGGCGACGACCTCCGGGCCGATCCCGTCGCCGCCGATGACGGCGAGGGCGACGGTGTCGGTCGAGGGCGTCGTGGCGGAGTCGGACGTCATGGGAGCCAGCCTAGGGATCGTCTTGCCATGCGATATCTCTGTCTCAGATGACGAACGGCCCCGGATCGCGCGGATCGGGGCCGTTCGTCGGGGTTGGCCGGCAGGCCACCCCGGGGAGGGGTGTCAGTCGTCCGAGTGACCCTGCTCGCGCAGGTCCATCGACTCCTGCAGTGCCTGACGTGCCTTCTGGGCTTCTTCGCTCATCACGATCGCTTCCTTCGCGGATCTCCCTGTGCGGACAGGGATTCGGGGTCTTCGGGTTTCGGGGGCCAGCCCTGGGTTCCAGGGGGCCGCTGTCAGCCACGCACGGCGGGATCTCCGCGGCGAGCTGGCTGACTACCGGAACTCGCCGCGGCTGCTAAGAATCACCAGCTGCCGCGCCATGATTCGAGATTACGTGGACGTCCAACTATTCGGAACCGCTTTCCCACTGCGTGAGACGCCGATCGACTCCCGAGATGGCCGGTGCCGACCCCCTGGGACACGTATGCCGTGCGGCCCCGGTGAGGGGCCGCACGGCATACGGGCGTGCTGGGGGCTCGGGCGTCAGTCGAGGTCGACGACGGTGACCTCGGCGCCCACCTCGGAGGCGATGGCGCCCAGGACGTCCGCGGGGACCTTGGTGTCGACGGTGAGGGTGACCAGGGCGGAGCCGCCCTGCTCCTTGCGCGCCACCTGCATGCCCGCGATGTTCACCTGCGCGTCGCCGAGCAGGCGGCCGACCGTGCCGATGACTCCCGGGCGGTCGACGTAGGTGAAGAACGCGAGGTGGTCGGCGAGCGCGACCTCGAGGTCGAAGCCGTTGACGCCCACGATCTTCTCGATGAGGCGCGGGCCCGTGAGGGTGCCGGAGACCGAGACCGTCGAGCCGTCGGCGAGGGTGCCGCGCAGCGTCGTGACGTTGCGGAAGTCGGTGCTCGACGGGTCGGTGAGCAGGCGCACCTCGCAGCCGCGCTGCTCGGCGAGCAGCGGGGCGTTGACATAGGTCACCGGGTCCTCGGTCACGTCGGCGAACAGGCCCTTGAGCGCGGCCAGCTTCCAGATCGACACGTCGTGCTCGGTGATCTCACCCTGCACGTCGACGTCGAGCTGCACCGGGACGGACCCGGCGAGCGCGGTGAAGATGCGGCCGAGCTTCTCGACGAGCGCGATGCCGGGGCGGACCTCCTCGGGGACCGCGCCGCCGTCGACGTTGACCGCGTCGGGCACGAGGTCGCCGCCGAGGGCGAGGCGCACCGACTTGGCCACGGCGACGCCGGCCTTCTCCTGCGCCTCGTCGGTCGAGGCACCGAGGTGCGGGGTCACGACGACCGACTCGAACTCGAACAGCGGGCTCTCGGTGGTCGGCTCGGTCGCGAACACGTCGATGCCGGCGCCGGCGACACGACCCTCGCGCAGGGCCTCGGCGAGGGCCTCCTCGTCGACGATCCCGCCGCGGGCGGCGTTGATGACCCGGACGCTGGGCTTGACCTTGGTGAGCGCCTCCTTGCCGATGAGGCCGAGGGTCTCGGGGCTCTTGGGCAGGTGGACGGTGATGAAGTCGGACTGCTCGAGCAGCTCGTCGAGGCTGACCAGCCGGGCCCCGAGCTGCCCGGCGCGCTGGGCCGAGACGTAGGGGTCGTAGGCGAGGATCTCCATGCCGAAGCCGCGCAGGCGCTCGGCCACGAGCTGGCCGATGCGGCCGAAGCCGACCACGCCGACCTTCTTGTCGAGCAGCTCGACGCCGGAGTACTTGCTGCGCTTCCACGCGCCGCCCTTGAGCGCCTCGTTGGCGGGGGCGATGTTGCGCGCGGTGGCCAGCAGCAGGCCCACGGCTAGCTCGGCGGCGGACGTGATGTTGGAGGTCGGGGCGTTGACCACCATGACGCCGGCCCGGGTGGCGGCGGGGACGTCGACGTTGTCGAGACCCACGCCGGCCCGCGCGATCACCTTGAGGTTCTTGGCCGCGGCGACCGCCTCGGCGTCCATCTTGGTGGCGGAGCGGATGAGGACCGCGTCGGCGTCGGCGAGCGCGGGCAGCAGGGCCTCGCGGGAGGCGCCGTCGACGTGGCGGATCTCGAAGTCGGGCCCGAGGGCGTCGATGGTGGCCGGGGACAGCTCCTCGGCGATGAGGACGATCGGCTTGCTCACGTGGGTTCCTTGGAGGGTTCCGGGGGTGGCTGACGGGGGTCTCGGCACCACGCTGTGCCCGCGGCCAGCATAGGCGCCCTCTCACCATGTGGATGCGGTCGCTCGACATCTGGAACGCACGTCACACCCGGACGCGCCCGGACCCGTGCCTGCGTCCCGGTCACACCGGGGGCGCCAGCCTGCGACGCAACCGGGCGCCGACCATGAGCGACGCGGCGACGAGCAGGGCGGCCGCGACGAGCCCGGCGGCTGCCCACGGCCAGGCGATCCCGCCCAGCCACGCGCGGGCCACGGCGAACCCGACGGTCGTGTAGAGCGCAGCCCAGGCCAGGGAGCCCAGGACGGTCGCCGGCAGGTAGCGCGACAGCGGCATGCGCAGCGACCCGGCGGCCGCGTTGACGGCGGTCTGCAGCCCGACGGTCAGGAACGACAGGGCGACGACGGGCGCACCGAGCCGGCGCACGACGTCCTCGGCACGCTTCACGACCGGACGGTCGAGGTGCCCCGCGAGCCGGCTGCGTCCCCCGCCGTGGCGCAGGCCGCGCCCGGCCCAGTAGGTCAGGTGGGACCGCGCCATGCCGCTGGCGAAGAACAGCGCGAACACCGCGGCATACGGCCATCCGTCGACGAGCTCCCTCACGCGGCCCACCCTAGGGCCGCCCGTCACCGCCCTCGCTCCCCCGCCCCCCGGCACGCGAGACGGCGGGGCCCCCGACCCCGCCAGCCCTACTTGAGGACGACGAGCCCGTCGACGTAGGCGGCCCTGGAGGAGGCAGGACGGACCACCACGGTGCCGGAGCGGGTCCGCGTGAAGGACGGCAACCAGACCTGCTGGCGGTACCTCGTGCTGGAGGCGTAGGTGCTCAGCCTTCCCACCTTCACCCCGCCGACCCACACGTCCAACGGCGCACAGGTGGAGCACCGAGTGACCACGAGTCCGATGCGACGACCCGCGACACCGGTACGGCTGAGGTACTGGCTCGTCCCGGTCACCTTGGTGAAGGTTCCGTCGAAGGCGGCCCGCGTCGTGCCCCGCACCCCGCCCCTGACCGCAAGGGCCCGGTCGTCCAGGGCGACCGACACGCACCGCTCGGCACTGAACGCCCCCACGTTGCCGACGCTGTCGCGGGCCCGTACCGAGAAGCAGTAGCTGACACCGGGGGTGAGGACGACCGGCAGGCCCGCGGTCCTGCGGCCCTGCCAGCCGGCCGGGTACGAGTACGCGGACCAGCCGCCTCCGAGCAGGGCGTACCGACGACGGACGTCGTACGACGCCACCACACCACCGCCGGAGTCCTTGCCCGTCCAGCCAACGGTGAGCCCGGTCCCCAGCAGGACCCCGGGCAGTGACCCCATGGTGACGGCGGGGGCAGCCCGGTCCACCGTCCAGGTCAGGTTCGCGGGCTGGCTGCCCCGGCCGGCCGGGTCCACGCTGACGACGGCCGCAGAGTGCGGCCCGGCTGCGAGCCCCGAAGGGCGCCACGACGTCGAGCAGGCCTGCCAGGCTCCCGAGTCGAGGCTGCACGAGTAGGACAACCCCCCGACTGCGTCGTCGGTGTCACCACCCGTGACCGTGATGGTCGCCGCGCTGCCCGTCACCGGTGGCACGGTGGCGGTCGACGTCGGGGCGGCGTCGGCCGTGGCGACCCACGCCGGCCCCTTGGGGGCTACTGCCGACATGGGCGTCCACGAGGTCGCCGTGCCCGATACCGGCACGTCGAGTGCCACCGTGCCCGACGGCCCAGCGATGCACGCGGCCCCGCTGACCTGGACAGCGAGCTTGCCGGCGGACGGAGACCATGCGGGCTCGCCCAGCCGGCACCCTGTCGGTGCCCAGAGGGTGGTCACGGTGCCTCCTGCCGCTCGTCGCAGGGTGCCGCCCGCACTGTCGGCGTCGACCCACACGACATCTCCGGTGCGGGAGACCGCGACCGAGGTGGACAGCCGCGAGTTCTCGTCCTGCACGGCGCTGCTGCCTGCGACCGGCGTCGACGCCTCCCCGGCGACCTTGGTCCACCGCAGGCCAGTGGCCAACCCACCCGAGGCGGTCATGCCGCCACCGAGCAGGAGTGACGTCCCATCGGGTGACCACCCGTAGGGCACCCCTTGGCTGGCGAGGTGCGTCACGGCGCCTGATGCGATGTCGACCAGGGCCACCGTGAGGCCGAGCGCGCTGCCGTCCGTGTAGGCGATCCGCCCACCGTCCGGCGAGAACCGCGGCCGCCCGTACATTCTCTGGTCGACGGACCTGGCCAGCAGGGTCGGCGAGCCACCCTGTCGATCGGTGAGGAAGAGCCACGCGGTGCCGGTGGCGTCGTCGTAGGTGGCGATGGCGAGGTGGCGACGGTCCGGCGAGACAGCGACACCGGACGTGATGGCGCCGGACGGCCTGGGGAGGGCGACCCATTCGGGATCCTCGTGGTTCCCCGAGCCGATGGCGTCCACGGCCCCGAGTCCGAGCACAGCGTCGGTCGGCATGACCCCGGAGACGCTCCCCGATGGCAGCGAGGACGTGCCGGCAGCATCGACCGTGCGCGCCCGGTAGGCCACCTTCGATCCCACACTCACCGACGTGTCGGTCCAGTCGAACCCGGAGGCGGCCTGGCGGTGGACCTCTGTCCACGGACCCGAGTCGGTCTCCCGCTCGATGACCATCTGCGCCCCGGGGGCCATGTCGGCGGCCCCCGGCACATCGAGCCGCAGGGCGACGGCATCGGTCGTTCGCGCCAACCACTGGATCGACGGGGCGGCGACCTCGCCGTACACGGCGACGCTGCCCGTCGCGACCGCGCCGGGCTGCCCAGCGACCGTGCCTCGGACCTCGAAGCCGTAGCCCGAGGGCCACGGCACGAGATCGGCAGTGGTCGCGATCCGCACGGTGAGGTCACAGCTGCCCCCGGGCGCGAGCGTCACACCGTCACAGACGGGGTCGACCCCGACAGAGAGCCCGGCGTAGCCGCTCAGGGCGTCGAGGGCCCCGACGGTCGCCGCGCTCGACCCGTCGTTGCGCAGGCGCCAACTGTCCGTCGCCGAGTGGCCTCGCACCACTGCTGGCGCCTCCCCCACGTGCTCCAGGACGACGTGCGGCATCGGCGCCGGCGAGAAGTAGCGGATGTGGCGGCGGTGCAGGAGCCCGTCCCCGCAGGCCCAGGCGAAGTCGGCGCCGAACTCGACCGGGACGCCGTCCGCCGCGTAGACGACGTCGTGGACGGTGACCTGACCGGTCGCCGTTCCCTGCGCGCAGTAGTCACGAAAGGCGACCGTCGACGCGTCGGCCGTCGGACCCAGCCGGTAGCTGCCAGGGCCGGGGATGCGCCCGAATGCCCAGTCGTAGGGGTAGGCGAGGCCGGTGAAACCGTCGAACGCACGGCCGAGCGTGACGGAGTCGCTGCGCATCGGCGAGGGCGTCGACCAGGACTCCTGGTCGCCGTCGACCATCCACGTGCTCGCCCCGGCGGGAGCCACCCAGGCCGAGGCCCCTCGTGCAGCGCTGACGGGGAGGGAGGCCGGTCCCGGCGTGCCGCCGTCGAGAGCCGCCACCGTGTAGGTGGCCGCCTGCCCGGGTAGCAGCGCCGTGTCGCTGTACGAGGACGCGGTGCTCACGTCGAGCGTGGTCGAGGCGCCGCCGGTGGACCGCGTGATGCGCCACTGCCTGACGTAGTAGTCCTGCGACGGCCACTCGAGCAGGACACCGTCGGGGGCTCCGTAGGCGACCACCGTCGGCGCGGGCTCGACCGCCGAAGCGGGCAGTCCGCTCAGGGACGACGCGAGGATCGCCAATCCGACCACGGGGACCACCGCATACCAACGCCGAACCACCGCGCACCCCTCCAGGTCTGCTCACCCGCCCGGGGCAGGCTAGTCGACGCGAAGCGGGCGCACCGGGCCTTTGAGGAGAAACGGCCGACACGACCGAGAGACGCGAGACGGCGGTGGAGCGCTGGTGTGGTCGGCCGCCTGTCAGCGGGCCGCGGAACCCTCGACGTAGTCGCTGTCGGTGTCCTTGACCCAGGCCATGAGCTTGCGCAGGTCGCGGCCGGTGGCCTCGATCGGGTGCTGGGCACCCTTCTCGCGCAGGGCCTTGAACTCCGGGGCGCCGGCGTCCTGGTCGTCGATGAACCGCTGGGCGAACGCGCCGCTCTTGATGTCGGCGAGCACCGCCTTCATGTTCTCCTTGACGTGCTCGTCGATGACGCGCGGGCCCGACACGTAGTCGCCGTACTCGGCCGTGTCCGACACCGACCAGCGCTGCTTGGCGATGCCGCCCTCGACCATGAGGTCGACGATGAGCTTGAGCTCGTGCAGGCACTCGAAGTACGCGACCTCGGGCTGGTAGCCCGCCTCGACCAGGGTCTCGAAGCCGTACATGATCAGCTGGCTCGCGCCACCGCAGAGCACGGACTGCTCACCGAACAGGTCGGTCTCGGTCTCCTCGGTGAACGTCGTCCGGATCCCGCCGGCACGCAGGCCGCCGATCGCCTTGGCGTAGGACTTCGCGAGGTCCCAGGCCGTGCCGCTGGCGTCCTGCTCGACCGCGAGCAGCACCGGGACACCGCGGCCGTCGACGTACTCGCGGCGCACGAGGTGGCCCGGGCCCTTGGGGGCGACCATGACGACGTCCGAGCCGGCCTCGGGCTTGATGTAGCCGAACCGGATGTTGAAGCCGTGGCCGAACAGCAGCGCCGCACCCTCCTTGAGGTTGGGCTTGATGTCGTTGGCATACACCGTCCGCTGGACCTGGTCGGGCGTGAGGATGACGACGAGGTCGGCCTCCTTCACGGCGTCGGCGACGGACGTGACGGTGAGGCCCTCGTTCTCGGCCTTCGCCCGGCTCTTGCTGCCCTCGGCGAGGCCGACACGGACGTCGACGCCCGAGTCGCGCAGGTTGAGCGCGTGAGCGTGGCCCTGGCTGCCGTAGCCGATGACGGCCACCTTCTTGCCCTGGACCACACTCAGGTCAGCGTCGTCGTCGTAGAACATCTCGGCCACGGTGGCCAACTCCTTAGGTTGCGGGTTTCGTCCTGCTTGCTGGGACTTCGGTTGGTCTTCGGTATGCCGTGTGCTCACCACGGCGCGGGGGTCAGGCGGAGCGCAGCGCCCGGTCGGTGATCGAGCGCGAGCCGCGCCCGATGGCCACCATCCCGGACTGCACGAGCTCCTTGACCCCGAACGGCTCGAGCACCTCGAGGAAGGCGGCCAGCTTGTCCCGGTTGCCGGTCACCTCGATCGTGAGCGTGTCGCTCGCGACGTCGACGACCTTGGCACGGAACAGCTGCACGGTCTCCAGGACGTGGCTGCGGCTGTTCAGGTCGGTGCGGACCTTGACGAGAAGGATCTCGCGCTGGACCGACGCGTTCGGCTCGAGCTCGACGACCTTGAGCACCTCGACGAGCTTGTTGAGCTGCTTGGTCACCTGCTCCAGCGGCAGGTCCTCCACGTCGACGACCACGGTCATCCGCGAGATCTCGGCGTGCTCGGTCGGGCCCACGGCGAGGGAGTCGATGTTGAAGCCCCGCCGCGAGAACAGCGCCGCGATGCGCGCCAGCACACCGGGCTTGTTCTCGACCAGGACGGACAGCGTGTGCTTGCTCATGCGCGGTTCGCCTCCTGCTGGGCCTGCGACTGCTCCGCCGCGACCTGGTCGGCCACGGCCTCCTCCGCCGTCGTGTCGTCCTCGCGGTCCCACTGCGGCGCGGTGTCCTTGGCGACCTGGATGGCGTCGTTGCTCACGCCCGCCGGGACCATCGGCCAGACCATCGCGTCACGGTGCACGACGAAGTCGACCACGACCGGGACGTCGTTGATCTCCATGGCCTTGGCGATCGTCGCGTCGATGTCCTCGGGCCGCTCGCACCGCAGGCCGACACAGCCGTAGGCCTCGGCGAGCTTGACGAAGTCGGGCACGCGGCGGCCGACCGACGTGTGCAGGTCGGTGTTGGAGTAGCGCTGGTTGTAGAACAGCGACTGCCACTGCCGCACCATGCCCAGGCTGCTGTTGTTGATGACCGCGACCTTGATCGGGATGTTGTTGATGACGCAGGTCGCGAGCTCCTGGTTGGTCATCTGGAAGCAGCCGTCGCCGTCGATCGCCCAGACGGTGCGCTCGGGCTCGGCGACCTTGGCACCCATGGCGGCCGGCACGGCATACCCCATCGTCCCGAGGCCACCACTGTTGAGCCACGCGTTCGGGCGCTCGTACTGCACGAACTGGGCGGCCCACATCTGGTGCTGGCCGACGCCGGCGACGTAGGTCGCCTCGGGCCCGGCGATGGCGCCGATGCGCTCGATGACCTGCTGCGGCGCGACGGTGTCGCCGCCCTCGGGCGTCGTGTAGCCGAGCGGGAAGGTGGCCTTCCAGCCGGCGGTCTGCTCGCGCCAGGCGGTGTAGTCCCCCGCGCGGCCGGCCTCGTGGTCGGCCGTCACGGCGGCAGTGAGCTCGGTGAGGACCTCGCGCACGTCACCGACGATCGGGACGTCGGCGACGCGGTTCTTGGAGATCTCGGCCGGGTCGATGTCGGCGTGGATCACCTTGGCCTCGGGGGCGAACGTCGACAGCAGGCCGGTGACCCGGTCGTCGAACCGTGCGCCCAGGGTGATGAGCAGGTCCGACTTCTGCAGCGCGGTGACGGCCGCGACCGAGCCGTGCATCCCCGGCATGCCGAGGTGCAGGGGGTGGCTGTCGGGCACCGCGCCCCGAGCCATGAGCGTGGTGACGACGGGGATCTGCGTCAGCTCGACGAACGCCCGCAGCTCCTCGGAGGCCTGGCCGCGCACGACCCCGCCGCCGACGTAGAGGACCGGCCGCTTGGCCTCGGCGACGAGCCGGGCCGCCTCGCGGATCTGCTTGTTGTGCGGGCGGGCGACCGGCCGGTACCCCGGCAGGTCGAACTTCGGCGGCCACGAGAAGACCGTCCGGGCCTGGAGGGCGTCCTTGGAGATGTCGACGAGCACCGGCCCGGGGCGGCCGGTCGAGGCGATGTGGAAGGCCTCGGCGACCACGCGCGGGATGTCGGCCGCGTCGGTGACGAGGTAGTTGTGCTTGGTGATCGGCATCGTGATGCCGCGGATGTCAGCCTCCTGGAAGGCGTCCGTGCCGATCGCGCTCGAGCTCACCTGGCCGGTGATCGCCACGATGGGCACCGAGTCCATGTAGGCGTCGGCGATCGCGGTGACCAGGTTCGTCGCGCCGGGGCCGGACGTCGCCATGCAGACACCGACCCTGCCGGTCGCGCTGGCATAGCCCTCGGCCGCGTGGCCGGCGCCCTGCTCGTGGCGCACGAGGACGTGGCGCACCTTCGTGGAGTCCAGCAACGGGTCGTATGCCGGGAGGATCGCGCCGCCCGGGATGCCGAAGACGGTGTCGACGCCCACGGACTCGAGCGAGAGCACGAGGCTCTGGGCACCCGTGACCTGGGTGGGGGTCTTGGCGCGGGCCTGCTGCGCCACCTGGCTCGGGCTGGGTGCCGGCGTCGGGGCCGGTCTCGCGTCGCTCACGTCGGTCTCACTGCTTTCGCTTCTCGCTGGGTCTGGCCACACCGTGTCGATTCACAAAAAATGCCCCCCAGTCCCGTGGCGGGACGACGGAGGGCAGCGCGCGGGCTCTTCGGGGGAAGGGCCTGCGCGCTAGGGAAGTACGAGAATCCGTGCCACACGAGCACTCTCCCGCCGTGCCGGCGGGGTGTCAACGTGCGAGACGACGCGTACCACCATGCGGACGTGTCGTCTCAGTCACAGGACGACACGCCCGCGCCCGGCGGCTCAGCCGCAGACGGCTCCCCCGCTGGCCGAGCCCACGAGCTTGCGGTACTTGGCCAGCACGCCACGGGTGTACTTCGGCTCCGGGTGGGTGACGCCCTCGGCGCGACGGCGGGCGAGCTCGTCCTCGTCGACGAGGAGGTCGAGCGTGGCGTTCGCGACGTCCAGCCGGATCCCGTCACCGTCGCGGACGAACGCGATGGGTCCCTCGTCGACCGCCTCGGGCGCGACGTGGCCGACGCACAGGCCGGTCGTCCCGCCGGAGAACCGCCCGTCGGTGAGGAGCAGCACGTCCTTGCCGAGCCCGGCGCCCTTGATCGCGCCGGTCACGGCGAGCATCTCCCGCATGCCGGGGCCGCCCTTGGGGCCCTCGTAGCGGATCACCACGACGTCCTTGGGCTTCAGCGAGCCCGACTCGACCGCGTCCATCGCGGCGCGCTCGCCGTCGAAGACGCGCGCGGTGCCCTCGAAGACCTCGTCGTCGAAGCCGGCCGTCTTGACGACCGCGCCCTCGGGCGCGAGCGACCCCGTGAGGATCGTGAGGCCACCGGTCTTGTGGATCGGCTGCGCCATGTCGCGGATGACGCGTCCGTCGATGTGCGGCGGGGCGAGGTCCTCGAGGTTCTCCGCCATGGTCCTGCCGGTGACCGTGAGGCAGTCGCCGTGGAGCAGGTCGGCGTCGAGCAGCGTCTTGAGCACCACCGGGATGCCGCCGATGTGGTCGATGTCCTTCATGACGAAGGAGCCGAACGGCTTCACGTCGGCCAGGTGCGGCACCTTGCGCCCGATGCGCTGGAAGTCGCCGATCGTCAGGTCGACCTCGGCCTCGTTCGCGATCGCGAGCAGGTGCAGGACCGCGTTGGTCGAGCCGCCGAAGGCCATGACGACCGCGATGGCGTTCTCGAACGCCTCCTTGGTCATGATGTCGCGCGCGGTGATGCCGCGGCGCAGCAGGTTGACGACGGCCTCGCCGGACTTGCGGGCGTACGCGTCGCGGCGCCGGTCCGTGGCGGGCGGCGCGGCCGAGCCGGGGAGGGACATGCCCATCGCCTCGCCGACCGTGGCCATGGTGTTGGCGGTGTACATGCCGCCGCAGGCGCCCTCGCCGGGACAGATCGCGCGCTCGATGGCGTCGACGTCCTCGCGCGACATCTTGCCGGCGGCGCATGCCCCGACCGCCTCGAACGCGTCGATGATCGTGACCTCCTTCTCGGTGCCGTCCGAGAGCTTGGCCACGCCGGGGAGGATCGACCCGGCATACAGGAACACCGATGCCAGGTCGAGCCGCGCGGCGGCCATGAGCATGCCGGGCAGCGACTTGTCGCAGCCGGCGAGCATGACCGAGCCGTCGAGCCGCTCGGCGTTCATGACGGTCTCGACCGAGTCGGCGATGATCTCGCGGCTGACGAGGGAGAAGTGCATGCCCTCGTGGCCCATCGAGATGCCGTCGGAGACGGAGATGGTGCCGAACTCCAGGGGGTACCCGCCGCCGGCGTGCACGCCGTCCTTGACCGCCTTGGCGAGCCGGTCGAGCGAGAGGTTGCAGGGGGTGATCTCGTTCCACGACGAGGCGACACCGATCTGCGGCTTGGCGAAGTCGTCGTCGCCCATGCCCACCGCCCTGAGCATCCCGCGCGCGGCCGTCTTCTCGAGGCCGTCGGTGACGTCGCGGCTGCGCGGCTTGATGTCGACGCCGTCGGGGATGCTGTGCTCGGGGGTCGTCATAGTCCGCAGTCTAGGACCGCAGTCCAGCACGTGGGACGCGAGTCTCACGCTGCAGACGACGGCGTCCGCTCACCCGCGTGCCGTGTGGCAGCGCTCGAGCCGCGCCGAGCCCGTATCCAGGCGCTCCCACGCCCCGGCGTAACGAAGCACCGCGACCGACGAGGTCGGGAAGCCCGCGGCCAGGCACTCGTGCGCCAGCACCGACCCGTCCCCCTCCGCGAGCGAGCTCGCCAACACCGCCATGCTCGGGTTGTGGCCGACGACGAGCACGACCTGCGCCTCGCCGCCGAGCTCGCGGACGGTCTGGAGCACCCCCTGCGTGCCACCCCCGTAGAGCGTCGAGTCGTACTGGACCGACTCGCCGCACGCGCCGCCGCTGACCGCCCACTCCCAGGTCTGCCGCGTGCGGGTCGCGGTGGAGCACAGCACCAGCTCGGCGCCGAGGCCCTGCTCGTGCAGCCACCGTCCGGCCGCTGCCGCGTCGCGCCGGCCGCGACCGGTCAGCTCGCGCTCGTGGTCGGGCTTGCCGAGGACCTGCTCGGCCTTGGCGTGCCGCAGGAGCAGGAGCACCTTGTCGTCGCCGGCACTGGTCATACCTCGAGGATGGCCCTCTTCCCCGCTCCCTGCCACCGCGCACCGGCCTCCCCGGCAACGCCCCACGGGGGTACCGGCAGCCGGCTCAGATGGCCAGCTCGGGCTTGACCCGCAGGGCCGTCCAGGAGCCCGCGCGGCGTGCGGCGACCGTGGACACGAGGAACCCGCCGACGAGGTATGCCGCGAAGACGCCGAGGTCGACCGCGAGGTGGTCGAGCGACCCGCCGTACATGAGCCGCCGGATGCCGTCGACCGCGTAGGACATGGGCAGCACGTGGTGCAGCGGGTGCAGCGGCCCCGGCAGCGTCTGCCACGGGAACGTGCCGCCGGCGCTCACGAGCTGGAGCACCATGAAGACCAGGCCGAGGAACTTGCCCGGCGCGCCCAACCGCGCGGCGAGCGCGTGGAGCACCATGACGAAGGTCAGCGACACCGCGGCCATGAAGGCGATCAGCAGCAGCGGGTGCTCGGCCCCGATGCCCACGCCCCGCACCACCACGGCATACACGAGCACCGACTGGACCGCGCCGAGGACCGCCGGCGCGAGCCACCCGCCGAGGGCCGTGCGCCAGCTCGGCTGGCCGGCCGCGAGGGCTCGGGCTGACAGCGGCTTGACGAGCAGGAAGAGCACGTAGCCGCCGATCCACAGCGCCAGGCTCAGGAAGAACGGGGCCAAGCCTGCTCCGTAGCTCGACGCGGACGCCAGCGAGCTGCCCTGCACCCCCACGGGGTTGCCCAGGGTCTGGGCGACGGCCTTGCGGGCCTCCGGGCTCGGGTCGGGGATCGACCGCAGGCCCTGCTTCAGCCCGTCGCGGAGCTTGGTGGCGCCCTGCTGGAGCCGGTCGAGTCCGCCCGCGAGGTCGCCGGCGCCGGAGTCGAGCTTCGTCGCGCCGTCGAGCGCGGCCCGTTGGCCGGTGGCCAGGTCCGACGCACCTGAGGCCAGCGCGCGGTTGCCGGCGGCGAGGTCGTCGGCCCCGGAGGCCAGGCGGGCGCTCCCGCTGTCGGCCTGGGCGATGCCCGCGTGGAGCGGTCCTGCCGCAGCGGCGAGCCGGTCGGCGCCCGCGGCCACCTGCGCCGCCCCGGCGGAGAGCTGGTCCAGCTGCGTCGAGGCGGTCTGCACCTGGCCGTTGGCGCTGGTGACCGGGCCGCTCAGCTGCTGCGCCGCGTCGAGGACCTGCTGCACCTGGGTGTCGGTGAACCCCGCGGCACGCAGCCGGTCGGCGAGGTCCCCCTGGTTCGTGGTCACGTCGGCGACGAAGGCGTTGGAGGCAGCGGCGACCTGTGCGCCCGCGGCCGCGACCCTGGCGTTGCCGTCGGCCACCTGGTGCGCGCCGTCCGCGAGGCGCCGCGTGTCGGCGGGGAGGGTCGCCGTGCGCTGGTCGAGCGTCTGCAGGCCCGAGTGCAGGTCGCCCGCGCCGGAGGCGAGCTGGTCGGCGCCCGACGCGGCCTTCGAGGCACCCTGCGCCAGCTGGTCGCTGCCGCTCACGAGCTTCTTCTCCCCCGCGACGAGCGAGTCGGCGCCGTCGGCCAGCCCGTGCGCCCCGGTGTCGGCCTGGGCGAGGCCGTCGGCGAGCGTGCCGGCGCCGTCGGCAGCGTCCTTGACCTTGCCGTGGATCGTCGTGAAGCCGGTGAGGAGCTGGTTGGCGGCCGTGGAGCTGACCTCGGAGGCCACCGACTTCGTCACCTGCGCGACCACCTGGCCCGCGATGGTGCGGGCGAGGTAGCCGTTGGCGTCGTTGGTCTCCAGGCGCAGCTCGGCCTGACGGGGCGTGAACTCCGCGCTCGAGGCCAGCGCGGCCGAGAAGTCGGCGGGGACCACCAGCGCGAAGTCGTAGCGGCCGTCGGACACGCCGTCGTGGGCCTGCTGCCGTCCGACGCGGTGCCAGTCGAAGCTGTGCGACCGCACGAGCTCGTCGGCGACCCGGTCGCCGACCGCGAGGCGCTCACCGTTGGCGAGGGTGGTGCCCGAGTCCTCGACAACCACGGCCGCGGGGACCTGGGCCAAGCCGCCGTAGGGGTCCTTGTTGGCGTAGAGGTAGAGGCCGCCGTAGAGGGTCGGGACCAGGAGCATGGCGACGAGGGCGGCGCGCGGCAGGCGGCCCGCGGTGAGCCGGCGCAGCTCGGTCAGGGCGAGGCGGACGGCGGTCATGCGACCACCTCCGCGACCCCGAGCTCGTGCCGGACCGGCTGGCCCAGGGCCCGGACAGTCGCGTGGTTGCACTGGACGACCACGGTGAGGCCCTCACCGGCATACCGGTGCGCGGCCCCCCACCACTCCTCGGGCCTGCCACCGAGGCGGTCGGGTGCGGTGACGACGAGCACCCGCGTGAGCGCGCGGCGTGCCGCGATGTCCATGAGCAGCCGGGTGCGCGCACCGGGCTCGAGCGCCTCGAACCGCTCCTTGGCCAGGTCCTGCACGCCGTGCGCAGCGAGCAGGGCCCGCGTGGCGGCACGGCTCGACGGCAGCCCGGCGAGGGCCAGCTGCTCGGCGACGGCGGCGCGCACCGTGACGGCGTCCTCGGGGGCGCTCACGTCGGGCACGTCGACGAGTGCGACGTGCCGGCGCAGGGCGGCGGGGTCGGGGTCGCCGTCGAGCGTGACCGCGCCGCCGGCAAGGCGGATGCGGCCCGCGAGGGCGAGCGCGAGGGCCACGTGGCCGGGGCCCGGGTCACCGGCCACCAGCTCGACGCGGCGGGGTGAGGCGTGCAGCGTCGTCGGCAGCAGCAGCGGGCCGTGCAGCCCGGCGACCTCGACGCGGTCGGCGAGGAGCTCCATGTGTGTCCTTCTCCGGCCGCCGGGGGCCCGGCACCCCTGGGGGAAGGGCCCGCACCGGCGGTCTCGAGTGCGATGGTGCTTTGGATACATATCCGTATCCGATACAGGAGTGTATCCTTATAGCATGGCCCCCGCCAACGCAGACCCGGGCAAGCCGCGCTCCCACCGCCGGCAGGCCACCCGCGACCGGCTCCTCGCCGCGGCCGCCGAGGTCTTCGCCGAGCGCGGATTCCACGGCGCGAGCGTCGAGGACATCTGCGAGCGCGCCGGCTTCACGCGGGGGGCGTTCTACTCGAACTTCACCGACAAGGACGAGCTCGTCACCGAGCTGTACGCCCAGCACTCGCGACGGCTGCGCACGGCCGTCACCGAGGTCGCGTCGCGCCCCGGGCTGACCCTGCCCGACCTGCTCGACGCCGTCGTCGACGTGTGGGCGGGCGACCCGGAGGAGCGCCGCCGCTGGCACCTGCTCACGACCGAGTTCGGCCTGCACGCACTGCGCGACGAGCAGGCCCGGCGCGCCTGGGCGGCGATCCAGGCCGACGTGCGGGCCGGCCTCGGCGAGGTCGTCGACGGCATCGTGCGCGACCACGGCCTGCACCCGACGGTGTCGACCGAGCGCTTCGTGCGGCTGGTGACGATGGTGCTGCAGGGCGGGCTGGCGCAGCACCTGCTCGAGCCGGAGCAGGTCGGGCCGGGCGAGCTCGAGCGCGAGTTCCTGCCCCTGGTGACCGCCGCGGCGACCGGTGGCCCGGTGGCCGCGGGAGGCGGGCGCACGGGCCGCTAGCCTTCGGCCATGGCGAAGGCACCCGCACTGCTCGACGTCGTCCCCCGACAGCCGGCCGACCGCGCCTGGCTCGACGAGGCCGTCCGCCGGATCCAGGCGGACGCCAACCGCAGCGCCGACACCCACCTCATCTCGGTGCCGGTCCCGGGCCTGCCCGGCATCGACCTCTACCTCAAGGACGAGTCGACCCACCCCACCGGCAGCCTCAAGCACCGCCTGGCCCGGTCGCTGTTCCTCTACGCCCTGTGCAACGGCGAGCTCCACCGCGGGACCACCGTCATCGAGGCGTCGAGCGGGTCGACCGCGGTGTCGGAGGCGTACTTCGCCCGCATGCTCGACCTGCCGTTCGTGGCGGTCATGGCCCGCACGACCAGCCCGGAGAAGATCGCCCTCATCGAGCGCGAGGGCGGCCGCTGCCACCTCGTCGACGACGCCGGCGAGGTGTACGACGTCGCCCGCCGGCTCGCGGACGAGCTCGGCGGCCACTACCTCGACCAGTTCACCTTCGCGGAGCGGGCCACCGACTGGCGCGGCAACAACAACATCGCCGAGTCGGTGTTCGAGCAGATGACCCGCGAGCGCCACCCGGTTCCGACGTGGGTCGTCGTGGGCGCGGGCACCGGCGGCACGAGCGCGACCATCGGCCGGTTCGTGCGCTACCGCAGCCTGGCCACGCGGGTGTGCGTCGTCGACCCGGAGAACTCCGCCTTCCTCCCGGCCTTCGCCGGCGACCACGAGGGGGTGGGGCGGGCGTGCGGGTCGCGCATCGAGGGCATCGGCCGGCCGCGGGTCGAGCCCAGCTTCGTGCCCGCCGTCGTCGACCGGATGATGCTCGTGCCCGACGTCGCCTCGGTGGCGGCGATGCGCTTCCTGGCCGAGCGCACCGGCCTGCGCGCGGGCTGCTCGACGGGCACCAACCTCTACGGCGCGCTGCGCCTCGCCTGCGAGATGGCCGAGCGGGGCGAGGAGGGCAGCATCGTGTCGCTGCTGTGCGACGGCGCCGACCGGTATGCCGGCACGTACCTGTGCGACGACTGGGTCGCCGAGCGCGGGTGGGACCTCGCCGGACCGACGGCCACCCTGCGTCGCGCCTGGGACGACGGCGTCTGGGACGAGGCCTGACGCTCGCCCGGTCAGCCGCCGGAGACGGCGTTGACGACGTGGACCGTCGCCGAGCCGCCCACGGGCGTGGCGACGCCCTCGAGCCGCTTGGCGTCCTCGCCGTCGACGAACACGTTGACGTGGCGGCGGATCTCGCCCCGCTCGTCGCGGACGCGCCGGCCGAGCACCGGCCACGGCTCGAACGCGCGGTCGAGCACCTCCGACAGTGCCGCGCCGTCCCCCACCTCGACGGGCAGCTCCGCCGCCCCGTCGGCCAGGTCCCGCAGCAGGCCCGGCAGCACCACGCGGACCGTCACGGCAGCGTGACCGCCCGGACCACGAGCACGTCCGGCAGCTGCGTCGCGATCCGCTCGAACGTCTCTCCCTCGTCCGTCGAGGCGTAGACCTCGCCATTGCGGGTACCGACGTACAGGCCCGGCTGGTCTGAGGTGTCGGTGCCGGCGGCGTCGCGCAGGACGTTGGTCCAGCTGTGCGGAAGCCCGGTCGTCAGCTCGCGCCAGGTGGCGCCGGCGTCGTCGGACCGCGCGACCTGCAGCTGCGCACCGGGCGGGATCCGCTCGCCGTCGGACGCGATCGGCACGAGCCAGACCGAGTCGCCGCGCGCCGGGTTGGCCACCGCCGTCATCCCGAAGTTGGTGGGCAGGCCCTCCTCGATCGAGGTCCAGGTGACGCCGTTGTCGTCGGAGCGGTAGACGCCCTTGTGGTTCTGCGCGTAGAGCCGGGTGGGGGTGGCGGAGTCGCGGGCGACCTTGTGCACGCACTGGCCGAACTCGGGCCACTCGTCGTGCGGCATGAAGTACGCGTGGATGCCGGTGTTGCCCGGGCTCCAGGACGCTCCGCCGTCGGTCGTGTTGTAGACGCCGCCGGTGCTCATGGCCACGAGCATCGAGTCGGGGTCGGCCGGGCTGGGCAGGACGGTGTGGATCGCCCCGCCGCCGAAGCCCTCCCCCCACTGCGGCCGGTGCGGGTGGTCCCACAGGCCGCGGTTGAGCTCGAACGTCTCACCCCGGTCCGCGCTGCGCCACAGGCCCTGCGGCTCGGTCCCGGCCCAGACCACGGCCGGGTCGTGCGGGTCGGCGACGAGCTGCCACGTCGCCTTGAGCGCGGTGTCGGTGTCGGCGGGGAACTGGATCGAGCCGTCGGGGTGCTCGACCCACGTCTGCCCCAGGTCGTCGGAGTGCTGCAGCGACGGCCCCCAGTGCGAGGAGCGGAAGCCCACGAGCAGCCGGGTCGGCTCCTGCCGGGTGTCGAAGAGGAGCGAGAGCACCTCGCTCATGAGGAAGTGCGGCCCCTCGAGCCGCCACTCCCGCCTGTCCTCGCTGTGTGCCAGCCACAGCCCCTTGCGCGTCCCGATCCCGACGATGGTCTCGCTCATGGAACCTCAGGATGCCACCGCCCACCGACGGCGTCATCGCCTTTTGGACGCAGGCCTGCGCAGGCGCTAGGGGTGCACGAGGTTGCGCAGCGGCCGCCCCGCGGCATACGCCCCCAGCTGCTCCTGGAGCAGCCGGGTGGCCCGCGGCGTGAACGCGCTCGAGGCGCCCCCGACGTGCGGGGTGACCAGCACCCCGGGCAGGTCCCACAGGGGGTGGTCCTCCGGCAGCGGTTCGGGGTCGGTGACGTCGAGGGCCGCGCGGATCCGACCGGCGCGGGCGTGCCGTACCAGGGCGTCGGTGTCGACCACCCCGCCCCTCGCGACGTTGACGAGCAGCGACCCGTCCGGCATCGCCGAGAGGAACGCGTCGTCGACGAGCCCGGCCGTGACCTCGCTCAGCGGGACGATGAGGATGACAACGTCGTGGTGCGGCAGCAGGTCGGGCAGCTCGTCGACGCCGTGCACCGAGGGCACGAGGTCGTCGCCCGCGCGCGCCCTCGACGCCACGGCCGTGACGGTGACCTCGAACGGCGTGAGGCGCGCGGCGATGGCGCGGCCGATCGAGCCGTACCCGACGACGAGCACGCGCTTGTCGGCCAGGGCCGGGTGCATGGTCGTGGGCAGCCAGCGGTGCTCGCGCTGCGCCACGACGAAGTCCGGGACGTCGCGCAGCGACGCCAGCGCCAAGGCCACCGCCAGCTCGGCCGTCGAGGCGTCGTGGACCCCGGCGGCGTTGGCGAGCCGGGCACCCGGGGGCAGCACGTCGGGCACGCCGTCGTACCCCGCCGTGAGCAGCTGCACGAGGTCGAGGTTGGGCAGGGTCGACAGCACGGGCAGGCGGGGGCCCGCCCCGAGGTACGGCGGCACCACGACGCGCACCTCCTCCGCGCGCGGGTGCGGCTCGGACATGTCCCACACGTCCAGCTCGAGCCCGGGCACGGGCCCCACCGCGTCGACCCACTCCTGCCCCGGCAGCGTCACGAGCACCATGGCCGCCACGCTAGCCCGGGGCCCGCGCGCCCGGTCGAGCGCGTCCACGTCACGCACAATGGGGTATGCCGCCGCACCCCACCGCCCGCGCCCCGAGGGCCCTCGCAGCGGGGTCCGCCGCCGTGGTGGCCCTGCTGGTCGCGACCGGCTGCAGCGGGTCCCCCACCTCCGAGGGGACGGTCACCGCACCCTCGCTCGCGACGACCCCTGCCCGGGACGGCTCGTCCGGCACCACCCCGTCGTCGAGCGGTACCCCGTCGTCGAGGGGCACCGGGGCGTCGGGCGCCGGCCCGTCGACGGGGACGTCGTCCTCGACCGGCGCCACCGCGCCGCGGCCGGCCGTCGTCACCGTGGCACAGGACCTCGACGTCCCCTGGTCGGTCGCGTTCCTGCCGGACGGCTCGGCGCTCGTCACCCTGCGTGACCGGGCGGAGCTGCTGCACGTCCGCGAGGAGTCGGCGCCGGTGGTCCTGGGCACCGTCCCCGGGGTCGCGCCCGCCGGCGAGGGCGGCCTGCTGGGCGTGGCGGTGTCGCCGACCTTCGCCCGCGACCACCGCGTCTTCGTCTACTACACCGGGGAGCGGGACAACCGGGTCGTGCGGCTGACGTTCGCCGACGGGAGGGCGACGTCCTTCACGCCCGTGCTCACCGGCATACCCAAGGCGGGGTTCCACAACGGCGGGCGCCTGGCGTTCGGGCCGGACGGGTACCTCTACGTCACGACCGGCGACGCGGGCAACCGGCCGGCGGCGCAGGACAAGGGCGCGCTCGGCGGCAAGATCCTGCGCGTCACCCAGGACGGTGCCGCCGCACCCGGCAACCCCTTCGGCACGCGGGTGTGGAGCTACGGGCACCGCAACGTCCAGGGCATCGCGTGGGCACCCGACGGCCGGATGTATGCCAGCGAGTTCGGCCAGGACACGTGGGACGAGCTCAACCTCGTCCAGCCCGGGCGCAACTACGGCTGGCCGGTCGTCGAGGGCAAGGCGGGTCGGGCCGGGTACACCGACCCGCTCGTGCAGTGGCCGACCTCCCAGGCCTCGCCGAGCGGCATCGCGGTCGCGGACGGTGCCGTCTGGATGGCGGCGCTGCGCGGTCGTTCGCTGTGGCGGGTCCCGTTGCAGGGCAACGGCGTCGGCCAGCCGCAGCGGCTGCTCGACGGCCGCTACGGGCGGCTGCGCGACGTGGTGTCGGCGGGGGACGGCCGGCTGTGGGTGGTCACGAGCAACACGTTCCGCGGCACCCCGGGCCCGCAGGACGACCGCATCCTCGACCTCGCCGTCTCCTCCCTGCGCTGAGCTCCCCTCCCCACGCAAAACGGCAGTTGCTGACGTGAAACGGGGGTTCAGAACCGCCGTTTCGTGCCAGCAACTGCCGTTTTGCGGGAGGCGCCGTGGAGCCGACCTGCGGGGACCGCGGAGGCCCGGTGGGCGTCAGGTGAGCTTGGCCAGGATGAGCTCGCGGGCCTTGCCGGCGTCGGCCTGGCCCTTCATCTCCTTCATGACCTGGCCGATGAGCGCGCCTGCGGCCTGCACCTTGCCGTCGCGGATCTTCTGCGCGACCTCGGGGTTGCCCTCGATGACCTTGTCGACCGCGGCCTCGAGCGCGCCGTCGTCCTGCACGAGCTCGAGCCCGCGCGCGTCGGCGACCTGGGTCGGCGTGCCCTCGCCGGCGACGACGCCGTCGAGGACCTGCCGGGCCATCGAGTCGTTGAGCCGGCCGTCGCGGACCAGCCCGTCGAGCTCGGCGATGTGCTCGGCCGTGACGCCGAGGTCGGCGACCGCGACACCGTCGGCGTTCGCGCGACGGGCGAGGTCACCGAGCCACCACTTCCGGGCCGCCGCCGGGCTCGCGCCGGCCGCGACGGTCTCCTCGATGAGCTCAACCGCGCCGGCGTTGACGACGTCGCGCATCTCGAGGTCGCTGTAGCCCCAGTCGGACTGCAGCCGCTTGCGGCGCTGTGCCGGCGGCTCGGGCAGCGTGGCACGCAGCTCCTCGACCGTCTCGCGGGTCGGCGCGACGGGCACGAGGTCGGGCTCCGGGAAGTACCGGTAGTCGTCGGCGTCGGACTTGGGGCGCCCCGACGTCGTGACGCCGGTGTCCTCGTGCCAGTGCCGGGTCTCCTGGAAGATCGAGCCGCCGCTGTCGAGGACCGCCGCGTGCCGCGAGATCTCGTACCGGACCGCGCGCTCCACCGAGCGCAGCGAGTTGACGTTCTTGGTCTCGGTGCGGGTGCCGAGCGGCACCGCGGCCTGCTCCTCGCTGGTCGGCTCACCGACCCGCGTGCGCAGCGAGACGTTGGCGTCGCAGCGCAGCGAGCCCTGCTCCATCTTCACGTCGGAGACGCCGAGCGCGCGCAGCAGGTCGCGCAGGGCGCCGACGTACGCGCGGGCCACCTCGGGCGCGCGCGAACCGGCACCGGTGATCGGCTTGGTGACGATCTCGATGAGCGGGATGCCGGCCCGGTTGTAGTCGACGAGGGAGTAGTCGGCGCCGTGGATGCGGCCGGTCGAGCCGCCGATGTGCAGCGACTTGCCGGTGTCCTCCTCCATGTGCGCACGCTCGATCTCGACCCGGAACACCTCGGTGCCGGAGCCGTGCTCGGCCGGGACCTCGACGTCGAGGTAGCCGTTGAACGCGATCGGCTCGTCGTACTGGCTCGTCTGGAAGTTCTTCGGCATGTCCGGGTAGAAGTAGTTCTTCCGGGCGAACCGGCACCACTGCGCGATCTCGCAGTTGAGCGCCAGGCCGATCCGGATCGCCGACTCGACGGCCTTCTCGTTCACGACCGGCAGCGCGCCGGGCAGGCCGAGGCAGACCGGGCAGACCTGGCTGTTCGGCTCCGCGCCGAAGCCGGTCGCGCAACCGCAGAACATCTTGGTCGCGGTGTTGAGCTCGACGTGGACCTCGAGGCCCATGACCGGGTCGTACCGGTCGATCGCCTCGTCGTAGTCGACGACCTCGTCGGTGACGGTGGTGGTCATCGCGGTCACGCTCCCTTCAGGGCGGTCAGGTCAGGGGCCTGGGCCAGCAGCGGCCTCCCCCAGCTCTGGACGAGCATCCGCTCCAGCGCCGCGCCGACGCCGTAGAGCCGCTCGTCCTGGGTGGCGGGCGCGAGGATCTGGATGCCGGTGGGCAGCCCGTCCTCGTCGGCCAGGCCGCTGGGCAGCGACATCCCGGGCACACCGGCGAGGTTCGCCGGGATCGTCGCGACGTCCTGCAGGTACATCGACATCGGGTCGTCGAGCTTGTCGCCGAGCTTGAACGCCGTCGTCGGCGACGTCGGGCTGACGAGCACGTCGACCTTGTCGAAGGCGGCGGCGAAGTCGTTGGAGATGAGCCGCCGGACCTTCTGCGCCTGGCCGTAGTACGCGTCGTAGTAGCCGCTGGACAGTGCGTACGTGCCCAGGATGATGCGTCGCTTGACCTCGTCGCCGAAGCCCGCGTCGCGCGTCGCGGCCATGACCTGCTCGGCGCTCGGTGCGTCGACGCCCTCGGGCAGGACCCGCAGGCCGTACCGCATGGCGTCGAACTTGGCGAGGTTCGAGGACGCCTCGCTGGGGAGGATCAGGTAGTACGCCGCGAGCGCGTAGTCGAAGCTCGGGCACGACACCTCGACGACCTCGGCGCCGGCACCCTCGAGCAGCGCCACCGCCTCGTCGAACCGGGCGCGCACGCCGGCCTGGTACCCCTCGCCGCCGAGCTCCTTGATGACGCCGACCCGCAGCCCGGCGACGTCGGCGCGACGGGCCGACTCGACCACGGGCGGGGCGGGCGCGGCGATCGACGTGGAGTCCATCGGGTCGTGGCCGCCGATGACCGAGTGCAGCAGCGCCGCGTCGAGCACGGTGCGGGTGCACGGACCGGCCTGGTCCAGGCTCGACGCGAGCGCGACGAGGCCGTAGCGGGAGACGCCGCCGTAGGTCGGCTTGACGCCGACGGTGCCCGTGACCGCGGCGGGCTGGCGGATCGAGCCGCCCGTGTCGGTGCCGATGGCCAGCGGTGCCTCGTATGCCGCGACGACGGCGGAGGAGCCGCCGCCCGACCCGCCGGGGATCCGGTCGAGGTCCCACGGGTTGTGGGTGGGCCCGTAGGCCGAGTGCTCCGTGGAGGAGCCCATGGCGAACTCGTCCATGTTGGTCTTGCCGAGGATCGGCAGCCCGGCGGCGCGCAGCCTGGCGACGACGGTGGCGTCGTACGGCGGCACCCAGCCCTCGAGGATGCGCGAGCCGCACGTGGTCGGCATACCGCGCGTGGCCATCACGTCCTTGACGGCGATGGGCACGCCCGCGAGGACGTGGAGGTCCTCGTCGCCGGCGGCGCGGCGGTCGTCGACCTCGCGCGCGCTGGCGAGCGCACCCTCGGCGTCGACGTGGAGGAAGGCGTGCACGGCGCCGTCGACGGCGGCGATGCGGTCGAGCTGGGCCTGGACGAGCTCGACGGAGCTGATCTCCTTGCGGGCGAGGCCGTCGGCGAGCTCCGCGGCGGAGGCGCGGGTGAGGTCGGTGGTCACAGGTGTCCTTGGGTCCGTCGGGTCAGTCTTCGTCGAGGATGCGCGGCACCGCGAAGCGCTGCTGCTCCTGCGCGGGCGCGCCCGAGAGGGCCGCCTCGGCGCCGAGGGAGGGGCGCACCTCGTCCGGGCGGGTCACGTTGGTGATGGGCATGGGGTGCGACATCGGCTCGATGTCCTGCGCCGCCACCTCCTGGACCTTCGCCACGGACTCGAGGATGACGCCGAGCTCCCCGACCATGCGGTCGAGCTCGGCATCGGACAGGTCGATGCGGGCGAGGCCGGCGAGGTGCGCGACGTCGTCCCGGGACAGTGCGGACATGCCCGCCAGTCTAGGGGCGGTGCCGTGCGGCACGGCACCGCGCCCGGCACCGCCTCCGGGGCCGTCCGGCGGGTCACCGGGCGCCCACCCCGGGACCTCCGGGAGTGACGCATCGCTCATGTCGCCGCGCTCGCGCCCGGCCTAGGGTTGGGCCCCATGAGCGACCTGCCCACCGAGCTGTTCACCGCCATCGACCACGTCGGCGTCGCGGTCCGCGACCTGGACGAGGCCATCGCCTTCTACCGCGACACCTTCGGCATGGAGCTGGCGCACGAGGAGGAGAACGAGGAGCAGGGGGTGCGCGAGGCCATGATGGCCGTCGGCGGCAGCGGGTCGCACGTGCAGCTGCTCGCCCCGCTGACCCCTGAGTCGACCATCGCGAAGTTCCTCGACAAGTCCGGGCCCGGGGTGCAGCAGGTGGCGTACCGCGTCGAGGACGTCGATGCGGTCAGCCGGGTCCTGCGCGACCGCGGGCTGCGGCTGCTCTACGACGAGCCCCGCCGGGGCACGTCCAACTCCCGGGTCAACTTCATCCACCCCAAGGACGCCGGCGGCGTGCTGGTCGAGCTGGTCCAGCCCGCGCACGAGACGCACTGACGCAGCCCAGCCCCGGCAGCTGCCCGTCGCCCCGAGGCATCCGACCGTCGGTCGCTGCCTCATCGTCCGAACGGCCCGAATCCGCCCGAACCGGACTCGTCCGGGCGCAAACGCAGTGACACTTGCGGGGACCGTGCGCACCCCGGCGCACCGACCCCGTGGACTGCCCCATGCTCCGACGCCTGCTCGTCCCCGCTCTCGCCGCCCTGGTCGGCGCGGTCGCGGTCGCACCCGCCGCGCTCGCCGCTCCCCCGACGCCCGGTCCCATCAGCGCCGTCAGCGCGGCGCCCGGCCCCGGCGCCGGGCAGGTCACCTTCCGGTGGACCGCGACGGGCAGCAACACGACGAGCTTCACCATCGAGACGGGGCTGACGACCTTCAGCACGACCGACCCGTCGCTTCCCGACCACGGCCGCTCCGCCAAGACCTTCACCGTCTCCGGCACCCGCCGTTCGGTGACGCTGACGGCCTCCCAGCTCGCCTCCGCCGGCGCCTCGCTCGGCTCGGCGAACCACCTCTTCTACCGGTTCCGCGCGGTCAACCACACCTCGGCGGGCACGACGACCCGCGCCTGGCCCTACCTGCAGAGCGTCGGCGTCCGCCCCGTCTCCAGCGGCACCGGCGGCACCGTGCTGCGCGTCGCCAGCTTCAACGTCCACACCGCGACCCCGGTCGCCGGCTTCCCCTCGTGGCAGAGCCGGGTCGGCAAGGTCGCCGACACCATCCTGTCGCGCAACCCCGGCGTCGTCGGCCTGCAGGAGCTCGGCATCACACCGGCCAACGGCTCGACCACCCCGAGCCTGACCGCGCAGACGCAGGCCCAGAGCCTCGTCGCCACGCTGGCCGCCAAGGGGGCAGGCCGCTACAAGCTCGTGCGCACCAACCGCTACGTCGCGCCCGGCACCGCCTCGGCCATCCAGGGCGCCCGCATCCTCTACGACTCCAGCCGCTACCGCCTGGTGAGCTCGTGCCCCGACACCACGAACGGCGCCATCTGGTCCTCCTCGTGCATCGTCCCGCTGCGGCTGCGCTCCGGGGACAGCGAGTGGGTCCGCCGCCACGCGGCATACGCCACGCTCCAGGAGGTCGCGACGGGCCGCCGCTTCCTCGTCGTCTCCGCCCACCTCGACCAGCGGCACTCGAGCACCGCGACCACGGACACGGCGTACGAGACGCTGCGCGCCGGCCAGGTGGCCGACGTCCTCGCCCGGGTGGCCGCGGTCAACACCGCCGGCCTGCCCGTCGTCCTCGCCGGGGACCTCAACACCTACCAGCAGAACGTCGGCGGCTACCTGGCCCACGACGCGCTGGTGCGGGCCGGCTACTACGACACGGCGGCGGCGGTGACGCAGGTGAACCTGCGCTACTCGACGATGAACCACATGGCGTGCACGGTCACGATCCCCCGGGTCGGGTCGTTCGCCGGCTGGGGCTCGCGCCTCGACGTCGTGATGGTCAAGGGTGCGCGGGGCGTCGTCCGCTGGGAGGACGTCGTCGTGCCCAGCCAGTGCGCGCGGGCGTCCGACCACAACATGGTCGTCGCAGACATCCGGCTCCCGTAGGGCCGTCCGGCTCCCTTGGCGGCCTGCCGGGACCTCCGACCCTGACGGCGCCGCGCCGGCGCCCGACAGGCTGGTCGTCCCTGCACGAGCGTCCCGGGAGGCCCCATGTCCAGCCCACAGGTCGCACCCTCCGTGGGAGCGGGCGAGGTCCTCACCGCCGTGACGGCCAGCGCGGCCCGGACCGCCCACCTCCTGGCGACCCGCCGGCTCCGCCAGCCGGACGACCTCGTCGGCACGCGGCTGCCGTTCCGGGACGGCACGCGGTCGATGATCTTCCGCACGACCGAGCGCGACCCGCGGGTCGGGACGGAGCCGTCAGTGCTGCAGGTGCAGTTCCGGCTGCGCTGGATCGGCGAGCGTCCGTCGCTGCACCGGGTCTTCGTGACGACCTGCATCGTGAACACGCCGCTGTTCGCCGGGTTCCCCGGCTTCGTGCGCAAGCTGTGGATGGTCGACCCCCGGACCTTCGTGTACCGCGGCCTCTACGACTGGGACGGCGCGGACCGGGCGCGGTGGTATGCCGACCGGCTCTGGCGCGTGCTCGCCCTCGTCGCCGTGCCCGGCTCGATCGACTACGTGGTGCTGCCCGGGCTGGGCGTCGACGACGTCCTGCGTGACGGCAGCCGGCTGCAGCGGCAGGCACCCGGTGCGCAGGACGACGCCGAGGCCCTGTGGTGGGAGCTGGCCGGGTAGGGCGGTGGCAGTGACACGGCCCGGGTCGGGCGAACCGGATGTCCTCGTGGTGGGCGCGGGACCCACCGGGCTGGCGCTCGCGCTGCAGGCGGCGGCGCACGGCGCCCGGGTCGAGGTGGTCGACCGTCGCGACGGCACGCCGCGGCCGTCGCGCGCCCTGGTCGTGCAGCCGAGGACCCTCGAGGTGCTGGCCCCGCTCGGCGCCACCGGGCGCCTGCTCGAGGTCGGCAGCTCGCACGTGGGCGCGGTGCTGCACGCGCGGGGGCGGGAGGTCCGGGTGGACCTCGGCGACCTGCCGCTGCCCGACACCGCCCACCCGTCGCTGCTCCTCGTGTCGCAGGCCGTCGTGGAGGCGACGCTGCTCGGCCTGCTCGACGAGCGCGGCGTCGCCGTCCGGTGGGGTGCGGAGGTGGACGACGTCCGGGTCGGCGACGGCGACCTGCGGGGCCGGACCGTCGTGCGCGGCCGCGACGGCGCCCTCCTCGGCGCGGCACGGTTCGTGGTCGGCTGCGACGGTGCGGCGAGCCGGGTCCGTGCCGCTGCGGGGATCGCCTTCCCCGGCCGCGCCTACCGCCACCCCGTCGTCATCGCCGACGTCGACGTCGCGCAGCCCGCGGGTCTGTCGGGCGCCCACGTGTTCGCCGCCCGCGACGGCATCCTCTTCCTCTTCCCATTGGGCGAGCGGGCGCCCTGGCGGCTGGTCGTCGCCGGCACCGCCGCCGGGCTGCGTGCCGAGCTCGCCGGCCTCGTGCGCTCCATGACCGACGGAGCCGTCACGCTGGGCGACGTCGCGTGGGCCGAGCAGGTGCCGCTGCGCCACCACCTGGCGCGGGCCTACCGCCGCGGGTCGGTGCTGCTCGCCGGCGACGCCGCGCACGTGCACAGCCCGGCAGGCGCGCAGGGGATGAACACCGGGCTGCAGGACGCGTGCAGCCTCGGCTGGCGGCTGGCGCTGGCCGCGACCTCCCCGCCCGGGGTGAGCACCCTGCTCGACGGCTACGAGCGGGAACGCCGTCCGGTCGCGCGGCTCGGCATCGCCTGGACCTCGCTCGCCTGGTGGGGTGAGTCGTCCGCCGATCCGGCGGCCCGGGCCCTGCGGCGGCTGGTGGTGCCCGCGGTCGCGCCCACCGTCGCCCGCCACCTCGGCGCCGTCGCACCGGGCGTGCGGCTCGTGACCGGGCTGGCGCTGAGCCACCACCGTCCCGTCCTGCCCCTCACGCTCCGGGGATCGCGGCGGCAGGGCGGACGGGTGCTCGTCGGGGACCGCCTCCCCGACCTCCGGCTCCCGCCCGGCTCGCAGGACCGGCGGCACCCGCCCGACCGGCCCGGTCCACAGCACCGGCTCCACGAGCTGCTCGACGGGCCCGGCCACCACCTGCTGCTGCTCGGCGAGGGTGCGGCCGCACCACCGCCAGCGGGCCTGCCCGAGCAGTGGGTCCACGAGGTCCGGCTGGCCGCGGCGCGAGGGGGTGAGGACCTTGCCCGCCGGCTCGGAACCGCCTGTCCCGCTTGGTGCCTCGTCCGGCCCGACCGGTACGTCGCAGCGGTCGGTGACGGGTGAGCCACGTCACCGCGTGACCGGAGTCTCACTCCCTGCCGGATCGGCATACGCACCAGTAGTTTCGCTGCAACCGTGCAGCCTGACGCCGAGGAGAAGTTCCATGCAGGAGATCCGCGACGCCATCCTCTCCGGGGACCGCGCCGAGTCCACGTACGCCGGCCTGGCCATCCCTGAGTCCTACCGCGCCGTGACGGTGCACAAGGACGAGGTGGGCCTGTTCGAGGGCATGGCCACCAAGGAGAAGGACCCCCGCAAGTCGTTGCACCTCGACGAGGTGCCCGTGCCCGAGCTCGCCCCCGGCGAGGCCCTCGTCGCCGTCATGGCCAGTGCCATCAACTACAACACCGTCTGGACCTCGATCTTCGAGCCGGTGTCGACCTTCGGGTTCCTCGAGCGCTACGGCCGCACGTCGGAGTACGCCAAGCGCCACGACCTGCCGTACCACGTCGTCGGCTCCGACCTCGCCGGCGTCGTGCTGCGCACGGCCCCCGGCGTCACCAAGTGGAAGCCGGGCCAGGAGGTCGTTGCCCACTGCCTGTCGGTCGAGCTCGAGGACGCCGACGGCCACAACGACACGATGCTCGACCCGCAGCAGCGGATCTGGGGCTTCGAGACCAACTTCGGCGGCCTCGCCGAGCTCGCGATCGTGAAGTCCAACCAGCTCATGCCCAAGCCCGCCCACCTGTCGTGGGAGGAGGCGGCGTCCCCCGGCCTGGTGAACTCCACGGCATACCGCCAGCTGGTCTCCAAGAACGGCGCCCAGATGAAGCTCGGCGACCGCGTCCTCATCTGGGGCGCCTCCGGCGGCCTCGGCTCCTACGCGACCCAGATGGCGCTGGCCGGCGGCGCGACGCCGGTCTGCGTCGTGTCCTCGCCGGAGAAGGCGCAGATCTGCCGCGACATGGGCGCCGAGCTCATCATCGACCGCAGCGCCGAGGGCTACCGGTTCTGGAACGACGACAACACCGCCCAGAACCCCAAGGAGTGGCAGCGGCTCGGCAAGAAGATCCGCGAGCTCACCGGGGGCTACGACGTCGACATCGTCTTCGAGCACCCGGGCCGCGAGACCTTCGGCGCGAGCGTCTACGTGGCGCGCAAGGGCGGCACGATCGTGACCTGTGCGTCGACGTCGGGCTACCTGCACGAGTACGACAACCGCTACCTGTGGATGAACCTCAAGCGGATCGTAAGCAGCCACTTCGCCAACTACCGCGAGGCGTGGGAGGCCAACGAGCTCATCAGCCGCGGCCTCATCCAGCCCACCCTGTCCAAGACGTACGCCATGGACGAGGTCGGCCAGGCGGCGCTCGACGTCCACCGCAACGCCCACCAGGGCAAGGTCGGCGTCCTCACCCTCTCCCCCGAGGAGGGGCTCGGCGTCACCGACACCGAGAAGCGCGAGGCCCTGTTGCCGCAGATCAACCGCTTCCGGAACACCTGACCGGCGGCTCCGTGGCGGACCCGGCCGACCGCCTCACCGTGCCCTAGGCTCGGCGCCATGTCAGTGCTGGACCGGTGGAGGGAGTTCCGGCGCAGCCAGCGTGCGGCGCTGGAGGCGAGCTACCACTCGCACGTCGAGGAGAGCACCCCGGTCCCGGCCGACCTGCTGACCGACGTGCTCCCCGGCCTCCGGCAGCAGCTGGAGGCCGAGGAGGGCGGCGGCCGGGACTCCGACGTGCCGGGCAACGGCGCGGTCCTCGAGGGGGCCGGCCCGTCCGGCGACGACCTCCCCTCGCCGAACCAGCGCTACGGGCGCGCCGGCCGGCCGCTCAACCGCCAGTCGCCGTTCTACATGGGGTTCGTCGGCGCCATCGGCGTGCTGACCGCGCTGCTGCTCTGGCACACGCTGGGCCGGCTCACCACGGTCCTGACGATCCTGGTCATCTCGTTCTTCCTCACGCTCACCCTCAACCCCGTCGTCGAGACGCTCACGCGGCGCGGGGTGAAGCGGGGCGGGGCCGTCGCCCTGGTGTTCGCCGGCCTCGTGCTCGTGTTCGCCCTTCTGGGCGTCGTCGTCGTGCCGCCGGTCATCACCCAGGGCGGCCAGCTCGTCCAGCAGGCGCCGGACTGGCTCGACCAGATCCTCAAGAGCCGCTGGGTGCAGGACCTCGACAAGCACTACGACCTCGTCGACAAGATCCGCAGCGAGTTCAACAAGAAGATCACCGACAGCGGCTTCCTCAGCTCGGTCTTCGGTGGGGTGCTCGGGGTGGGGGCCGCCGTCGTCACCGGCATCTTCCAGGCCTTCACGGTCCTGGTGCTGACGCTGTTCCTGCTCGCCTCGCTCCCCCGGGTCAAGCACGCGGCCTACGCCGTCGTGCCGGCCTCGCGCCGCGCCCGGGTGATGTCGCTGTCCGAGGAGATCATGCGGCGCACCGGCTCCTACGCCATCGGGCAGATCGCCGTGGCGACCGTGAACGCCGCGTGCTCCTGGATCATGATGACCATCGTCGGGATCCCGTATGCCGCGGTGCTGGCCGTGTCGGTCGGCTTCCTCGGCCTGGTCCCCATGGTGGGGGCGACCCTCGGCGCCTCCGTGGTCTGCCTGGTCGCCGTCTTCGACGAGCCGCGCAAGATGTTCATCGCGCTCGCGTACTACGTCATCTACCAGCAGATCGAGAACTACGTGGTGGCGCCGCGGATCATGCAGCGCACCGTGTCGGTGCCCGGTGCCGTGACGGTGGTCGCGGCCCTCGCGGGCGGCACGCTGCTCGGCGTGCTCGGCGCCCTGCTCGCGATCCCCGTCGCCGCCGGGCTGCTGCTGCTCTACGAAGAGGTCCTCCTCCCCCGCCAGCGCCGCCACTGAACCTCACGGGCCCGGACGCTCGTCTGCGCACAGATGTCCGCACCAGTGGGCAGGGAGCCGATCAGCGCGCAGTGGTACGCGGGGTCTGTGAGCAGACGTCCGGGATCAGGCCGGGCGGGCAGGACGTCGGTGGGCCCGGTGGCCGGTCAGCTCGTGCCAGCGGACGCGGTGGCCCGTGATGACCAGCGCGCGGCGGTAGACGGCCGCTCCGACAGCGACGAGCAGCACCGCCGTCGCCGCGGTCAGCGCCATGGCCGTGACCAGCTCCCAGACGGGCACCTCGCCGCTGGACCAGCGCACCGGCAACGCCAGCGGCGCGCTCAGCGGGAAGAGCGAGATCGCCGTGCTCCAGCCGCTCGTCGGCTGGCCGGTGACCACGATGATGCTGAGCAGGTAGACGAGGACCAGCACCGTCGTCACCGGAGCGACGGCCGCGCTCGCCTCGGTCACCTTGTCGACGAGCGCAGCCGCGGCGGCGAACAGGAAGGCGTAGACGGCGAACCCGAGGGCGAACCACACCAGCGCCAGGGCGAGGTCGCCACTGGCGACGGCTGGCAGCCCCACGTACCCAAGGCGGACCGCGACCGCGAGCGGGACGGCGAGCACGAGCACCTGGGCCAGCGTCGCCGCGCCGACCGCCGACACCGTGCCGACCAGCACCTGGCTGGGGCGCAGGACCGCCAGCAGCACCTCGGAGACGCGCGTCGACTTCTCGACCGCCACGGCGGAGGCGATCGCACCGCCCGCGAAGGTGATCGCGAGGTACAGCGCGATGCCGACGCCGTACCCGACGGCCGCGCGCTCGCCGCTGTCGGTGCGACCCACCGTCACCTGCAGGGGCGGGCGCACCGCGGCGACCGAGGCGATCTGCGCCGGGGTCAGCCCTGCGGCCCGCAGCCGGGCCGTGGTCTCGACCGACACCACGGCCTGGCCCACGAGCGCCGAGAAGGTCTGGTCCACGCCAGTCCCGGTGAACAGGGTGCCGTCCGCGAGCCCCGCCGTCGCGGCGCCGTCGCGCACCGCGGTGCGGACGTCGGCGGCGCTGCCGCGCGCGGCATACTCCACCGAGAAGCCCTGCCGGGCTGCGGACGCGGCGAGGGCGTCGCGCAACGGCGCCGGGGCCGCACCGACCGTCGCGAGGGTGTAGCTCGTGGGGCGGTCGAGGACGAGGTGCGGGACGAGCACAGCGGCGGCCGAGGCCAGCAGGAGCACGGCCGTGATGAGCCGGTAGGCCCGCGAGCGCACCGTCTCCAGCAGGCTGCGCTCGGCCACGAGGGCCGTGCCGCGCCACCAGGTCACCGGCCCACCCCCTCCAGCGCCCGCTCGCCACCCACTGCTGCCAGAAAGAGCTCGGACAGGGTGGGCAGCTCCAGCCCGAAGTCGAGGACCGCCCCGCGCGACCGCGCCGCGTCGAGCAGCCGCAGGGGGTCGACGCCCGTCGGCACCGTGAGGCGCAGGTCGTCGGCCTCGTCGCTGACCACCCGCACGCCGTCGAACGCGCGCAGCCACTCCCGGTCCGCCGACTCGAGCCGCAGCCGCAGCCGGCTCTGTCCCGAGGCTGCGCGCAGGTGCGACACCGACCCGGCCAGGACGGTGCGCCCGTGGTCCACCATGACGATGTCCTCGCAGAGGTCCTGCACGAGGTCGAGCTGGTGGCTGGAGAACAGCACCAGGCACCCGTCCGCCGCACGCCGCCGCAGGAGCGCGGACAGCTGGTCGACCGCCACCGGGTCCAGGCCCGCGAACGGCTCGTCGAGCACGATGACCTCGGGCAGGTGCGCGAGCGCGGTCGCGAGCTGCAGCCGCTGCTGCATGCCGCCGGACAGCCGGTCGGTGCGCTCGTCCCAGCGGTCCCCCAGCTCCAGCTCCCCCAGCAGGTCGCGGGCGCGCTGCGTCGCCTCGGCCCGCGAGAGCCCGTGCAGCCGGGCGAAGTGAACCACCTGCGGGCCGGCCGGCATCGCCGGGTAGAGCCCGCGCTCCTGAGGCATGTAGCCCCAGCCGCCCCGGTCGTGGACGTCCTCGAGGCGTCGCCCGTCCAGCCACACCTGGCCGCCGTCCGGGACGAGCACGCCCAGCAGGATCCGCATGAGGGTCGTCTTGCCCGCGCCGTTCGGGCCGAGCAGCCCGGTCAGGCGTCCCGCGGGCACCTCGCAGCTGACGCCGTCGAGCGCCACCCGCTCACCGAAGGCGTGCACCACCCGGTCGACCTGCAACCCGTCCGACACCCGTCCACCGTCACGCGGACAAGTCACCTGCCACAGGGGCGAACGTCCCACCCGGTGTGAGTCCCGGACGTCTGCGCGCAGACCTGGGTCCCACAGCGCAGGGAGCGGATCCGAGCGCAGTGACACGCCGGTCTGTGCGCAGACCAGCGATCAGGCTCGGGGCCGGGCGTCAGCGGTAGGAGCCGGTGGCGTGCCGCCGGCCACGGGCCTCCCAGCACGTGGTGTGCCAGTGCCGCCGGTCGTCCAGGCCGCCGAGGCCGTCGGCCGGCCAGGCGACGACGTGCGGCGTGCCGGTCGGGATCGTCTGCTGGCACCCCGGACAGAGGTACGCACGCGTCGACCCCTCGCCCGAGACACGGCGCACGAACCACTCGCCCCCGGCATACGACTCGCGGCGCGGGGCACCCCCGACGGCCCGCTGCAGGTTCAGCGGGACGTCGTCGCGGCGACGGCGGTTGGCTCGGGGCACGGTGGCAATTGTCCCAGAGCCGGCCGCGGGAGACGTCGTAGGCGTCGCTCGTGTACCCCGGGCGACAGGGTGTGCCGGGATCAGGCGTAGGTGCGGAAGCCGCGGCCGGTCTTGCGGCCGAGGTAGCCGGCGGTGACGAGGTGCTCCAGCAGCGGGGCCGGCGCGAAGCCGGGCTCGCGGAACTCGAGGTAGAGCTCGCGCTGGATCGCCAGGGACACGTCGAGCCCGACGACGTCGAGCAGCTCGAACGGGCCCATCGGCAGGCCACAGCCGGTCTTCATCGCGGTGTCGATGTCGTCGGCGCTGGCGTAGTTGGCCGACAGCATCTTCACGGCGTCGTTGAGGTACGGGAAGAGCAGCGCGTTGACGATGAAGCCCGAGCGGTCGCCGCAGGAGACGGCGTGCTTCCCGATCTTGGCGCAGAGGTCCTGCACCGTGGCGACGACGTCGGCGTCGGTCGAGACGGTGTGCACGACCTCGACGAGCTTCATCACCTGGGCGGGGTTGAAGAAGTGCATGCCGATGACGTCCTGCGGCCGCTTGGTGGCCGCGGCGAGCTCGACGACCGGGAGGCTCGAGGTGGTCGTCGCGAGGATGGCGCCCGGCCGGGCGATCTCGTCGAGGTTCTCGAACAGCGCCTGCTTGACGGCGAGGTCCTCCACGACCGCCTCGACCACGAGGTCGACTCCGGCGAGCGCGTCGAGCGAGGTCGACCCGGTGAGGCGGCCGAGCGCCTCGTCACGGGCGGACTCCTCGAGCTTGCCGCGCTGGACGGCCTTCTCCAGCGAGCGCGTGACGCCGGCGGTGACGGCGTCGACCTTGGCCTGGCTGCGGGTCACGTAGGTGACGTCGTAGCCCGCCTTCGCGAACACCTCGACGATGCCCGTGGCCATCGTCCCGGACCCGACGACGCCGACCTTGGTGACGGGGCGCAGGGTGGCCCCCGACTCGCCGGCGGGGCGGGGCGTCAGGGCGTCGTCCACGACCGCGGACGAGCCGGGCTCGGCATACGTGTAGAAGCCACGGCCGCTCTTGCGGCCCTTGAGGCCGGCGCTGACCATCTGCTTGATGATCGGGCTCGGGGCGTGCAGGCGGTCGCGGCCCTGCTTGTACATCGTGTCGAGGATCTCGTAGGCCGTGTCGAGGCCGATGAGGTCCATGAGGGCGAGCGGGCCCATCGGGTAGCCGCAGCCGAGGCGCATGGCCGCATCGATGTCCTCGCGGCTGGCGTAGCGCGACTCGTACATCGAGACGGCGTGGTTGAGGTAGCCGAACAGCAGCGCGTTGGCGATGAACCCGGCCTTGTCGCCCACGACGACCGGCTGCTTGCCGAGCCGCTGGGCGAGCGCCTTGACGTCCTCGAAGACCTCGTCCTCGGTGACGACCGTGCGGATGACCTCGACGAACTGCAGCACCGGCGCCGGGTTGAAGAAGTGCATGCCGACGACGCGCTTGGGGTTGCTCGTGGCGACGGCGATCTCGGTGACCGACAGGCTGGAGGTGTTGGTCGCGAGGACGGCGTCCGGGCCGACGATGGCGTCGAGCTTGCCGAACACCTCCTTCTTGAGGTCGAGGTGCTCCGGCACGGCCTCGACGACGAGCTCGCAGTCGGCGAGGTCGTCCATGCTCGAGGTGAAGTGCACGCGCGAGTGGAGCGCGGCCTGGTCCTCGGTCGAGAGCTTGCCGCGGCTGACGGCCCGGCCGGTCGAGTGCTCGAGGACGCCGCGACCCTTCTCGACGGCCGCGTCGTCGACCTCCACCGCGACGACGTCGATGCCGTTGCGCGCGAACACCTCGACGATGCCGGCACCCATGGTGCCGAGACCGATCACTCCGACCTTCGTGAACTTCCGAGCCATGCCGGGGAGTCTCCCAGACGCCGGACGTGCCCGGGACCCCCGGGCGGCGTGACGGTCGACACCCGCCTCGTCACCACTCGTGGCCGGCGCCGATCAGGGCTGACTCCATGTGGAACCGCTGCTCCCGGGACAGGCCGCGGATGGCCGGTGGGACGGGGATGTCGACTGCACGGCAGTAGTCGCGCAGGGCGTGGTCGTAGGCGAGCCGGGCGGCCATGAGACGCTCGGCCTTGTTGGGCAGGTCGGACGACTCGACGTACCGGATGTGGGTGGCGAGGCGGCCCAGCTCGAGGGCCAGCAGGACCGGCGGGATGGGTTCCGGGCGGGGTCGGCGCGCGGCGACGAACGCCTCGGCCCGGTCCACCACCGGGCGGAGGACGCGGGGCGGCCGCCCGGTCGTCACCCACCGCATACCGGCCGCGAGCGAGGCGAAGACCAGGGCGAGCCCGGCGACGTTGCCGACGACACTGCGCATCCTGCTCACCTCTGTGGTTCGAGTGTGCGATACCTGTGGCCGGCACGCAACGGCCTTCCTGCACCTGTGACCAGGACGACGAGCGGCACCCGTAGAGTGCCTCCTCGTGCGGCTCGTCATTGCGAAGTGCTCGGTGGACTACGAGGGCCGGCTCTCGGCCCACCTGCCCCTGGCCACCCGGCTCCTGCTCGTCAAGGTCGACGGGTCGGTGCTCGTCCACAGCGACGGCGGGTCCTACAAGCCGCTCAACTGGATGTCGCCGCCCTGCGCGATGGCCGAGGTCACCCCCGAGGAGCACGAGGCCGCCGACGGCGTCAGCGCGGTGTGGGTCGTGCAGCACGCCAAGTCCGAGGACCGCCTCCGCGTGCTCATCCACGAGGTGCTGCACGACTCCTCGCACGACCTCGGCGTCGACCCCGGCCTCATCAAGGACGGCGTCGAGGCGCACCTGCAGAAGCTCCTCGCCGAGCACATCCACACCCTCGGCGACGGCTGGACGCTGGTCCGGCGCGAGTACATGACCGCGATCGGGCCGGTCGACATCCTGTGCAAGGACGCCGCCGGCGCCTCGGTGGCCGTCGAGATCAAGCGACGCGGCGACATCGACGGCGTCGAGCAGCTGACCCGCTACCTCGAGCTGATGAACCGCGACCCGCACCTCGCGCCGGTCACCGGGGTCTTCGCCGCGCAGGAGATCAAGCCGCAGGCGCGGACCCTGGCCACCGACCGCGGCATCCGCTGCGTGACCCTCGACTACGACGCCCTCAAGGGCATCGACACCAGCGAGCACCGCCTCTTCTAGGCAGCTGGTCCGGGCAGCTCGTCCGGGCAGCTCCTCCAGGCCACGTCTCCAGGCCCCGTCTCCAGGCCGTCGGCTCAGACGACCGAGCGGTCCACCGAGCCGGGCCAGCACCGCACGGCGAAGCCGTCCCCGTCGACGGCCACCTCGGCCACCCCGCAGTTGGGCAGGAAGGCCGCCGCCGCCAGGTCGGCCCGCACCCGCCCGTCGATCCGCGGCAGCACGAACGACATCACTCCCCCGTGGCTGAACACGAGCACCGTCTCGCCGCGGTGCTGGTCGGCGATCGACAGCAGCGCCTCGCGGTACCGCGCCACGACCTCGGCCCCGGTCTCGCCGCCCGGGATGAAGCGCCCGAGGTCGCCGTGCATCCAGGCCGTGAAGACGGACATCAGCTCGGGGTCGTCGTGGGCGCGCCCGGCGAGTGCGCCCACGGAGAACTCCTCGAGACCGGGGACGACGACGGAGTCGACGCCGAGCAGCTCCGCGGCCAGCACCCCGGACTCGACGGCGCGTTGCAGCGGGCTGGTGTGCACGCGTGCCACGTTGCGGCCGCGCAGCGACTCGGCCAGCGTGCGGACCTGCTGCCGCCCGCGCTCGCTGAGCCAGCCACCCTCGTCCGACAGCACCGACGGGTGGCCGTACTCCGCGTCCCCGTGGCGCGCCACGAGCAGCGTCGCCGGGCAGTGGAGGTCGCTCATGCCCCGAGCGTATGCCGCGTGCCCGTCGAGCGGGTTCAGCGCAGGGCGAGGAGGGCGAGCAGCCGGGCGGCCTCCGCCCGGACGGCGTCGCGGGCGGGGGCGAGGTAGCGGCGGGTGTCGACCACGCGCGGGTCGGCGCCGAGCACCTCCCGGACCGCGCCGGTGAAGACACCCTGCAGGTGGGTGGCGATGTTGACCTTCGTCATCCCGGCACGCACCGCTGCGGCGAGGCCATCGTCCGGGACCCCGGACGAGCCGTGCAGGACCAGCGGAACGGGGACCTGCTCGCGGATCGCGGCGATGAGCTCGAGGTCGAGGGCGGCCGTGCGCTCGGTCATCGCGTGCGACGTGCCGACCGCGACGGCGAGCGCGTCCACCCCGGTGTCCTCGACGAACCGCGCGGCGTCGTGCGGGTCGGTGCGGGCGCCCGGCGCGTGCACGCCGTCCTTGCCGCCGATCTCGCCGAGCTCGGCCTCGACCGCGACACCGGCACCGTGGCACTCGCGCACGACCTCCCGGGTCTCGGCTCGGTTGCGGTCGTCCGGCAGCGTCGAGCCGTCGAACATCACGGACGTGAACCCGAGGCCCAGCGCCTCGGTGACCAGCTCGCGGGAGGTGGCGTGGTCGAGGTGCAGGACCACCCGGGCCGGCGACTGCTCGGCCAGCGCCCGGGTCGCGGCGGCGAGCGGCGCGAGCGACCCGTGCCAACGCACGGTGTTCTCGCTGACCTGCAGCACCACCGGCAGCCCCGCGTCCTCCGCGGCACCGACCAGGGCCTCCGCGTGCTCGAGGTGGATGACGTTGAACGCCCCCACGCCGTGCCCGGCCTGCCGGGCCTCCTGCAGCACCTCGTCCAGTCCGACCAGCACCTCAGCGCACCTCCGTGCCCTCGAGCGTGACGAGCCCGCGCAGCCGCGAGACGTCCTCGACCGCCACCTCGCCCGCGACCGGGCGCAGGACGGCCGCCGCCGACCACGCGACCGCGTCGCCCAGGACGTCCGGCCAGGCCGAGCCGCGGGCCAGGCCCGTCGCGACCGCGGCGACGCAGGCGTCGCCGGCGCCGGTGGGGTTGCCCCTCAGTGGCTCGCGCAGCCCGGCCCGCAGCACCGTGCCGTCGGGTTCGACCAGGACCATGCCGTCGGCGCCGAGGGAGACCAGCACATGCCGGGCGCCCTTGCGCTGCAGGGCCTTGGCGCCCTCCACCGGCTCGGCGGTGCCGGTCACGGCATACAGCTCGTCGCGGTTGGGCTTGATGACGTCGGGGCCGCTGGGCAGGGCGTCGACCAGCGCGTCGCGCGAGGTGTCGAGGACGACGCGGGCGCCTGCCGCGTGGCCCGCCGCGACCAGCGCCGCGCACCCCTCGCCGCCGAACCCGGGCGGCACGCTGCCGGAGACCACGAGCACGGCGGGGCGGTGGACCCGCAGCAGTCGCTCCACGTGGACGACGAGCGCGTCGCGCAGCTCGCCCGGCCAGGACGCGCCCGGCTCGTTGAAGGCCGTGGCGTCGCCGTCCTGCGCGGAGACGACGGTGACGGTCCGGCGCGTCGTCAGGTCGCCCGGGAGCAGGTCGTGACGGATCCTCCGGCGGTCGAGGTCCGCGCGCAGCACGTCACCCGAGGGGCCGCCGACGACCCCCGTGGCCAAGACGGGCTCGCCCATCAGGGCGAGGACGGAGGCGACGTTGACCCCCTTGCCGCCCGCGCGCTCGCGGACCTGCCGCACGCGGTGGCTCGTGTGCGGCACGAGCCGGTCGACGTCGTACGTCACGTCGAGGGCGGGGTTGGGCGTGACCGTGAGGATCATGCGACGTCCCACGCCAGGCAGGCAGCGCCCAGGCACCCGGCCCGCTCCCCGAGCCGGGCCCGCTCGATCCGCGGCTCGCGCTGGAAGGTGAGCGAGGCGTGGACGGCCTCGCGCAGGGGCGCGAGCAGGGTCTCCCCGCTCTGCGCCAGCCCTCCCCCGACGAGGATGTGGTCCACCCCGGTGGCGGTCGTCATCATGACCAGGCTGCGGGCCAGGGCGGTCACCGCGTGGTCCCAGACCGCAGCGGCGTCGGCGTCGCCGGCCCGGACGAGCCCCGCGACGGCCTCGGCGTCGAGCGGCGCACCGCCGCGCCCGGCCGTCCGCGCGGCATACGCCCGTGCGACGGCGGCCGCAGAGGCCACGGTCTCGAGGCAGCCGCGCTGGCCGCACGGGCAGGGCAGTCCCTCGGGCTCGACGACGACGTGGCCGATCTCGCCGGCCCAGCCGTCGGCAGCCACGACGTGGCCGTCGAGCATGAGCGCACCGGCGATCCCCGTGCCGAGGGGGATGAAGAGGACGTTGCGCGAGCCGGCCGCGGCGCCCCACGCGACCTCCGCCCGCAGGCCGGCGCGCACGTCGTGGCCCAGTGCCACGGGCATGCCGAGCAGCTCGGACAGGGGTGCGGTGACCGGAAGGTCGCGCCAGCCGAGGTTCGACGCCCAGACCGCGACACCCCGCACGTCGTCGACGATGCCCGGGACGACGACACCGGCCGCGACGACCTCGGGGGTGTCCCCGACGGCGTCCTCGGGCGCGGTGGGGTCCGCGCGCCCGACGGCGTCCTCGGGTCCGACGTGGCCGCTGAGGTCGGCGGCGGCCTCCCGGAGGGCTGCCACGGTCTCGGCCACGGCCCGGACGAGCGCGCCGGGCACGTCGAGAGCGGCAGGCGTCGGCCGCGTGAGGGTCACCACCTCGCGACCCTCCCGGTCCACGAGGGCGGCCTTCATCCGGGTGCCGCCGACGTCGACGGCGGCCACGACGGCGGTCACCGCTCAGACCACCTCCACCGTCACGCCGGCCGCCCGCAGGTCAGCGACGGCGGCAGGGTCGGCGGTGTCGTCGGTGACGACCGTCTCGATGCGCGAGGGCAGGCAGATGCGGGCGAACGCCCGGGCGCCGATCTTGGCCCCCGTCGCAACGACGACGACGCGGTCGGCTCGCTCGACCATGAGCGCGTTGATCCCCGCCTCGCCCTCGTGGTGGCACATCGCCCCCGCCCCGCCGGAGACCGCGTCGACGCCGAGGACGACGGTGTCGAGCCACAGCTCGTTGAGCACCATGGTGGCGAGCGGCCCCGACAGCTCGTAGGACTCGGGCCGGGCGACCCCGCCGAGGGACACGCAGCGCACGAAGGGCCGCAGGACCATCTCGGTGGCGATGTTGAGGGCGTTGGTGACGACGGTGATCGCGGGCCGGTTGGAGGACATCGCGAGGTCGGACCGGGCGGCGAGGCGACGGGCGACGGCACTGGTCGTGGTGCCGCCGTTGAAGCCGACCACGGTGCCGTCCCGCACCAGGTCGGCCGCGTGGGCGGCGATCCGCTCCTTGGCGTCGTCGGCGCCGGCCTGCTTGTAGCGCGCGGGCAGGTCGTAGGCGACGGCCGTGGCGACGATGCCGCCGTGCGTCCGGGTCACGAGCTGCTGGGCGGCGAGGTCGCCGAAGTCGCGCCGGACGGTCGCCTCGGAGACGCCCAGGACGTCGACGACCTCACCGACGCTGAGCCGGCCGCGCTCGGCGAGCAGGCCGAGCAGGGCGCTCCACCGGGCACCCCGGTCGAGGGACTTCGCTGCGCCGTTGGCCACGCCTGCTCCCTTCAGCAGCCCCTGATCGTTTTGTTTCGTTTGTCGGGTACTTCACTCACGAACAGGCGACCCTGTCGCACACCTTGGCGCGCAGGCCTGCTCGGCGTCAAGCGGATCCGCACGCATCCGCGCGCAGCAGGACTGAACGGACCGATCAGGACGACCTGCGCTTGACTGATCGAATCTGATTGCCCGAGACTCTGAGCAGTCTAAATCACTCAGGCCAGGCGAAGGAGCCCCGACCCATGACCGAGCACGCCAGCCACCTCGCCGCCGAGATCGCCAGCCAGCCCGACGACTGGGTGGCCGTCCTGGGCCGGCTCGACGAGGCCCGCGCGGCCCTCCCCGCCCCCGGCGAGCGCGTCGCCGTCGTCGGCTGCGGCACGAGCTACTACATGGCGCAGGCGTATGCCGTCCTGCGTGAGGCCGCGGGGCACGGCCACACCGAGGCCCATGCCGCCAGCGAGTACCCCCACACCCGCACCTTCGACCGGGTCGTCGCGATCTCCCGCTCGGGCACCACGACCGAGGTGGTCGAGCTGGTCGGGCGACTCGCCGAGCAGGGCCGGCGCACCACCGCCATCGTGGCCACCGAGGGCACGCCCATCCCCGACCTCGCGGAGCGCACGCTGCTGCTGCCCGAGGTCGACGAGCAGTCCGTCGTGCAGACCCGCTTCGCCACGACGACGCTCGCCCTGCTGCGCGCGACCCTCGGAGAGGACGTCGCGGCGGTCGCCGAGCAGGCCCGCGCGGTGCTCGCCGAGGACGAGGAGTCGGCGCTGGCCGGCGTGGCCGACGCCGAGCAGCTCACCTTCCTCGGCCGTGGCTGGACCGTCGGCCTGGCCCAGGAGGCGGCGCTCAAGCTGCGCGAGTCGGCGCAGTTCTGGACCGAGGCCTACCCCGCGATGGAGTACCGCCACGGCCCGATCAGCATCGCCACGACCGGCCGCGCGACGTGGGCGTTCGGCGAGGTGCCGAGCGGGCTGGCCGAGGACGTCCGGGCGACCGGGGCGTGGTTCGAGCACCGCGACATCGACCCACTCGCGGACCTCGTGCGGCTGCACCGGCTCTGCCTGGTCAAGGCGCGACGCGCCGGGGTCGACCCGGATCGACCGCGCCACCTGACCCGGTCCATCATCCTGTCGTGACCTCGACGCCTGCCGACACCACAGTCCTGCTGCCCGGACGCACCGTCCTGCCCGACCGCGTGGTGGCGGACGGCGCCGTCGTCGTCGACGGCAGCACCATCGCGTATGCCGGCGAGCGCGACGCGCTGCCGGCGCAGTGGGCGAAGGCATCCACTCCCCCCGGCTGGGAGCCGGGCGCGACGATCCTGCCCGGCCTCGTCGACCTGCACTGCCACGGCGGCGACGGCGGGGAGTTCGGCACCGACGCGGACTCTGCGAACCGGGCCGTGGCACGCCACCACCGGGCCGGCAGCACCTCGGTCGTCGGCTCGCTCGTCTCCGCGCCGCAGGACGTCCTGCTCGCCGGTATCGCGACCCTGGTCCCCCTCGCCGAGTCCGGTGACCTCGCGGGCATCCACCTCGAGGGACCGTTCCTGTCGGTCGACCGCTGCGGTGCGCAGAACCCCGACGCCCTGACCGACCCCGACGCCGCCTTCGTCGAGCGGGTCGCAGCGGCGGCCGGGCCGTGGTTCGCGCACATGACGTACGCCCCGGAGCGCGCCGGCGCCGACGAGCTGCCGGTGCGCCTCGCTGCCGCCGGGGCCCTCGCGGCCGTCGGGCACACCGACGCCCCCTGGGAGGTGGCCGCCGCCGCCCTCGAGCGGGTCCGGTCCGCCGGTGCCCGCGGCGGCCGGCCGCTGGTGACCCACCTGTTCAACGGCATGCCCCCGCTGCACCACCGCACCCCGGGACCGGTCGCGGCGGCTCTCGCCGCCGCCGCCCGGGGCGAGGCCGTCGTCGAGGTCATCGCCGACGGCGTGCACCTCGCGGCCGGCACGGTCCGGATGGTGTTCGACACGGTGGGCGCGGCGAACATCGCCCTCGTCAGCGACTCGATGTCGGCCGGTGGGCTGTCCGACGGCGAGTACACGCTCGGTGGGCAGGCCGTCCGGGTCGTGGGCCGCGAGGCCCGGCTGGTCAAGGACGGCTCGCTGGCCGGTGGCGTCTCCACCCTGCTCGAGCAGGTGCGCTGGTGCGTGCAGGACCTGGGCATCGACCTCCTCGACGCCGTGACGGCGGCGAGCCCCACGCCCGCCGCGGCCCTGTCGCTCGACGGCGTCGGGGGGCTCGCGGCCGGGCAGCACGCCGACCTGCTCGTCGTCGACGATGACCTGTCGCTGCGCCGCGTGCTCCGCCGCGGCTCCTGGCTCGACTGAGACCCGGCCGGACGGCATACGCGCCCACGGGACCGGGGCCCTCGCCAAGCGGCGGGGACCCCGGTCTGGTGTGTCACTGCGCTCAGCGCACGGTGATGGTGACCACCCCGGTGGACGGCGCGTACTTGTACGAGCCGTTGTAGACGGCGGTGACCCGGTGCGACCCCCGCGCCAGCCTCGGCAGCCGGTAGACCGTCTTTCCGCTGCGGACGGCGCCGGTCCAGAGCACCCGGCTGCCGTCCCGGAAGGTCACGGTCCCGGTCGCCCAGGAGGGCGCCACCGTGGCCGTCATGAGCGGCGGCCGGTAACCGTACGCGTACTGGGTGTAGCCCGCCCTGAGCGTCGTGCGGGTCGTGAGGCCCTTGACCGTGACCCTGACCGCGCCGGAGGAGCTGCCCACGGTGATGGCGTCCCCGCCGTACGTCGCCGTCATCGAGTGGGTCCCGCGGGTCTGGCCGGACGCCGTCCACACCGCCTTGCCACTCCTGACCGCGACCGTCCTGACCGCGCGGCCGTTGTCCTTGAACGTCACCGAGCCGGTGGACGTCGCCGGGAAGACCGTCGCGGTGTAGGTCGGCTTGCCGCCGTACGTGTACGAGGTCGTGGAGGCGTACAGCCGCGTGGCCGAGGCGACCTTGACCCCGACGACCTGCGCCCGGTTGCCGTCGGTGTTGGTGTGGTGCACCAGCAGCAGGCCGGCGGGCTTGTCCGAGGCGACGGTGGCCTGGTCACGCCGGACGCGCAGGGACTGGGTGGGCAGGTCGGTGCTCGCCAGGGTGCCCCAGTCGCCATAGGCCGCCAGGGCCGGCGACCCGATGGACAGGGTCATCGGCGCCGAGCTGGTTCCCACCGAGTCGACGGCCCCCGACTCCGCGGAGTACGACTCGACCCAGTAACGCAGCTTGGCCGACGGACCCGTGACGAGGCCGGCACTCTTGAGCGCCGCCACCGACACCGGCAGGGCGAGCGAGTCGCTGTTGAACACGTTGGTGTCGAACGACCCGTCGACGCCGTTGACCAGCTCGTCGTCGAGGACGGTGATCTTCCTGGGGTCGCGCAGGTCGACCAGCTCGGACAGGAAGTAGTCGTAGTCGTCCGTCGTCACGGCCCGGGTGTTGTAGACCACCGCGTCCGGGGTCCCGTCGGCGTTGGTGTCCAGGTACACGTCGAACTCGGTGTACGAGGCGGGCGTGCGCCACGGTCCCCAGCTGCTGATCCCGAACGTGATGAGCCCGGCCTCCATCGCCGTGGTCGCGTCGGGGTAGGTCGGCAGGTCCGAGGCGCTGCCGACGTACCGCAGGTCGGCGGAGCGGTCGTCGGCCAGGGCGACGCACCCGGTGAACAGGCTGCTCGAGCAGGCCGGCAGCTTCGCGCTGCGCCCCTGGAGCTGGAAGGTCGACACGCTCGACAGGTAGCCGGTGCCGTCGCCCGGCCCCTGCTCCACGCCCGTGCCGGTGAGCCGCAGCGACCCGTACTTCAGGCCCGCGGGCCCGGAGACCACGGCCGTGGCGGCCGAGGACATCGCCGAGGCGGGACGGGGGGCAGACCACACCGGCACGCGCAGGACGCCCGGGGTGGTGTCGCCCACCGGCGTCAGGACCATGCGGCCGCTGGCGTCCGCGCGGTAGCTGCGCTCCAGCCCGAGGTCCAGCGGGTCGCTGCTGGTCGTCGGGTCCTCCACGGCCCGCAGCTGCGAGCGCGTGATGGTCGCGGTGACCGTGACGTCGACCGAGCCGCCGGCGGGGACGCTGACCTGGGCCGGGCTGAACGTGTACGTCACGCCCGGCGTCGGGTGCGCCGGCTGGTAGGAGACGGCGTATGCCGCGGTGCCGGCCGATCCCTTGTTCTCGACCCGGACCGTCTTGCGCAGCGTGGTGGTCGGCGCGGTCACCGCGACCGGGCCGAACGAGACACCCACCGCACCGGGGGTGTCCTTGACGTACGCGAGGGTGGTCGTGTCAACCCCTCCCGCGACCTGGACGCGACCCGAGCCGACCCGCTCCGGGCCGTACGAGGCGCCCGTGTGGTTGGGCCCGACGTAGACGTCCTGGGTCGCGCTGTTCATGATCGCGGCCTTGACCTCTTCCACCGACCACGTCGGGTGCGAGGCCCGCACGAGGGCAGCCTCACCGGCGACGTGCGGCGAGGCCATCGAGGTGCCGCTCTCGGCGATGCCCTCGTTGCCCGTGCCGACCGCGACCGAGAAGGTCGTGACGCCGGGCGCCGCGACGTCGGGCTTGACGGTGCCGGCGACGCCGATGCCACGCGAGGAGAAGCCAGCGAGCTGGTCGACCGCGCCCTTGTTCACGACGGTCACGGCGTTGCGCAGCGCGTCGGTCATGGTGACGTCGACCGGCGTCGACGCGTCGAGGGCGGCCTTGATCGCCTTGGTCGCCTGGTTCACCGTGAGCATCGCGGGGATGCGTGCGTCGCCGAGGACCCCGGCAGAGAACGAGTTGACGTCGCTGCCGAAGATGACGCCGGCAGCCCCCGCGGCGACGAGGTTCGCCGAACGCCCGGCCGAGCCGCAGCGACGGCCGGTGCCGTCGTACCACTTGGTGAGGACGACCTTGCCCGCGACCTTCGCGGCATCCGTGGAGGACAGGGCGGTGCAGGCGTCCGAGTTGTTGGCGTCCGACTCCGGCTTGCTCCAGTCCCCGAGGGTGACGACGCCGGTGTCGGTGACGCCGGGGCCCTTCACCCAGTCGTAGCTGGTGGACTTGAGCGCGGCGAAGACGTCGTCCTGCTTCCCGTCGACGGTGTCGGCGGGCTCGATGCCGGCAGGGCTGTCGACCTTGAGGCCGTCGACGACGTCGTTGCCGTCGTCGCTGGCGGCCACGGCGAGCACGCGGGTCGCGTTGCCCGGCGCCCCGCCGACCTCGTAGACGTCGCCGCTGTTGCCCATCGAGGCCACGACGACCGTGCCGAGGGCAGCCAGGGCGTTGGACGCGACGGCGTCCGGGTCATCCGGTGAGCCGTAGCTCGAGCCGAGCGACATGTTGACGACGTCGAGGTGGTCGGAGACGTCGCCGTCCCCGTTGGGGTCGGCCGCCCACTGCAGGGCCTGGCCGACGAGGTTGGTGTCACCGTCGCAGCCGAAGACCTTGAGGGCGTAGAGCTTCGCGCCGGGTGCCACACCGGGCCCGATGCTGACGTCCGCGGGCGCGATGTCCTTGTCGTAGCCACCGGCCCAGGTGTGGCCGTCCTTGGCGACGCCGAGGCCCGCCGTCGTGCCGGCGACGTGGGAGCCGTGACCCTCGCAGTCGAGCGGGTTGGCGTCAGGCACCGGTGAGTCGACGCCCTCGCTGGGGTTGTACGCGTCGCCGGCGAAGTCGTACCCGCCGACGACCTTGGCGGTCGGCGTGAACGTGTTCGTGGCCTTGGCCGCGTCGAAGGCCTCGGTGGTGCCCGGGCCGCCGAAGTCGGCGTGGGTGTAGTCGATGCCGGTGTCGATGATGCCGATCCGGACGCCCTGACCCGTCTGGCCGTTGGCGTGCCAGACCTGCGGTGCCCCGATGAGCGGCACCGACGAGGAGTTGGAGGCCTGCTTGGGCACGAGCCGGTGCACCGCCTTCACGCCGGGCAGGTCCGCGAGGGCGCGCAGCCGGCTCGCGTCCGTACGCACCGCCACGCCGGAGTACAGCGCGTGGCTGCGGTAGAGGACGCTGGCCCGGGTCGCCGAGCGGCCGAAGGCCGACTCCACACCGCGCTGCGCGCGGCGGACGGCGACGGTCTGGGCGCGCGCCGCACCCTTGGCGGCCGTGAGGCCGCGCGGGCGGGCGGACAGGAAGGCCGACGTGGCCGAGCGCGCGTCGAGCTCGATCATGACGTCGACGGCGCCCTTGGCCCCGGCCAGGGACCGGTCGACCTTCTCGCCGGCGCTGCGCTGGGTCCCGAGGCGGAACGACCCCGCGGAGGTCGTCCCGGCCGGCACGGAGGCACGCGTCCTGTGCCCGGGCTGCGAGGCAACCGAAGCGGCCGGCGCCGGGGAGGCGACCGCGGTGGTCGCCCCACCGAGGGCGGCGGCAGCGACCAGGGCGAGGGCGCTGGTTCCGACGGCGGCCACGTGGCCTCGTCGGTGGCGTGCCCGGGACGGCATCGACACGGAGGTCTCCTTGCGCGCGGCAGCCGACCATCCTCCGGCCTGCCCGGGGTCGTGGAGGGCACACGCCTCCACTGGTTCACCACGCCGCGGGCAACCTAGTCCAGCGGCACGCCCCGGGAGGGCGATTTGACCAACTGCTGACCGGATCGTGTCGAGACCTCCACCCGGCCGTCCGGGACGGCGCCGCCTCGGACCGGGACGTCCCGGCCCGTGGGGCTCAGGCCGGCTGGGCGGCCAGGGCCGGCAGCCCCCGCGAGGCGCGGATGACCTGAACGAACCGGCCCATGATCTCGGTCAGCCCGAAGTCCTTCGGGGTGAACACCTCGGCCACCCCGAGCGCCTTGAGGGCCCGGGCGTCAGCCTCGGGGATGATGCCGCCGACGATGACCGGCACGTCACCGGCGCCGGCCCGCTCGAGCCCGTCGAGGATCTCCGGCACGAGCGCCATGTGCGACCCGGACAGGATCGAGATGCCGACGAGGTGGACGTCCTCGGCGACGGCCGCCGCCACGATCTGCTCCGGCGTGAGCCGGATCCCCTGGTACACGACCTCGAACCCGGCATCGCGTGCCCGGACCGCCACCTGCTCGGCCCCGTTGCTGTGACCGTCCAGGCCCGGCTTGGCCACGAGCACCCGCAGCCGCTCGCCCAGCTCCTCGCCGGTCCGGCGCACCTGGTCGCGCACCTCGCGCAGCTCGGCGCTCCCCGCCTCGCCGGTGACGCCGACGGAGCCGGAGACGCCCGTGGGGGCACGGAACTCCCCGAACACGTCGCGGAGCGCCTGGGCCCACTCCCCCGTGGTGACGTCGGCGCGCGCCGCCTCGAGCGAGGCTCCCATGAGGTTGGTGCCCGTACGCGCGTCCTCACGCAGGCGCGCCAGCGCGGCCTCCGCACGTTCCCGGCGCCCCGGGTCGGCGTCGCGCTCCTCGCGCCAGCGGCGGACCGCCTCCGCGGCCTTGACCTCGACGTCGTGGTCGACCGTCTGGATCGCGGCGTCGAGGTCCGCGGTGAGCGGGTTGGGCTCGGTGGTCTCGAACTTGTTGACGCCGACGACGACGTCCTCGCCGGACTCGATCCGGGCCCGGCGCAGCGAGTGCGACGCCACGAGCGCGGACTTCATGTACCCGCTCTCGACCGCGGCGACCGCCCCGCCCATCTCCTGCACTCGGGCGATCTCCGCGCGCGCACCCTGGAGCAGCTCGGCCACCTTGGCCTCGACCACGGCGGACCCGGTGAAGAGGTCGTCGTACTCGAGCAGGTCCGACTCGTACGCGAGGACCTGCTGCATCCGCAGCGACCACTGCTGGTCCCACGGCCGCGGCAGCCCGAGGGCCTCGTTCCACGCCGGCAGCTGCACCGCGCGGGCCCGGGCGTCCTTGCTCAGCGTCACCGCGAGCATCTCCAGCACGATGCGCTGGACGTTGTTCTCCGGCTGGGCCTCCGTGAGCCCGAGGCTGTTGACCTGCACGCCGTACCGGAAGCGCCGCTGCTTGGGGTCCTGCACGCCGTACCGCTCACGGGTGAGCTCGTCCCAGAGCGCGACGAACGCGCGCATCTTGCACATCTCCTCGACGAACCGGACCCCGGCGTTGACGAAGAACGAGATCCGCGCGACCACCTCGCCGAACCGGTCCGGCGGCACCTGGCCCGAGTCGCGCACGGCGTCCAGGACCGCGATGGCGGTGCACATGGAGTAGGCGATCTCCTGCACGGGGGTCGCCCCGGCCTCCTGCAAGTGGTAGCTGCAGATGTTCGTCGGGTTCCACTTGGGGATCTCGGCCACCGTGTAGGCGACCATGTCGGTGATCAGCCGCAGCGAGGGGCCCGGCGCGAAGACGTACGTCCCGCGCGACAGGTACTCCTTGATGATGTCGTTCTGGGTGGTGCCGGCGAGCGCCCGCACGGCCTCGGCGGGGTCCCGGCCCTCGGCGACGGCCTGCTCCTCGGCCACCACCTGGTACATCGCGAGCAGCCACATGGCGGTCGCGTTGATGGTCATCGAGGTGTTCATCCGGTCCAGCGGGATCGAGTCGAACAGCGCCCGCATGTCCCCGACGTGGGAGATCGGCACCCCCACCTTGCCGACCTCGCCGCGGGCGAGCGGGTGGTCCGGGTCGTACCCGGTCTGCGTCGGCAGGTCGAAGGCGACCGAGAGCCCGGTCTGGCCCTTGTCGAGGTTGCGGCGGTAGAGCGCGTTGCTGGCCGCGGCGCTGGAGTGGCCGGCATACGTGCGCATGACCCAGGGTCGGTCGCGCTGCGGACGGGCGGGCGCGGCGGCGTCGGGCACGGGGACGTCGGTGGGCTCGGCCATGGGGCCGAAAGTACCTGCGGGTAGCGCCCGCAGGGAGGGGCTCAGGCGGTGACGGCCACCACAGGCACGGCATCCTCGCCGTCACGGAGCACGAGCGCGCGGTCGAGCCGTGACGCACGCAACAGGCGCCCGGTGCGCTCGGTCATGTCGACGACGGCCAGGCGGCGACCGGCACGGCGGGCCCGGTTGTACGCCTCGACGAGGACCCCCAGACCGGTGGCGTCACCGATCTCGGCACCGGCGAGGCGCATGTGCACGTCCCCGTTCCCCGTGTCGATGATCTCGTGGAGCAGCAGCCGGACGTCGGGCACGGAGTGGACGTCGATGCGCCCCGTGATGGCGACCTCCTGGCCCCCGCCCACCGCGCGGACCGCGACCGGCAGGGCCCCCTCGCTGCTGACCGACATGCGAACCCCCTCGTCCGTTGCAGACATTCACCCACACCGACGGTCGAAGAGGGGTCGACGGTTGTCGCGGGCATGGTCAAGATCCGGTAACGGCCTCCCCGGTCGCCCGGCGAGCGGGTGCCGGTCAGAGGTAGGGGGCGTCGTCCGGCTCGCGGGTCACGTCGGCCCCGAGCCCCTGCATGGCCTCGGCGAAGCCGGCGTACCCGCGGTCGACGTGCTGGGCCCCGCTCACGGTGGTGACGCCGTCGGCCACGAGGCCGGCGATGACGAGCGCGGCCCCGGCCCGGATGTCGCTGGCCTCGACCGGTGCCCCGGAGAGCCGCTCGACGCCGTGGACCATGACGTGGTGCCCGTCGATCCGGGTCTCGGCGCCGAGCCGGTTGAGCTCCTGCACGGTGCGGAACCGCGCCTCGAAGAGGTTCTCGGTGATCATGGCGGACCCGTCGGCGACGGCGTTCGCGGCGAGCGCGAAGGGCTGCAGGTCGGTCGGGAACCCCGGGTACGGGAGCGTCGCCACGTCGAAGGCGGTCGCGCGCCGGCCGCCGGTGTCGACCCGGAACCCGCGCGCCGTCGGCTCGACCGTGGCGCCGCTGGCCCGGACCAGCTCGAGCGCGGCGGTCAGGTGCTCCGGCACGCCGCCCACCACCTCGACCGTGCCGCGGGTCGCGACCGCCGCGAACGCCCACGTGCCGGCGGCGATGCGGTCGGCCACCACGGCGTGCTCGGTCGGGTGCAGGGCGTCGACGCCCTCGATCTCGACGACGGACGTCCCCGCGCCGGTGACCCTGGCCCCCATCGAGTTGAGCATCTCGGCGAGGTCGACGATCTCCGGCTCGCGGGCGGCGTTCTCCAGCCGGGTCGTGCCCTGCGCGAGCACCGAGGCCGTGAGGACGTTCTCGGTGGCCCCGACGCTCGGGAACTCGAGGTGGATCTCGGCGCCGGAGAGGCCGCGCGGCGCCTCGGCGACGAGGAAGCCGTGGGTGACGTGGACGCTCGCACCGAGCGCCTCGAGGCCGGCGGCGTGCAGGTCCAGGCCGCGGGAGCCGATGGCGTCCCCGCCCGGGACGGCGACGTCGGCCGCACCCGTGCGCGCGACCAGCGGCCCGAGGACCGCCGTCGACGCGCGCAGGGCGCGGACGAGGTCGTAGTCGGCGCGGTGGCCGACCTGCTCCGGCACGTCGATCTCGACGACCCCGGTCGGGGCGTCGTAGTCGACCGTGCAGCCCAGGCGTCGCAGCAGCTCGGCCATGATGGTCACGTCGAGGATGGCCGGGACGTTGGTCAGGCGCGTCCGGCCCACCGCCAGCAGGGCGGCCGCCATCAGCTTCAGGGCGCTGTTCTTGGCGCCCCACACGGGCACCTCGCCCTGCAGGCTGGCACCACCCACGACACGGAATCTCTCGGCCACCGGCACACCCTACCGACGGCGCAGCCCCCGGCCCGTGGCGGACGCCCCGCTCCCCCGGCATACGCTCCTCCCATGGTGAACCTGACGCGCATCTACACCCGCACGGGCGACGACGGCCACACCCACCTCGGGGACATGAGCCGCACGAGCAAGACCGACGTGCGGCTGCTCGCGTACGCGGACACCAACGAGGCGAACGCGCAGATCGGCGTCGCCCTGGCTGCCGGGGACCTGCCCGAGGACGTCCGGGCCACGCTGCTGCGGGTGCAGAACGACCTCTTCGACGTGGGGGCCGACCTGTGCACGCCGCTGCAGCCCGAGTACGAGTTCCCGCCGCTGCGCGTGCAGCAGCAGTGGGTCGACGAGCTCGAGGCCGACTGCGACCGATACCTCGAGCGGGTCGAGAAGCTGCGCTCGTTCATCCTGCCGGGCGGGACGCCGGGGTCGGCGCACCTGCACGTCGCGACCACGGTCGTGCGCCGGGCGGAGCGGGCGGCCTGGGCGGCCATCGACGCCTACGGCGACCAGCCGGGTGACGGCACCAAGGGCCACGGCGGCGTCAACGTGCTCACCGCGAAGTACCTCAACCGGCTGTCGGACCTGCTGTTCGTCCTCGCCCGCGTCGCCAACCTCCCGATCGGCGGCGACGTGCTGTGGCAGCCCGGTGGTGGCCGCGCCGAGGACCCCTCCAAGCGCTGATCGCGGCGCCGGCGGGGCTCAGGCGACGTTGACGTTGAAGCCCGGCGGCGAGCTCTCGAGCCAGCTGCGCATGGCGGTGTATGCCGCGGGGGCGAGGGCGACCTCGAAGGTGTCCGCCCGGTAGCGGCACTCGACGGTCACCGCCTCGGGCAGCCCCGCGATGGGGCTGGCCGGCGGCCGGGGCGGGCCGAGCTCGAGCAGCGGCCGCTCCCAGGTGCGCGCGGGCCGCGGCGAGGGGCCCACGAGCGTGAACCACTCGAGCGCGTTGCCCGAGAACCGCAACAGCCCCAGGCGGTACTGGGTACCGCCGTGGGGCCGGAGGGCGCAGAGCATGAGCGGCGCGCCCGAGGAGAGCAGCCGCCGTCGTACGAAGATGTACAGCAGGGCAGCCAGGACGAGCACGATGAGCACGCCGGCAAGGATCTCCCCGGAGACCACGAGCGACATGCGACCCGCCCTTCCTCGGCGCCCCGGGTCAGCCGACCTGCGAGGCGTCGACCGCCTCGGCGACGATGATGACCTTGTCCCGGTCGACCGACAGGAAGCCGCTGTCGATGGTGGCCGTGCTCGTGCCGCCGGCGGACTTGATCCGCACCTCGCCCTCGACGAGGACGCCCAGCAGCGGGGTGTGACCGGGCAGGATGCCCAGCTCGCCGTCGACGGTGCGGGCCTGCACCATGTCCGCCTCGCCCTCCCAGACCTTGCGGTCCGCAGCGACGAGTTCAACCTGCAGGGTGCTCACGGGATCCTCCGTTGGTACGGCACGTGTCGTGCGACGTTCTCACTCTATCGACCCGGCTCCGGGGACCGGCGGCCGGTATGCCGTGGGGCCGGCCGAGCGGCCGGCCCCACGGTGACCCGCTGTGGAGCTGGTCAGAGGTTCTTCTGGATGTCGGCCCACTGGCGCTCGACGTCGTCGAGTCCACCGCACATGAAGAAAGCCTGCTCGGCGACGTGGTCGTACTCGCCATCCGCGATCTTCGTGAAGGCCTCGACGGTGTCGGCCAGCGGAACGGTCGAGCCCTCGATGCCGGTGAACTGCTTGGCGACGTAGGTGTTCTGCGACAGGAACCGCTGGATGCGACGAGCGCGGTTGACGAGGATCTTGTCCTCCTCGGAGAGCTCGTCGATGCCGAGGATCGCGATGATGTCCTGGAGCTCCTTGTTGCGCTGGAGGATCTGCTTGACCCGGACCGCCGTGTTGTAGTGGTCCTCGGCGATGTAGCGCCGGTCGAGGATGCGCGACGTCGAGGTCAGCGGGTCCACGGCCGGGTAGATGCCGAGCGAGGCGATCTCGCGCGAGAGCTCGGTGGTGGCGTCGAGGTGCGCGAACGTCGTCGCCGGCGCCGGGTCGGTGTAGTCGTCGGCCGGCACGTAGATCGCCTGCATCGAGGTGATCGAGTGGCCACGCGTGGAGGTGATGCGCTCCTGGAGCACACCCATCTCGTCGGCGAGGGTGGGCTGGTAGCCCACCGCGGACGGCATGCGGCCGAGGAGGGTGGACACCTCGGAACCGGCCTGGGTGAAACGGAAGATGTTGTCGATGAAGAGCAGCACGTCCTGGTTCTGCACGTCGCGGAAGTACTCCGCCATCGTCAGCGCGGACAGGGCCACGCGCAGGCGGGTGCCCGGCGGCTCGTCCATCTGGCCGAAGACCAGGGCGGTCTGGCCGAGGACGCCGGCCTCCTCCATCTCGACCATGAGGTCGTTGCCCTCACGGGTGCGCTCGCCGACACCGGCGAACACCGACACACCACCGTGGTCGCGGGCCACACGGGCGATCATCTCCTGGATGAGCACCGTCTTGCCCACGCCGGCGCCGCCGAACAGGCCGATCTTGCCACCCTGCACGTAGGGGGTCAGCAGGTCGATGACCTTGATGCCGGTCTCGAACATCTGGGTCTTGGACTCGAGCTGGTCGAACGCCGGGGCGTTGCGGTGGATCCCCCAGCGCTCCTTGACCTCGAAGGTCTCGCCCTCCTCGAGGTTGAGGACGTCGCCGGTCGCGTTGAAGACCTTGCCGAGGGTGGCGTCACCGACGGGCACGGAGATGGGGCCGCCGGTGTCCTTCACCTGCGTGCCGCGGACCAGGCCGTCGGTCGGCTGCAGGGAGATGGCGCGGACCATGTTGTCGCCGATGTGCTGGGCGACCTCGAGGTTGAGGTTGCGCTCCTCGCCCTCGAGCTCGACCGTCGTGGTGAGCAGGTTGTACTGGTCCGGCATCGCGTCGGCGGGGAACTCCACGTCGACGACCGGGCCGATGATGCGGGAGATGCGACCCACGCCGCCGGCCACGGCCGTGTCCGCTGCGTTCTCAGAAACAGTGGCAGTCATTGGTTTCTCTCTACCTTCTCAACTCGCGTCGGCGAGGGCGCTGGCGCCGCCCACGATCTCGCTGATCTCTTGGGTGATCTCGGCCTGGCGGGCCTGGTTGGCCAGCCGGGTGTACTTCTTGATGAGCTCTTCGGCGTTGTCGGTGGCGGACTTCATCGCCTTCTGGCGCGAGGCCAGCTCGGACGCGGCCGCCTGGAGCAGGCAGTTGTAGATGCGCGCGCCGACGTACTTGGGCAGCAGCGCGTCGAGGACCTGCTCGGCACTCGGCTCGAACTCGTAGAGCGGCAGCACGTCGTCGGGGTCCGGGGCCTCCTCGCCCTCGACGACCTCCAGCGGCAGCATGCGGATGACGTCCGGCTCCTGGGTGACCATGTTGACGAAGCGGGTGAACACCACGTGCACCTCGTCGACGCCGCCCTCGTCGTAGGGCTGGTTGAAGGCCGTCACGAGGGCGTCGCCGATCTCCTTGGCCACGTCGAACGTCGGCTGGTCGGTGAAGCCGGTCCACTCCTGGGCGTACTCACGCTTGCGGAACTTGTAGAAGCCGACCGCCTTGCGACCCACGAGGTACGGCACGACCTCCTTGCCGGCCTCGCGGAGCTCGCCCATGAGGCGCTCGCTCTCCTTGATCACCGAGGAGCTGTACGCACCGGCGAGACCACGGTCGGACGTGACGACGAGGACGGCCGCGCGGCGGACGTCGTCGTGCTCGGTCGTCAGCGGGTGGTCGACGTTGGAGTACGTCGCCACCGCGGACACCGCACGGGTCAGCGCCCGGGCGTACGGTGAGGACTCCTTGACCCGCTGCTGGGCCTTCACGACGCGGGAGGCTGCGATGAGCTCCATGGCGCGGGTGATCTTCTTGGTCGCCTGGACGGACCGGATGCGCTGGCGGTAGACCCGCATCTGCGCTCCCATATCTGTGCCGCCTCTCCTTGGTTCTCGTTCGGTGGTGGTGTGCCGGTGGCCGGCGGGGCCGGGTGCGCACGAGGTGCGCACCCGGCATACCGCATCAGCGCTTCTGCTTGACGATCTGCTCCTGCTCGACCTCGTGCTCGAGCTCGCCCGGGTCGGCCTCGTGGCCCACCGGGGTGTTCTCGGAGCCGGAGGCGGCGAACTGCTCCTTGAACGCCTTGACGGCGTCCTCGAGCCCGGAGCGGGTCTCGTCCGCGAACTTCTTGGACTCGCGGATCGCGTCCAGCAGGCCCTTCTTCTCCCGGCGCAGGTAGTCGAGGAACTCGGCCTCGAACCGGCGCACGTCCTCGACGGCCACCGAGTCGAGCTGGCCGGAGGTGCCGGCCCAGATCGAGACGACCTGCTCCTCCACGGGGAACGGCGCGGCCTGGCGCTGCTTGAGCAGCTCCACGAGGCGGGCACCCTTGGCCAGCTGGGCGCGCGACGCCGGGTCGAGGTCGGACGCGAACATCGCGAACGCCTCCATCGCGCGGAACTGCGCGAGGTCGAGCTTGAGGCGGCCCGAGACGTCCTTCATGGCCTTGATCTGCGCGGCACCACCGACGCGGGAGACCGAGACACCCACGTCGATCGCCGGACGGACGTTGGCGTTGAACAGGTCGGCCTGCAGGTAGATCTGGCCGTCGGTGATGGAGATGACGTTGGTCGGGATGTAGGCCGACACGTCACCCGCCTTGGTCTCGATGATCGGCAGGCCGGTCATCGAGCCCGCGCCCAGGTCGTCGGAGAGCTTGGCGCAGCGCTCGAGCAGCCGGCTGTGCAGGTAGAAGACGTCACCGGGGTACGCCTCGCGGCCCGGCGGGCGGCGCAGCAGCAGCGACACGGCGCGGTAGGCCTCGGCCTGCTTGGACAGGTCGTCGAAGACGATGAGGACGTGCTTGCCCTGGTACATCCAGTGCTGGCCGATGGCCGAGCCGGTGTAGGGGGCGAGGTACTTGAAGCCCGCGGAGTCGGAGGCGGGAGCGGCGACGATGGTGGTGTACTCGAGCGCGCCGGCCTCCTCCAGGGTGCCGCGCACGGCCGCGATGGTGGAGCCCTTCTGGCCCATCGCGACGTAGATGCAGCGGACCTGCTGCTGCGGGTCGCCGGAGTCCCAGTTCTGCTTCTGGTTGATGATCGTGTCGACGGCCACCGTGGTCTTGCCGGTCTGGCGGTCGCCGATGATGAGCTGGCGCTGGCCGCGGCCGATCGGCGTCATGGCGTCGACGGCCTTGAGGCCGGTCTGCAGCGGCTCGTGCACCGACTTGCGCTGCACCACGGTCGGGGCCTGGAGCTCGAGCGCGCGGCGCTCGGTGGTCTCGATGGCACCGAGGCCGTCGATCGGCTGGCCGAGCGGGTTGACGACGCGGCCGAGGTAGGCGTCGCCGACGGGGACCGAGAGGACCTCGCCGGTGCGCTTGACCTCCTGGCCCTCCTCGATCTTGGAGAAGTCACCGAGGATGACGACGCCGATCTCGTGGACGTCGAGGTTGAGCGCCAGGCCCAGCGTGCCGTCCTCGAACTCGAGCAGCTCGTTGGTCATGGCCGAGGGCAGGCCCTCGACGTGGGCGATGCCGTCACCGGCGTCGACGACGCGGCCGACCTCTTCGCGGGAGGCCGCGCCGGGCTCGTAGGACTGAACGAAGTTGTCCAGTGCGTCCCGGATCTCCTCCGGACGGATCGAAAGCTCCGTCATCTGACTCTCTTCTCCCTTGGTGGTGCAGCTGCCGGCTCGGGCTGAGCCGACCTCTGTCGTGTGTCCTGCGTTGTCGGTTGGGGGTGCGGGCGGCGCGCGGCCGTCAGCTCCCGGTGATGTGCCGTCGCGCCTCGTCGAGCCGCCGCAGCACGGTGCCGTCGACGACCTCGTCGCCGACCTGCACCCGGATGCCGCCCATGACGTGCGGGTCGAGGACCTGCTGGAGCTGCACCGGCTTGCCGTAGATGTTCTGCAGCGCGGCCGCGAGGCGCTCACGCTGCTGGTCGGTGAGGTCCCGCGCCACCGTCACGACGGCGGTCACCTGCTCGCGCCGCTGGGCGGCGAGGGCGAGGTATCCCTCGAGGGTCCGGTCGAGCTTGCGGCCCCGGGGTGCGAGCACTGCCTGGCGGGCCAGCCGCACGGTCTCGGGGGCGGCCTTGCCCTCGAGCAGCCGCTGCACGAGGCCGGCCCTGGCCTGCGGGTCCCTCTGACGGTTCGTCAGCGCGTCGCGCAGCTCGGGGTTGCCGGCCACGGTCCGCTCGAACCGGAACAGCTCGTCCTCCACACGGTCGATCCGGCCCGACTGCTCGGCGCCCGCGAGGACGGCGGAGATGCCGAGCTCCTCCACGGTGTCGGGCAGGTCGCGCTCGGCGGCCCAGCGCTGGCCGGCGAGGTTCTTCACCACGACGACCGTCTCGGGCGTCACCTTGCCGGTGAGCAGACGCTCGGCCAGGGCCGCCTTGTCAGCGGCCTCGCGCGAGGGGTCGGCGAGCGCACGGCGCAGCGTGGCGGAGCCGTCGATGGTGTCCGCGACCGCGAGCAGCTCGTCACCGAGCTTGCTGCGGTCGACGCCCCCGGCCAGCGCGGCGTCGAGCGCCTTGCTGCCGGCGAGCGCGGCGACACGCGACGAACCACGCATCAGGCGCCCTCCCCGACCTTCTCGGGCTTGACGTCGCCGGCCTCGAGCTCGGCGAGGAAGCGGTCGACGACGCCGCGCTGGCGCGCCTCGTCCTCGAGCGACTCCCCGACGATGCGGCCGGCCAGGTCGGTGGACAGGCGGCCCACCTCGCTGCGCAGCTGGACGATCGCCTGCTGGCGCTCGGCCTCGATCTGCTTGTGCGCAGCCTCGGTGATGCGGGCCGCCTCGGACTGCGCGTGACCGCGCATCTCGGCGACGATCGCCGCACCCTGCTCGCGAGCCTCCTCACGGATGCGCGCGGCCTCCGCCCGGGCCTCGGCGAGCTGGGCCTGGTACTGCTCGAGGGCAGCCTGGGCCTGCTGCTGGGCCTCTTCGGCCTGCTGCATGCCGCCCTCGATCGCGGCGGTGCGCTCGGCGTACATCTCCTCCATGCGCGGCACCACCTTGGTCTTGTACAGCCAGTACAAGATCGCGAAGGCGATGACCCCGACGATCATCTCGGCCGGGTGCGGGAGCAGAGGGAAGCCCGAGGGGAACCCGTTGGATTCCCCGGCGGCGACCACGGATGCGGTACTCACATCGCGTCCTATCTGTTGGAGCTCGGGAGGTGGGGCGTCAGGAGGGGGTCAGCCCTTGAAGACGAACGCGAACACCAGACCGAGGATCGCGAGCGCCTCGGTGATGGCCATGCCGGTGAAGGCGATGGTCTGGAGCATTCCGCGAGCCTCGGGCTGGCGGGCGACACCGTTGATGTAGGCGGCGAAGATCAGGCCGACACCGATGCCGGGGCCGATCGCGGCGAGGCCGTAGCCGAGGAAGGCGATGTTGCCGGTCATTTTCGATCCTTTCGGTGGCACCGGGACGGTTCCCGGTGTCGTGGGTGTGTGTTCAGTTGGTGCTGCGGACGGGACCGGGGCCCCGGGACTGTGGGGTCAGTGGTGCTCGGAGACCGCGTCGGCGATGTACAGCGCGGCCAGCAGGGTGAAGATGAACGCCTGCAGGAACTCGATGAGCAGCTCGAAGAACGTCATGCCGATCGAGAAGCCGAAGGACAGCACGCCGGAGAACTTGAGGAACAGGTTGCCGCCGTGGAGCAGGAGGTACTCACCGCCGAGGATGAACACCAGGAGCATGAGGTGGCCGGCGAGCATGTTGCCCATGAGTCGCAGCGCCAGGGTGAGCGGCCGGATCACGAAGTAGGTGAGGAACTCGAGCACGAACAGGATCGGCTTGAGCCAGCCCGGCAGCCCCGGCGGGACGAGGGACTTGAAGTACGGCAGCACGCCGTGCTTCCGGCGGATCGCGACCGTGTGGTACGTGATGTAGACGATCAGCGTCAGCACCAGCGGGACACCGAGGCGGCTCATCGTCGGGAACTGCACGAAGGGCACGATCCCGAAGACGTTGTTGAGCAGGATCAGCGTGAAGAGCGTGAACAGCAGCGGCAGGAACTGCAGGAAGTCCTTGCTGCCGATGATGTCGCGGCCGATGGTGTTGCGCACGAAGTTGTACGTGCCCTCCACCATGAACTGGCGTCGGCTCGGGACGACGGAGAGCTTGCTGCTCGTGCCGACGAAGAACCACGCGAGGATGCCGACGGAGATGAGCAGCACCAGCGCGGGCCGGGTGAAGGTCCAGGGGCTGTCACCACCGATCAGCGGCCACCAGAAGTTGGCGACGCCCGGCGTCTCGAACTTGCCCTCGCTTCCGCCCGCGGCGGGGACGACGCCGGCAATGTGCAGGGGCACCACGTTCAGGCTCACAGCCTCTCCTCCAGTGAGTTGTCGAGCAGCCGCACCGCCGCTCCGGGTCGGGGGCCAGTGCAGCAGGAACTGCGCGGACGGACGCTGGCCGGAGTCGTGGCGGACGACAGCCCGTACGCTACCCGACCCCAGCGACCACCCGCGACGCGGGCTGCGGCGCTCACGGCCGCACCGTCCCGGCATCCGGCTCGTCGTAGACCGGCACGCGGGCGTGCCGCCACGCGAGCACCTGCGCCGCCTGCCAGACGAGCACGGTGACGAGCATCGCGACCCCGGCCGCGACGCTGTCGAACGAGTCGATCCGACGGACGACGACGAGCACGCCCAGGAGCACCAGCACCTGGGCGAAGTAGACCGCCATGCCGACGGCCATGAAGAGCATCGGCTCGCTGCGGTCACGCACGAACCGGCCGAGCATCACCAGACCGGACGCGAAGAACGCGAGGGCGATGACCACGCCCACGAGGCCGGCCACACCCCCGCCGAGACCGCGGACGACCCCCAGCACGACCGACGTGACGAGGCCGGCGACAGCCGCCGGGACCAGGGCCCGTCGGAGCACCACGTGGAAGAGGTTGTCACCCCTGGGCGTGGTCTGCTGCGACATGGTGTGGCCTGCCTGGTTCGTCGGGGCTGGATGCCTGGCGAAAGAGGGTCGGGACGCCGTCTCCGGCGCTTGTGAAAGCTATCACAAGCTCTCCTCCGGGCCCAAACGCCGCCCATGACCTCCGGTGTCATGCCCCCCGGCTGCCACGCCCAAACCCACCCGAGGCCACGCCCGACCGCGGCCGTTCCACCGGACCGGGACGCCATGGAGCCCCGCCCCCAGGACGTGGGGGCGGGGCTCCATGGTCGGGCGGGCGCCGTCCGGCGCGGGCGTCAGCCGCGCGACCGCACGAGCCGGCGGAGCGTGCCGAAGATCCCCAGCGCGGCGAAGACGACGAACATGACGAGGTCGGACCCGTACGAGCCGAGCACCTTGAGGTCGAAGAGGTTGGCCGCGACCATGTCGAGGGCCGACGGGTAGCCGAGGGCCTGCCCCTCCGGGGTGCCGTGGTAGTCCACGATGTCGGCCGCCACGATGGCCAGGAAGGACAGGACCACGCCGGCGACGATGACGCCGACGAGCGGGAGCAGCCCCCGGCGCGGGACCGCCCGCGCGCCCTTGGAATACAGCCAGGTGGCCAGGCCGGCGATGAGGAAGCTGGAGATCGAGGCGATGTAGCCCAGCTTCCAGATCAGCACCGACGCGAGCATGCCCAGCGGGATCGCGGCGAGCGACCACAGGATGCCCCGCGGGACGATCTCGACCGGCTGCGCCGCGGGCACTGCTGCTCCGGCGGGCAGGGACGTCGCCGTCCCGGACGTCGCCGTCGCGGGTGCGGTCACGAAGGGTGCCGCCGGGGCTGCGGGTGCAGTGGACGCCGGCGCCGGGGCGGCCGGCCCTGCGCTGCGGTCGGGCTGCGGCTGGCCGGGCAGCGTGGGGTCGGTGGCGGCGTGGTCGAACGAGCTCATGGTGTGGGTCCCCCCTCTGGTCCTGATACGGAGCGGGGGCACCGTACGGCCGTCCGGGGTCGCGCGGGGAGCGAATCGGGCGAACTCGCCCCGATCGGCCGATCCCGGCCGCGGGTCAGGCGATGCGGCGGGGGCGGTGGCCGGGCGCGGACCAGCGCGGCAGCCAGACCGTGAGCACCCCGGCGACGACCACCGCCACGAGGACGCCGATCCCGGCGACGAGCGGGTCGGGCACCAGGACGAAGCTGACCGAGCCCAGGGACGTCACCGCCGCCCACAGCCACAGCAGCAGGACGGCCCGGCGGTGGCCGTGCCCGATCTGCAGCATCCGGTGGTGCAGGTGCTGCTTGTCGGGCTGCCAGGGCCGCTCCCCCCGGCGCGTGCGGCGCACGACAGCGAGCAGGATGTCCACGAGCGGCAGCAGGATGATCGCCAGCGGGACCACGAGAGGCAGCAGGGTGGCGGCCACGGGGTTGGTGCTGACCTGGGACGGGGTGACGTTCCCCGTCGTCGAGATGGTCGCCGCGGCCAGCAGGAGCCCGAGGAGCAGCGCCCCCGAGTCCCCCATGAACAGCCGGGCAGGGTGGTAGTTGTGCGGCAGGAAGCCCAGGCAGCAGCCGATGAGCGCGGCCGAGATAAGGGTGGCCGAGGAGAACACGTTCGGTGGGTCGAACGTGCGCGAGATGCCGTAGCTGTAGATGAAGAACGACGTCGCCGCGATGACCACCACACCGGCCGCGAGCCCGTCGAGCCCGTCGATGAAGTTGACGGCGTTGGTGAAGACGACGACGGCGAACACGGTGAGCCCCACCATGATCGGCGTCGGCAGCACCGTCACCCCGCCGATCGGCAGCTGGAAGAGCTGGATCCCGCTGAACGCCATGATCCCGGCGGCGATCATCTGGCCGCCCATCTTGGTCAGCCAGTCCATCTCGCGGATGTCGTCGATCGCGCCGATGAGGCACACGATCGCCGCGCCGTAGAGCACGCCCTTGAGCTCGGGCCCGAGGACGAACACCTGCCCGAGGAACGGCAGGTGGCTCGCCGCGAGCATCGACGCCGCGAACCCCAGGAAGATCGCCACTCCCCCGAGCCGCGGGATCGGGGCGGAGTGCACGTCCCGGTCACGGACCGGCGTGAACGCCCCCAGGCGCACGGCGATGGCACGCAGCAGTGGCGTCGCGGCATACGTCACCACCGCGGCGACCATCAGGACCAGGAGGTACTCGCGCACCCACGTGCCTCTCGGGTGGGATCGGGGACCGGGCGTCCGGGCTCTGCGCCGGCGGTCAGCCCCGAGGGTATGCCGGGAAGCTGGTGACGAGCTCCGTCACGCCCGCGCGGACCTCCTTGGAGACCGCGTGGTCGGGGTCGGCGTCACCCTCGACGACCGCCTTGGCGATGAGGTCGGCGATGGTGCGCATCTGCTCGGTGCCCATGCCCTGGGTCGTCACGCAGGGGGTGCCGACGCGGATGCCGCTGGCGATGTTCGGCTTCTGCGGGTCGAACGGGATGGCGTTCTTGTTGAGCACGATGCCGGCCGCGTCGGCACGGGCCTCGGCGTCGGCACCGGTGACGCCCACGCCCTGGAGGTCGTGCAGCGACAGGTGGGTGTCGGTGCCACCGGTCGTGGGCCGGATCCCCTTCTCCCCCAGCGCGGTTGCGAGGACCGAGGCGTTCTCGATGACCTGCTTGGCGTACGCCTGGTACTCGGGCGTAGCGCACTCCTTGAAGTTGACCGCCTTGGCCGCGATGGTGTGCATCTGCGGGCCGCCCTGCATCATCGGGAACACGGCCTTGTCGAGCTTGGCGGCGTGCTCCTCCTTGCAGACCAGGGCGCCCGAGCGCGGGCCACGCAGCACCTTGTGGGTCGTGAAGGTGACGACGTCGGCGTACGGCACGGGGCTGGGGATCGCCTTGCCGGCGACGAGGCCGATGAAGTGGGCGGCGTCCACCCAGAAGATCGCGCCGACCTCGTCGGCCAGCTTGCGGAAGAACTCGAAGTCGATGAGGCGCGGGATCGCCGAGCCGCCGGCGAGGATCACCTTGGGCCGGTGCTCCTTGGCCAGGCGCTCGACCTCGGCGTAGTCGATGTTCTCCGTCTGGCGGTCGACGCCGTAGTGGACGGCGTTGAACCACTTGCCCGAGAACGAGACCTTGGTGCCGTGGGTGAGGTGGCCGCCCATGGGCAGCGCCATCGCGAGGATGGTGTCGCCGGGCTGCATGAACGCGCCGTAGACGGCCTGGTTCGCGCTCGCGCCGGAGTGCGGCTGGACGTTGGCGTGGTCGGCGTCGAAGAGGGCCTTGCACCGCTCGATGGCGAGGGTCTCGGCCTTGTCGACCTCGGAGCAGCCGCCGTAGTAGCGGCGGCCGGGGTAGCCCTCGGCGTACTTGTTGCTCAGGGTCGAGCCGAGCGCGGTGAGCACCTCGGGGCTGGACATGTTCTCGCTGGCGATGAGCTGCAGGCCGCTGCGGATGCGGTCGAGCTCGGAGACGAGCACACCGGCCACCTCCGGGTCGAAGGCCTCCAGCGCGCCGAAGTCGGAGCCGTAGAAGGTGTCAGCGCTCATGGGTCTCTCCCGGGGTGTCGGCGGCGGGCTCGGAGGTCGGGGGCAACTCTAGGGCGTGCTCGCCGGCGGCCTCCGTGGCGTCCGCGGGCGCCACGGACGCGGCGGGCTCCGTGGCATCCGCAGGCTCCGTGGCATCCGCAGGCTCCGTGGCATCCGCGGGCTCCGCGGACCCGGCGGGCTCAGCGGACCCAGCGGGCTCAGCGGACCCGGCCGCAGCCTCGTCGGCCGGGCGCTCGAGCACGGCGTCGATCTGGTCCTGGGTGATCGCGCCGGCGCGCAGGACCGTCGGGGTCGGACCTGTGCAGTCGACGATCGTGGACACCTCCATGCTCGTCGTGGGGCCACCGTCGAGGTAGACCGAGACGGCGGCGCCGAGCTGGGCGGCCGCGTCGGTGACCGTGGTCGCCGGCGGCTGGCCCGTGAGGTTGGCGCTCGTCACTGCCAGCGGCCCCACCTCGGTGAGCAGCGCGAGCGCGACGTCGTCCTGCGGCATGCGCAGCGCGACCGTGCCGTTGGTGTCGCCGAGGTCCCACATGAGCGAGGCCTGCGCCGTGAGGACCAGCGTCAGCGGCCCGGGCCAGAACTCGGCGATGAGGTCGCGGGCGTACGCCGGGACGTCGGTGGCCAGGCCGTCGACGGTCCGGACGCTGGGGACGAGGACCGGCGGCGGCATCTCGCGCCCGCGGCCCTTGGCCGCCAGCACGGAGGCGACCGCCTCGGCGGAGAACGCGTCGGCGCCGACGCCGTAGACGGTGTCGGTCGGGAGGACCACCACCTCCCCGGCGCGCACGGCCTCGGCGGCCTTGGCGACCCCCTCGGCGCGACCCTCGTCAGTGGTGCAGTCGTAGACCGGGCTCATGCGGCACAGCCTATTCCGGCCGTGTCGTCGCACGACCGGAGCCCCGGGGTCACGCCGAGGGGCCGCCCGCGCTCAGCGCACGACCCGGAAGTTGAACGACGCCGTGCCCAGGGTCTGCATCAGCCGCAGCCAGACCGGCAGCAGCATCTCGGTGCCCCGGGCGCCGGTGATGTCGCCGAGGTCGATGACGTCGGTGTGACCGAAGCTGTGGAGCAGCTCGGTGACCGCGTCCTTGGCCGCCTGGTCGTTGCCGGCGACGAACACCGTCGACTCCTCCCCCAGTGCCTTCGGGTCGACCATCAGGCCGGCGTTGAGGGTGTTGAGCGACTTGACGATGCGTGCCTGCGGGAACGCGCGCTGGAGCTGCTCGCCGAGGGAGTCGGTGTCCTTGACGAACAGGCTGGGCGGGAAGCCCTGGGAGAAGTCGAGCGGGTTGGAGATGTCGAGGACGACCTTGCCGGCGAGGTTGTCGGCCCCGGCCTGCTCGAGGGCGGGCAGCGCGCCGGCACCACTGGTCGCGTTGACGACGAGCTCGGCCCCGGTCACGGCATCGGCCAGGCTCGCGAGGCGGGCCGCCGGGTGGGCCTCGAGCCACGCGCTGAACGGCGGGTTGCCCATCCCGTCGGGCTCGGTCCGGGACAGCGTCACCTCGGGGTCACGCGTGCCGACGACGACGTCGTGGCCGAGCTCGAGGAGGCGGGAGGCGAGGGCCTGTCCGACCACGCCGGTGCCGAGGACTGCGGTCTTCATGGGAACTCCTGGGGGAAGAGGGGGAGAGGGAAAGCGAGGCAGAGGGTAGACAGGTCTGTCTACGCCAACGGTCAGACCGTAACAGACAGACCTGTCTACCTACAAGGTATGCTGGGTCCGTGACGACGACGGCCCCCTCCGGCTCCGCCCGCGAGCGCATCCTCCAGACGGCCACGCGCCTCTTCTACGCCAAGGGGATCCGGGCCGTGGGTGTTGACCTGATCATCGCCGAGTCCGGCGTCGCCAAGGCGACCTTCTACAAGCACTTCCCGTCCAAGGACGACCTCGTCGTGGCCTACCTCGACGGTGTCGACGAGGCGTGGACGGCCCAGCTGCGGGCAGCCGCGGCTGCGGCGGGTGATGACCCCGGCGACCAGATCGTCGGCCTCTTCGGCGCCCTGTCCAGCGCCTGCCTGTCCGACGGCTACCGCGGCTGCGGCTTCCTCAACGCCGCCGCCGAGTCGCTGCCGGGCACCCCGGTCCACGACCGCACGGTCGCCCACAAGACCGCCGTGCTGGAGTGGGTTCGGGACCTCGCCACGGCGGCCGGTGCCACCGACCCCGACGGCCTGGCCCGGTCGATCACCCTGCTGCTCGACGGCGGCCTGGCGAGCGGGTCGCTCGACGCGAACCCGGAGGCACCGACGGCGGCAGCGGCGGCGGCCCGCGCCCTCGTCACGGCGGCGACGACGCAGGCCGCCTGACCCGGGCGCCGGGCCGGCCGACTTCTGGCGCGCCCGGCACCGTGGGAGCCCTCCCAGGGGCCGCGGACGGTGGCCGGCGGGCAAGAAGTCGGGGAAAGGGTCAGGCCCGGGTGGCGACGGACGCCCGCGGGCGACCGGTCAGGTCGGCGTGGTCGACGACGTCGGTCCACTCCCCCGTACGGCGCAGGGCAGAGGGCAGGGTCTCGCCCTGGCTGTCGGCGTGCTCCATCACCAGCGTCCCGCCCGGTCGCAGCAACCCGGCCGCCCGGCGCGCCACCGCGAGCGGGATGGCGAGGCCGTCCTCGCTGCCTCCGTACAGCGCGACCTCGGGGTCGTGGTCGCGGACCTCGGGGTCGAGCGGGACCATCCCGACCGGGATGTAGGGCGGGTTGGAGACGACGACGTCGACCGTGCCGTCGAGGTCGGGGTATGCCGTGGTGGCGTCACCCAGGCGCAGCTCCACCGGCAGCCCGGTCGCCTCGACGTTGCGTGCCGCCCAGGCGTGCGCCTCGACCGACAGCTCGACGGCGTGCACGGTGGCGCCGGGCACCTCGTCGGCCACCGCGAGCGCGATCGCACCCGAGCCCGTGCACAGGTCCACGACCACCGGGGCCACGCCGCTGGCGCGCGCCGCCTCGATGGCGAACCCGGCCACGACCTCGGTCTCCGGGCGGGGGGTGAACACGCCGGGGCCGACGCTCAGGGTGAGGTGCCGGAAGGGCGCGCGTCCGGTCAGGTGCTGCAGCGGCAGCCGGGCCCCGCGCTCGGCGACCAGCCCGGCATACCGGCCCGCGAAGCCCGCGTCGCACTCCTCCAGCAGCACCATCCGGCGCCGGACGTCGGAGACCTCGCAGCCGAGGACGTGCGCCGCCAGTGCGAGCGCGTCGGCCTCGGGAGAGGGCACCCCGGCGTCGGCGAGGGCGCGGGTGGCGGCGACGACCTCCGCCCGGAGGGTGCTCACCGATCCGCGACGGCGGCGAGGCGGGCGGCCTCGTCGGCGTCGACGGCCGACTGCACGACCGGGTCGAGCTCGCCGTCAAGGACGGTGTCGAGGTTGTACGCCTTGAACCCGGTCCGGTGGTCGGAGATGCGGTTCTCGGGGAAGTTGTAGGTGCGGATCCGCTCGCTGCGGTCGACCGTGCGCACCTGGCTCTTGCGGGCCTCGGCGGAGGCGGCCGCGGCCTCGTCCATCGCCATCTGGTGCAGCCGGGCACGCAGCACCCGCATCGCCGACTCCTTGTTCTGGAGCTGGCTCTTCTCGTTCTGGCACGACACGACGAGGCCCGTCGGCAGGTGCGTGATGCGGACCGCGGAGTCGGTCGTGTTGACCGACTGGCCGCCGGGGCCGGACGAGCGGTAGACGTCGATCTTCAGGTCGTTCGGGTCGAGGGCAACCTCGACCTCCTCGGCCTCGGGCATGACCCAGACGCCGGCCGCCGAGGTGTGGATCCGGCCCTGGCTCTCGGTGACGGGCACCCGCTGGACGCGGTGCACCCCGCCCTCGTACTTGAGCCGCGCCCAGGGGGCGTCGCCGGGCTCGGGCGTGCCCTTGGCCTTCACGGCCACCTGGACGTCCTTGTACCCGCCGAGGTCGGACTCGGTCGCGTCGATGACCTCGGTCCTCCAGCCGCGGCGCTCGGCGTAGCGCAGGTACATCCGCAGCAGGTCGCCCGCGAACAGCGCGGACTCCTCGCCGCCCTCCCCCGCCTTGACCTCGAGGATGACGTCGCGGTCGTCGTCGGGGTCGCGCGGGACGAGCAGCCGGCGCAGCCGGTCCTCCGCCGCCACCAGCTGCTCCTGCAGCGCCGGCACCTCCTCGGCGAACGACGCGTCCTCGGTGGCCAGCTCGCGCGCGGCCGCCAGGTCGTCCTGGGCGGCGTGCCACGCGTGGTATGCCGCGACGGTCGGGCCGAGCGCGGCATACCGCTTGTTCACCCTGCGGACCAGGTCGAGGTCGGCGAGCACGGCGGGGTCGGCCAGCTGCGCCTCCAGGGCGGCGTGCTCCTCGACGAGGGCTGCGGCGGACTCCAGCATCGGTGTACTCCGGTCTCGGTGGTCGCCACGCGGTGGCTGCGCGGCGGCGGGTGGGAAACGAAATGCGCCGGCCCCGACCGTGGAGGTCGGGACCGGCGCATCGCGGAAGCTACTTGGCGGCCTTCTTGCCGTAGCGGGCCTCGAAGCGGGCCACGCGGCCACCGGTGTCGAGGATCTTCTGCTTGCCGGTGTAGAACGGGTGGCAGTTCGAGCAGACCTCGGCGTGGATGGCGCCGTTCGCAGCCGTGCTGCGGGTCTCGAACGTGTTGCCACAGGTACAGGTCACCGTGGTGGCGACGTACTCCGGGTGGATGTCCTTCTTCAAAGCGTGCTCCTCGAGTCGGTGTGGCCGGGTCCGCGGGATCTGCCCGTGCTGCGGTGAACCGGTCAGCGGTCAAGTGTGCCAGACGTGGCGCACCTTCTCCTAAACGGCGTCGAGGGGGGCGGCATTCCCCGCCGGGACCCGGCCGACGAGCGGCAGCCGCACCCGGATCGTCGTGCCCAGGCCCTCGACCGACTCGAGCTCGAGGTCCCCGCCGTGCCCGGCGACGATCGACCGCGCGATGGCCAGCCCGAGGCCCGTGCCGGGGATGGCCTGGTGCGTGGCGTTGCTGGCCCGGAAGAACCGCTGGAACAGGTTGGCCTGCTCCGAGGCCGGGATGCCGATGCCCGTGTCCGAGACCGTCACGACGACGCGGTCGCCGTCCGCGCCGGCCGACAGGTCGACCCGCCCACCGGACGGCGTGAACTTCACGGCGTTGGAGCCCAGGTTGATGAAGGTCCGCTCCATGTGCTGCTGGTCCACGCGCACCACCAGGCCCGGGTCGACGGGCGCGAGGCGCAGGTCGACACCGGCCGTTGCGGCGCTGGGGCGCAGCACCTCGACCACGCCTCCGAGCAGGCGGGCGACCGGCACGTCCTGCAGGCTCGGCTGGACGCCCGAGGCCTCGATCCGGTTGAGGACCAGGAGGTCCTCGATCATCCCCCGGAGCCGGACTGCGTTGCGCCGGATCGTCCCGAGGGCGTCGAGCTGGGGGCGGGTGAGGTCGCCGTAGTCGCCGTCCTCGAGCATCTCGAGGTAGCCGGCGATCGAGGTGAGCGGGGTCCGCAGCTCGTGCGACACGGTCGCGAGGAAGTCCGTCTTCTGGTTGTCGAGCTCGGTCAGGCGGGTCACCTGGTCGTCCTGCAGCTCCCGCATCCGCAGCGAGACGATGGACTGCGCGACGTACCCGGCGCACTGCTGGGCCGCCTGGATCTCGTGCCGGCGCCACCGGCGCGGGCCGTCGACCATCATCACGGACAGGATGCCGAGGCCCTGCTGGGCCACCCCGAGGGGAACCATGAGCAGGCTGCGGGCACCCGTGGCCCGGTAGAACCGCCGGGCCCTCTCCTGCTCCTGCACGACGGGCTCGAGGAAGTCCGGCACGGCGAAGAACGTGCCGGCCCTGCGCAGCTCCTCGTTGACGAGGGCGACCTCCTGCCCCAGCGACGGAGGGAGGGGCGGCAGGTCGGGCAGGTCGTACCGCCGCCACTGGGTGCGCTGGTCGATCTGGCCCGCCTCGTCGTGCGTGTAGAGCAGGACGCGGTCGGCCGCGAGGCCCTCCCCGAGCATGGCGCACACGGCATACACGGCCGAGTCGATGTCGGGGGCACCGTGCACCTCGCGCGCGACGTCGAGGGCCAGCTGGTGCAGCAGCAGGACGGAGGCCTGCTGCTCCTGCAGGACGAGGTTGGCACGGGTGAGGCCGTTGAAGTCGGCCGCCAGGCCGCGCACCTCGGCGGCGCCGGTGGTGTCGTCGGCCGCGGCGTCGCGGTCGCCGTCGCGATGGCGCGCGACGACCGCGCGCAGGCGCTCGAGGGGACGCGACACCGAGCGACGCAGGAGCATCCCCCACAGCGCCAGCAGCACGGTCGTGAGCACCACGGCCACGGCGAGCAGGACGGTGGCCGTGCCGGAGGACGACCGGACGTCCCGGCGGGCGTGGTCGCGCTCGGTCTTGAGCTCGGTGGCCAGCGCCCGGTTGCTGTCCCTCACCTCGCGGAAGGCACGGATGGCGTCGGCCTGCGTCGTGCTCGTCACCGACAGGGGCTGGTCGAGGCTGGTCTCGGCCCGTTCCGCCGCCGCGAACCATGCCTGGACCGCCGCCCGCTGCGTCGCGAGCAGGGGTGCGTAGCGGCCGCGGCGGGAGTCGTCGAGGGAGTCCGAGGCGATGGCACCGGCCACGTGGTCGAGGTCCGCGGTGACGATGCCCTCCTTGAGCCGGTAGCGGATCACCGGCACGGCGCCGTTGACCTCCTGGCTCCACCCCGCCTCCGCCTCGGTCATGTCGAGCAGCGCGGTGTTGTTGAACTCGAAGGCCGGGCCGAGCGAGAGCGTGAGGACCGAGGCGGCCTGGTTCTGGTGCACCAGCTGGGCGAAGACCAGTCCGAAGAGCACCGGCAGGACCACGAGCAGGCTCCCCGCGAGGAGGCGGACCTGCACGCCGACCGACCGGCTGGCCAGGCCCGCCCCTGCCCGGCGCCGGCCCGGACCGCCCGTCACGGGGTGTCGCCGCCCTCGAACCCCGTGCGCGTCATGACACCCCACACCTGCTTGCGTCCGCGCAGGCTGGCCCACCAGCCCTCGAGCCGCCACCACACGGTGAGCTGGCGGTACCCGACGTTCTCGAGCACCGAGGAGAGCAGGATCAGGCCCAGGTCGCCCCAGCGCTGGTGCCGGTGGAAGGCCCACTCCTCCACGGCCAGCGCGGCCAGCGTGACGAAGACGGCATACCCGTAGGCGAGCAGGAGGAAGAGGAGGGCGAAGGGCACGTCCACGACGTGCAGCCACAGCGCGAGCGGCAGGATGACGATGCCGTACGCCTCGAGCAGCGGGGCGAGCAGCTCGAACAGCCAGTAGTACGGCAGGGCGACCCAGCCGACGCGGCCGTAGCGCTTGCGCAGGAGCATCCCGCGGTAGGCCCAGAGGGTCTCCCAGAGGCCGCGGTGCCAGCGGCGACGCTGGTTGCGCATGACCCGGAAGGTCGAGGGCGCCTCGGTCCACGACACCGGCTCGGGCACGAACTGCACACGGTAGTCACGGTCCTCGTCGCGCAGGTGCCGGTGGATCCGCATGACGAGCTCGAAGTCCTCGCCGATGCTGGTGTGGTCGAGGCCGCCGACCTCGACGAGGATGTCGCGCCGGAACAGGCCGAACGCGCCGCTGATGAGGATGAGGCCACCGAGCCGCGACCAGCCCGTGCGGCCGAGCAGGAACGCCCGGAAGTACTCGACGACCTGGATCCGCGGCAGCCACGTGCGCGGCAGGGCCACCTTGACCACGCGACCGGACACGACGCGGCAGCCGTTGACGGCGCGGATGGTCCCGCCGGTCGCGACCATCCGCGTGGGGTCGTCGGAGAACGGCTGGGCGACGCGGAGCAGGGCGTCGGGCTCGAGCACCGAGTCGGCGTCGATGACGGCGACGAGCGGCTCGGTGGCCGCGTTGATGCCGGTGTTGACGGCCTCGGTCTTGCCGGAGTTCTCCTTGGTGACGACGAGCAGCCTCGTGCGCCCGTCGCGCGGCACGTAGACGCCGCGCAGGGCCGCCTCGACGTGCACGTCCTGGGGCAGCACGCGCGGGATCTGCACGAGGTCGAACGCCTCGACGAGCCGGGCCAGCGTCTGGTCGGTGCTGCCGTCGTCGACGACGACGACCTCGTGCCGCGGGTGCCGCAGCGACAGCAGCGCCTTGACCGACGTGACGATCCCGGCCTCCTCGTTGTGCGCCGGCACGAGGACGGAGACCCCGGGCGTGAGGGACCGGCCCATCGTCTGGACGCCGGCCTCGTCGCGGCGTCGCTGGGCGCGGATCTCCAGCGCGGCCAGGACGATCGTGACGAGGTAGGAGGAGTTGATGAGGACGAAGTACACGAGCACCGGGATCGTGGTGACCTCCAGCAGCCACACGACACCCGCGCGCAGCGACTCCAGGAAACCGGTCACCGGGCGCTCCCGGGCCCGTCCGTCGAGCCCTCCCCGAGGACCTCGGGCACGCCGTCGCGCAGCGCGGCGACCGTGACGGCGGAGGCGACCGGCAGGCCGCGCCGGGAGTCCCAGAGACCCTGCTGCGCGGTGTGCGCCTCCTCCTCCTCGACGGGGGCGACGGCCGCCCGGCCGCGCGGCCCGAGCTCCAGGAGGCTGCTGGCGGCGATCTCGGCCAGGCGCGGGTCCGGGTCGGAGAGCAGGGCGCTCAGGTGCGGGACCGCGGCGGGGTCTCCCAGGGCACCGAGCGCCTCGGCGCAGATGCGCCGCAGCGGCAGCGGGTGCGCCGCGCCGGTGTGCTCGGCGAGCACCTCGACGTCGTCGGCCGCGCCGATGTTGCCCAGCGCCGTCGCGCTGGTCTCGCGCACGGTGAGGTCGGGGTCGGACCGGACGAGCTCGCGCAGGGCCGGGACGCTGCGGCGGAAGCTGCCCACGCCGCTGACGTATGCCGCGACCGTGCGGGTCGTCGGGCTGTTCGACCCGAGGGCGTCCACGAGGGCCGGCGCGACGCCGACGCCGAGGCTGCTCACCGAGTCGGCACCGATGCCGGCCGGTATGCCGTGCTCGGCGCCCACCGCCGCCAGCAGCGGCGCGGCCGCGGTCGGCTCGCCGAGCTGGCCGAGTGCCTGGGCGGCGGCCACCCGGACCTCGAGCGAGGAGTCCTGCAGCGCGGTGATGAGCAGCGGCAGGGCGCTGCCGACGCGGCACAGGCCGAGCATCTGGGCGGCCCGAGCCCGCTCGCGCTCGCTGCGGCTGCGCAGGTGGTGCGGCGCCCGCTCGAGGGCACCGTGGGTCAGCAGGACCATGGACAGCTCGTCGGTCGGCGCGCCGCGCACCTTCTGCAGGAACTCGACGACCGCGTCGTCGACGACGCCGTGGACGGCGGCCGGCGCCTCCATGAGGGCCTGCAGGTGGCTGCCGTCTTCGTCCTCCCCCGCGGCCAGCGCCACGAGGTGGAGGCGGTACGGGGCGAGGGCGGCCCGGGCCGCCTGCTCACGCCTGGTGCGCAGCACCTTGGTGAGGACCACGACCACCGCCAGTGCCACGACGCCCACGAGGACGACGAGCGTCGCGACGACCAGCGTGTGCCAGCTCATCGGGCCCGGGCGAGGATCCCGTTCACGCGGTGCAGGAGCTCGCGAGGGCTGAACGGCTTGATGACGTAGTCGTCCGCCCCGACCGCGAACCCGGTGTCGACGTCGGTGTCACGCGACTTCGCCGAGAGCAGCAGGACGGGGGTGCTGGGAGTCTCGCTGTCGCGGATCTTGCGCAGGACGTCGATGCCGGACAGGCCGGGCATCATGACGTCGAGGATGACCAGGGCCGGGGCCTCCTGCTGGTAGGCCTCCCACGCGGCGAGGCCGTCGGGGACGGCCTGCACGGCGTAACCGGCCTGGCTCAGCTTGAAGTCGACGAGGTCTCGGATGTCCGGGTCGTCGTCAGCGACGAGCACCCGGGTCCCCTGTGGCGTGGTCAACGTCGGTCCTCTCTGGCTACCCGCGCATGTACGGGCTCAAATGTACGGTGCCGCACGTCACCGCGTCGGTCGGGACATGCAGGGTGGACGCATGCGCGGCGAACGGATGGCCTGCTCTGTCCGTCCGGCCACCGGGCCCCCACCGTTCGCCCGAGGGCCCGGCACCTGTTCGGTACCGGGCCCTCGGGCGGATTGCGCGCGGCCGACTCGCGTCGGCCCGCCGTGGCGCCTCAGTCGTCCTTGTCGTCGTCGATCCTGATCGAGGACGTCTGCTGGACCTGCATGAGGAACTCGATGTTGCTCTTGGTCTTCTTGATCCGGTCGATGAGCAGCTCGATGCCCTGCTGCTGGTCGAGCGCGGCGAGCACCCGGCGCAGCTTCCACATGATCTTCAGCTCCTCGGAGGAGAGCAGGATCTCCTCCTTGCGGGTGCCGGAGTTGTTCACGTCGACCGCCGGGAAGATGCGGCGGTTGGCCAGGCCGCGGTCGAGCTTGAGCTCCATGTTCCCGGTGCCCTTGAACTCCTCGAAGATCACCTCGTCCATCCGCGACCCGGTCTCGACCAGGGCGGTGGCGAGGATGGTGAGCGAGCCACCGTTCTCGATGTTGCGCGCGGCGCCGAAGAACTTCTTCGGCGGGTAGAGCGCCGCCGAGTCGACACCACCGGAGAGGATGCGCCCGCTCGCCGGGGCTGCGAGGTTGTAGGCGCGACCCAGCTTGGTGATCGAGTCGAGGAGCACGACCACGTCGTGGCCCATCTCGACGAGGCGCTTGGCCCGCTCGATCGCCAGCTCGGCGACCGTCGTGTGGTCCTCGGCCGGGCGGTCGAAGGTCGAGGAGATGACCTCGCCCTTCACCGCGCGCTGCATGTCCGTGACCTCCTCGGGACGCTCGTCGACGAGGACGACCATGAGGTGGCACTCGGGGTTGTTCGTCGTGATGGCGTTGGCGATCGCCTGCATGACCATCGTCTTGCCGGCCTTGGCCGGGGCGACGATGAGGCCGCGCTGGCCCTTGCCGATCGGGGCGACGAGGTCGATGACCCGCGTGGTCAGGATGTGCGGCTCGGTCTCGAGGCGCAGGCGCTGCTGCGGGTACAGCGGCGTCAGCTTGCCGAACTCGACCCGCTTGCGGGCGTCGTCGGGGCTCATGCCGTTGACCGTGTCGAGTCGCACGAGCGCGTTGAACTTCTGGCGCTGGCCCTGCTGGTCGTCGTGCTGCGCCTTCACCGCGCCGGTGACGGCGTCGCCCTTGCGCATGCCGTTCTTCTTGACCATGCCGAGCGGCACGTAGACGTCGTTCGCGCCGGGCAGGTAGCCGGAGGTGCGCACGAAGGCGTAGTTGTCGAGCACGTCGAGGATGCCGGCCACGGGCACGAGGACGTCGTCCTCGGTCACCTGCGGCTCGCCCTCGTAGTCACCGAAGTCCCCGCGGCCACCGCGACGCTTGTCCCGGTTGCGGTTCCGGTTGCGGTTGCGGCGACGCCCACGGCCCTCGCCGTCGTCGTCGAAGCCGCCCTGGCCCGCGTTCTGGCCACGGCCCTGCTGCCGGTTGTCGCCGTCGCGGCCGTCCGCGTCGCGGTCGTGGTCCCGACGGTTGTCGCCCTGGCGGTTGTCGGACTGGCGGTTGTCGGACTGGCGGTTGTCGGCCTGGCGGTTGTCGGCCTGGCGGTTGCCACGGGCGTCCGCGTCGCGGTCGTGGTCCCGACGGTTGTCACCCTGGCGGCTGTCGCGCGCGTCCGCGTCGCGGTCGTGGTCGCGCCGGGTGTCACCCTGGCGGCTGTCGCCCTGGCGGCCGTCACGGTTCTCGGTGCCCTCGCGGTTCCCCTGGCGGTCGCCACGCTGGTCCCCGCGCGCCGGGCCCTGGTCGCCGCGACGCTCCTCGCGGCGGTCACCACGGGCGGACTCGTCGCGGGCGGTGCGGCCCGCGCGGGTCTCCTCGCCGCGGTCGCCACGCTCGGCGCGGCGGTCGGCGCGAACTGCCTCGTCGCGGGCGGGCCGCTCGTCGCGGGTCTCGCCACCGCGGTCGGGGCGGACGGCAGCCTCGGTGCGCGCGGCGCCCTCGGCGTGGGCGGCGCCCTCGGTGCCGGGAGCACCCTCGCCGCGGCCGGCACGGCGCGGTGCACGGTCGGCGGCCGGCGTGCTGGCCGGCTCGGGCCGGGTCTCCTGACGGGCCGCGGCGCCGCCCCCGGACTGGCGGTCCTTGATCGCCGTCACGAGGTCGTTCTTGCGCATCTTCGCGGTGCCGGTGATGCCCATGCTCGCCGCGAGCCCCTGGAGCTCGGCCACCTTCATGGTGCTGAGCGCGCCGGAACGTCGCGGCTTCTCGTCCTGCGTGCTCGCAGTGTCGAGAGTGGTGGTGTCTGTCACGAAGGATCCTTCCCCCTCGTATGCGGACCAGTCAGATTCGGTCCGGTGCTTGGGTCAGAGACTGACCAGTGGGTCACATGCGGCACGACAGGGCCACGGCAGCATCGGGGCGGCCGACATGTGGTGGGTGCAGCTCACCGGGGGATGCTTCGCAAAGGGGGCATCTCGGGGAGGTGCGCACTCAATGTAACACCGTTGCCGGGGCCGTCAGTCCCGTGTCTGGGAAATCGGCCCACCGCGTGTCCGGCCCACCACCTGCGCCCCCACGGAAGGGACTCCAGGGCGGCTGACCAGCCAGTCCTCGGGCGCCTGACCCGCGGCCTCGTCGAGGTCCGCCGACCGGCCCAGGACGAGCACCGAGGGCCCGGCCCCGGAGATGACCGCGGCGTGGCCGTTGGCGCGCAGCAGGTCCACGAGCTGCATCGACGCGGCGAAGGACTCGCGGCGCGCCTCTTGGTGCAGCCACTCCCGGGTGGCCGGCAGCAGCAGTCCGGGGTCGGAGGTGAGGGCGTGCACCAGCAGGGCCGCGCGGGCCGAGTTCCGGGCCGCGTCGGCGTGCCGGACGTGCGTCGGCAGGACCGACCTGGCCGTGGCCGTGGAGAGCTGCACGCCGGGGACCAGGACGAGCACGTCGAGGTCGGGGTGCGGGCTCAGCCGCACGGTGCCCGTGTGCCCCTCCCCCTCGGACCACGACAGCGTCAGGCCTCCGAACACCGAGGCCGAGGAGTTGTCGGGATGGCCCTCGAGCCGGGCGGCGAGGTCGTTGGTGAAGGCGAGGTCCGGGTCGGGGCCGGCACCACGGCATACGTCGTGGATCGCTTGTGCGGCAACGATTCCGGTGACGATCGCGGTCGCGGAGGACCCCAGGCCGCGGCCGTGCGGGACGGAGTTGCGGCAGCGCAGGTGCAGCCCGTCCGGCGCGGCGACCCCGAGCTCGCTCCACGCCCGCAGCATGGTGCGGACCACGAGGTGCGAGGCGTCGCGCGGGACCTCGCCGGCACCCTGGCCCTCGACGTCGACCACGACGCCGGGCTCCTCTGTGACGGTCGCCGTGCACGAGTCCCAGATGCCCAGCGCCAGGCCGACGGAGTCGAAGCCCGGGCCGAGGTTGGCGCTGCTCGCCGGGACCCGCACCTCGACCGAGGCCCCCGGGGTCAGGCGGTCTGCCATCAGCCCTCGAAGCCGAGGGCGACCGCGGCCGAGTAGGCGTCGACGGGGATGCGGGTCGGCTGCACCTCCGAGCCGTCCGCCTGGCGCAGGGCCCACTGCGGGTCCTTGAGCCCGTGCCCGGTCACCGTGCACACGATGCGCGCGCCGGACGGGACCTGCCCCGCCGCGTGCACCTGCAGCAGCCCCGCGACCGAGGCGGCCGACGCCGGCTCGACGAAGATGCCCTCCTCCGCCGAGAGGATGCGGTGGGCGGCGAGGATCTGCTCGTCGGTGACCGACTCGATCCGGCCGCCTGACTCGTCACGCGCGGCCTCGGCCTGCCGCCAGGAGGCGGGGTTGCCGATGCGGATCGCGGTGGCGATGGTGTCGGGCTCGTCGACGGGGTGACCGAGGACGATGGGCGCGGCACCGGCCGCCTGGAAGCCCCACATCTGCGGCAGGTGCGTCGCCGGTCCGGGGGTCGGCGAGCCCTGGTGGTACTCGCGGTAGCCCTTCCAGTACGCGGTGATGTTGCCGGCGTTGCCGACGGGCAGGCAGTGGATGTCGGGCGCGTCGCCGAGGGCGTCGACCACCTCGAAGGACGCGGTCTTCTGCCCCTCGATGCGCGCCGGGTTGACCGAGTTGACGAGCTCGACGGGGTAGGACTCCGCGAGCTTGCGCGACACCGTGAGGCAGTCGTCGAAGTTGCCCTCGACCTGCAGCAGCGTGGCGCCGTGCGCGATGGCCTGGCTCAGCTTGCCCATGGCGATCTTGCCGTCGGGCACGAGGACCGCGCACGCCATGCCGGCCTTGACGGCGTAGGCCGCGGCGCTGGCGCTCGTGTTGCCGGTCGAGGCGCAGATGACGGCCTTGGCGCCGTGCTTGGCGGCCATCGAGATCGCCGCGGTCATGCCGCGGTCCTTGAACGAGCCCGTGGGGTTGAGCCCCTCGTACTTGACGAAGACCTCGGCCCCCACGCGCTCGCTGAGGCGCTCGGCCGGGATGAGCGGGGTGCCGCCCTCCTGGAGGGTGACCACCGGCGCGCCCTCGAGCATGGGGAGCCGGTCGGCATACTCGCGCAGGACCCCGCGCCACAGGTGTGCCATCAGGCTCCCTCCACCCGCATGACCGAGGTGACCTCGCGCACCGTCTCGAGCTCGGACAGCGCCTCCACGGTCGCCGCCAGCGCGGCATCGGGGGCGGTGTGGGTGACGACGACGAGCTGCGCCCGGGTGCTCGGCGCACCGTCGTCGCCCTGGTGCTCGACGATCCGCTGGCGGACCGTCTCGATCGACACGTCGTGCGCGGCGAAGGCGGTCGCCACCTGCGCCAGGACACCCGGCCGGTCGGCCACGTCGAGGCTGATGTGGTACCTCGTGAGGGCGCGTCCCATGGGCAGCACGGGCAGGTCCGCGTATGCCGACTCGCCCGGTCCCCGGCCGCCGCCCACGCGGTGGCGGGCCACCGCGACGACGTCGCCGAGGACGGCGCTGGCGGTCGGGTCGCCGCCCGCGCCCTTGCCGTAGAACATGAGCTGGCCGGCCGCGTCGGCCTCGACGAAGACGGCGTTGAAGGCGTCGCGCACCCCGCCGAGCGGGTGGCTGCGCGGGATCATCGCCGGGTGCACCCGGACGCTGACACCGGGGGTCGAGCGACCCTCGTCGTCGACCGTCTCGGTGCGCTCGCAGATCGCGAGCAGCTTGACGACGCAGTCCATCTCGCGAGCCGCCTGGACGTCGGCGGCTGAGACCTCGGTGATCCCCTCACGGTGCACCTGGTCGCTCGACACGCGGGTGTGGAACGCCAGGGACGCGAGGATGGCGGCCTTGGCCGCGGCGTCGAAGCCCTCGACGTCGGCGGTCGGGTCGGCCTCGGCGTAGCCGAGCGCCTGGGCCTGCTCGACGGCCTCGGCGAAGCCCTGGCCGGTCGTGTCCATCTTGTCGAGGACGTAGTTGGTGGTGCCGTTGACGATGCCGAGGACGCGGCGCACGTCGTCACCCGCGAGCGACTCGCGGATGGGGCGCAGGATCGGGATGGCGCCGGCGACGGCGGCCTCGTAGTAGAGGTCGACACCGTGCTCGGCGGCCGCGGCGTAGAGCGCCGGGCCGGCCTCGGCCAGCAGCGCCTTGTTGGCGGAGACGACAGAGGCGCCGTGCTTCATGGCCGACTCGATCAGCGACCGCGCCGGCTCGATGCCACCGATGACCTCGACGACGATGTCGGCGCGGGTGACGAGCCCCTCGGCGTCCGCCGTGAACAGGCTCGGGTCGACGGGCACGTCGGGGCGCTCCCGGCCGGGACGGCGCACGGCGATGCCGACCAGCTCGAGGGGGCGGCCCACCCGGGCCGCGAGGTCGTCGGCGTGCTCGGTGAGCATGCGCGCGACGGACGACCCGACGACACCGCAGCCCAGCAGGGCGACACGCAGCGGCGTCTGCGACTGCTGTGGCTCCTGCCCGTCGCGTCCCGCCTCGCTCACCGACCGCTCCTCGTTCAGCACCGGCTCATCCTCCCGCGGTGTCCATCCTGTGGACCGCACCGGTCCGCGATCCGGACGCCGGTGAGCCCTGTCCCGGACCCTACCGGCCGCGTGGGCCGGTCCGCCCCGGCGTCAGCCGACGTCGAGCGCGAGCAGGTCCTCGACCGTCTCGCGGCGCACCAGCACCCGGGCCACCCCGTCCCGGACGGCGAGGACCGGCGGGCGCGGGGTGTGGTTGTACTGGCTCGCCATGCTGCGGCAGTACGCCCCGGTGCCGGGCACCGCGACGAGGTCACCCGGCGCGATGTCGTCGGGCAGGTACTCGTCCATCACGACGATGTCGCCGGACTCGCAGTGCCTGCCGACGACTCGCGCCAGCCGGGGCGCGGCGTCCGAGCGGCGGCTCGCCAGGGTGCACGAGTAGTCGGCGTCGTAGAGGGCCGTGCGGATGTTGTCGCTCATCCCGCCGTCGACGCTGACGTAGGTGCGCTTCGCTCCCCCACCGAGGTCGACGTCCTTGACCGTGCCGACCTCGTAGAGGGTGAACGTGCTGGGCCCGACGATCGCGCGCCCGGGCTCGATCGAGATCCGCGGAGCGGGGGTGTCGGGGCCGCCGTCGCCGACGGACTTGAGCTCCCGGCGCACGAGGTCGGCCATCTGCTCGCCGAGGGCCGCCGGGGACATCGGGGTGTGCTCGGAGGTGTACGCGATGCCGTAGCCGCCGCCGAGGTCCATCTCGGGCAGGTGCACCCCGTGGACGTGCGCGACCTCGGCGTGCAGCCCGACGAGGCGCCGGGCGGACACCTCGAACCCGGAGGTGTCGAAGATCTGGCTGCCGATGTGGGAGTGCAGCCCCCGCAGGTCCAGGACGTCGGGCCGGGCGAGGATGCGCGCGACGGCCTCCGCCGCCTGGCCGCCCGCGAGCGAGAACCCGAACTTCTGGTCCTCGTGGGCGGTCGCGATGAACTCGTGCGTGTGCGCCTCGACGCCGACGGTCACGCGCACCATGACGGGGGCGCGCACGCCGAGGTCCGTCGCCACCTCGGCGACCCGGTCGATCTCCTCGAAGGAGTCGACGACGATGCGGCCGACGCCGTACTCGAGCGCCTGGCGGATCTCGGCGAGGCTCTTGTTGTTGCCGTGCATGCCGATCCGCTCGGCCGGGAACCCGGCCCGCTGCGCCACCGCGAGCTCACCACCGCTGCAGACGTCGAGCGACAGCCCCTCCTGCGCCACCCAGCGGGCGACCTCCGTGCACAGGAACGCCTTGCCCGCGTAGTAGACGTCGACCCCGCCGAGGTCGTCGAACGGCGCCGCGAACTCGTCGCGGAAGGCCCGCGCCCGGGCGCGGAAGTCCTCCTCGTCGACGACGTACGCCGCGGTGCCGAACTCCCGCGCGATGCTCACGACGTCGAGGCCCCCGACGGTCAGCCGGCCCTGCTCGTCACGGCCGATGGTCTGCGGCCAGAGCTGCGGCAGCAGCTCCATGACGTCGGTCGGCCAGGGCAGCCAGTGGGGCGGCCCGCCGTAGCCCTCGGCGTGGAGTGCCCCTGCCTCGTGTGCACGCATGGGCTACATCCTGTCGGGTGCGGAGACCCCCAGCAGGTCCAGTCCGTTGGCCAAGACCTGCCGGGTGGCGTCGTTGAGCCACAGGCGCGTGCGGTGCACGTCCGTGATCTCCTCGTCGGCGTTCATCGGCCGGACGCGGCAGGTGTCGTACCACTTGTGGAAGCGGCCGGCGAGGTCCTCGAGGTAGCGCGCGACCCGGTGCGGCTCGCGCAGGTGGGCGGCCTGGGCGACGACCCGCGGGAAGTCGCCGAGGATCGCGAGCAGCGCTGCCTCGGTCGGGTCCGACAGCAGGCTCGGGTCGAACCCGTCCTCACGCCGGACGCCGTCCTCGTTCGCGAGCCGCGCCACGTTCGAGGTCCGGGCGTGGGCGTACTGCACGTAGAAGACGGGGTTGTCGTTGGTCTGCTTGCGCAGCTCCTCGCCGTCGAGCGACAGCGGGCTGTCGGAGGGGTACCGCGCCAGCGAGTAGCGGATCGCGTCCGTGCCGATCCAGTCGATGAGGTCGCGCAGCTCGATGATGTTGCCGGCGCGCTTGGAGAGGCGGGCGCCGCCCAGGTTGACCAGCTGGCCGATCTTGACCTCGATGTTGTGCTCCGGGTCGTCGCCCGCGCAGGCCGCGATCGCCTTGAGCCGGTTGATGTAGCCGTGGTGGTCGGCGCCGAGCAGGTAGATCTTCTCGTCGAACCCGCGGTCCTTCTTGGACAGGTAGTACGCGGCGTCGGCGGCGAAGTACGTCGGCTCGCCGTTGGCCCGGATCAGCACCCGGTCCTTGTCGTCGCCGAAGTCGGTGGTCCGCAGCCAGATCGCGTCGTCCTGGTCGAAGACGTGGCCCTGCTCGCGCAGCCGGGCGACCGCCTGCTCGACCGCGCCTTCGTCGTGCAGCGTCTTCTCCGAGAACCAGACGTCGAAGTGCACGCCGAACGCCTCGAGGGTCTCGCGGATGTCCGCCAGCTGCAGCGGGTACGCGAGCTCGCGGGCGACGGCCATGGCCTCGTCCTCGGGCAGCTCGGGCAGGTCCGGGCGCTGCTCGAGCACGGCCGCGGCGAGGGTGTCGATGTACTCGCCGGGGTACCCGCCCTCGGGCGTCGGCTCGCCCTTGGCGCGGGCGACGACACTGCGCGCGAACTTGTCCATCTGCGCGCCCGCGTCGTTGAGGTAGTACTCGGTCGTCAGCGTCGCACCGGACGTCTTGAGCAGGCGGGCCATGGCGTCGCCGAGCGCGGCCCACCGGGTGTGGCCGAGGTGCAGCGGGCCGGTCGGGTTGGCCGAGATGTACTCCAGGTTGATGACGTGGCCGACCTCGGACTCGTTGCGGCCGTAGGCGACACCCGCCTCGACGATGCTGCGCGCGAGCTCGCCGGCGGAGGCGGCGTCGAGCGTGATGTTGAGGAAGCCGGGGCCGGCGACGTCGACGGCCTTGACCCCGTCGACGGCACCCAGACGGGCGGCGAGCTGCGTCGCGAGCTCGCGCGGCGGCACACCGGCACCCTTGGCCAGCTGCATCGCGACGTTGGTGGACCAGTCCCCGTGGTCGCGGTTGCGCGGTCGCTCCACGCGCACCTGCTCCGGCACGTCCACGCGGAGCTCACCGGCGGCAACGGCGTCGGCGAGGGCGGTGCGGATGGCGGTCGAGAGCTCTTCGGGGGTCACCCGCACGATTCTAGGGCGCGGGCGGGGCGTCCCTGCCGCCGGCCACGAAGCCCCTGACCAGCGCGATCAGGTCGTCGGGGTCGAACGGCTTGGCGACGAACGCGTCGAGCCCGGAGCCCGTGGCCTGGGCGCGGTCGTGCTGGTGCACCGAGGCCGTCACCATGATCACCGGGATCGCGGCCAGCCGGGTGTCCTCGCGGATCCGCGCGATGGCCCACCAGCCGTCCCGCGGCAGCATCTGCGCGTCGAGGGTGATGACGTCCGGCAGCTGCTCCACCTCGCGGAGCCGGCCGAGGAGCGCCGCGCCGTCGCCGAGCTCCTCGACCTCGTAGCCCTCGAGCTCGAGGTTGAGCCGGATGAGGCGGCGGATCTGCTCGGTGTCGTCGCAGACCCACACCAGTCCCCCGGTTTCCATGGGAGCCACCCTAGGCTGCTAACCTCTGCGGGCGCCCTGTTGCGGGCGCACGTGTCGCCCCCGTAGCTCAGGGGATAGAGCACCGCCCTCCGGAGGCGGGAGCGCAGGTTCGAATCCTGCCGGGGGCACCACACCGCCGAAGGGCCGGCCGCACCAGCGGCCGGCCCTTCGTCGTCGGTGGCCCGGGGCGGCAGCGCCGCCCCGGCGCGGGTGGGTGCCGGTCCCCCGGCGTCAGTGCCCCATCCCCGACATCGTCATCGTCGTCGAGGACGTCGTCGGCGTGGGCTGCTGGAGGTTGCGGCCGTCCCACGGCGAGGTGGTGGGGTACTTCGTCATGTCGATCGTGATCGGCTCCGGGTCGTAGTCCGGACGGAACAGCGTCGTGCCACTGCGGTTCATGTCGCCGCACTCGTGCGGGTTGTTGAGGCAGGCGGACACGAGCGCGTTCTGCACCTGGTTGTCCCAGTCGGCGAAGAAGTCACCGTGCAGGGAGTAGATGCCGCCGCTGGCCAGGGACCAGTCCGGCCCCCCGTAGACACCCGGGAAGTCGACCTCGAAGGTGACCTCGGGCAGCGACACGGGGTGGTCCGCAGGGCACGCGCCGTTGGCGCCGGCATACGCCATGTGCGACTTGTGGTCCGCGCTGTCGAGGTGCACGCCGTCCCAGCAGCTCGGGAAGACCAGCGACGCGTGGATCTCGTGCGACGGGTCGGCCGGGCACTGGTACATGTGCGGGCTCTCGACGCCGCCGCCACCGCAGTCCCACTGGACGACCGACAGCGACTGGTCCGAGGTGGCCTTGGCGTTGCCGGCGATCATCCGCAGCCCTTTGGGGAAGGGCAGGACCCCCGGCCCGCGACCGCCACCGGCACGGCGGTAGTAGACGACGTTGGTCTGCTCGCCCTGGTACACCGAGGTCGTGCCGTCGGCGTTCTTCTTCATGAGCGAGGGCACCCAGTAGGCCGACAGGTCGCTGGTGCCCATCCCGCGGCCGCAGCTCGACGGCGAGCTGGCGGAGAGGCTGGCGAGGGTGGTGTACGCGTTCGTCGACCGGTTCGCGTAGAAGGTGTGCATGTGCGAGGCGCCCGGCGACCCCGGGAAGACGATCGGGTCGTCCTTGGCGTAGTGGTCCGCCGTGCACAGCACGTTCCACTGGGCGACGTGGTCGGCGTAGACGACGCCCGTCGGCGTGGGCATCGTGCCGCTCGGCGTGGTGGTGGACGACGTCGTCGACGAGGTCGTCGAGGTCTTGCTCGTCGTCGAGGACGTGGACGTCGCCGACGTGGTGCTCGACGACGTGGAGCTGGAGGTCGTCGACGTGGTCGTGCTCGACGTCGACGACGAGGTGGTCGTGGTGTGGTGCCCGCGCGGCGGGGTCCAGGTGCGGCGGGCGTGGGTCGGGGAGGGGTCGATGGGGCGGGCGATTGCCGCCGCGACACCGAGGGTGGGTACGGTCAGCGCCGCTATGACGCCGAGCACGAGGCCGTACCTGGGGACAGAAACAGTTCTCATCGAAGAGCCTCACGATCTCCCTGCGCGTCGGAGGCTAGCCCCTCGACGGGGCCGGCGGGCCGAAGAGCGCGGAGATTCTCCGCCGTTGGGACCGGTTCGTCCCGAGTTGTCCTCCGTCAGGTGACGGTGCCGGCCACGATGCGGACCTGCTAGCAACGGGTGCGGTCAGCGCTGGGAGGCGTCGGCGACCTCGCCGACGAGCTCCTCGATGACGTCCTCGAGGAACACGACGCCCACGTCGGAGCCCTCCGGGTCGACGACCCTGGCGAGGTGCGCCCCGGTGCGCTGCATCGTGCGCAGCACCTCCTCGACCTCGTCGGCCTCCTGCACCGTCGCGAGCTTGCGCACGCGCTTGACCGGCACGGCGATGTCGCGCTCGGACTCGTCGGCGTACAGGACGTCCTTGAGGTGCAGGTAGCCCGCGAGCGCACCGGCCCGGTTGACGAGCGGGTACCGCGAGAAGCCGCGCTTGGCCACGAGCCGCTCGACGTCGTCAGGGGTCGCGGTCAGCGGCAGGGTGACGAGCTCGGAGAGCGGCACCGCCACGTCGACGGCGTCCTTGTCGCTGAACTCCAGCGCCGCGCCGACGAGGAACTGCTGCCCCTCCTCGATCAGCCCCTCGTGGTGGCTCTCGGCAAGGATGCTCTCGACCTCCTCGACCGTGAACGTGGAGGCGATCTCGTCCTTCGGCTCGACCCGGAAGAGCCGCACCAGCGACTTGGCGATCCGCTCCATGACGGTGATGACCGGCCGCAGGACCCGCGTGACCGTCATGAGCACGGGCACGAGCAGGATCGCGGCGCGCTCGGGGCCGGCGATGGCGAGGTTCTTGGGGATCATCTCCCCCACGACGACGTGCAGGTAGACGACGACGAGCAGGGCGAGGGCCAGGGCGAGGCCGTCGGCGACACCGGTGGGCAGGCCGACGAGCTCCACGACCGGCTCCAGGGCGTGGTGCAGCGCCGCCTCGGAGATGGCACCGAGCAGCACCGAGCACACGGTGATGCCCAGCTGGGCGCAGGCGAGCAGCGAGCCCATCTGCTCCAGCGCGTCGAGGCAGGTCTGGGCGCGCCTCGAGCCGGCGGCCGCGAGCGGCTCGAGCTGCGAGCGCCGCGCCGCCATCGCCGCGAACTCGGCGCCCACGAAGAACGCGTTGAGCAGCAGCAGGAGCACCGTGACGACCACGGCCCAGGCGCTCATCGCCCCTCCTCCGCGGTGTCGCGCGCCGCGGCGCGGTGCGGGCCACCGGCCACGCCGTCGCCGGCCGCGCCGTCGGCGGCCGCACCGTCCCCGGTCTGCTCGTCCCCGCCCACGGGCACGAAGCGCAGCCGGTCGGCGCGCATCCCGTCCATCGCCACGACCGAGATGTGCCAGCCGGGGATGGACACGGTGTCGCCCACGACCGGGATGCGTCCGAGCTCCGCCATGACGAAGCCTCCCGTGGTCTCGTATGCCGGCCCGTCCGGCACGTCCGCGCCGAGCCGCTCGCGGACCTCGTCCGGGCGCCACAGGCCGGGGACCGTCCACGAGCCGTCCGTGAGCTCGCGGCCGGTGGTACGGAACACGTCGTGCTCGTCCGACACCTCGCCGACGATCTCCTCCACGACGTCCTCGAGGGTCACGATGCCCGCGGTCCCGCCGTACTCGTCGACGACGATGGCCAGCTGCAGCCCCTGTCCGCGCAGCATGAGCAGCAGCGGGTCCAGGCGGATCGTCTCGGGGACGAGCAGCGGCGGCACCATGAGCGCCGACACGGGCACGTCGGTCCGCCGGTCGTGCGGGACGGCGATGGCCTTCTTCACATGGACCACGCCGTCGATGTCGTCCCAGTCCTCGCCGGTGACGGGGAAGCGCGAGTGACCGGTGCGCCGCGCCAGTCGCACGACGTCCTCGGCGGTGGCGGTGCGCTCGATCGAGGTGGCGCGGGCGCGGGGGCTCATCACGTCGGCAGCGGTCTGCTCGCCGAAGCCGAGCGACTTGGTGACCAGGCGCGCGGTGCCGGCGTCGAGGGTGCCAGCCTCGGCGGAGTGGCGGACGAGGGAGGCGAGCTCCTGCGGGGTGCGCGCGCCGGACAGCTCCTCCTGCGGGGTCACCCCGAGGGAGCGGAGGAACAGGTTCGCCGAGCCGTTGAGCACCGCGATGAGGGGCCGGGCCACGACGGCGAAGACCCGCACCGGACCGGCGACGACCTTGGCGGTGGGCAGCGGCGCCGAGATGCCGAGGAACTGCGGCAGCAGCTCTCCGAACACCATGGAGAACAGGGTGGCGATGGTCAGGGCCAGGACGGCAGCCACCGAGTCGAGGGTGCTGCCCCGCAGTCCCAGCGCCTGCAGCGGCGTCTCGAGGAGCACGCCGATCGACGGGGTGGCGATGAAGCCGAGCACCAGGGTCGTCAGCGTGATCCCCACCTGCGCCGCGGAGAGCTGCGTCGACAGCCGTCGCAGCGACCCCAGGACCATGGTCGCCCGGGCGTCACCCGCGTCCGAGGCCTTCTGCACCGCGGGCCGGTCGAGGGCGACGAGGCTGAACTCGGTGGCCACGAAGATCGCGGTGCCCACGGTCAGCCCGACGCCGGCGAGGACCCCCAACCACTCGGTCATAGTGCGGCCATCCTAGGGTCGCCGGCCGCCGAGGGTCGCGCCGCGCCCCGTGCCACGAGCCGCGCCACGCCGGGCCACAACCCGTTTGACCCTCCCCCTGCGTCAGTTGGGAGGATGCCGGCATGGCATCTGGACCGGGGGACACATGACGACCGCCACGAGCACGACGACCGGGGCACGCATCGACGTGCGCGACCTGACCAAGCGGTTCGGCGACTTCACCGCCGTCGACCACCTCTCCTTCTCCGTGGAGCCCGGGCGGATCACCGGCTTCCTCGGACCGAACGGCGCGGGCAAGACCACGACCCTGCGCATGCTGCTCGGACTGATCCGCCCGTCCGGCGGCTCCGCGACCATCGACGGGCACCGCTACCAGGACATCGAGACGCCGATGTCCGTCGTCGGGTCGGCCCTGGAGGCGACGAACTTCCACCCCGGCCGCACCGGCCGCGACCACCTGCGGGTCCTGGCCGACACCGCCGGTGTCAGCACCGCGCGCGTCGACGAGATGCTGGAGCTGGTCGGCATACCGGCCGCCGCCCGCAAGCGCGCCGGTGGCTACTCGATGGGCATGCGCCAGCGCCTCGGCCTGGCCGCCGCGCTGCTCGGCGACCCGCGGGTGCTCATCCTCGACGAGCCCGCCAACGGCCTCGACCCGGAGGGCATCCGCTGGCTGCGCGGCTTCCTGCGGCACCTCGCCGGGCAGGGCAAGACGATCCTGATCTCCAGCCACATGCTGCAGGAGGTCGAGCAGACGGTCGACGACGTCGTGATCATCAGCAACGGCCGCCTGGTCAAGCAGGGCGCGATGGCCGACCTGCACGGCGACAGCCAGGTCGTCGTGCGCACGTCCGACAACGACGCCCTCGCCGGCGCCCTGCGCGTCGCCGACGTCACGACCCACGTCGAGGACGGCGCGCTCCTGGCGGCCACGGACGACATGCGGCTCATCGGCGACGTCGCCCTGCGCGCGGGCCTGCCGCTGTACGAGCTGCGCCAGGCCCACACCGACCTCGAGGCGCTGTTCTTCCAGCTGACCGAGGGCACGAACCGCAACCTCGGATCGGCGGCCGCTCCCGAGCGGGACGCCGTCGCCGGGCAGGAAGGAGGCAACGAGTGAGCGCCGCCATCCGCTCGGAGTTCCGCAAGTTCTTCACGACCCGCATGTGGTGGGGCATGGCCATCGCCATGTTCGTCGCCGGCGCGGGCCTGGCCGTCGCGTTCGGCTTCCTGCTGACCACCAAGGGCGCGACCGCTGGCGGCCCCGGAGGGGGTGCGCCCACGGGCAACGCGGTGCAGGTCGCCAACAGCGTCTACACCGGCTACCTCAGCATCGGCTACCTGCTCACGCTGGTCATCGGCGTCATGCAGATCGGCTCGGAGTACCGGCACAAGACCATCACGAGCACCTTCCTCGGCACGCCCCGGCGTGGTCGGGTCATGGGCGCCAAGGTCGTCGCGCTCCTGGGCATCGGCGCCCTCTACGGGCTGCTCTCGCTCGTGGGGTCGGTCGTCGCCGGCGCGATCGTGCTCAACGCCCGCGGGGCCGACGCGTTCCCGGGCACCGAGGTCATCCGGTCGCTGGCCCTGAGCCTGCTCGTCCTCGGGCTGTGGGCCCTCATCGGCCTCGGCGCCGGGATCCTCATCCCCAACCAGGTGGCCGCCCTGCTCATCTCGGTGGGCGTGGCGTGGATCCTCGAGCCGATCGCCGGCGTGCTGCTCAGCCTGTGGAGCGTCGGGCGCGAGCACATCGTCCCGTACCTGCCGACCCAGGCGACCAACGCGATCGTCAGCGGAGTCACCCAGACGGGCGGCAACGCGGTCAAGCCCCTGTCGTGGTGGGTGGCCGCGCTCGTCCTCGCCGCGTATGCCGTGGTGCTGGCAGGGTTCGGCTCGTGGCGGACCGCGCGCAGCGACATCAGCTGACCCCAGCGGCACTCCTCCCCCTCCGCACGTCGGGCCACCCGGCCCCGGTCCCAGGCCCCGGGACCGGGTGCCGGGTGGCCCGATGTCGTGGTGGAGCCGGCCCCCGGCATACCCGGACGAACGTGTCCGACGCCGCACGAAACGGGTCCATCCCACCGCAGCGGTGAGCAGGCGGCAGGGCTAGGCTGGGACGTATCCATGTGAGCGTCCGTGCCTACCCGTGAAAGAGGCGTATCCGCCGTGCCCGACCAGTCCCCGACCAACGACCCCCTGGCGGCCTTCGGGCCGAACGAGTGGCTCGTGGACGAGCTGTATGAGCAGTACAAGCAGGACCGCAACCAGGTCGACAAGGCGTGGTGGTCCTTCTTCGAGGGCTACGAGCCGGGTTCGGGCACCAGCGGGAACGGCGCGGGCTCCAACGGGTCCGCCAACGGGCGGTCTGCCGGCACGTCGGCCCCCGCGGCCGCCGCCTCCGCTCCCGCGGCCTCTGCTCCCGCGGCCTCCGCTCCGGCCAGGCCGGCGCCGGCAGCGCAGGCCGCCCCTGCATCCCAGCCGTCCGCTGCCCCCCAGGCCGCACCGGCGACGCAGTCCGCCCCCGCCGCGCAGGCCTCCCAGCCGGCCGCCGCTGGCAGCACCGGTCTGCGCCCGGCCGGCCTCACCCAGCCGTCCGACAAGGCGGCCGGTGACAAGGGGGCCGACGACAAGGGCGCCGACAAGGCTCCGGCCGCCCGCACCGAGGACAAGGGCGAGGCCCCGGTCAAGGAGACCCCGAAGCCGCGCGACCCCGAGCGCCCCAAGGAGACCGGCACCGTCCACCAGGACGAGGTCAAGCCGCTGCGCGGCGCCAGCGCCCGGGTCGTCACCAACATGGAGACCTCGCTGACCGTCCCGACGGCCACGAGCGTGCGCGCCGTCCCGGCCAAGCTGCTCATCGACAACCGGGTCGTCATCAACAACCACCTGGCCCGCTCGCGCGGCGGCAAGGTGTCGTTCACCCACATCATCGGCTACGCCCTGGTCAAGGCGCTGGGCCACATGCCCGAGATGAACAACGGGTTCACCGAGGAGAACGGCAAGCCGGCCCTCGTCGTCCCGGGCCACGTCAACCTCGGCCTCGCGATCGACCTCGCCAAGCCCGACGGCACCCGCCAGTTGCTCGTGCCGAGCATCAAGGCCGCCGAGACGATGGACTTCGCCCACTTCTGGTCGGCCTACGAGGACGTCGTCCGCAAGGCCCGCGGCGGCAAGCTCACGGTCGAGGACTTCCAGGGCACGACCATCTCGCTGACCAACCCCGGCACCATCGGCACCGTCCACTCGGTGCCGCGGCTCATGTCCGGCCAGGGCGCGATCATCGGCGTGGGCGCGCTGGAGTACCCCGCCGAGTGGCAGGGCGCGAGCCAGGAGACGATCAACCGCAACGCCGTCAGCAAGATCCTCACGCTGACGAGCACCTACGACCACCGCATCATCCAGGGCGCGCAGTCCGGTGACTTCCTGCGGATCGTGCACCAGCTGCTGCTCGGCGAGAACGGCTTCTACGACGAGATCTTCGAGTCGCTGCGCCTGCCGTACGAGCCGGTCCGCTGGGTCCAGGACATCTCGGCCCACCACGACGACGACGTCAACAAGACGGCGCGCGTGCAGGAGCTCATCCACGCCTACCGCGTGCGCGGCCACCTCATGGCCGACACCGACCCGCTGGAGTACCGCCAGCGCCGTCACCCCGACCTCGACGTCACCAGCCACGGGCTGACCCTGTGGGACCTCGAGCGCGACTTCGCGACCGGCGGCTTCGGCGGTGCGCCGATGCTGCGGCTGCGCAAGATCCTCGGCATCCTGCGCGACTCGTACTGCCGCACCATCGGCACCGAGTACATGCACATCCAGGACCCGGAGCAGCGCCGCTGGCTCCAGTCGAAGATCGAGGTCGGCTACGCCAAGCCCGGCCCGGACGAGCAGCTGCGCATCCTGCGCCGCCTCAACGCCGCCGAGGCGTTCGAGACCTTCCTGCAGACCAAGTTCGTGGGCCAGAAGCGGTTCAGCCTCGAGGGCGGCGAGTCCGTCATCGCACTGCTCGACCGCATCCTGTGCCGCGCCGCCGCCGACCGCATGGACGAGGTCTGCATCGGCATGCCGCACCGCGGCCGCCTCAACGTGCTGGCCAACATCGCGGGCAAGTCCTACGGCCAGATCTTCCGTGAGTTCGAGGGCCGCCAGGACCCCAAGTCGGTCCAGGGCTCCGGCGACGTGAAGTACCACCTCGGCACCGAGGGCGAGTTCGTCGCGGAGGACGGCAGCAAGACCAAGGTCTACCTCGCCGCGAACCCCTCCCACCTCGAGGCCGTCAACCCGGTGCTCGAGGGCATCGCCCGGGCCAAGCAGGACCGCCTCGACCTCGCGGGCGAGGACTTCACCGTGCTGCCCCTGCTGCTGCACGGTGACGCGGCCTTCGCGGGACAGGGTGTCGTGGCCGAGACCCTGAACCTCAGCCAGCTGCGCGGCTACCGCACCGGCGGGACGATCCACATCGTCATCAACAACCAGGTCGGGTTCACGACCTCGCCGTCGGCCTCGCGGTCCTCGACCTACTCCACCGACGTCGCCCGGATGATCCAGGCGCCGATCTTCCACGTGAACGGCGACGACCCCGAGGCCTGCGTCCGGGTCGCCGAGCTCGCGTACGAGTTCCGGCAGGAGTTCAACAAGGACGTCGTCATCGACATGGTGTGCTACCGCCGCCGTGGCCACAACGAGGGCGACGACCCGTCGATGACCCAGCCGCTCATGTACAACCTCATCGAGGCCAAGCGCTCGGTCCGCAAGCTGTACACCGAGGCCCTCATCGGCCGCGGCGACATCAGCCAGGAGGACGCCGAGGCGGCGCTGCGCGACTACCAGCAGCAGCTGGAGCGCGTGTTCGTCGAGACCAAGGAGGCGCTCAAGGCCCCGGCCGAGCCCGCCCAGGACGCGACGAAGGCCGGCACCGACGCCGAGGGCCACACGGGCCTCGAGCCACCGAGCGCGCAGTCGGCCGACACGACCACCCGGTCCGCCACCGACACCGCCATCCCGGTCGACCAGCTGCAGCACATCGGTGACGCGTTCGTGAACCCGCCGGCCGGCTTCACGATCCACCCGAAGCTGGCCCAGGCCATGGAGAAGCGCGCCGAGTCGGTCCGCAAGGGGGGCATCGACTGGGCGACGGGTGAGCTGCTGGCCTTCGGCTCGCTGCTCATGGAGGGCACCCCGGTCCGCCTCGCCGGCCAGGACAGCCGCCGTGGCACGTTCGTCCAGCGCCACGCCGTGCTCATCGACAAGAACACGGCCGAGGAGTGGACCCCGCTGCTCTACCTCGGCGAGGGCCAGGCCCGGTTCTGGGTCTACGACTCGCTGCTGTCCGAGTTCGCGGCCATGGGCTTCGAGTACGGCTACTCGGTCGAGCGGCCCGACGCGCTCGTGCTGTGGGAGGCGCAGTTCGGTGACTTCTTCAACGGCGCCCAGACGATCGTCGACGAGTTCGTGTCCTCCTCCGAGCAGAAGTGGGGCCAGCGCTCGTCCGTCGTGCTGCTGCTCCCCCACGGCTACGAGGGCCAGGGCCCGGACCACTCCTCCGCGCGCATCGAGCGGTTCCTGCAGATGTTCGCCGAGGACAACATGACGATCGCCTACCCGTCGACCCCGGCGAGCTACTTCCACCTGCTGCGTCGCCAGGCGTACGCCCGTCCGCGCCGCCCGCTCATCGTCTTCACCCCGAAGTCGATGCTGCGGCTCAAGGCCGCCGGCAGCATGCCGGAGGACTTCACGACGGGGACGTTCCGCCCGGTCCTGCCGGACCGCGCGCAGCTCGACGCGTCGGCCGTGACCCGGGTCCTGCTCGCGAGCGGCAAGGTCGTCTACGACCTCGAGGCCGCCCGCGACAAGGCCGGCGACACCACGACCGCGATCGTCCGGGTCGAGCAGCTCGCACCGATCCCGGCCGCCGAGATCGCCGCGGAGCTCGCGAAGTACCCGAACGCCGACGTGGTCTGGGTGCAGGACGAGCCGCGCAACCAGGGTGCGTGGCCGTTCATGGCGCTCAACCTGCCGCAGGCCCTCGCCGAGGTCGGCGAGACCCGCCAGCTCACCGTGGTCTCGCGCAAGGCCTCGGCCTCGCCCGCGACCGGGTCGAGCAAGCGGCACGCCGAGCAGCAGGCCGAGCTCGTGGCGCAGGCCTTCGCCCGCTGACCTGACGGTCCTCACGAGGGAGGCGACCCGGCCGGCCGGAGTCGCCTCTCTCTGCAAAACGGCAGTTGCGTGCGTGAAACGGCAGTTCATCTCCCCCGTTTCACGTCAGCAACTGCCGTTTTGCGTGTCGGGTGGGTGGGCGCGTTGCCTCAGGGACCGTGTCGCGGGCCAGAGCGTGGGCGGTATGCCGCGTGCCTGCCGCAGGTGCGCAGGTCACCTCCCGTAGCCTTGCAGCCGTGTACTTCACCGACCGTGGCATCGAGGAGCTGGCTGCTCGCCGTGGCGAGGAGGAGGTCACCTTCGAGTGGCTCGCCGACCAGCTGCGCACGTTCGTGGACCTCAACCCCGAATTCGAGACCCCCGTCGAGCGGCTGGCCACCTGGCTGGCCCGGCTCGACGACGACGAGGACTGACGCGTGAGCGAACCGACCTTCACCCCGAGCGCCGAGTTCCAGGTGTCCACCGAGGGCCAGCGGGACGTCGCCCTGGTGTTCCTCGGCGCGTCCATGGTGGCGGGGGTCGGCGACCCCAAGGGCCAGGGCTGGGTGACCAGGGTCGTCGGGCGCACGCAGCACCCGGACCTGGCGCTCACGGCATACAACCTCGGGGTCCGGGGCGACACCACGGCGGACCTGCTCGGGCGCTGGAAGTCCGAGTGCGCACCGCGCTGGGCCGGCCGGTCCGAGAAGCGGCTGGTCGTCTCGATCGGCGGCAACGACGCGGCAGCCGGCGTCTCACTCGCCCGGCACCGCCTCAACCTGGCGAACATCCTCGACGACGCGGCGAGCGCGGGCATCGGGACCTTCGTGGTCAGCCCTGCACCAACCGACGACTCGGAGGTCAACGAGAAGCTCGACGTGCTCGTCGAGGCGCAGGGCGACGTGTGCTCGCGGCGTGGGGTGCCGTTCGTCGACTGCTTCAGCCCGCTGCTGGGGCACGAGCAGTGGCAGAGCGACCTCGCGGCCAGCTCCGTGCCGCACCACCCGGGGCAGGCCGGCTACGGCCTCATCGCGTGGCTCGTGCTGCACAACGGCTGGTACGACTGGCTGCAGATCAGCCCGCGCTGAGCCCAGCGCCCTCCCGGGCGCACCGAGGTCCCGGGGTGCGCCCCGGGGGACGTGCTGGTGCGCCTGACGTCAGAGGGCGTCGTCGGCGAGGTCCTTGAGCGCCTTGAGCGTCTCGCGGGTCGTGCGCTGCCCGTCCTCCCACGGCTCGATGATGGCGCGCATCTCGTCGCCGAGGTGGGGGTGCTGGCCGGCGCCGGCCTCGGAGGCCGGCGCCTCCGGCTTGGTCCGCATCAAGCGAGTCCACCGGGGGTCGATCACCTCGTCGGGGGAGTGCGGCTGGTGCGGTTGTTCCGTCATGGTTCCTTGATACGCCTGATTCCTGAAAGGCGCCTGAGCGATTCACGGGCTGACCCCGCGCAGACCGACCCAAACCGTTCCAGCAGCACGAAACCCGCCGGTCACGAGACGGTGAAGACCACCTTCCCGAAGACGTCGCCGCCCGCCATCCGCTCGAACCCGGTGCGCGCGTCGGCGAGCGGCAGGACGCTGTCGACCACCGGCTCGATCCCCCGCTGCACCACGAACCGCGCCAGCCGCTCCAGCTCGAGCCTGGTGCCCATGGTCGAGCCGACGACCCGCAGCTGCTTGAAGAAGATCTTGGTGAGCTCGGCCTTGGCCGGGGCGTCGCCCGAGGTCGCCCCGGAGATGACGATCGTGCCGCCCGGGTTCAGGGAGTTGACCGAGTGCGACCACGTCGCCGCGCCGACGGTCTCCATCACGGCATCCACCCGCTCGGGCAGCCGCTCGCCGTTCGCGAACGCCCGGTCCGCTCCGATCTCGAGTGCGCGCTGCCCCTTGGACTCGTCCCGCGAGGTGACCCACATGCGGTAGCCGGCGGCCGCGCCCAGCTGCACCAGGGCGGTGGAGACGCCGCCGCCTGCACCCTGCACGAGGACGGTGGCGCCCGGCGTGAGCCCCGCGTTGGTGAAGAGCATCCGGTATGCCGTGAGCCACGCCGTGGAGAGGCAGGCCGCGTGCTCCCACGACAGCCCCTCGGGCTTGGGCACCAGGTTGTGCCGCGGCACGGCGACCTTCTCGGCCAGCGTCCCGTCGTGCAGCTCGGACAGCAGCGTGCGCCGCGGGTCGAGGGTCTCGTCGCCCTGCCAGCCGTCGCTGGGCACGACGGCGTGGACGATGACCTCGTTGCCGTCCTCGTCGACCCCCGCACCGTCGCAGCCGAGGACCATCGGCAGCCGGTCGGCGGGCAGCCCGACGCCCTTGAGCGACCAGACGTCGTGGTGGTTCAGGCCCGCGGTCCGCAGCGTGACGGTGGTCCATCCCTCACGCGGCGTCGGGTCGGGGCGCTCCCCCACCTCCAGACCGGACAGCGGGTCGTCGGCGGACTGGGACTTCGCGTAGACGGCGAGCATGGGTCGACCCTAGTGCGACCTGCCGCCGGCGCACCGTGGCCGGTGTCATACTCCGCGGGTGACGCAGGGCGCGCCGCAGCAGACGGAGCTGCAGCAGGACGAGGCGGTGCTGCTCGCGCACGCGCTGGTCGCCCGGGTCACCGAGCGCACCGGCGCACGGGCGCTGTTCGTCAAGGGGCCCACCGCCGTCGCGCTGGGGGTGCGGCCGGCCAGGCCGTCGAGCGACGTGGACGTGCTGGTCGACCCAGCGTCGTTCGACGCCACGTGCGCAGCCATGGAGGCAGCCGGCTGGCAACTGCGCACGCCTCTGGGGTCGCTGCGGTATGCCGGTGAGTTCGCCTTCGACCACTCCGCCCACTACATCCACCCGCACTGGCCGGTCGACGTCGACGTCCACTACAGCTTCCCCGGCTTCCTCGCGGACCCGTCGGCCGCCTTCGACGCCCTGTGGGAGCGCCGCACCGACGTGGAGGTCGCAGGTCGCCCGGCCCCGACGCCGGACCGCCTCGGTCAGGCGCTCGTCGTGGGCCTGCACGCCCTTCGAGACCCGGAGAAGGCACAGTCCCGGCAGGACCTGGCGCACCTGGGCGCGGTACTCGCGAACCTCACCCCCGCCGACCGGGACGCGTTGCGCGGCCTCGCCCGGGACACCGGCGCGTCCGGGACCGGTGCGGAGCTGCTCCGGCTGGCCGGCACCTCTCCCCTGCCCTTGTCGCCGGAGGAGGAGGACCGCCTCGTCGACTGGGAGCTGCGCCGGCAGGGCCACGGGGTGGGGACCGTGTGGCTCGTCGAGCTGACCGAGGCACCGTGGCGCGCGCGGGCCGCGGTCCTGGGGCGGGCGCTGGTGCCGCCGCGCGAGCACTTCGTCGCGTCCACGTCGGCCGCCGACCTCAGCCGGGCGCAGCTCGCCGGGCTCCACCTGCGCCGCTGGGGGCGGGGGCTCACGGGTGCACCGCACGCCCTCACCGTGCTGCTCCGCCGCCGCAGCGCGCGCACTTCGACGGAAACCCGGACGCGCGAGCGCTGACCTGTCACGCTCGACCCCGCGCCGGGCGCCAACCGACTGACCCGCCCGCACGTCGAACAGGGTGAGGCAGTTCCTGCGTGAGGCAGCCACTGCGGGCGGAGGGAGCCGGTCATGAGCCGCACACAGTTCTCGGCAGCGGCAGCGGTGCTCGTGACGGCGGCCGTTGCCCTCCCCACCGGACCGGCCGCGGGCAGCGCGCAGGCAGCCACGACCACGCCGACCGCTGCGCAGCTCGCGCTGGCGCGCATGACACGGGCCCAGCGCATCGGCGAGGTCCTGATGGTGGGGACCCCCGCGACCGGCGTCAGCAGCGCGACCGCCCGCGCGATATCGACGTACCACGTCGGCTCGGTGATCCTCACCGGTCGGAGCACCGCGGGTGTCGTGGCGACGAGCGCCGTGACATCGCGCCTGCAGGCCCGCGCCACCTACGCCGCCACCTCGCGCGTGCGGCTCATGGTCTCGACCGACCAGGAGGGCGGGTACGTCCAGGTCCTCAAGGGCCCGGGCTTCACGAACCTGCCCACAGCACTGCACCAGGGGACGTGGGCCCCCAGCTCGCTGCAGTACTCGGCCCGCCGCTGGGGCGGGCAGCTCAAGGCGGCCGGCGTGAACCTCGACCTCGCGCCGGTCGCCGACACCGTCCCCAGCGCCGCCTTCGCACCCCACAACCCGCCGATCGGTGCCGTGTACCGCGAGTTCGGCTACACGCCGGCCACCGTGTCGTCGCACTCCGTGGCGTTCACCAAGGGCATGCGTGCCGCCGGCGTCATGGTGACCGCCAAGCACTTCCCGGGGTTGGGTCGCGTGACCGCCAACACGGACACCACACGCGGGGTCACGGACCGGACGACGACCCGGACCGACCCGTACCTCGCGCCGTTCCGCGCCTCCACGCAGGCCGGTGCCCGTGTGCTCATGGTCTCCAACGCCATCTACACCCGCATCGACCCGGCCAACCCGGCCGTGTTCTCGCGCACCGTCATCTCCGGCATGGTCCGCCACGACCTGGGCTTCACCGGAGTCGTGGTGTCGGACGACCTCGGCAACGCCAGGGCCGTCACCGCCTGGACGCCAGGTGCCCGGGCGGTCAAGTTCATCTCCGCGGGCGGTGACCTCGTCCTCACCGTCGACCCCACCCAGACGGAGGCCATGTTCAAGGCCCTGGCCGCCAAGTGCTCGGCCGACCCGGCCTTCGCCGCGCAGCTCGACGCGGCCGCGCTCAGGGTGCTCACCGTCAAGCAGGAGATGGGCCTGCTCTAGACCCGTCGGCTCCAGCGGCAGGCCCGGCACGCGCCGCCGGACCGGTTCCCGTCGGCGGACCAGGGCGCCGCCTCCCGGGATGGGCTCAGGCCTCGGGGGCCCCGGGGGCGACCACGTCGGGAAGCGCCGCGGCCAGGCTCTCGCGCCAGTCCGGCAGCAGCGGCAGCCGAGCCATCCGCCACGCGTCGTGGCCGAGGACGCCGTAGATCCGCCGGGGCGCACCTTCCGGAGAACCGTCCGCGCGCACGGCCTCCACCAGGTCGGGGTCGTGGCCCAGCCCTTCGAGCACCGCCCGCGCGAAGCCCACCAGGCTCGTCTCGCCGCGGCTGGTGGCGTGCCACACCCCGAACGGTGCGCCCTCCCCGACCAGCCGCAGGACCGCCTCGGCGACGTCCATGGTCCACGTCGGCTGCCCGTGCTGGTCCTCGGCGACCGGCACCCGCTCCCCCGACGCGGCGAGCCGGGCCCACTCCTTGACGACGTTGGGGGCTCCCCCGCCGTAGAGCCACCCCGTCCGCACGATCCACGCCTGGTGGCAGTGCGCCTCGACCGCCCACTCGCCCGCAGCCTTGGTCCGCCCGTATGCCGAGCGGGGAGCTAGCGGCGCGTCCTCGGCATACGGCTCGTCGGAGTCGCCGGAGAACACGGAGTGGCAGGACACGTGGACCAGGCGCGTGCCGGTCTCGCGGCAGGCTGCGGCGACGTTCGCCGCGCCGACCGCGTTGACGGCGAAGGCTGCCGGCTCGTCGCGCTCGCCTCCCTCTGCCGGGGAGACAGCCGCACAGTTGACGACGACGTCGTGGCCGCGCACCGCCTCCCGGACGGCGTCGCGGTCGGTCACGTCGAGGTCGGCGTGGGTGAGCGCGGTCACCGACTTCTCGTCGACGCCCGAGAGCGCGAGCGCCACCTGCAGGTCGAGCCCCAGCAGGCCCCCGGCGCCGGTGACTGCCCAGCGGGTCATGCCGGCGCCCGGCGACGACGGATCTGGGACCGGGGACTCGTGGGTGCGCCTGCCACGACGCCGAGCGTAGCCCTCGCCGCGGGGTGGGTAGCGTTCGTGCGCATGACGGCAGCATCCCCGGCAGGCGCGTGATGGACGTCCGCCCCCTCGCCATCGCGGACGCCCTGGTGGTCACGCCACCGCAGTTCGCCGACGACCGCGGGCTGTTCACCGCCCCCTTCCAGTCCGAGCCGCTGGCCGCGGCGATCGGCCACCCCCTGCGCGTGCTGCAGACGAACGTCTCGGTCTCGCGCAGGGGCGCCCTCCGGGGGATCCACTACGCCGACGTGGCGCCGTCGCAGGCGAAGTACGTCACCGCCGTGGGGGGCTCGTTCCTCGACTTCGTCGTCGACGTGCGCGTCGGCAGCCCGACGTTCGGGCAGTGGGACTCGGTCGTCCTCGACACCCGCGACCGGCGAGTGGTCTACGTCCCCGAGGGCGTCGGGCACGCCCTGTTCGCTCTCGAGGACACCTCTACCGCGCTCTTCCACTGCTCCACTCCCTTCGTGCCGGGGCGCGAGCGGGCGCTCGACGCCCGGGACCCCGAGCTCGGCCTGGACCTGCCCGGGGGCATCGAGCCGATCGTGTCGGCGGCAGACGCCGCGGCCCCCTCGCTGGCCGAGGCCCGGGAGCGTGGCCTCCTGCCTTCGTATGCCGCGTGCACGGCGTGGTACCGCGAGCTGGCTCAGCAGGTGGACACGCCGGACTGACCGCCGGTTCCCAGCGTTTTCGCAGGTCAGAAGTCGTGCAGGAGGTGAAATCCGGCTGAACGGACCACCCCAGATGCACGGGTTGGGTCCGTTTCACCTGTAAACTTCCGACGGTTTTGCCGGGGAGACAGTGGAAATGGAAGGACGAGCGATGCCGCCGAGCAGACGTCAGCATCGTGAACGCCTGACCCGCTGGAGCTGGGCGGTCATCGACTCCGGCGCCTGGCTGGTCGCGGTCTTTCTTGCGGCGTGGCTGCGCTACGACCTCAACATGACGCTCACGCTCACGTCCACGATGGCGTGGTTCGCCTTGGCCGCCGTCGTGGCCCAGGTCTTCTTCGGCACCGTGTTCGGCCCGTATGCCGTGGGCCACGAGCGCGGCTCGTTCGAGGAGACCTACGACGTCGGCCGCACGGTCGCCCTGACGACGCTGGTGCTCCTTGCCCTCGTCTTCGTCCTGCACCTCGGTCCGATCCCGCGCAGCGTCCCCTTCACCGCACCCGCCTTCGCGATGATCGGCATGTTCGCCGCGCGGTTCATCATCCGCTCGTGGCGCGCGCGTCAGGCTCTGCTCGGCAAGGAGGAGCAGCGGGCCATCATCTTCGGTGCCGGCGAGGCGGGGCGGCGCCTGACCCGCAGCCTCATCCGCGACGAGGGCAGCGGCTACGCGCCCGTGGCCCTGCTGGACGACGACCGCGCCAAGGCGCGCCTCCGGTTCGAGGGCGTCCGCGTCCGCGGCACGCGCAGCGACATGGCCACGGTGGCGGCCAAGTACGACGCGCGGGTGCTCATCATCGCCCTGCCCCTAGCCTCAGCCCCGACGATCCGCGAGCTCACCCAGCTCGGCGAGGACGCCGGACTGCAGGTCCTCACGCTGCCGCCCATCAAGGACATCATCGGGGGCCGGCCCACCGCCGGCGACCTGCGCAACGTCGACGTGGCCGACCTCCTCGGGCGTCGCCCCGTCGACCTGGACACGGCCGTGATCGCCGACCACATCGCCGGCAAGAGCATCCTCGTGACCGGGGCCGGTGGCTCGATCGGCTCCGAGCTGTGCCGGCAGATCGCGCGCTTCGGCCCGGCCAAGCTCTACATGCTCGACCGGGACGAGTCGGGCCTGCAGTCGACCCAGATGAGCCTCGACGGGCACGGCCTGCTCAACACCGAGACCGTCGTCCTCGCCGACATCCGCGACGTCGCCCGCATGCGCGAGGTCTTCACCCAGACCCGTCCCGACATCGTCTTCCACGCGGCCGCGCTCAAGCACCTCCCGCTGCTCGAGGCCAACCCGATGGAGGCGTGGAAGAGCAACGTCATCGGCACCCACAACGTGCTGCAGGCGGCCGCCGAGGTCGGTGTCGGCACCTTCGTCAACATCTCCACCGACAAGGCCGCCAACCCGACGTGCGTCCTCGGGTACAGCAAGCGTGTGGCCGAGCGGCTCACCGCCGACTTCGCCCGCCGCGAGCCCGGTCGCTACGTCTCCGTGCGGTTCGGCAACGTGCTGGGCTCCCGCGGCTCCGTGGTGCACGCCTTCACGGCCCAGATCGAGCGCGGCGGCCCCATCACCGTCACCCACCCCGACGTCGAGCGCTACTTCATGCTCATCCCAGAGGCCTGCCAGCTGGTGCTCGAGGCCGCGTCGATCGGCTCCGACGGCGAGGTCATGGTGCTCGACATGGGCGAGCAGGTGAAGATCGTCGAGGTCGCGCAGACCCTGATCCGGATGAGCGGTCGCCGCGACATCGAGATCACCTACACGGGCCTGCGCCCCGGCGAGAAGCTGGGTGAGGAGCTCTTCTCCCCCAACGAGGAGCGGCGCGGCACCGCCCACCCCCTCGTCAGCAGCGTCGACGTGCCCGCGATCGACGCCGCCCAGGTGGCCCTGACCACCCACGCCGAGCCGGCCCACGCCGCTCAGTGGATGCGCCACCACAGCGGGGCCTCGAGCGTGACGGTGGGCATGTGACCCCTGCCCGCGCCGACGTACTGACCACCTCGACCGGGACCGGGATCCAATGACAAGCATGCAGGGCGCCACCGTCGCCATCACCGGCGGGACCGGCTCCTTCGGCTCCACCATGGCCTCACACCTGCTGGACCAGGGCGTGGAGACGATCCACATCCTCAGCCGGGACGAGGCCAAGCAGGACGAGATGCGCAAGCGCTTCTCGGACTCGAGGCTCCGCTTCTTCCTCGGGGACGTCCGCGACTACGACAGTGTCCGGTCCGCCTTCGTCGACACCGACTTCGTGTTCCACGCTGCGGCCCTCAAGCAGGTGCCGTCCTGTGAGTTCTTCCCCGAGCAGGCGGTGAAGACCAACGTCACGGGCAGCCACAACGTCATCGAGGCGGCGGCTCGCGTCGGCGTCCGCTCGGTTGTGTGCCTCAGCACCGACAAGGCGGTCTACCCGGTCAACGCCATGGGCATGAGCAAGGCGCTCATGGAGAAGACGGCGCAGGCGTTCGCCCGGAACAACCCGCACTCCAAGACCACGGTCTCGGTGACCCGGTACGGCAACGTGATGTACTCCCGCGGCTCGGTCATCCCCCTTTTCGTGCAGCAGATCCAGCAGGGCAAGCCGCTGACGGTGACCGAGCGGAGCATGACCCGCTTCCTCATGTCGCTGCAGGAGTCGGTCGACCTGGTGGAGCACGCGTTCACCCACGCGGAGCCTGGTGACCTGTTCGTCCGCAAGGCCCCCGCGTCGACGGTCGACGTGCTCGCGCGCGCCGTGGCGTCGCTGCTGGGCGTCGACGACCCGGAGATCCGCGTCATCGGCACGCGGCACGGCGAGAAGCTGCACGAGACGCTCCTCAGCCGCGAGGAGATGCTGAAGTCCAGCGACCAGGGCGACTACTACCGCGTCCCGCTGGACGCGCGCTCGCTCGAGTACGAGCTGTACTTCGAGGAGGGCGAGCGCGACGCCGTGGCCGTCGAGGACTACACCTCGGAGAACACCGACCGGATGGACGTCGAGCAGACCAAGCAGCTGCTGCTCAAGCTGCCCGAGATCCAGACCCTGCTCGCCGGGGTCCGCTCGTGAAGGTCCTGGTCACGGGCGCCGGCGGGTTCCTCGGCTGGCACACCCTGGCCCGGCTGCGCGCCCTCACCGACCACGAAATCCTCCCGGTGACGCGGGAGAGCTGGGGCTCGCTGGCGGACCAGGTGCGTTCCGCCGACGCCGTGGTCCACATCGCCGGCGTCAACCGCGCGGACGACCCGGAGCAGGTCCGGCTGGGCAACGTCCGACTCGCCGAGGATCTGGCCACCGCCCTCCGCGGAGCCGGCCGACCCGTGCAGGTCGTCAACGCCAACTCGATCCAGAGCGGCAACGGCACGCCGTACGGCAGCGGCAAGCAGCAGGCAGCCGAGGTCCTGGCCGCGGCCTGTGCCGACACCGGCAGCACGTTCGTCGACGTGATGCTGCCCAACCTCTTCGGCGAGCACGGCCGCCCGTCCTACAACTCGTTCGTCGCGACCTTCGTCCAGGCCGCCATCGACGGCAACGAGCCGTCCATCCAGGACCGGCCGGTCGACCTCCTGCACGCCCAGCGGGCCGCAGAGTCCCTGCTCGAGGGCCTCACCGCGCCCCCTGGCCGGATGCAGCCCCAGGGCACGCCCACCAGCGTCCTCGAGGTCTGGGAGCTGCTGCGCGAGTTCCACGGCCTGTATGCCACCGGTGACATCCCCGCGCTCGACACCGCCCTGCGGGTTGACCTGTTCAACACCTACCGCGCCGCGCTCTTCCCCGGGCACTACCCCATTGCCCTCACGGCGCACTCGGACGACCGAGGACGCCTCGTGGAGACCGTCCGGGCGCACGGCGGGCAGGGGCAGACCTTCGTCTCGACGACGAAGCCCGGCATCACGCGCGGCGAGCATTTCCACCTCGGGAAGGTCGAGCGCTTCGTCGTCCTCAGCGGCCGGGCGCGCATCTCCCTGCGCCGGGTGTGCACGGACGAGGTCGTGTCGTTCGACGTCAGCGGCGACAACCCGGCGGTGGTGGACATGCCGACCATGTGGGTGCACAACATCACCAACACCGGCGGCACCGAGCTGACGACCCTGTTCTGGACCCACTCGCTGTTCGACCCGGAGCACCCCGACACGTTCTGGGAGCCCGTCGGCGCGGTGCCGGCGGAGGCCTAGCCGACGGCGACGGCGCGCGCCGTCCGTCCCAGCACCACGAGGTCGCCGAGGAAGCTCTGCCCACGGACGTACTCGGCATACATGCGGGCCTTCTCCGGCAGCAGGACGGAGACGTAGTAGGCTTCGGGGTCCGCAACGGCGGCGAGCCGCTCGGGCTCGTCGCGGAAGGCGACGCTGGCCGGGTCGGTGATGCCGGGCCGCACCGAGAGGATGACGTCGCGGTACTCGGCCGGCCACAGGGCGGCATACGCGGGGACCTCTGGGCGGGGCCCGACGAGGCTCATCGTCCCCGCGAGCACGTCGAGCAGCTGGGGCAGCTCGTCGAGCTTCGTGCGCCGCAGGACGGCGCCCACCCGCGTGATGCGGGGGTCTCCGGTGGGGCTGATCATCGTCCCCGCGGGGCCGGTCCGCAGCGTGCGGAACTTGTGGATGCGGAACAGCTCGCCGTGCAGGCCCACGCGCTCCTGGCGGAAGAACGCAGGACCGGGGCTCGTGGCACGGATCAGGACGGCGAGGAGCACCATGACCGGCCAGAGCAGCAACAGGACCAGTCCCGCCACCGCGACGTCGAAGGCGCGCTTCACACCAGCACCTTGCGCACGGTCTGCGCGACGCGCTCCACCTGCTCGTCGGTCATGCTCGAGAAGATGGGCAGGCTCACGACGCGGCTGAACGCCTCGGTCGCGACCGGGAACTGCTCCGGACGCAGGTCGTAGCGGTCGCGCCAGTACGGCTGCATGTGCAGCGGGATGAAGTGCACACTGCAGCCGACGCCCTCCTGGGCCATGCGGCTGACGAACTCGTCCCGGTCGACCGGGGCGTCCTGCGTGAGCCGGAGCACGAACAGGTGCCACGCGTGCAGGTCGCCCTCGGACGCCTCGGCGGGCAGCTCCACGGGCAGACCGTCGAAGGCGTCGGCGTAGCGCCCCGCGATGTCGGCGCGGCGCGCCCCCATGGCGTCAGACCGGCCCAGCTGGACGCGGCCCATGGCCGCCGCGGGGTCGGTGAGGTTGTACTTGAAACCGGGGGCGACCACCTCGTAGTGCCACGACGGGAGCGTGCTGCGGTATCGGTCGAAGATGTCGCGGCTGATGCCGTGCAGGCGCATGGTGCGGATGCGCGCGGCGAGGTCCTCGTCCCGGGTGACGACCATGCCGCCCTCCCCGGTCGTCATGGTCTTCGTGGCGTAGAAGCTGAACACCGTCGCCTCGCTGGTCGACGTCCCCACCGTGACGCCCTCGGAGCGTGCGGGCAGGGCGTGGGCCGCGTCCTCCACCACCCGGAGCCCGTGGCGCCGGGCCAGCTCCTGTATCGCCGTGGTCGGGACGGGCAGCCCGGCGAAGTGCACCGGCATGATCGCCCTGGTGCGCGGCGTGACGGCCGCCTCGGCCGCGGCGAGGTCCATGTTCAGGGTCTGCGGGTCGACGTCAACGACGACCGGGTCGGCCCCCAGGTAGCGCACGACCTCCGCGGTCGCGGTGAACGTCCACGTCGGCACCAGCACCTCGTCGCCGGGGCCGATGCCCAGGGCCTCGAGCGCCAGGTGCAGACCCGCGGTCGCGGAGTTGAGGGCGACAGCGGTGACCCCTCCGCCGAGGTAGTCGGCGAACTCACGCTCGAAGGCCGCGGCCCGCGGGCCGGTCGTGAGCCACCCGGAGCGCATCGACTCCACGACCGCGTCGATCTCCGCGTCACCGATGTCGGGAAGGGCGAAGGGGATGAAGTCGTCAGAGGCGGTCACGCGCCCCATTGTGCCCGGTGCGTCGGTGGTCGGGGCGCATACCTGCCCCTTGTAGAGTGTGGGTCGAAACCGGGCAAGTTGCGCCCAGCGTCGAGCGGGTGGTGTGGGAGGAAGTTCGCAGATGCGGATCGGCCTGCTCACCCAGTGGTTCGACCCCGAGCCGGGTCCTGCTGCACTTCCGGGAGTGCTGGCGCGGGGGCTGGTCGCCCGTGGGCACGAGGTCCAGGTCCTCACCGGCTTCCCCAACTACCCCAGCGGCACCATCGCCGACGGCTACCGTGTCCGTCCCCGCACGGACGAGCACCGGGACGGCGTCGACATCCGGCGCACCGCGCTCTATGCCAGCCACGACGCCTCTGCTGTCCGCCGCTTCGCCAACTACGCCTCCTTCGGGCTGAGTGCCGCGACGCTCGGCGTCGGCGCGCTGCGCCAGGTCGACGCGGTCTGGGTGAACTACTCCCCCATCACGACGGCGTGGCCCATGTGGACCAACCAGCTCCTGCACCGCGTCCCCAGCGTCGTCCACGTCCTCGACCTGTGGCCCGACACCGTGCTGGCCGGGGGCTTCGGGCGCGACGACGCCGCCGGTGGGCTGGCCCAGCGAGTCCTGCACGCGTGGTGCAACCGGATGTACCGCACGGCCGCCTCCGTCGCGTACATCTCCCCCGGGGTCGGCTCGGTGCTGCAGGACCGCGGGGTGCCGCGGGACAAGCTCGCCTACGTCCCCATGTGGGCCGACGAGTCGCTCTTCCGCCCGGCACCCGACAGCCTGCGGCCGGAGCTCGGCGTGGATGCGGACCAGGTCGTGCTCCTGTATGCCGGTGCGCTCGGGGAGGCGCAGGGGCTGGAGTCGCTCGTGGAGGCCTGTGCGCTGGTGCGCGACCCCCGGTTCGTGTGCCTCGTCGCCGGGTCGGGCACCGCCGAGGAGTCGCTGCGGCGTCGCGCGGACGAGCTGTCCCTCACCAACCTGCGCTTTCTGGGCCGAGTCCCGTCGGAGCGGATGACGGCCCTGACGGCTGCGGCCGACCTGGCCTACATCGGCCTGCGACCGCACCCCCTCAGCAGCGTGACCATGCCCAGCAAGACCCAGGCCAACCTGGCCGCCGGCAAGCCCCTGCTCGTCGCGGCCACGGGTGACGTCGCCGACGTGGCCCGCGACTCCGGCGCCGCCTTCGTCACGGAGGACCTGGCACCGGCCGCCATCGCCGCCACCATCGAGGCCGCGTGCCGTCCGGGGCGGGACGGCCTGCGGGAGCTCGGCGCCAAGGCCCGCTCCTACTACGAGCACACCTTCTCCGTGGACGAGGGTGTCCGCCGCATCGAGGGGCTGCTCCTGGACGCCGCGGGGTCCCGCCCGTGACCGCTCAGCACACGATCGCCCCGCTGGGGGCCTCCGACGTCGAGGCCATCGCGGCCCTGCACAAGCGCGCCTTCCCCACCTTCTTCCTCAGCAGCCTGGGCGAGCGCTTCCTGGTGCAGTTCTACCGGGGGTTCCTGTCCGACCCGACGGCCGTGACCGTCGTCGCGCGGTCAGCTGACGGTGCGCCTGTCGGAGCGGTCGTCGGCACCACGGAGCCCTCCGGCTTCTTCCTTCGCCTGCTGCGCCGACGGTGGCTCGGGTTCGCCCTGGCCTCCGCCGCTGCCGTGCTCCGCCGGCCGGCCGCCGCTCCCCGGCTGCTCAACGCCGTGCGGTACCGCGGCGAAGCCGGGAGCCGGGTGGAGGGCGCCCTGCTGAGCTCGGTCTGCGTCGACCCGGGGCTCCAGGGACAGGGCGTGGGCCGCGACCTCCTCGCCGCGTGGGAGGCACGCGCCGCGCAACAGGGTGCGAGCGCCGCGTACCTGACCACCGACGCCGACGGCAACGACGCAGTCAACGCGTTCTACCGCGCCCGCGGCTGGCACCTGGCAGACACCTTCGCCACGGCCCAGGGGCGCCGCATGAACCGCTACGAGAAGAGGCTGGACCCAACCCCATGACCAAGGTGATGACCATCGTCGGGACGCGACCGGAGATCATCCGGCTGTCCCGGGTGATGTCCCGTCTCGACGAGACCGTCGACCACGTGCTCGTCCACACCGGGCAGAACTACGACTACGAGCTCAACGGCATCTTCTTCGACGAGCTGGGCATCCGGAAGCCCGACCACTTCCTCGAGGTCGACACGAGCAGCCTCGGCCGCGTCCTGGGCGAGACGCTCATCAAGGCCGAGGAGGTCCTGCTGGCGGAACAGCCGGACGCCGTCCTCGTCCTGGGCGACACGAACAGCTGCATCGCGGCCGTCATGGCCAAGCGGATGCGGATTCCCGTGTACCACATGGAGGCCGGCAACCGCTGCTTCGACGAGAACGTCCCGGAGGAGACGAACCGCCGCCTCGTCGACCACGTGGCCGACTTCAACCTCGTCTACACCGAGCACGCGCGACGCAACCTGCTCGCCGAGGGCCTGCACCCGCGTCGGATCCTGCTGACGGGTTCGCCGATGAAGGAGGTGCTGCTGCACCACCTCGACCAGTTCGCCGCCAGCACGGTGCTCGACACGCTGGGGCTGTCGCCGCAGCAGTACCTGCTCGTGTCGGCACACCGTGAGGAGAACGTCGACCGGCCGGAGCGGCTGTACCAGCTGCTCGACTGCCTGGTCGCGGCCCACGAGCGGTTCGAGGTCCCCGTCCTCGTCTCGACGCACCCGCGCACGCACAAGCGGCTCGAGCAGCTCGGGCGAGAGCTCCCCGAGGGCATCCGCTTCCACAAGCCGCTCGGCTTCATCGACTACGTCCGGCTGCAGCAGGACGCCCTGTGCGTGCTGTCCGACAGCGGCACGATCAGCGAGGAGTCCTCGGTCCTCGGCTTCCCTGCAGTGACCCTGCGCGACTCCATCGAGCGGCCCGAGGCCCTCGACACCGGTTCCATCATCATGACCGGCCTGGACCCGCAGAACGTCGTCGAGGGCATCGAGGTCGTCGTCCGTGACGGCAGTGCCGGCCAGCACGTGCCGACCGACTACGCGATCGACAACTGCTCCGAGCGCGCCGTGCGGTTCATCCTCTCCACGCACCGTCGCCACCACGCCTGGGCAGGGATCCGGCGATGAGCAGGCGGCTCTCCCGGTCCGGGCCCCTCTACCGCGCGCTGCGGCAGGCTCGGAACCGAGGAGTGATCGCGCGCAAGGGGCTGAGCGGCGTCCACCCGACGGCCTCGATCCACCCCACGAGCAACGTCTCCCGCGACCTGGTCGCGCACGAGTACGTCTTCGTCGGCAACGAGTGCTGGATCGGCGCGATGACCGAGATCGGCGCCTACACCATGTTCGCGCCGCGGGTCGCCGTCGTCGGCGACGACCACGTGTCCGACCGTGTGGGCACGCCGATCCAGTTCACCGGCCGGCCCCGCCAGACCCGGACCGTCATCGGCCGGGACGCGTGGCTGGGCTACGGCACCATCGTCATGCGCGGCGTGACCATCGGCGAGGGAGCGATCGTGGCCGCTGGGTCCGTCGTGACCAAGGACATCCCGGAGTACGAGATCTGGGGAGGTGTCCCGGCCCGCAAGATCCGGGACCGCTTCTCCGATGCCGACCGCGAGCAGCACCGGGCGGTCCTCGACCGCGGGGGCATACGCCCCTCCTTCGCCGAGGCGCAGACGGGGAGCGAGTCGTGACCCGACCCAGGGTCGGGGTCCTCGTCGGCTACTTCGACTGGTTCAGCGGCTACCAGGAGACTGCCCTGGTCAAGGCCCTCGAGCCGCTCGCGGAGGTCGAGGTGATCGCCTCGGACCGCGTCAGCCCCATCTTCAGCGACGCGCACCTCGAGCGCCTCGGGGTCGAGCGGACGTACGCGCCGGGCTCGTCCACCGAGCGCGGCGTGACGGTCACCCGCCTGCCGTCGCAGGAGCGGCGGTCGATGGTCTGGTCGCGCGACGTACGGCGGCTGCTGCGCGAGCGCGACTTCGACCTCCTGGTCCAGGTCATGCCGGGCCAGGGCCTGTCTGCGGCCGGGGCCTTCGTGCCCAAGTCCGAGCGGCGCATCGTTCTCTACGGCGACAACAGCGCGATGTGGTCCGGCCTCTCCGGGTGGAAGCAGCGGCTCAAGTGGGTCGTCTTCGCCGTCACCAAGGGTCAGGTGTACCGCCTCGTCAACCGGCGCAGCGACGTGGTGTTCGGGTACACGCCCGAGACCCTGCACCGTCTGGCGCCGTTCCAGAAGGGATGCCAGACGGCCCTCCTGCCGCTCGCGTACGACTCGAACACGTACTTCCAGTCCGAGGAGCTGCGCGAGAGCGGACGCGCCGAGCTCGGCTTCCAGCCGCACGAGCGTGTCGTCATGACCGCGGGCAAGCTGGTTCCCTACAAGCGTCTGGAGCTGCTCGTCGACGCCTTCACCGAGATCGCCGAGCAGCAGCCCGAGGTCCGGCTGCTCGTCGTGGGTGACGACGGCGGTGACTACAGCACGTCACTTCAGCGGCGGGTTCCGGAGGCACTGCGCAGCCGGGCCACGTTCCTCGGCTTCCAGGACGCGGAGGGCCTCAACAGGCTCTTCAACGTGGCCGATGTCGGCGTGTGGCCGGCCCTCCCCGCGGTGACCATCCAGCAGGCCATGGGAACCGGCCTGGCGGTGTGCCTGCCGCAGAACGAGTGGGTCGGGCACCTGATCCGCCCCGGCTCGGGCACCTACTTCGGCCCGGGCACGCCGGTCCCAACCCTTCCGGCGGCGCTGAGAGAGACCCTGACGACCTTCGACTTCGGATCATCGGCCCGTCGCGACAGGCGTGACGCCAACGGATGGCTGGCCGGGGACGGCATCGCCCGAACGGCGCTCAACGGTTTAGCGCGCTACCCCGCCTGAAACGTCCAGAACGGGTCGAATGACGAGAGCTAGCCGTAGGGACGGGTGGAGTCGAGGAGCGGCCCCGACCGCTTCGGTGCGCCCGGCCGGCCCTGCGCGTCCGACTTCCGCAGGCGCTCCGGGATCAGGGCGCCGGGACCTCGTGGTTGGTGGGCTACTGGGCATCTTGGCGGTCGGCAACCTCGTTCATGGCATGTGGCTGCGGGACTTTCCGAAGGCAAACCTGACAGTCATCGCCCTGGTCTGCCTGGTGCTGCTAGCAGTCCTGCGAAAGCGAGTGAAGAAGGATCCACGGGGTGTCGGGGCGCTTGTACTGGTGTGCCTGTCGTTCTGCCCGGGCTTTCTGTTCCCTGCCCTGAACGCGAGCGCGCACGACAAGCGGACAGCCATCGTGGCCGTCGTCCTGGCCAGCCTCGTGATCGCATACTGGTCTGTCGGAGGTCGCAGCATCGGTGTCGGACTGAGCAGCGCGCTCATACTGGGCGCAGTGTTCATCCTGGCCGGTCAGTTGCTACATCCGGCTGCCGACGAGTTGGCGCTGGGACGGCGCACACCGGACGGCGTCAACGCCATTGGCGCTGGTCGGGAGCTGGGGGTGGCTGCCATCTGCACCACCTGGCTGATGCTGAGGGCTTCCAAGTGGACTCTGAGGTTGTCCATGGGCGCCCTCCTGGGCTGCATGGCCGTCGGACTCGTCGCCACCGGGAGCCGAGGTCCTGCCTCCGCAACGGTCGTCGGCTGCATTGTTCTCCTGCTTGCGTCCAGGGATCTTCCGCGTGTGGCTCGCGTAGCCCTCGCCAGTGTGGCCGTCGCCGTCGTCGCCTACTCCTTCATTGAGCTCAGTTCCGCTGGGTCACGCATCACCACCGACTCCGACTCCGGACGCCGAGCCCTGCTCAAGGCCACTCTGGGGGTGGCCTCCCAGCATCCGTGGGGCATCGGTTGGGGGAATCTGTACAACTATCTGCCCAACTACGCGATCGACAGCGAGCAAGGCCTCAAGCAGTACCCGCACAACCTCTTGGCAGAGTCCCTGACCGAGGCCGGGCTTGTCGGCGTTGCCCTACTGGTCGCATCTCTCATCGTTGTCTTCGTGCGCGCTCGTAGGAGCCAGACCTCAGACGCACCGCTGCTCTTGGCCCTACTCACTGCCGCTTTTGCGGGATCCATGTTGTCGAGCGACGTCATCGGGAACCAGCTGATGTGGGTGCTCATCGGCGTGAGCCTTGGGACGACCAGCTGGATACGACATGGGCCCGCAAGACTCGGGTCCCACGTCGTGGAGCGGTCACCCGCGCGCTTCATCCGGCGTTTCGAAGACCGCGAAAGTAGCGCTGCACCACAGCGAAGGAGGCGGGGTCCCCACCCCCGTAGCCGTTGACTGACTTCCCCAAGAGGTTGAGTCGATACGCCACGACTCCATCGATCGCCCCCTCATCGATCAGAGGGCGCACCTGATCGAGGACGCTCGCCACATACTGTGAATCCGCCGCTCCAGCGATCCCCGCCTCGCGACCGAAGGGCGCGCAGTAGACCAAGAAGACGAGGTCTAGCTTGCGCACCAGGGATGCCCGTCCGCCCCCGGAGGCAGACACATCCCAACCATTCGGCTGCAGCGTGGCGCTCGTGCTTCCAGCGCGGAACTCGACGTCGTCTAGGGACAGGCCGAAGCCTCGAGAGCCGACTCTCGCGTCCACTGTCAGACGGAGCTTGGCCGAGCCGCTGGATTGTGCGACCACCTGAGCCGTGTAGTTCGTCCAGCCATCCGCACCCTGCGTCCGCTGCACAGGTGCCTGGTGACCGTCGATTGTGACTGAGAGGGAGTACGAGGCGACGGAAGGACTTGACCTGTCGTCCAGAGCCGAAAATCGCAACACCGAGGTGGTGCCGCGCTCGATGCGCACGCTTCGTTCCAGGCTGACGGCCTGAGGCAGGCGCATGCGGAACCGCGCGTCGGGGAATGCGACTTGCAGACACTCAGCCGACGACTGACATTGGGTGAGCTGGCGCGCCCGACGAGCTTCCCTGAGAGCGCCGGAAGAGTCCGTCGTGTTCTGGACGGCGTGCAGGTACTGCTTCGGGCCCGCAAACGCCAGGATCACGCCGTCGATGACATTCCTGTAGGCGGGGAGTACGGCCGTCGGCGACACCAGGTCTTGGCTGTACATGACGGCATAGAAGCGCAACCACGGCGCATGCGAGCGAGCCGCGCGGACCATGCCGGTCACATCGTCGGGACGGAAAGGCTGGTGATTCGCATCGTGGATCCGAAGAACAGTGTTGGACGCAAAGTCATCAAGGGCGATCGCCTTGATGTTGGGGTGCGCTTGCGCAACTTGTCCAACTGCGCTGAACCACTTCTGGTAGTCCCAGCCGAAGGGGCGGTACGTGGTGGACGATGACTCCGACGGGGGCACCAGGTAGACGGTGATGGAGATACCGGCTTTGGCCGCCCTCTCGGCGAAGGCCGGTAGCTGCGTCCACTCGGTGGAACTGATGTCTTTCGACGGCTGGCTCTCGCCCGGATGGCGCCTGTCCCAGATCAGGTAGTAGTAGTGGTTCGCCCCCACCGCACTGAGCCGCCGAACCGTTTGCTCCACATCTATCGTGCCATCGGGAGCGTGTATGGCCGCGGCGTAGCTCCCAAACCCTTGAGACAAGGCGCCCGCGGCTCGCGGCGGAGCATCCGACGGTGTCGAGAACGGCACACCATGAGACCGAAGCGTTGGGCTGAGCAGAACCAGGGCGCCGCCGGCCGCGACAGCCACCACGACAATGGTGGCTATCCACAAGATGAGCCGTTTGCGAGAGCGACGACGCATGCGCTGAGACTTCATATGCTTCGACGACTCCTCAAGGGCGCGTCCTCCACGGTCCCGTGCACCACCGCTCTCCAGGAAAGCCCCCATAGGAACAGGTACATGATTCCCGTGGCGGCGCCCAACAACCACATTGTCTTCACGTCACCGAGTCCAAGCCTGTATCCCAAGAAGACACTTCCAGAGCAGAGAAGGAGTCGACTCAGGTCCCAGATGGCCTGGTAGTGGTTCCGCCGCATGAGAATGATCGTTTGGGACAACGGTGAGGCGACCATCTGGAACATCAGACCAACAGAGAGGGCCTGTGCGTACACCCCCGACCTGCGCCACTGCGCGCTGAAGAAGACCTCGAACAAGAGCGGAGCCGTCAGAAGCAGCACTGCGGCGCCGAGCACTCCGACCATTCCCAGACGCAACGACGTGCGCACGAAGAGCCTGCGGAGGTCGACCTGCCTACCCCGTTTGGCAGCGCCGAACTCGCCGAGGAACACCTGGGCCAAGGTCAGGCCGAAGAGCGCAACTGGCAGACCGAGCACGCGCTGTGTCATTCCCAGCCAACCAGCCACGCTGGCTCCGAAGAGGGACGACGCCAGGAGCACGGGCGCTTGCAGGCCCAGGCTGTTGATGACACCCGAAGGTGCCAGCAAGAGCGGAAACGAACGGAACCGAGACATGACGGCTCGGCGATCTCGGGCGTTCTGTCGAGTGTCAGGGCTTTGAAGCGATCCCTTGAGGCTGTGCGCCAACGCCAGAACACCAACTGCCTGACCTGCCGCGAGCGCGGCGGCGAGTCCATGTGCCCCGAAACCTACGAGGCCGGCGCCGACTTGAAGCACCACCGTGGCTGCAGCCTGCAGGAGGTTCCGGCGGGCGATGGCGGAGTACTGCCTCTGACGGATGGCGAACTGGTTGAGCGTCGTGAACGCTCCGATCAGTCCAGCGACCAAGGGCACCCACAACAACAGCGTCTCGGCGCCGGACCGCAGCCCCAGCCACGACGCGACGACATGATGCAGAGGAAGCATGATGACGGTACCGAGAATCGCGACCCACGCCGAAACGCGAAGGCCCACCGACGCCAGCAGCCGCGCCTCGCTCTCCTGGTCCGGCACCGGAATCGCCAAGTCGTATCTGAGGGCCGCCATGGGAGCCACGGCGAAGACCAGCGAATTGACGACAGCGAACGGTCCGAAGACTTCCGGTGGGAACAGTCGCCCGATGATCGGGGCGCTCAGGACGCCGATGAGCTGTCCGGCCCCAGTTCCGCCAACGATCGCAAGCAACCCCCTCCGTGAGGGGGAGAGAGCCATTAGCCGCGCCACGCTTGTTGCACGAACTGAACTGAGTTGCCTTCTGTAGACCGGTTGGTGAGGGGGCTGGCGACCCACCCTTCGCCACGATGCTGCATGAGCTCCTACTCGTGTTGTCTGCGGTGCAGAGACCCGTTGGATCCTAATCGCTCGCTGGGCAACAACGCCGACTCGCACCACGAGCGGACTAGCCCTTGGTCCAGATCGACGTCAGGAGTTCAGAGGACCCCAAGGTCAACGCGTTTCATAGGGCTTACGTCGCGCCTAGCGTCTTGTGCGTGGTCCTGCAGCGGCTTCGGCGACGGGTCTCCGCCTCACCCGACGCTCCAGTCGCAACCGACACACGGGCGGTGTTGGTCCTCGGCCTGCCTCCCTACGCCGGCTCCCACAGGGCCGGCAAGGTCGCTCGCAGCTTCGCGGCAGCAGACATGCTCACCACCTATCTCGGATTGTCCGCGGCGGGGCGCAGCACCCCAGCTGGAGAAGTCGGTCGCTGGACGAGTGGTCGGGTGAATGTGGTGCAGGTCCGAATACGCGCCCTTCGCGCTGCGGGGCCGGTCGTGGCTTGGCGCAACCTGGCTTGCTCGTACCTACCTGCCTTGGGGCGGCTCGCGGCAGAGACCATCAGGACTCCCGCCAGCGTCGTGCACGTCAATGGCTTGTCGTTGCTTCCCCTGGGCTTGCTCCACCGAGTTCGCTACGGCTCTCGGGTTCTTCTCGACGTTGACGAGAGACCGGCGAGCGGCCAACTGGCGGGTTCAGTGAATCGCATCCTCCGACCGCTCGAGCTGCCCATCCTTCGCCTGTCTGCCAAGTGGGTGGACACGATCGTCTCTGTCTGCGAAAGCCACCGCACCGTTCTGCGGGGCGCCACCTCACGTCCTCTGCATCTCGTCATCAGAAACGTGCCCGAGGCCTCCACCCGAGGCACCTACCAGCCACCAGCCTCCTGTCGTGGGGGTGAGGTGGAGGTGGTCTTCACCTGTGTCGGCAGCGTGTTCGAAGGGCGTGGGTTCGAAACGCTGATCGAGGCCTGCGCGCTCGTTCAGGACCGCATGACGAACATCAAGGTGGTGGCTGTGGGCTACGGCAGGCCCGAGTACATCCGTTACCTCCGTGAACTCGCGGTGAAGTACGGGGCGGCCACAACGTTTCAGTTGCGCGATCCTGTACCGCGCGGCGCGGTCCACGAGGTGTACGCACGCGCACACGTGGGTCTGGCCCTCTATGACCCCACGCTTGCCCACAACGCCTCGTTGCCGAACAAGGTTCTCGAAGCCGTGTCGATTGGGCGCCCCGTGCTGTCGGCTGGACAGGACGAAACGGCGGCCTTCCTTACCCACACTCGCACAGGATGGTCGACGACGTACTCGCCGCATGACATAGCCGACGCCATGCTGACCATCGAACGGGCCCTCCGGCTCGGCCGCCCTTCCATCGAGGAGTGGAGCCTTCGGTGCCGGGAGCTGGGCGACGCCGAGCTCACCTGGGAGTCCGAGTTCTTGCCCCTCTTGCAGAGGCTGCGCCATGAGTCGACCGCTCGTGATGGCGTGGCCATCGGATGAAGCCGGAGGTGTGAGCTCTCTGGCCTATACTCGACCGCCATGCACGGCAACCCACTCGCGCCGCTGCGTCCCGCCCCACTCATCGCGCTGTATGCCCTGATCCTGCACTGGACCTACCAGCACAAGATCGCCCCCATTTTCGGGTATCTCGGCTCGCGTTACCGAGAGCCGGACACGGCCTCGTACGCCTTGGCTGGGCTCATGGTCCTACTTCTGTCGTTCGCGCTGCCGCGGCACATGCGACGCCCGTCAGACTTCGTCCTGTGGATGCTGTACGTCATGGTCGCCATTCCGGCCATCTTGGTTCCACAGTACGCAGACATCATCTCCAAGGACCGGTCACTAGCCCTCGCGGCCGTTGTGACAGCAGATTTTCTTCTCATCGCCGTTCTGACTCGGATATCCCCGAAGGTGTTCCGCTTCCGCCTTCTGATGCGCCCTAGCCTGCTCTGGGCAATCACGGTAGTGATTTCGATCGGATTCTACAGTTACCTGAGTTTGACTCAGGGGCTCCATTTCAGCTTCGCCCAAGACTTGTCGTCCGTACGCGACACTCGCCTGGACTATCGCCAACAAGTGGCTGAGCAGGGTGCCCTTCTCGGGTACCTCGTACGCATACAAGCCAACGCGATCAACCCGCTCTTCATCATCAAGGGCATGTACAACCGCCGCTGGTCACTGATGGCTGCCGGGACGGTAGGACAGGTCCTCATATACGGCCTCACCGGCTACAAGCTGACGCTTCTGTCCGTGCCAGCACTGTTTGCAGTCGCGGCGATGTTCAGGTACTCACGACAGTTGTCAGGAAGCCTGGTTCTTTGGGGGGTTACCGCAAGTTCAATCCTGGCTCTGGCGATAGACAACGTGCGTGGCGGCGCCATCCTTTTCACTGAACTCTTCATTGACCGCTTGCTCTTGGTGCCGGGAACCCTCACCGCAGCTCATGTGCTCGTCTTTGATGGCGCCCCAAAAATGCAATGGTCCTACAGTTTTATGAGCCCTTTCCTGAGTAATCCCTACGGCACGACGCCCGCCTTCCTTGTCGGCGCTCAGTTTTCGGGAGATGCGCAGGTCACGGCCAACGCGAACTTCTTCGCAGACGGCTTCGCCAATCTCGGCTGGTCGGGCATGACCATCGAGTCGCTCGTCCTCGTTCTCCTTCTCTGGATTGCGGACGGCGCATCCAGACATCTGCCTCTGAAGGTCACAGCCCCCCTCCTGCTCGTCCCGACAATCGCCCTCGTCAACGGCAGTGTCTTTACCTCGATTCTCACGGGGGGCTTGGGACTGGTCATCGCGTTGTGCGCGGCACTTTCCGGCGACGGTTGGGAGCGAGAAACCCGGCGCAGCCGCCGTGTCGGTGGCCCGCAGGAACTGGAATCAGAGCCGGTCGCCGTGGGGGCGACCCGGGCCGAGCCGGGCGCAGAGCTCAGCCCGCGGCCTTGACGGCGGCAGCGACGGCGTCGGCGACTCCCTGCTCGAAGACGCTCGGCACCACCTGGTCCGCCGTCGGCTCGGGCACCAGGTCGGCGATGGCGCGCGCTGCCGCGAGCTTCATCGCCTCGGTCACGCGCGGCGCACCCGAGTCCAGGGCGCCCCGGAAGATGCCCGGGAACGCGAGCACGTTGTTGATCTGGTTCGGGTAGTCCGACCGGCCCGTGGCGACCACGGCGGCATACCGGGCAGCCACCTCCGGGTGCACCTCGGGCGTGGGGTTCGCGAGGGCGAAGATGATGCAGTCGGGTGCCATCCGCGCCACCTCCGCCTCCGGCACCTGGCCACCGGAGACACCGACGTAGACGTCGGCACCGACGAGGGCGTCACCGAGCGAGCCGCTCAGCGCGCGCGGGTTGGTGGTCGCCGCGAGACGTCGCTTGTGCGGCTGCTCGGCGAGGTCCGTGCGCGCCGGCGAGATGATGCCGCGCGAGTCGCAGACGACGATGTCCTGGACACCCGCCCTGGCCAGCAGCCGGGACACGGCAACGCCCGCCGCCCCGGCGCCGGACACGACGACCCGCAGCGACGCCAGCTCGCGTCCGACGACCGTGGCGGCGTTGATCAGGCCGGCAAGGACGACGATCGCGGTGCCGTGCTGGTCGTCGTGGAAGACCGGGATGTCGAGCCGCTCCTGGAGGCGTCGCTCGATCTCGAAGCACCGCGGCGCCGAGATGTCCTCGAGGTTGATGCCGCCGTACGTCGGCGCGATCCGGGCGATGGCGTCGACCAGCTCGTCGACCGTTCCGGTCTCCATGCACACCGGGACGGCGTCGACCCCGCCGAAGTGCTTGAACAGGACAGCCTTGCCCTCCATCACCGGCATCGCCGCGAGCGGACCGATGTCGCCCAGACCGAGGACGGCCGTGCCGTCGGAGACGACCGCGACGGTGTTGGACCGCGAGGTGTACCGCGCGGCGAGCGCCGGGTCGGCCGCGATGGCGCGCGACACGTCGGCCACGCCCGGGGTGTAGAGCAGGGACAAGTCAGCCCGGTCACGCAGCTGCTGCGTGGCGTGTACCCCGAGCTTGCCGCCCTCGTGCGCACGGAAGACCGGTGCGGAGGGGTCGAACAACGGGTACGACGGAGACGCGGACACGGAAGGTCACCTCGGAAAAAGGGGAGGGCGTTGGGGCACACCGCGCACGGATCGAACCGCGCGGTCTCGAGACGGAGCCGGGTGTGGCCACACAGAAACGCGGAGTGCGGGGGTTACCCGCGAGTTCATCGTGGCACAGCCCCCGGGCAGGCCACCAGCCCTTGTGACGAGAGTGTGACCGGCATCGCGTCGCAGGTTCTCGGATGCGAGACGGAAACGATCTGGTCAGGACTGGCGCCGTTCGCAGGAGGTGCTGGCAGGATGCCCTCTATCCCCACATGTGTGGTCGGTTGCACGTCCCGGCCACGCGGCATACCCCGAGGAAGGACCTCCCCAGCATGACCTCACGCCTTCGCCCCGCCGCCGCTCTGGTCGCGGGCCTGGCCACGGCCGGACTCGCCCTGAGCGCGTGCGGCTCCAGCTCCCTCGACACCGGTTCGTCCTCGAGCAGCTCGAGCTCCTCCTCGTCCTCGTCCTCCAGCTCCGGCGGCGTGGACCCGGCCCTCGCCGCCAAGGTCCCGCAGAAGATCAAGGACAAGGGCACCATCGTCGTCGGCTCCGACGCCTCCTACGCCCCCAACGAGTTCCTCGCCGATGACGGCAAGACCGTGCAGGGCATGGACGTCGACCTCTTCAACGCGGTCGCCGCGAAGCTCGGTCTCAAGGCCGAGTTCCGCAACGCCGGGTTCGACACGATCATCCTCGGCGTCACGTCGGGCAAGTTCGACGTCGGCGTCTCGTCGTTCACCATCAACGACGAGCGCAAGAAGCAGGTCAACATGGTGAGCTACTTCAACGCCGGCACGCAGTGGGCGGTCAAGAAGGGCAACCCGAAGAAGGTCGACCCGGCCAACGCCTGCGGCCTGTCCATCGGCGTCCAGAAGGGCACGGTCCAGATCGACGACCTCACCGCACGCTCGAAGAAGTGCACCGACGCGGGCAAGCCGGCCATCAAGCAGGTCATCGACGCCGACCAGAGCAAGGTCACCGCGAGCGTCATCTCCGGCAAGACCGACGCCATGCTCGCGGACTCGCCCGTGGGCCTGTATGCCGTGAAGCAGACGGGCGGGCAGCTCGAGGCCCTGGGCGACATCTACGACGCAGCCCCCTACGGCTTCGTCGTCCCCAAGGACGAGACCGACTTCGCCCAGGCGATCGCGGACGCGCTGAAGGCCATGGCGAGCGACGGCAGCTACAAGGCCGCGCTCGACAAGTGGGGCAACAGCAGCGGCGCCATCACCGACTTCGCCGTCAACCCCTGATCCGCGACGCTCATGTCTGACACCACGTCGGACCGGCCGGGCCCCATCCACGCCCGGCCGGTCCCGCACCCCGGTCGGTGGATCGCGGTCGTGGTCATCCTCGTGCTCGTCGCGATGATGGTCAGCTCGTTCGTGACCAACCCCCGCTGGGACTTCCCGTTCGCCCTCCGGGTGATGAACTACAACCCGATCCTCGAGGGCCTGATCCGGGGCACCCTCGTCGGCACCGCGGGCGCCATGGTCCTCGGTGTCGGCCTGGGCGTCGTCGTGGGCGTGATGCGCCTGTCCACGAACCCCGTCCTGCGCGGGGTGGCGTTCGCCTACACGTGGTTCTTCCGCGCGATCCCCCGCTACGTGCTGCTGACCCTCCTCGGCACCGGCCTGGGCTACCTGTACGGCTCCTTCGACATCGGCGCGCCGTTCGGCCAGCAGATCGCCAAGCTGCTGGGCCTGTCCTCGGACCTGACGTTCTTCACGCTGGACGTCAACCAGTTCAGCAGCACCATCGGGATGGGCATCATCGGCCTCGGGCTCTCCGAGGCCGCCTACATGGCGGAGATCGCCCGCGCCGGCATCCTGTCGGTCGACCGGGGCCAGAGCGAGGCGGCCATGGCGCTCGGCATGTCCTCGGGCAAGACCATGCGCCGTGTGGTGCTCCCCCAGGCCATGCGGGTCATCGTGCCCCCGACCGGCAACGAGACCATCGCGATGGTGAAGGACACCTCGCTGCTGATCGCCCTGCCGGTCACCAACGAGCTCTTCTTCCAGGCCGAGGCCATCGGCAGCCGCACCCTGAAGATCATGCCCACGATCGTGGCCGCCACCGCCTGGTACCTCATCGTCTGCTCCGTCCTCATGGTCGGCCAGTACTTCCTCGAACGGCGGTTCGGGCGCGGCTTCGGCCAGACCTCCCCCGGCAACCGCATGAGGTTCCTCAAGATCGGGGCGGACCACTGATGGCGACCGACACCACCGACAGCCGGCCCGCGCAGTCGAGGACCACGTCGGGCGGGCGGCAGAGCGACCTGCCCCTCGTCCACGCCGTGAACGTCACCAAGGCCTTCCACGGCAACGAGGTGCTCAAGGGCATCGACATGGACGTGCAGGAGCGCGAGGTCGTCTGCCTCCTGGGTCCCTCCGGGTCGGGCAAGACCACGTTCCTGCGCTGCATCAACCAGCTCGAGTCCATCGACGGCGGACGCATCTGGGTCGACGGCCAGCTCATGGGCTACTCCGACCGCGGCGGCACGCTGCACCACCTCACCGACAAGGAGATCGCCGCCCAGCGCCGGGACATCGGCATGGTGTTCCAGCGGTTCAACCTGTTCCCCCACATGACGGCCCTCGAGAACATCATGGAGGCGCCGATCCAGGTCAAGGGCGAGCGGAAGAAGGACGTCCGCGAGCGCGCCGAGGCCCTCCTGGAGCAGGTGGGTCTCGGCGACCGGCACGCGGCATACCCCTCGCAGCTCTCGGGTGGTCAGCAGCAGCGCGTCGCCATCGCGCGGGCCCTCGCGATGCAGCCCAAGCTCATGCTCTTCGACGAGCCGACGTCCGCCCTCGACCCCGAGCTCGTCGGCGACGTGCTCCAGGTCATGCGCCAGCTCGCCCGCGACGGCATGACGATGATCGTCGTGACGCACGAGATGGGTTTCGCGCGCGAGGTCGCCGACCGCGTCGTCTTCATGGACGGCGGTGTCGTGGTCGAGGAGGGCAAGCCGTCCGAGGTCATCAACAACCCCCAGCACGACCGCACCCGGACGTTCCTGCGCCGGATGCACCAAGGGGACGCCGAGTAGTGCTCACCCTCGGGCTCGTCGTCGTCAAGGGCCGCTCGATGGAGCCGACCCTGCACACGGGCGACCGGATGGTGGTGCTGCGCGGTGCTCCCCCGAAGCTGGGGCGGCTCGCCATCGTGCGCCTGCCCCCGGACGAGAACGGCTCGCCCCGCCCGTTGGCGGTCAAGCGGGTCACGATGCGCGACCCGGAGGACCCCGAGCGGTACTGGGTGGAGAGCGACAACCAGACGATGCCCGGCGTCGCCGACTCGTGGACCTACGGTGTGGGGTCGCTGGCGCGCGAGCAGATCCGCGCCCTCGTGCTGTTCCGGATCCCCCACCGCGTCCGCCTGCCGAAGCTGCTCGGTCGCCGGCGACGGCCAGACTAAGCCGGCGACGCGGCATACCCGGCGGTATGCCGTCCACCCCCTGGGGGCCCCGTGCGACCGGTGGGGGCGCGGGGTAGGTTGGACGAGCACGTGATCGTCCGTCTCGCAGAAGGGATTCGCATGCTCTCCCGTTTCTTCCGCACCACTGAGGTCAGCGCCCACTGCGACCTGCCCTGTGGTGTCTACGACCCCGCTCAGGCCCGCATCGAGGCCGAGTCGATCAAGGCGATCATCGCCAAGGTCGCCGACAACGACGACCCCGACTTCCGCACCCGCGCGGTCGTCATCAAGGAGCAGCGCTCCGAGCTGGTCAAGCACCACCTGTGGGTGCTGTGGACCGACTACTTCAAGGCGCCGCACTTCGAGAAGTACCCGCAGCTGCACACCCTCTTCAACGAGGCCACGAAGCTCGCGGGCGCGTCCGGCACCAAGGGCGAGTTCGACGCCGGCAAGGCCGACGAGCTGCTCGCCAAGATCGACGAGATCGACAAGATCTTCAAGGAGACCAAGGCCGCCTGAGGCGTCCCACCTCCCGACCCGAGGGCCGGTCCGCACACCGCGGACCGGCCCTCGGTCGTCTCCCTCCCCTGCCCCTTCTCCCCTGCCGCCCCCTGCCCCATCTCCCCGGCCGCGCCCGGCTCTCCCCGGCCGCCCCCCGCCCCGCTGCCCGCTCGTCTGCTCACAGACCTCGGTACCACTTCGCGCGGATCCGCTCTCTGCTCAGGCACACGGATCTCTGCTCACTGTCCCCAAGCCCTCCGTCCACAGCGGTCGGCGCGGCCCGGCCCCGTCCACAGGGCACGTCCCGCGGCTGTCGCGACGAGCGGGAGCCGGTCGATGGTGGCGCTCATGTCCGAGGTCCTGCTGGCCCGCGCCCGCGCACAGGGCGGCGTGTTCGCCTCCTGTGACGCCACGGAGCAGGGCGTCACCCGCAACGTCGTCAGGGCGATGGTCCGTGACGGAACGGTCACGCGGGTGGCCGCCCGCGCCTACGTGCTCTCCGACATCCTCGAGGCGGCTCGGACACCCGAGGCGGTCCACCGCCTCCGCACCCTGGCCATCCTGAGGTCGTTCGACGGCCGGGTTGCCGCAAGCCACCACTCCGCCCTGGCACTGCACGGATTGCCGTTCTGGCGGGTGGCCGAGGACACCTTCCACGTATGCCGTGTCGCGGGCAGTTCGAGCCGCGTGCGCGGCTCCTTGCACATCCACGAGTCCACGACGGCCGACCCGCTCGTCTCGCTGCGGCTGACGCGCGCGCTCACGGTCACACCGGGCCTGGCCGCAGTCGGGACTGCCATGGTCGACGGGCTGGAGGCGGGCGTGGTCGCGATGGACGCCGCACTGCACGCCGGGCTCGTCACGCGCGTCGACCTGCAGCGCCTCGTGGACGCGCACGCACTCACGCCGGGCGTCTCGCGAGCTCGCGACGCCGTAGCCCTGGCGGACGGTTCTGCCGAGTCCCCAGGTGAGAGCCGCACCCGGATGGTGCTGCGCCACCTACCGGCAGGCATCAACGTCGAGCCGCAAGCGGTCATACGCGACAGGGACCACGGGTTCGTGGGCCGGTGCGACTTCCTGGTGGACGGGCGCGTCGTGGTGGAGTTCGACGGACGCGCCAAGTACGGCCTCGCCGGGTCCCCCACTGAGGACCTCTGGGCCGAGAAGCGACGTGAGGACCGGCTGCGCGCCCTCGGATACGCCGTCGTCCGCCTCACGTGGACTGACCTCGCGAACCCCGACGCCGTGCTCCAGCGCGTGCTCGAGGCACTGCGCATCACGCGCGTCGCCTGACTCGGCGACGAGCCCGCTGGCACCTGAGCATTGTGACGCTGCTCTGCTCACAGACCTCCGCGGTCGCGACACGCTGGTCTGTGCGCAGACGAGCGTGGCGCTGCGCTCGGATCTGCTCTCTGCCCAGTAATACGCGAGTCTGTGCGCAGACGAGCGTGCAGCCGGCAGGCCCTCGGTCGACCCTCCAGGGTCCGGCTCGTCGTCCGCTCGGCGCACGCGCAGAGCCGCTGGTCAGATGGTGTGCGCGGCTTCCCCCCACTGGGGTCCGGCGAGGAATACGGTGCGGGGCGGAGTGCGAACGCAATCCGCCCTTTTCGCATGTGGAGGTACGAAAGGTGAGCACCGACAACGCTGTCGACCACGACACCGTTCCCCCCGCCAACAAGGGGATGCTGGCTGCGGCCGGGGTCCTGTTGGCGATCCCCATCATCGCCCTGTTGTGGGTGAGCAGCTACGCCAAGGTGGAGCCCAAGCTCGGCGGGTTCCCGTTCTTCATCTGGTACCAGTTCCTGTGGGTGTTCCTCTGCTCGGGAATGACCTACACGGCATACCGGCTCGTCCTCAAGGCGCGCCCGCACCGGCCGATGACCGGTCACACGACCGGCACCCGCGCAGAGCGCACCGACCGGCTCGACCGCGGCGACGACGTGGAGGGTGACCGATGAGCACGATGGTCCCCGCCGCCGCTCACACCGGCGTCAACACCACGGCCCTGGTGGTGCTCATCCTGCTGTTCCTGCTCGTCACCGGCATGGGCTTCTGGGCCACCCGCTGGCGCAAGGCCGACAGCATGGAGTCCCTCGACGAGTGGGGCCTGGGCGGTCGCCGGTTCGGCACCTGGGTGACCTGGTTCCTCCTCGGTGGCGACCTCTACACGGCATACACCTTCGTGGCGGTGCCGGCGGCGATGTTCGCCCTCGGTGCGGTCAGCGGCTTCTTCGCCGTTCCCTACACGATCGTGCTCTACCCGATCATCTTCGTGTTCATGTCGCGCCTGTGGTCGGTGAGCCACCGGCACGGGTACGTCACGCCGGCCGACTTCGTGAAGGGCCGCTACGGCTCCCGCGGGCTGGCGCTCGCGATCTCGCTGACGGGCATCCTGGCGACGATGCCGTACATCGCGCTGCAGCTCGTCGGCATCCAGGCGGTGCTCGAGGTCGCCGGTCTCGGCGGCAGCAACGCCCTCGCCAAGGACCTGCCGCTGTTCATCGCGTTCGCGCTGCTGGCGGCGTACACCTACTCCAGCGGCCTGCGGGCGCCGGCCGTCATCGCGTTCGTCAAGGACGCGCTGATCTACCTCGTCATCATCGTCGCGGTCATCTACCTGCCGTCGAAGGTCGGCGGCTGGGATGCCGTGTTCGGTGCGGCCGAGGCGAAGATGGCCAAGCCCAACCCGGTGACGAACAAGCCCACGGGTGCGTTCATCCCGAACAGCCAGCAGTACTGGGCCTACGCATCGCTGGCGCTCGGCTCCGCCATGGCGCTGTTCATGTACCCGCACTCGATCACGGCGACGCTCTCGAGCCAGAACCGCAACACCATCCGCCGCAACGCCTCGATCCTGCCGGCCTACAGCTTCGTGCTCGGCCTGCTGGCGCTGCTCGGCTGGGTCGCGATCAAGGCCGGCACCAAGCCGATCGGCCTCGACGGCAAGCCCAACGCGCAGCTGGTCATCCCCCAGCTGTTCGAGGACATGTTCCCGAGCTGGTTCGCCGGCGTGGCCTTCGCAGCCGTCGCCATCGGAGCGCTCGTGCCGGCGGCGATCATGTCGATCGCGGCCGCGAACACCTTCACCCGCAACATCTACCGCGACTGGCTCAAGCCCAACGCGACGCACGCCCAGGAGGCCAAGGTCTCCAAGCTCGTCTCGCTGCTGGTCAAGGCGTTCGCGCTGGTGTTCGTCCTCACCCTCGACAAGCAGAACGCCATCAACTTCCAGCTCCTCGGTGGCATCTGGATCCTGCAGACGTTCCCCGCGATCGTCTTCGGGCTCTACACCCGCTGGTTCCACCGGTGGGCGCTGCTCGTCGGCTGGGCCGTGGGCATGGTCTACGGCACCATCACCGCCTACAACGTGATCAACCCCGCGACCAAGGGCCATTTCGGCGGCTCGCTGGCGATGATCCCGAGCATCGGCAAGATGGGCTACATCGCGATGACGGCCTTCGTGCTCAACCTGGTCGTCGCCGCGGTCCTGACCCTGGTGCTCAACGCGCTCAGGGTCGACCGGGGCCACGACGAGACGATCAAGGGCGACTACTTCGCCGACGCGGGCGACCCCCGCGTCGAGAAGCACCTCGAGACCGACGTCCACCTCACCACCGGCTCCCCGTGACGCCTGCGGTGGGCTGACAAGGGGTGGTGCCGGACGCGGTCCGGCACCACCCCTTCGTCGTGCGCCCATGCATACGTGGCGTATGCCGTGCGCCCACCACCGACGCGTGGCGCTTCCGGTCGGGGCGGCGCGTATGCCGTGGGCGCGCCGTGCTCAGGCGCCGGCGCGCTGCCGGCGGCGGGTGAGCACCCGCGAGAGCGAGTCGACGACGCGGGGGTCGTACTCGTAGCCGAGGCCGAGGTGGATGCGCTCCATCGCGTGCTCGTCCTGCACCTCGTCGGGGCCGGCGAGGTCGACGTAGGCGTTGGCCACCTTGATGATGCGGCTCGACAGCGGCAGGTCCTGGCCGAACTCGCGCACCTGGCGGTACGGCGTGGTCTGCGCCTGCAGGATGCCCGCCACCTGGTCCAGCACACCCGTGGACCGGACGATCTCGGCCCCGTCCGAGGCGATCCGTTGCTGGTCGACGGGCGCCGCCATCACCGTCGCCCCGCGCGGGATGGGCTCGCGCAGGGCCACCTGGCCGAGGTCGTGGAGCAGCGCGGCGTACTCGAGGTCGGTGAGCTCGCGGTGGCTCATGCCCAGGTCACGGCCGACGGCGACCGCGAGGTCGGAGACGTGCTGGCCGTGGCCGGTGCCCGTGTACCCGGCGAGGTCGGTGAGCGAGGACAGGGCACCGATGGTCTGCCGGTAGGTGGTGCGGATGGAGGCGTAGCGCTGCACCGCGAAGTACGTGAGGACCAGCGGGAAGAGGAAGAGCGGGACGGACGCGACGCCGATGGCGATCTCCGCCAAAGCGATGAGTGCACCCGAGGTGACGAGCGCGGTGGCGAGCGCCCCCACCGACCGGTACTCGTCCAGCACCGCGGGGAGCAGCGGCGACTCCTGCAGGTCCGCGCGGATGCACGCCTCCAGCGTGAGGTCGACGACCATGGCCGCGGCACCCACCAGGAGCATCATGACCGCCACGAGCCAGCGCCGGTCCTTCCATTGGTCCTGGTCCTCCCAGTCCAGCAGCGTGCGGCCGCCGAAGTGGACCTGCCGGAAGAGCACGGGAGCCACGGCCGCGCCGATCAGGCGCGCCGCCGTGTCACCCCACTGCGGCACCGAGCCGGTGACCCGGCGCAGCACCTGCCCCAGGAGCATGCCCGCGCTGATGACGGCGATGACGACGTCGGCGCCGATCGCAGGCCTGCCTCCGTCAGCGATGGTCGAGAAGGCGAGACCCAGGGCGGCGGCCGTCGACATGGGGGCGGTCTCGCGCCCGGTCAGGATCGTCAGGCGGGCGGTCTCCCCCAGGGCGATGGCTACGAGGAAGAGGACCAGACGGCCCCACTCGTCGCTGACGAGCGACCCGAGCGACGGGGCGGCGGACAGCCACGCCGCGAGCACCACGACGACCGCGAGGACGGCGATCGGTGCACCGAGGCGGACGGTGCGCCAGCTGGCGTTCACGAGGTCACCTGAGCCGGTCGGGGCACGTCCGGGACGCCGTGGATGCGCTCGCGCAGGTCCTGCCGCAGCGCGAGCCGGTCCGAGACCTCGGGCTCGTCGTGGTCGAGGGCGAGGACGAGGGCCGAGGAGCCGTCGGGTCGAGGTGTCGGCTGCCACGGGTGCCGGACGAGCACCTTGCCGAGCGCGTCGACGACGACGGGGTCGAGGTGGGTGCCGGCGCGGTCACGCATGACTTGCAGCGCCTCCTCGACGCCCAGCGCCGGGCGGTACGACCGCTCGGTCGTGAGCGCGTCGAAGACGTCGGCGACGGCGACGATGCGGGCCACCAGCGGGATCTGCTCGCCGGCCAGGCCTGCGGGGTACCCCAGGCCGTCGTAGCGCTCGTGGTGGTGGGCGATGCCGTCGAGCGAGCCGGACAGGAACTCGATGCCACGGACGAGCTCCACGCCCGCCGCGGCGTGCTCGGCGATGACGACGAAGTCCTCGTCCTCGAGCGGCCGTCGCGCGCGGATGTACCGGGCGGGGACGCCGACCTTGCCGATGTCGTGGAGCATCCCCGCGGTGCGGACGTCCTGGATCTCCTTGTGTCCCAGGCCCAGTGCCTCGGCGAGCCACTCGCTGAGCTGAGCCACCTTCTGGCTGTGGCCCGCGTTGGTGGGGTCCTTCTTCTCCTCCGCCGTGACGAGGGCGCGCAGCGTGCGGTCGTGGGCGCGCAGCTCCTCGCCGTACTGGCCGAAGGCCCACTGGGCGACGGCGAGCGGGGCCAGGACGAGGATGGCGCTGAACCAGCCGACACCGGCGGGGATCCACAGCACCACGAAGAGGAAGCCGATGACGCCGTACCCGATGTAGGCGAGGCCGGACGTGCTGAGCAGCTTGAGGATCTGGGTCCGGACGCGGGTGCCCGAGGCGACCCGCAGGACGCCGGCGATGAGGATCGCGTTGAGCAGGCACTGGGTGACGTCGGCGACGATCAGCGGGATGCCAACGGAGGCCAGGATGGTGACCGCCGACTCCGAACCGCCGAACGCCTGGATCCCGCCCGTCTGGGCGTAGACCAGGCCACCGAGTGACCCCATCGCCGAGAACAGCGAGATGTTGAAGACCCGGACGATGAACTGCTGCCGGTCGAACTGCAGGACAGTGCCCACGGCTCCGACGATGGCCGCCCCCACCGGGCCGACGATGACCGCCGCGGCGAGGAGGACGATGCTGATGAACGAGAGCTGGACGCGGGACCCGACATCGGTCTCCCGGAGCACCCAGCTGGTGATGCCGAGACTTGCCAGCACCGCTACGGCGAGCCAGTCGCGAGGCGGCCCGTCGAGCTCGTACCCGACGAGGGCCAGGACCAGCGCGAAGACGCCGACACCGGCGACGAAGCTGATCGTGGCTCCGCTGCCCAGCCGTGACCTGGCTGGTTGCGCGGGCTCGGTGGTCACGACATCAATCTACGACGCGGCCCTACCGGGCCGCAGCAGACTCAGATCGAGTCCGCGCCGCCCCAGCCCCAGCCACGTGCAGCGGCGTCCACGCCACCCCAGCCCCAGCCGCGCGAGAACTGCGTCGGGCCCTCGGCGGGGGACCACACGATGGCCTCCTCGTTGGTGAGGATGGACTCGAAGAGGGTGGTGATAGCCTTCATGGCTGCTGCTCCTTCTGCCCGAGTACGGACTCATCCGTTTGGTTGGTTCGGGCCGGTACTTGTCGCCAACCGTCAGGGGTTCGCTTGGCCGACGGGTCTATGATGCCCGCCAACCAGTGGTTTTTGCCTGCCATAGACCCCTTCTTTGCCAAGTCTTGAACGTCGGACTCCGCCATTCGGCGGAGACTCGGCCCCAGAACAGGCCTGAACTCACGAGTAGGGCCGGACCACGCAGCGGCGTGTGAGAGACTGGTCGGTGGCCCGGGTGTCTCCACGGCACCACCACCCCCCGACGGAAGCGATTTCCCATGAGCAAGCGCGCCCGCAAGCGCCGCTCGCGCAAGGGCAACGCGGCCAACCACGGTCGCAAGCCCAACGCCTGAGCACGCGCCCAGACGCAGCACGAAGCGGGCGGTTCGACCTCGTCGAACCGCCTGCTTCGTGTGTCCGGGAGAGGCGCCCGGCCGCGACTGCTGCTACTCGCTGATCTGGTACCTCAGCGTCGTGATGCGCGCGACGATCTGGGAGCGGAGCTCGACCGGCGCCTCCTCGCACTCGCACGAGCGCTTCACCAGGGCCTTGAGCGCCTGGTCCAGGTCGTACTCCTTCAGGCACGGGCCGCACTCGTCGAGGTGCTGCTTGATCTTCTCCGTGTCGTCGACCGTCATCTCGCCGTCGAGGTACTCGTAGACGCGGTGCAGCACCTCCGAGCAGTCGGTGCCCGACGCGGGGTCCTGGCCGCCCGTGCGGCCGCAGTCGCCGGCGCTCATCGGTCCGCGCCCTGGGCCGCGAAGCCGCGCTCGGCGGCATACTCTGTGAGCAGCTCACGCAGCTGGCGCCGGCCACGGTGCAGGCGTGACATGACGGTGCCGATCGGGGTGTCCATCATCTCCGCGATCTCCTTGTAGGCGAAGCCCTCGACGTCCGCGAGGTACACGGCCATCCGGAAGTCCTCGGGCAGCTCCTGCAGCGCGCGCTTGACCTGCGTGTCGGGGAGGTGGTCGAGGGCCTCGACCTCCGCCGAGCGCAGTCCGGTGGACGTGTGCGACTCGGCGCGGGCGAGCTGGTAGTCCTCGATCTCCGCGGCGTCGGACTGCTGGGGCTCCCGCTGCTTCTTGCGGTAGCTGTTGATGTAGGTGTTGGTGAGGATGCGGTACATCCACGCCTTGAAGTTCGTGCCGGGCTTGTACTGGTGGAACGCCGCGAACGCCTTGGTGTAGGTCTCCTGGACCAGGTCCTCGGCGTCGGCGGGGTTGCGGGTGGTGCGCAGGGCCGCGGAGTACAACTGGTCGAGCAGGGGCATCGCCTCGCGCTCGAAACGGGCCTGCCGCTCAGCCGGTGACTCGGTGGCCACGTCGACCGTGGTGTCGGGTGTCTCGCTCATTGCCCTCCAGCCTAGCCCGTGTGCGTCACGGACAGGCTCGGCGATGGGGGCGGAGAGGCCCAGCGCTCCCGTCGGCGTCAGGTCGACGCGTCGACGGCTCGGACGATCGGTCACAGTGGGCACAGGCACTCTCCGCAGGGGTTGGGGAACACCGTTGTCAACGACGCCCCGCAGCGCCTCATTCCCTGTGGTGCACCGCGGCCGGGGTCCGGAGCGACCAGGCCTCAGACCAGCCCCGACAGGAACCCCCGGGCCGCCTCGACGACGTCGGCCGGGTTCCTCGGGAACGCGTGCCCGCCGGTCGCCTCGCTGACCAGGCCCGGGTCCGGCAGCTCGGCCCGCACCTCCGCCGGCGTGCCGAAGGGGTCGGTGCGCCCCTGGACCACGTGCAGCGGTATGCCGTGGGCCAGCGGGGTGCGCAGCTCCTCCGCCCGCGACACCTCGGGCCGCCCCGGCGGGTGGAGCGGGAAGGACAGGCACAGGACGCCGTCGGCCCCGGACACGTGGGCGGTGCGGCAGGCGACCCGTGCGCCGTTGCTCTTGCCGCCCACGACCAGGGGCCCGCCCAGCCGGCGGCGCCCGGAGCGCAGCCACTCCACGACCGGGAGCCACGCGGGGTCCTGGGTCGGCGCCTGCGGCGGCATCTTCCGGCCGGCGAGGACCCACGCCTGCTCGACGAGCGCCACGGCCCAGCCGTCAGCGACGAGCCTCTCCCCCAGCGGCGCGAACTCGGGGGCCCGGAGGCTTCCACCCGCACCGTGCGTCAGGACCAGCACCCCGCGCACCTCGCCGGGCCGGGTCAGGTGGACCCGCGCGGGCCCCATGGGGGTCTCGACCTCGGTGCGCGTCGTGCGGCCGGTCATGCCGGGTTCCGGCCGCCGTCGCCGGGCGCCCCACGGCCGCCCGTGCCGATGATCTCGCCCGTCATGGGGTCGACGACGCCGTCGAGCTCGTCGAGGCTCGCGGGCTCGATGAGCGAGGGCCCGTTGCTGCGGTTGGACGACACCGCCGCGCCGACCGGGTACGCCTCGAACCTGCCCGGACGCTCGAACGCCAGGAGCCGGCCGACCTCCGCCGGGTCGGTCATCGTCGGGTCGAGCCAGGTGGCCCAGTCCTCGCGCTCGAGCACCAGCGGCTGCCGGTCGTGGATGCGGTCGAGCCCCGGCTCGGCGTCGGTCGTGAGGATCGTGAACGTCGTCAGCCACGCGTCCGGGTCGTCCTTGTCGGCGACGTCCTTGTCGCGCCAGAACTCGTAGAGCCCGGCGAAGGCGACCACGTCGCCGTCGGCGCGGCGGGTGAAGAAGGGCTGCTTGCGCGGCTTGCCCTTGGCGTCGGTGGCCACCGGCGACTTCTGCCACTCGTACCAGCCCTGGGCCGGCACCAAGCAGCGCCTCGAGGCGGCTGCCCGCGCGAAGGACGGCTTCTCCAGCACCGTGTCGGCCCGGGCGTTGATCATCCGCATGCCGATCTTGGGGTCCTTGGCCCAGCTCGGCACGAGCCCCCACGTCAGCAGGCGGAGCTGGCGGACGGGCGCCGGCTCCCCGGCATACCCCTCCTCCTTCTGCTCGCGCGGCACCCGGGTCAGGACGACCGGAGCCTGCTTGCTCGGTGCCATGTTCCAGTCGGGCGTGCCCGGCGGTGGGTTCTGCGGGTCCTTCAGGATGCTGCGGACCGGCTCGAGCGAGCGGTCCTCCTCGACCTCGAACTCCTCGACGAGCTCGTCCGGGTTCGCCGTCGCCGCGTATCGCCCGCACATGCTGGACAGGGTACGCAGGGCCGGTGACGGGTCCATACGGTAGGAAGGGAGACGACGTTCCCCTTCCCGACCGGCACCACAGGAGTGATCATGACGCTCGTCCGCCGCGTGGCCCGACCCATGCTCGCCGCGATCTTCGTCGCGCAGGGCCTCGAGCAGCTGCGGCACCCCGCGGCCCTGCGCGAGAAGGTCGCACCCTTCGCGCAGAGGGTGGCCCCGCTGGGCCTGCCCGACGACCCGGAGCTGCTCGTCCGGGCCAACGGCGCCACGATGGTCGGCGGCGGCGCACTGCTCGCCACGGGCCGTGTGCCGCGCGTCGCCGCGCTCGCGCTCGCCGGCTCGCTTGCCCCCACCACCTACGTCGGCCACCCGTTCTGGGCCGAGAAGGACCAGGCCACCCGGCGCACCCAGCGCATCCAGTTCCTCAAGAACGTCGGCCTCCTCGGCGGCCTGCTCCTCGCCGCGGTCGACACCGAGGGCCGCCCCGGGCTCGCCTACCGCGCCGGCCTCGCGAGCGACTCCGCCCGCCGCTCGGCGAAGCGCGCCAAGCGTGAGGCGAAGCACGCCGCCCACGCCGCCCGTCGCGAGGCCAAGCTCGCCGCGAGCCAGGCGCACGATGCCCTCACCTGACCCTGCGCCGGCGGCCGGGCTCGACTGGGCCGCCCCCACGCCTCCCGGCGAGGTCACCGGCACCGCGCTCCTCCCCGGCAGCAAGTCGCTCACCAACCGCTACCTCGTGCTCGCCGCCCTGGCGAGCACGCCCTCGCTCCTGCGGGCGCCGCTGCGCTCGCGCGACACCCTGCTCATGGCACAGGCGCTGCGCTCGCTGGGTGCCACGGTCGAGGACCTCCCCGACGGCTCAGGCTCGCTGGACTGGCACGTCACGCCGTCGGCCGTCCGCGGCGGCAGTGCCGTCGACTGCGGGCTCGCCGGCACCGTGATGCGGTTCGTGCCCCCGGTCGCGGCCCTCGCCGACGGGCCGGTCACCTTCGACGGCGACGCCCAGGCGCACGTGCGCCCGATGGGCCCGGTCCTCGGCGCGCTGCGCGCCCTCGGCGCGACCATCGACGACGGCGGGCGCGGCACCCTCCCCTTCACCGTCCTGGGATCGGGGCGTATGCCGGGTGGGCCGGTCACGCTGGACGCCTCCGCGTCCTCGCAGTTCATCTCCGCACTGCTGCTGGCGGGCGCCCGCTACGACGACGGGGTGACCGTCCACCACGCCGGTGAGCCGGTGCCGTCCGAGCCGCACATCGAGATGACGGTCGAGACCCTGCGCGACGCGGGCGCCATCGTCGACGACACCGAGCCGAACACCTGGCGGGTCGAGCCGTCCGAGCTCGCCGGCCTCGACGTCCAGGTCGAGCCCGACCTGTCCAACGCCGCCCCCTTCCTCGCCGCCGCGCTGGTGTGCGGCGGCCGAGTGACCGTGCCGGGCTGGCCCCAGCACACGACCCAGGCCGGGGACGCCATCCGCGACATCCTCGATGCCATGGGCGCCGACGTGTCGATCACCCGTGAGGGGCTCACCGTCACCGGCACCGGCGAGGTCTCCGGCGTCGACCTCGACCTCCACGACGCCTCCGAGCTCACGCCGGTCGTCGCTGCGCTGGCCGCCCTCGCGGACTCGCCCTCGCAGATCCGCGGGGTGGGCCACATCCGCGGCCACGAGACCGACCGGCTGGCCGCGCTGGCCCGTGAGCTCCAGGCGCTGGGCGGCCGGGTGGCGGAGACCGAGGACGGCCTGCGCATCATGCCGGCACCGCTGTCCGGTGGCCTCTTCCGCACGTACGCCGACCACCGCATGGTCATGGCCGGCGCCGTGCTCGGGCTGCGGGTCCCGGGCGTCACCGTCGAGGACGTCGCGACCGTGGGCAAGACCCTGCCGGAGTTCACGTCCCTGTGGGAGGACCTGGTCGGCGCCAGCCGGGGCGCGGTCAGCGCATGAGCCGTCGCGCCTCCGACTACGACGAGAGCGACGTCAGGATCCGGCCGAGCCGCCGTGGCTCGCGCCCACGCTCGAAGGACCGTCCCGCCCACGAGGACGCCCTCCCCGGCTTCGTCACCGCCGTCGACCGTGGCCGCTACACGGTGCTGGTGGGTCGCGGGGTGGGCGGAAAGCGGATGCCGGAACGCGTCGTGACCGCGATGAAGGCGCGTGAGCTCGGCCGCAAGGGCATCGTCGTCGGCGACAACGTCGACCTCGTCGGGGAGACGGGCGGCGGCCGCGACGCCCTGGCGCGGATCGTGCGTGTCACCCCCCGCGAGTCGGTGCTGCGCCGTACGGCCGACGACACCGACCCGTTCGAGCGGGTCATCGTGGCGAATGCCGACCAGCTCGTGATCGTCTCCGCCCTGGCCAACCCCGAGCCCCGCCCCCGGCTCATCGACCGTTGCCTCGTCGCCGCGTACGACGCACACCTCGACCCGCTCCTCGTCCTGACCAAGGCCGACCTGGCCGACCCGGCCGACTTCCTGCAGCACTACGCACCCCTCGACGTCGAGCACGTGGTCACGTCCACGGGAGAGAGCGGTTTCGACGGCCTCGAGGCGCTGCACGAGCGCCTGTCCGGGCGGGTCAGCGTCCTCGTCGGGCACTCCGGCGTCGGCAAGTCGACGATCGTCAACGCCCTCGTCCCCGACGCGCGGCGGGCGACCGGTGTCGTCAACGACGTCACCGGCCGTGGCCGCCACACCTCGACGTCCGCGGTGGCCCTGCGGCTGCCCGGGGAGGACGGCTGGGTCATCGACACCCCCGGCATCCGCTCGTTCGGTCTGGCGCACGTCGACCTCGGCCGGATCATCGAGAACTTCCCCGACCTCGAGCCCGGGACGGCCGGCTGCCCCCGCGGGTGCACCCACGACGAGGAGGAGTGCGCCCTGGACGAGTGGGTCGCCTCCGGTCAGGCCGGACCCGCCGGCGCCGCGAGGCTGGACTCGCTGCGCCGGCTGCTGCGCGCGAGGTCCGGCGAGGCGGACTGAGCCAGGCGTCGACGGCTGCGCGCGGTGACGAAGAGCTCACGGGCCATCCAGGCCTGCGCCAGCCCCAGCAGGGGCATGCCGACCAGCATCGCGACCTGCGCCCGGGTCGAGGCCGGCAGCATGGTGACCTCGTCCAGCCGCAGGTCCCGCCAGAGCAGCACGGGGACGACCAGCACCCCGAGGACCGCGACGACCCGTCCCGCTCGAGACCGTCGCGACAGGCCCGCTGCCGCGACCACCGTCCCGGGGAGGAACGCCGCGCCCTGGCCGGCGAAGATCAGCAGTCCCGGCACCGCGAGCAGCCGCCACCAGCCACGGCGCCACTGACGCAGCGCGGTGGCCGCCGCGGTCGTGCACGCACCGAAGAATGCCGCCAGCACCACGATGAACAGCGTGCCCGTCCAGCTGAACTGCGGGTCGTCGGTGATGAGCCGCATCCAGACGCGGGCCGCCACTCCCCACGCACCTCCGACCAGCGCGCCGACGCCTGCACTTCTCACGATGCCGTCCATGGTTCCTCCGGGTGTGTCCCCAACTGCTGCTGACACCCCACCGACGGTCGGGACGGGCACCTCGGGTGACCTGCACAGATCGGCAGAACTCCGCAACAATCCGTGTCACCCGCGACCGGTCGAGAATCGTCTGTCGAGGTGATGGAGGCGGTGGGAGCACTGCAGGAGGGCGGGGTCGCGGCGGTCCCGGGGGTGGCCGCCGACGACCTCGTCGTCGTGCTCTTCCGGGACGAGGCGGCCCGGCTCGTCTCGCTCGCCCGGTTCTTCGTCGACGACCGCACGGCCGCCGAGGACCTCGTGCAGGAGGCCTTCATCCGGCTGTCGCGCAGCACCTCGCGCATCCGCGACCGGGACCGCGCCGCGGCATACCTGCGCTCGATCGTCATCAACCTCGCCCGCGACCACAACCGGCGCGGCCTGGTCTCCCTGCGGCACCGCCCACCGGCCCAGCCCGACGAGCCCTCCGCCGAGGACACCGTGGCAGGCGAGCACGCGCGGCAGGAGGTCGTCGCCGCGGTGCGTGCCCTGCCACGCAGGCAGCGAGACTGCGTGGCCCTGCGCTACTACCTCGAGCTGCCGGTGGAGGAGATAGCCCGCACGCTGGGCCTGTCCCCGAACTCGGTCAAGACCCACCTGCGCCGCGGCCTGCGCGCACTCGCCACGACCCTCGAGGAGGAGCGATGAGCGCCCTGGAGGACCGGCTGCACGACGCCCTCACCGGGGTCGGCGACAGCCGCGCACCGGCCCCCGACCTGTTCGCCCGGGTCGTCGACGGCATCGAGCACGACCGGCACCGGCGCCGCCGGGTGCGGCTGCTCGGCGCCTCCTGGGTCGTCGGCCTGGCGCTCGCGACGACCCTCGTGCTGACCCTGACACCCCGTGGAGAGAGAGGACTGGAGATGCCCTGGTGGGTCCTGGAGGTGGCGACGAACCTCGTCCTGCTCGGCATCGCGCTGTGGCTGGGCCCGTTCATCAAGCGGTTCGGGAGGGCGTACGCAGCCGACGTCTTCCACGACAACCCGTTGACGGGCAAGAGCTACATCGTGCTGACCGACATCGTGTACTACCTGATCTTCGCCGCCTACATCCTGTTCAGCCTGCACGTGGCGCCGCAGGGTGAGTGGAAGAACGACATCACCGAGCGCGTGACGGCCGAGCAGGTGACGTTCGAGCTGTCGCGCCTCGGCGGCATCCTGCTCGTCATCGGCATCCTGCACGGGGTCAACATCGTGCTCATGCCTGTGCTCGGACGGCTCTTCTCGCTCAACCGCAGGCTCCCCGAGCGCTCCCACTGAACGCGACCGCGCCGCCCCCCGGACGGGGACGGCGCGGTCGGTGTGCGCTGGGACGCGCGGCCGGGACCAGCCTCGGTCAGGAGTCCTGCGTCCCGTCGCCGACACGCTCGTACGGCTCCTCGAACGACGCCTGGTCGCGGACCTCGGCGCGGAACACCGGCTCCTGGCCCGAGACGTCGACGGTCGGGATGATCACGCGCGGTGCCGCGAAGTGGCAGGCGGAGAGGTGCTGGCCCACACCGTCGGGACGCAGCTCGAGCACGGGCTCGTCGGTGCTGCACTTGTCCTGCGCCTTGAAGCAGCGCGTGTGGAACCGGCAGCCGCTGGGCGGGTTCGCCGGCGACGGCACGTCGCCCTTGAGGACGATCTGCTCCTTCTTGTCGCGCAGGGTGGGGTCCGGCACGGGGACCGCGGACAGCAGGGCCTGCGTGTAGGGGTGCGTCGGACGACCGTAGATGTCGTCCTCCTCGCCCAGCTCGGCCATCTTGCCCAGGTACATGACGCCGACGCGGTCAGAGATGTGCCGGACGACCGACAGGTCGTGCGCGATGAAGATGTAGGACAGGCCGAGCTCGTCCTGCAGCTTCTCCATCAGGTTGACGACCTGCGCCTGCACCGACACGTCCAGCGCCGAGACCGGCTCGTCGCAGATGAGGACCTTCGGGTTGAGCGCGATGCCGCGGGCGATGCCGATGCGCTGGCGCTGGCCACCCGAGAACTGGTGCGGGTACCGGTTGATGTGCTCGGGGTTGAGGCCGACCAGGTCGAGCAGGTCCTGCACCGCCTTGCGGCGGCCCTTCTTCGGCACGGCGTCCGGGTGGATCTCGAACGGCTCACCGATGATGTCGCCGACCGTCTTGCGCGGGTTGAGCGAGGTGTACGGGTCCTGGAACACGATCTGGATGTCGCGACGCAGGCGGCGCATGGCGCGGCCCTTCTGGGCGTACATGTCCACGCCGTCGAACATCACCGTGCCGGACGTCGGCTCCTCCAGGCGCATCAGCAGCCGGCCGAGCGTGGACTTGCCACAGCCGGACTCGCCCACGATGCCGAGGGTCTCGCCCTTGAGCAGCTCGAAGCTGACGCCGTCGACGGCCTTGACCTGGCCGACGGTGCGCCGCAGCACGCCGCCCTTGATCGGGTAGTACTTGACCAGGTCGGTCGCGGTCAGGATCGGCTCAGCCATGGAGGACCTCCTCGGCGAAGTGGCAGGCGCTCTCGCGGCCCGGTGCCACGGTCAGCAGCTGGGGACGGTCCTCACGGCAGACGTCCTGGGCGTAGCGGCAGCGCGGGTTGAACGCGCAGCCCGGCGGGATCCGCATGAGGTTCGGCGGCAGGCCACCGATGGCGGCGAGCTGCTGGCCCTTCTGGTCCAGGCGCGGGATCGACTCCAGCAGGCCCTTGGTGTAGGGGTGGGCCGGCTGCCGGTACAGGTCGTACACGTCCGCGCGCTCGACGATCCGGCCGGCATACATGACCGCGATCTTGTCGGCGACGTCGGCGACGACACCCAGGTCGTGCGTGATGAGGATGAGCCCCATGCGGCGCTCCTCCTGCAGCTCCTGCAGCAGGGCCATGATCTGGGCCTGGACGGTCACGTCCAGGGCGGTGGTCGGCTCGTCGGCGATGAGGACCGCCGGGTCGAGCGCGATCGCCATCGCGATCATGATGCGCTGGCGCATGCCGCCGGAGAACTGGTGCGGGTAGGCCTTCACCCGCTCCTTGGCAGCCGGGATCTGCACGCGCTGCATCAGCTTGATCGCCCGCTCCAGGGAGTCGGACTTGTTCATGCCGCGGTGCTTGCGGAACATCTCCGCGATCTGCCAACCCACCGGGAAGACCGGGTTGAGCGAGGACAGCGCGTCCTGGAAGACCATCGAGACCTCGGGGCCGCGGGTCCGGCGACGCTGCTCGTCCGGCATGGTGAGCAGGTCCTGCCCGCAGTACCGGATCTGGCCCTTCGGGATCCTCGCCGGCGGCATGTCGAGGATGCCCATGATCGCCTGTGCGGTCACGGACTTGCCCGACCCCGACTCGCCGAGGATGGCGAGCGTCTCGCCCTCGTGCAGGTCGAAGTCCACGCCGTTGATGGCCTTGGCCACACCGTCGGGGGTGTGGAACTCGACGTGGAGGTCTTCCACCTCGAGCAGCAGGCCGTCCTGCGGGGTGTACACGGGCCCGTCGGTCTTGTGAGACCGGTGGGGCTTGGTGTCAGTGGTCGTCATGTGGAGTTCGTCTTTCCCGCTCAGCGCGACTTCGGGTCGAAGGCATCGCGCACCGCGTCGCCGAGCATGATGAAGGCCAGCACAGCCAGGGAGAGGAACAGGCTGGGGAAGAACAGGATGTGCGGGGTGGTCCGCAGCGCGATCAGCGCGTCGGAGATCGACACACCCCAGGACACGGCCGGAGGCGTGAGGCCGATGCCGAGGAAGCTCAGCGCGGCCTCTGCGGCGATGAACACACCCAGGTTGATCGTGGCGATGACGATGACGGGAGCCAGCGCGTTGGGCAGCACGTGCGAGCGGATGATCCGCCACGGGCTCGCACCCAGGGCACGGGCCGCCTGCACGTAGTCGTTCGGCTTGACCTGCATGACGCTGGAGCGCATGAGCCGCGCGATGGTCGGCCAGCCGAACACCGCGAGCACGAGCACGACCTTGCCCACCACGACGAAGTACGGGGTGTTGGCGTCGTTCGCGAAGACCGACATGAACAGGATGCCGCCAAGCAGCAGCGGGATCGCGAAGAAGATGTCCGTGACACGCGACAGGACCGCGTCGAGCCAGCCGCCGTAGAAGCCCGCCGCCACACCGAGCACCCCACCGATGATCACGGTGGCGATGGTCGTGAACACGCCGACGAGGATCGAGGCGCGGGCGCCGTAGATGGTGCGCGAGTAGATGTCGTAGCCCTGGATGTCGCGCCCGAACCACGGGCCGTCGAGGCTCGGGGGGACGCGGGCGTCCTTGAGGACCGCGGCGTTGGGGTCGACGTTGGTGAACAGCGAGGGCCACGCGGCCATGAGGACGAAGAGGGCGATCAGGACTACGGACACCCAGAAGATCGGGTTCTTCTTGAGGGACCGCCAGGCGTCCGAGGCCAGTGAGCGCGGAGCGTCCCCTGCCTCGCCGGTGGGCGCAGCACCCGTCTCCGCGGAGACGGCGATGGTCGAAGCCTCAGTCATGGCTGATCCTCGGGTCGAGCACGCCGTAGAGCAGGTCCACGACGAGGTTGGCGAGCAGGAACACGAGCACCAGGACCGTCACCGTGCCGACGACGACGACACCGTCACGGTTGTGGATGCCGGTGAACAGGTAGCCGCCGACGCCCTGGATGTTGAAGATGCGCTCGGTGATGATCGCGCCCGCGAGCAGGCCACCGAAGTCGGCACCGATGAAGGTCACGACCGGGATGAGGGAGTTCCGCAGCGCGTGCACCCCGACGGCGCGGCGCTTGGTCAGTCCCTTGGCGATCGCGGTGCGCAGGTAGTCCGCCCGCAGGTTCTCGACGAGGTTGGTGCGGGTCAGGCGCGCGACGTACGCGATCGAGGAGCTGCCGAGGACGAAGGCCGGCAGCAGCAGCTCGTAGAAGGTCGCCGAGGAGGACACCGTGACCGGGAACAGGCCCAGCTTCACGCCCAGGTAGTACTGGAGGGTGGCGCCGATGACGAACACCGGCACCGAGATCACGAAGAGGGTGCTCACCAGGACGAGGTTGTCGATGAACTTGCCTTTTCGGATGCCCGCGAGGACGCCGGCCAGGATTCCGATGAGGGTCTCGAAGAGGATGGCCATCGCGGCGAGCCGCACGGTGGTGGGGTACCGCTGCTTGAGCTCGTCCGACACCTTGATGTCGCGGAAGTTGGTGCCGAGGTCACCCTGCGCGACGTTGACCATGTACTTGCCGTACTGGACCAACAGTGGGTCGTTGAGGTTGTGCTCCTGGCGGAACTTGGCGACGAAGGCCGGCGGGCAGCCTCGCTCGCCGCACATGCCGGCGGTGGGGTCACCGGGCAGGGCGAAGACCATGGCGAAAATGATGAACGTGGACCCAAGCAGCACCGGGATCATCTGGAGCAGTCGCCGAAGGATGTACTTGTACACGTCACCTCCTTTTGATTGACGCCCGCGGGGAGGGGTGGTCCCGGTGGCGTGGCCGGTCGAGCGGAGCGGAGTTGGCGCCCGGTCGAGCCGAGCGGGTCAGGTCCCGCTGCTCCTCGACACAACATAGTCGTATGGACGGTACATGGGGCAGGCCCCGGGGGTGTCCCGGGGCCCTCCCCGGACAGGCCGTCGGCCTGCCGGCTCGGGGCCGGCAGGCCGACGGTCGCTGTTCGGTCGGCGCCCCCGCTGGGAGCGCCATCCGGGGGTGACTTACTTCAGCGAGAGGCTGGCGAAGTCGATGGTGCCGAAGGCGGTGATCTTCACACCGGTGACCTTGTCGGACCAGCCGAAGGTGGCGGTGGAGTACCACATCGGGATGGCCGGCATGTCGTTGGCGAGGAGCTTCTCCGCCTCCTGGTACTTGGCGTTCGCCGCAGCCGCGTCGGTCTGGGCAGCAGCCTCGTTGAGGAGCTTGTCGAACTCGGGGTTGCTGTAGTCACCGTCGTTCGAGGAAGCGCCGGTCTTGTAGATGGGGGCGAGGAAGTTCTCGATGGACGGGTAGTCCATCTGCCAACCGGTGCGGAACATGCCCTTCATCTTCTTGGCCGCGATCTGCGCGCGGAAGGTCGCGAAGTCCACGACCGGGGTGGCGACACAGTCGACACCGAGAGCGCCCTTGATCGAGTTGCAGGTGGCCTCGACCCACGCCTTGTGCGAAGCGTCGGCGTTGTAGGAGATGGTCATCTTGCCGCCCTTGAAGCCACCGGCCTCGTCGAGCTTGGCCTTCGCCTTGGCAGCGTCGAAGGTGCAGTACTCACCGCACTGGCCGGCCTTGTAGCCGTCGACGACCGGGGACACCCAGCCGGTGGCCGGCTGACGGGTGTTGTTGAAGATCTGCTTGATGATCGTCGGGCGGTCGATCGCCATCGAGATCGCCTGGCGGATCTTCGGGTCGGCGTAGTTCGGGTCGACCTTGGCCGGCGCGAAGGTGATGGTCTGGATGACGCCGACGGCCTTCTGGGCGTTGCGGTCCGGGAGGTCCGTCTTGTACTTGTCGTCGATCATCGCCGAGGACGGGACCTCGTCGGTCACGTCGAGCTGGTTGGCGATCACGTCGTTGTAGGCAGCGTCGCTGTCCTGGTAGATCTTGAACGTGATGCCGTCGAGCTTGCCACCGAACTTGCCCGAGTAGTCAGCGAACTTGCTGAGCTTGATCTCGGTGTTCTTGGTCCAGGAGTCGAGCTTGAAGGGGCCCGCGCCGACCGGCTTCTCGCCGTAGGCCTTCGGGTCCTTGAAGAACGAGTCCGGGAGCGGCGCGAAGGCGGAGTAGCCCAGGCGCACCGGCATGTTCGAGACCTTCTCGGTGGTCTTGATGGTGAAGGTGTAGTCGTCCTTCACCGCAAGGCCGGTCATCTTGTCGGTCTTCGGCTTGGTCTTGCAGTCGGCGTCGGCGCACTGCGTGGCGTCGAAGCCCTCGATGGGCTCCATGAAGTAGCCGGAGGACTGTGCGTTCGGACCGTAGGCGGCGTAGTTCCAGGCGTCCACGAAGTTGTGGGCCTTGACCTCGGTGCCGTCCTGGAACTTGTAACCCTTCTTGATGGTCACGGTGAAGTTCTGGTTGTCCGAGGTGTCGATCTTGTCGGCGATGTCGTTCTCGGGAGCACCGGTCTCGGCGTTGTAGTGAACGAGCTTGGCCGTGATCGCGTCGAGCACGTTGCCACCGCAGGTCTCGGTGGTGTTGCTCGGGATCAGCGGGTTCTGGGGGTTGCACCCGCGGACCGTGACGGTGCCACCGGTCTTGCCGCCGGCAGTCGACTTGGTGTTGTCGTTGCTGCTGCCGCCACCACACGCTGCAGCAAGCAGCGTGACAGCGGAGACACCGGCAACAACAGCCACCGTGCGAGCAGTTCCTCGCATGGATGTCCTCCTACATAGGGATTCCCGACCGGTGTGGACGGGGTGGTCCGGGCGACGCACCGGTCGGCGCGCAGCCCTCCAACGCACAGTGCGTCGTCGTGTGGCACCCATGAAAGAGCAAGGAGACGGTAAAGGCGACGGTCTGGCACAACCCGAGACAAAAACGTGATCGTCCTGCAGCCGAGTTGAGAGCAGATCTTGCGGTGGGGCTCCGATCCGGCCCGTCGCGGGGCATTCCGGCACATACCGGGGCCCGGCGTGTCGTGGTCGGTCCCGGGGGCCGGAGCCCCCCTGGTCTAGCGTGACGGCGTGGCCTACGACGACGACCTGCGGCTCGCCCACGTCCTGGCAGACGCCGTGGAGCGGATCACGATGGCTCGGTTCCGCGCCGAGGACCTCGTGGTGGAGTCCAAGCCCGACCTCACCCTCGTGAGCGACGCCGACCGTGATGCCGAGGAGCTCATCCGGGCCCAGCTCAAGCGCACCCGCCCCCGGGACGCCGTGGAGGGCGAGGAGTTCGAGACGACGGGGCACGGGCCACGCCGCTGGGTCATCGACCCGATCGACGGCACCCACAACTTCGTTCGCGGGGTGCCCGTGTGGGCCACCCTCATCTCCCTCGTCGACAACGAGATGCCCGTCCTCGGGCTCGTCGCGGCCCCCGCCCTCGGCCGGCGCTGGTGGGCCGCCAACGGCTCGGGCGCGTGGTCGGGGCGCAGCCTCGCCGCGGCGAAGCGCATCTCGGTCTCACGTGTCTCGCGGCTGGAGGACGCCTCACTCTCCTACTCCAGCCTCAAGGGGTGGCGCGCCGTCGACCGGTACGACGAGCTGCTCGACCTCACCGACACCTGCTGGCGGACCCGCGCGTACGGCGACTTCTGGTCGTACATGCTGGTCGCCGAGGGCGCGGCGGACATCGCCGCCGAGCCCGAGCTCGCCGTGTACGACATGGCCGCCCTCGTGCCCATCGTCACCGAGGCGGGCGGCCGCTTCACCTCCCTCGCCGGCAAGGACGGCCCGTGGGGCGGCAACGCCGTGGCGACCAACGGGCTGCTCCACGACGAGGTCCTCGAGCGGATCGGCACCGACGCCCGGGCCTGACCAGGCCCTCGCCCGCGTCCGGCCGGCGGTCGCTTCCCCCCGTCAGGCCGGGACGACGACCACCTCGCCGAGGCCCAGCCCACGGAGCCCGTCGGCCCAGCGCGCCGCGTCGCCGACGACGACGACGGTCCACTCCCCCGTCACCCACTGCCGCCAGGCGGCGAGCAGCGCGTCCGGGTCCAGCGAGCGCATCCGCTCGAGGTTGTCGGTGGTGAACTGCGTGGTCAGGCCCTCGAGCGAGAGTGCCGCCGCCTCGTCGGCCACCGCGTCGGCGGTGGCGAAGCGACCCGGTGCGGTCTTGCTGATGAAGTCCACCCCGGCACGCACCTCCTCCTCGGCCAGTCCGTCACCGACGCGGCCGAGGATGTCGAGCAGCAGCTGGACGGACTCGACGGTGGCATCCGCCCGGACGGACCCCGACGTGAGGAAGAGCCCACCGCGCCGCCGCGGCCGGAAGGCCGAGCGGATGCCGTAGGTGAAGCCCTTCTCCTCGCGCAGGACGGCGTCGACCCGGGCGTTGGGCGAGCCCCCGACGACGAACCCCAGGACGGGGTATGCCGCCCAGCCGCCCTCCGCGCGGCGGTCCGGTCCGGGGCACCCCACGAGGATCTCGGACTGGACCGCGCCGGGCCGGTCGACGAGGACGACGCGCGCCCGGTCGCCGGCGAACGCGGGCGCCACCGGGTCGGGCAGCTCGCGCTGGTCCGGGTTGGACCAGCCGCCGAGGCCGGCGGCCGCGATGGCGGGCACGTCGAGGTCGGAGAGGTCGCCCGCGACGACGACGGTGGCGCCCCGCGGACCCACCTGGCCGCGGTGGAACTCGGCGACGGCCTCGCGCGTGATCGCGCGGACGGTCGACGGGGAACCCCCGGTCGGGCGGGAGGCGCGATCGCTCGGGTCGAAGATCGTGGCCACGAACTGCCGCGCTGCCCGCTGCGGCCCGAGGGCCCGCTCCTGCTCGATCTCGGCCAGTCGCGTCCTGAGGTGCCGGTCCAGCTCGGGCTGCGGGAACACCGGGTCGGCGAGCAGCCGGCGCAGCAGGTCGAGCGCGTCCGGGAGGCGCCCCTTGGGCACGTCGAGGTCGACCGACAGGCCGGCATCGGTCACGCCGGCCCCGATGGCGATCCCCTTGCGCTCGAGCAGCTCGGCGAACTCCTCGGCACTGTGCTCGGCCGTCCCCTCGTCGAGCATCCGCGCCATGATCGTCGCGACGCCCTCCACCTCGGCCGGCTCGGCCGACAGCGGGAACGGGACGGCCGTGCGGACCGAGACGACGTACTGCCCCGGGATGTCGTAGAGAACGAGCTCGACACCGTTGGGCAGCGTCGCCCGGCTGGGCACCGGGAACTGCCACGGCTCGGGCGGCAGGACGGGCGGCCGGGCCGCGGCGCCGGCCGCACCTGCGGCGTCGTGCTCGAGGGGGGTGTCCTTCTCGGTGCTGCTCGGGGTGCTCACGCGGCGTCCTCCTGGGCCTGGACGAGGTGTCGGACCACCGCGCGGTGCTCCGGGCGCAGCCAGGCGTCCGCCGCGGCGCGCACCTCCTCGGCGGTCACGGTGGCGAGTCGGTCGAGGAAGGTGTTCACGAACTGCGGGTCGCCGTGGAGCAGGGCGTGCTGGCTGATGAGGTCGGCCCGCTCCTCCTGGCCGGCCAGCGCCGACAGCCACGCGCGCTCGGACTGCGCCAGGGCGGACTCGAGCTCGACGTCGGTCGGCCCTTCCACCGCGAAGCGCTCGAGCTCCTCGGCCACCGCGGCCTCGATCTCCTCGGGGTCGTGCCCCTCGGCGACGTCGACGACCAGGAAGCCCAGCGAGGCACCGTCGACGAACCCCATGGTGTGGGCCTGGACCGAGTTCGCGGCCTGCTCGCGCCGGACCAGTCGCTGCACCAGCCGCGAGGTCGTCAGGCCGCCGAGGGCGTCGACCGCGAGCGCCGCCGCGAAGAACTCGTGGGTGTTGTCGACGGGCAGCCGGAAGGCGACGTGCAGCCGGTCGTTCGGGACGGCGCCCGGGCGGTCGACCCGCACCGGGGCGTCGAGGGGCTGGAGCTGCGGGAGGTTGTCCCGCGGCGGGGAGGCCGACGCCGGCAGCGGGCCGAAGTAGCGCTCGGCCGCGGCGAACCCCTCCTCCGGGGTGAGGTCGCCGACGAGGGTGAGCACGGTGTTGTTGGGGCCGTAGTAGTGCCGGAAGAAGTCGTGCACGTCCTGCAGGCTCGCGGCGTCGAGGTCCTCCATCGACCCGATCGTCGGGTGGTGGTACGGGTGGCCGGCGGGGAACGTCGCGGCGTACACCTCGATGAGGGCGTTGCCGTAGGGGACGTTGTCGTACCGCTGGCGCTTCTCCTCCTTGACCACGTCGCGCTGGTTGTCGAGGTTCTCCTGGGTCACGGCGTCCAGGAGGTAGCCGTGCCGGTCCGCCTCCATCCACAGGGCCAGCTCGTAGGCGCCCTTCGGCACGGTCTCGAAGTAGTTGGTGCGGTCGAACCAGGTGGTGGCGTTCAGCCGGCCGCCCTCGGCCATGAGCCGGGCGAAGTGCTCGCCGCTGGCGACGTTGCGCGAGCCCTGGAACATCAGGTGCTCGAAGAGGTGCGCCAGGCCGGTGCGGCCGGCCACCTCGTGGCGTGACCCGACGTCGACCCAGAGGTTGACGGTCACCATGGGCACGCTGCTGTCGGGCGAGACGACGACGCGCAGCCCGTTGTCCAGGGTGCGTTCGTGGATGGGGTACTCCAGCGGCATGCCAGCACCCTACGTGCCGGGTCCGGCCCGCGAAGGCCGGTCCGGCGGTTGCCGCGCCGCGTCAGAGGGTGCGGCTGGCCTCGTCGCGCGCCTGGGCCACGGACTGCACCGGGGGCCGCTTGTCGGCGGGGACCCGGGGCAGCGAGGGGGCGTACGCCGCGCCCAGCTGCTCGATCGCGGTCCGGGCGAACACCTGCTGCTCGGTGACGGTGCGCTCGGAGCGGCCACGGCCGAGGAAGCTGACCGCCCAGTGCAGCAGCGTGGTCAGCCGGTGCTTGAAGCCGATGATGTAGACGAGGTGGACCGCCAGCCACAGCACCCACGCGACGAAGCCGCCGAAGTGCAGCTTGCCGATCGAGGCGACCGCGCTGAAGCGCGAGATCGTCGCCATCGACCCCTTGTCCTTGTACTGGAAGGGGCCCTGCGCGGGACGTCCCGCGAGGCGGCGCTTGATCGACTCCGCGGCATACCGCGCACCCTGGATGGCCACCTGCGCCACGCCCGGGTAGCCCTTGAGCGAAGCCATGTCGCCGACGACGTAGACCTCCGGGTGCCCCGGGAGGGTCAGGTCGTCGTTGACCTCGACGCGGCCCGCGCGGTCGAGGGCGGCGCCGGACTGCTCGGCCAGCTGCGCGCCGAGCTCGGAGGCCTGCACCCCGGCGGCCCACACCTTGGTGATGGACTCGATCCGCCGGGTGGTGCCGTCCTTGTCCTTGACCTCGATGCCCGTGGCGTCGACGTTCGTGACCATGGCGCCCAGCTGGACCTCGACGCCGATCTCCGCGAGCCGCTTCTGCGCCTTGGTGCCGAGCTGGTCACCGAAGGCGGGCAGCACCTGCGGCGCGGCGTCGAGCAGGATGATGCGCGCGGAGGCCGTGTCGATCCGGCGGAAGTCGTGGCGCAGGGTGCGTCGCGACAGCTCGGCGATCTGCCCGGCCATCTCCACCCCCGTCGGCCCGGCACCCACGACCACGAAGGTCATGAGGCGCTCGATCTCCTTGGGGGTGCTGGCCAGCTCGGCGTACTCGAACGCGCCGAAGATCCGGCCGCGCAGCTCGAGCGCGTCGTCGATCGACTTCATGCCCGGCGCGTAGGTCGCGAACTGGTCGTTGCCGAAGTAGGACTGGCCGGCACCGGCCGCGACGATGAGCGAGTCGTACGGCGTCACGGTGTCGCGGTCGAGGACGCGCGAGGTCACCGTGCGCGCCTCGAGGTCGATGTTGGTGACGGTGCCCAGCACGACGCGGGCGTTGGCCTGGTGGGCGAGCACCTCGCGGGTCGACGGGGCGATCTCGCCCTCGGACAGGATGCCGGTGGCCACCTGGTAGAGCAGGGGCTGGAAGAGGTGGTGCGTGGTCTTGGCGACCAGCGTGATGTCCACGTCCGCACGCTTGAGGGCCTGGGTGCCGAACAGGCCACCGAAGCCGGACCCGATGACGACGACCCGATGGCGCGTGGCCGGGGTCCCATCCTGCTGCGACGACATACCAACACTCTCCTGTCAAACACGAAGGACGGCCACCCGGGCTCCCGCCCCGGCGCCGTCCGCGATGACGTCGTGCACTCGAGGCAACCACGGTAGCGGCCTGCGTATGCCCGCGGGGCCGCCCGCGTGCACCCGGTGCGACGGGGATCACGTCCGGCGTCCCAGCCGTCTCGCGGGCTGGTCAGAACAGCCGCTGGGCGCGGGTCTCCTCGGACTCCTCGAGCGCCAGGAGGAACCGCTTGCGGTCCAGTCCCCCGGCGTAGCCGACCAGGCTGCCGTCAGCGCCGATCACCCGGTGGCAGGGCACGACGATCGCGATGGGGTTGCGACCGTTGGCGAAGCCGACCGCCTGGCTGAGGTTGACGTCGCCCAGGGCGCGCGCGAGGTCGCCGTAGGAGCGGGTCTCGCCGTAGGGGATCTCGCGCAGCAGGGCCCAGACGCGCTGCTTGAACTCGTCGCCCCGCGGGGCCAGCGGCAGGTCGAAGGCGGTGCGTTCGCGGGCGAAGTACTCGGTGAGCTGGCGGACGGCCTCGGCCCCGGCGTGGTCGTCCCGCTCCCCGAGCTCGGAGGGGTCGGGGGCGTGCTTCTGGCTGTACGTCATGACGCGGGTGACCGCGCCGTCCTCGGACACGATCGTCACGTCGCCGATCGGCGACGGCATGACGGTGTGGGTGGGCACGACCCGATTGTGCCTCGCCGGACCGACAGCCCGGCGCCGGCAGCCCGGGCCTACCCGGCCGGCGCCTCGATCGCGGCGGCCAGCCGCGCGGCATACTCCTGCGCCTCCTCGTCGGAGTCGTAGCGGGTGCGCGGCCAGAAGAAGCCTCGCAGGCCGTCCCCCTTGGTCCGGGGCACGACGTGCCAGTGCAGGTGCGGGACCGACTGGGAGACGACGTTGTTGGCGGCCACGAACGACCCCTGCGAGCCGAGGCCGGCCGGCATGGCCGCAGCCGTTCGCTGCACGGCACCCATCAGCGTCGGGAGCAGCTCGCGCGGCAGGTCGGGCAGGGTGCCGACGTGGATGCGGGGCACGAGCAGGACGTGGCCCTTGAACAGGGGACGGGTGTCGAGGAAGCCCAGCACCAGCGGCTCGTCGAGCACCGTGAAGGACGGCACCGCGCCGTCGACGATCCGGCAGAAGAGGCAGTCGTCGGGCACGCGAGCGACCCTATCCCCGCCCGGCCCCCGTGGCCCGGCGCGGCGGGCGGGGCAGGAAGTAGCTCGTGCGCTGCTGGTACTCGCGGTAGCCGGGGCGCTCGGCCATGTGCCGCTCGAGCAGCTTGGCCCCGGTGCCGTAGACGAGGAAGTACGTCATGACGACCGGCGACAGCACGGTCAGCACCCCCGGCCACGCGCTCGCGGCGACGAGGAACAGGCCCCACCAGACGCTGGAGTCGCCGAAGTAGTTCGGGTGGCGGGTCCAGGACCACAGGCCGCGGTCCATCACCTTGCCCTTGTTCGCGGGGTCGGCCTTGAAGCGGGCGAGCTGGGCGTCGCCGACCGCCTCGAAGCTGACGCCGAGCAGCCAGAGCAGGACCCCGACGACCGCGACCCAGGCGACCCCGCCGCCGGCGGCGGCGCTGACCTGCAGCGGCAGGGAGACGAACCACAGTGCGGCGCCCTGCACCGCGTAGACCTTGCGGATCGCGACGAGGGTCGGGTTGCCGCCCTCCTTCTCGAGCATCTCGGTGTAGCGCGGGTCCTCGCCCTTGCCGGCGTTCCTACGGGTGACGTGCCAGGCGAGCCGCAGCCCCCACACCGCCACCAGCACGAGCAGCAGCACCCGGCGCCACCCCGCGCCGTCGCCGACGAGCGCCGCGACCAGGGCGACCAGGACGAAGCCCAGCCCCCACGTGGTGTCGACGACGCTCACCCGGCCCTGCCGGTGCCCGACGACCGCGGTGACGGCCATGAGCAGGACGAGGGCCAGCAGCGACGAGCCGGTGACCGCCCAGAAGCTGCCGAGGTCGAAGCCCATCGTGCTCACGACCACCCGCCGGGGCGGACCGGCTCGACGTCGGACCGGCCGGAAGGGCCGGGGCGCACGGCGAGGATCTGGTCGACCCCCATCCGGCCGTCCCGGAAGGCCATCGAGCCGCCCACGAGGTAGAGCCGCCAGACGCGGGCGATCTCCTCACCGACGAGGTCCACGGCGCGGTCCCAGTTGGCCTCGAACGTGTCGTGCCAGGCGTCGACCGTGCGGACGTAGTGCTCGCGCAGCGCGTGCACGTCGCGCACCTCGAGTCCGGACTCCTCGATCAGGGCGACGGTGTCGCCCACCGGCCGCATGTGCATGTCGGGGGCGATGAACTGCTCGATGAACGGCCCGCCGCCCGGGTGCCGGCCGCGGCGCGACATCTGCTGGACGAGCACCCGGCCGCCGGGGCGGACGGCGTCGTGCAGGACCTTGGCGTAGGTCGGGTAGTTGCGCTGCCCGACGTGCTCGCCCATCTCGAGCGAGACGACCGCGTCGAAGCCGGTGTCCGGGACGTCGCGGTAGTCCTGCAGCCGGATCTCGACCCGGTCCTGCAGGCCACGCTCGCGGATGCGCGCGTCGATGAACCGCTTCTGCTCGGCGGCGATGGTCACCCCGGTGACCTGCGCGCCGAAGTGCTCCGCGGCATACAGGCTCATCGAGCCCCAGCCGCACCCGACGTCGAGCAGCCGCGATCCCTCGCGCAGGCCGAGCTTGCGGCCCACGAGCTCGAACTTGTCGCGCTGAGCGTCCTCGACCGTGTAGTCGGGGTCGTCGGAGCGCCAGTAGCCGCACGAGTACGCCAGGTGGGGGTCGAGGATCAGCTGGTAGAAGTCGTTGGACAGGTCGTAGTGGTGGGAGATCGCGGCCCGGTCACGGCGCAGGCTGTGCAGACGGCCGCGGACGACCGCCTGGCTGGCGGGCGGCGGCAGCGGGCGACCGAGCACCCCGGCGCTGCGCGCGAGGCGCACCACCCCCGCGACCACCGCCGGCGTCGGCCGTATGCCGCCGAGCCCGCGTTCCTGCGCCACCGACCACACGTGCGTGAGGGCGTCGTCGAGGTCCCCCTCGACGTCGAGCTCCCCCGTGACGTACGCCTGCGCGGCCCCCAGCTCACCGGGGTGGCGCAGCAGCCGGCGCAGCGCCCGCGGCGAGCGGACGACGACCCGGGGCGCGTCCGCCGGGCCGGCGCTGCTGCCGTCCCAGAGGGTGAGGTGCACGGGGAGCTCGCCGCCCACGACGGGGGCGAGCGCCTCCGCGAACTGGGTCGCGAGCCCGGAACGCGTTGCGGCAGAAGCGGACTGGGGCGCGCGCGGGGAGTCGAGCGTCGTCACGCGGTCACCTCCCGGCGGAAGACGAGCTGCTGCACGTCGAGGTAGCCGGACCGGAACCCGGCCTCGGAGTACTGCAGGTAGAAGTGCCACATCCGGTCGAACACCTCGTCGAACCCGAGCCGGTGGACGTGGTCGAGCGCGCCGAGGTAGCGCTCGTCCCACAGCCGCAGCGTCTCGGCGTAGTGGCGGCCGAAGGACAGCCGCTCGGTGAGCCGGAGCCTGGTGTGCTCGCGGGTCACGTCGGCGAGCGCCTCGGTCGAGGGCAGGAAGCCGCCCGGGAAGATGTACTTGTTGATCCACGTGTAGGTGTTGCGGGTCACCAGCATCCGGTCGTGTGGCATGGTGATCGCCTGGATCGCGACCGACCCACCGGGCGCGAGGACGCGGTCGATGGTGCGGAAGTAGTCCTTCCAGTACTGGTGCCCGACGGCCTCGATCATCTCGACCGAGACGACGGCGTCGAACTCGCCCTGCACGGCGCGGTAGTCGAGCAGCTCGACGTCGACGCGGTCGGAGTACCCGGCCGCCGCGACCCGCTCGCGGGCCAGCTCCTGCTGCTCGCTGGACAGCGTCACGGTCAGGACGCTGGCGCCGCGCGACGCCGCCCGGATGGCGAGCTCGCCCCAGCCCGAGCCGATCTCGAGCACCCGCGTGCCGTCGCCGACCCGCGCCGCGTCGAGGATGCGGTCGATCTTGCGCTCCTGCGCCGCGCGCAGGTCGGCCCACGTGGGAGCAGCGGGTGCGGGGCTGACGAGCGCGGTCTCCCCCGTCACCGAGGCCACCCGCTGCGCCGGCGCCTCGAACAGCGCCGAGGAGTACGACAGCGTGTCGTCGAGGAACGAGGCGAACAGGTCGTTGGACAGGTCGTAGTGCCGGGCGATGTTGCTGCGGGTGTTGCGGGTCGTGTTGCGCTCGGTCGAGGGGTGCCGCGCGACGTAGAAGGCACGCAGGCGCTGCAGCGGCGCCGGGATGAGGGTCGCCATCTGCGCCGCGAACACCTCGAGCAGGCCGGCGAGGTCGGGCGAGTCCCAGTCCCCGGCCATGTAGGACTCGCCGAAGCCGATGAGCGCCTTGGAGCCGACCGCGGCGTAGAAGGCCTCGGGGCGGACGAGCCGCATGACGGGGGCCGACGGGTCGTTCGCCCCACCGCCGAGGACCTCGCCCTCGGCCTCGACGCGGACGGCGAGCCGCCGGACGGCGGAGCGGAACAGCTGCCGCGCGACCGCCGACTCGACGCCCCGGCGCACCTTGGCGCGTGAGGCGGCAAGGTCGGGCCAGCGGACCGGGTCGATGGTGGGGCGGGACGCGAGGACGGGGTCTGCGGTGGTCACTGGACGGCCTCCTGGTGGTGCGGGGGTCGGGGTTGGACGGGGAGCCGGCGCAGCCAGAGCCGGATGCCGTGCAGGCGGATCCGGGCCATGACGGCCAGCGGTTCGAGCGGTTGGGTCAGGGCGAGGCGGAGCACCGACCGGGTGGTCACGGGCACCGCGACACCGGTCATGCCGGCGACGAACGGGTCGTGACCCTGCCGGTGCAGAACGACCTGGACGTGCAGCCGGTCGTCGGGCTCGGGGACGGTCAGGGAGTAGCGCCCGGACACGTCGTTGAAGGGCGAGACGTACAGCGCCTTGTCGACCTCGGCTCGGCCGCGCTCGTCGGCGCGGACGAGGTAGGCGTGCCGGTCGCCGTACGTGTTGTGCACCTCCACCACAGTGGCGACGAGCTGGTCGTCGCGGTCGTGGCACCAGTGGATGCTGATGGGGTTGAAGACGGTGCCGAGCACCCTCGGCATGGCGAGCATCCGGATCCGCCCGCCCCGCAGGTCGATCCCCTGCGTCGCGAGGAACGCGTCGAGGTTCTGGCGCAGGCTCTGGTCGGGGTCGCCGAGGTGGTCGCGCGCCTCGAAGCGCGCGAGGGGCGCAAGGACCCCGAGCCGCGGCAGGTCGTCCAGGTCCACGAGCCACGTGTGGCTGCGGTGGGCGAACCGGTGCCGCAGCGGCGAGGTGCGGGCGTGGCGGATGCTGGTGCGGTAGATCCGGGTGCCCCTACCCGGCCTCACGAACCCACCGCCGCCGGCACGGCGTCGCCGTCCGGGTCGGCGTGCCGCCCGCGGCTGGTGCGAGGCGTGGCGGACCACTCGGCGCCGAGCACGCGGGCAGCCTCGACCCCCGAACGCGCCCCGTCCTCGTGGAAGCCCCACCCGTGGTAGGCCCCGGCGAACGCGATGCGCGACGAGTTGATCAGGGGAAGCTTGCGTTGCGCTGCAACGGATTCCGGCGTGTAGAGGGGGTGCCCGTAGTGCATGGTGTCGATGACGAGGTCGGGGTCGACACAGTCCACGCCGTTCAGTGTGACCAGGAAGCGCGGCCCGGGCACGTCGATGCGCTGGAGCCGGGTGAGGTCGTAGGTCACCAGGACCCCCGCACCGTCCCGCCCGGGGCGTCGCCAGTAGTTCCACGAGGCACGGGCGCCGGCGCTGCGCGGCAGCACCGACTCGTCGGTGTGCAGCTGGGCGACGTTGGAGGAGTAAGGAATTGCGCCCAGCACCTCGCGCTGGAGGTCGGTCGGCTCGCCGAGAAGCGACAACGCCTGGTGCGGGTGGGCCGCGACGACGACGCGGTCGTAGACCTCGCGCCCACCCGTGGCGTCGTCGACCACCACACCGTCCTCGCGCTCCACGACCGAGGTCACCGGCGTCCCGAGGCGCACGTCGTCGAGGCGGGCTGCGAGGGCCTGCACGTAGCGGGCCGACCCGCCGACGACCGTCCTCCAGGTCGGGGACCCGAAGACGGTCAGCATCCCGTGGTGGTCGAGGAACTCGAACAGGTACCGGGCCGGGTAGCGCAGCGACACGGTGGGGTCGCAGGACCACACCGCGGCGACGACCGGCTCCAGGAAGTGCCGGGCGAAGTAGTCGCTGAACCGCACACGGGCGACGAACTCGCCCAGCGTCTCGTCGCGCGCGGCGTCGTCGTCGCCCCGCGCCAGGACGGCCCGGGCGGCGCGGTGGAACCGCTTCACCTCGACGAGCATGCGCAGGTATGCCGGGTCGGTGGCGTTGCGCGCCGTGGGGAACAGGCCCCGGGCACCCTTGGCACCGGCATACTCCAGCCGCGCGGCGTCGTCGCGGATCGACATGCTCATGTCGGAGTCCTGCGTCTGGACGCCGAGCTCGGCGAACAGCCGCAGGAGCGTCGGGTACGTGCGGTCGTTGTGGACGATGAAGCCGGTGTCCACGCCGACGACCCGGTCGCGGACCGTGACGTCGTGGGTGTCCGCGTGGCCACCGAGGCGGGAGTCGGCCTCGTACAGGGTCACCGGCCCGTCCTGGGCGAGGACGTGCGCGGCGGCGAGGCCGGCGATGCCGCTGCCGACCACCGCGCTGCGTGCTCCGGACATCAGAGGGCCTTTCGTAGGGGGCGTCGCCGGGAGTTCGGCGTGCGCGCGGCGCCGGATTGGGTCCGCAGCGCGGGCGCGGACGGCGGCACCCTCTCGCCGTCGGGCGCGGCGGCGCCGGGCGTGCGGCCGGGACACCGCCGGGACCGAACCACGTCGGCGGCGCGTCGCTGACCCGTCATCGGGCGGACGGGCGCGGCCATGGGCGCCATCCTGTCAGCCATGGGCGCCACCGGCAGGGCGGCGCCGCCGTCTGCCCCCTCCGCGCGCAGACGGCCGGCGACGCCGTGCGCCCCGTCGCCTGCGGCCCGGCCCCGGGGTCCCGTTGAGGGATGGACGGGACGGGACCCCGGAGCCGGACACGACCTTCGGTGGAGCGCGAACCCCGGTGTACAACCCCTGTCCAGGGTTCGCCCTTGAAGCATGCGCTTCCTTCCCCATGTTGTCCAGACTTTGTCCAATCCTGAGGGGTAACCTCCGATCGTGCACACCATCGGCCACACGGCCTCGCTCACCGGGGTCCCGGTCGCCACGCTGCGCGCGTGGGAGCGGCGCTACGCCGTGGTGTCCCCCACGCGAACCGCGGCCGGGTACCGGCTGTACGACGACCTCGCCGTGCGGACGCTGACCGCGATGGCAGCCCTGGTGGCGGCCGGCTGGGCTCCACGGGACGCGGCTGCGCACCTCGCGGCCGGGGAGGCCGAGACCCGACCGGCGGACACGGAAGGGGGGCGCGCGAGAGGCGCGAGCGCGGCGGCGGGGGGCGCTCCTGACGAGAGCGGGCAGGCTGCCGACCGACCCGGCCCAGCCGTCGCGATCGCAGGGGCGGACACCACCGTCCTGTCGAGGGCCGCCGCGGCGCTGGACCCACGGCTGGCCGAGTCGGCGCTCGAGGAGGCGTTCGCCGTCGCGGGCCCGGAGCAGGCGGTCGACGGCTGGCTGCTCCCCGCCCTGCGCGTCCTCGGTGAGGACTGGAGGGCCGGCCGCGTGGACGTGGCCGGCGAGCACCTCGTGACCGCTGCGGTCCAGCGCCGGCTCGGGGCGGCCCTGGACGCCGCCGGCCCGCAGCTCGGCAACCCGAAGGTGGCGGTCGGGCTGCCCCGCGGCGCGCGCCACGAGCTGGGCGTCACGGCATTCACCCTGCTCCTGCGCCGGTCCGGCCTGCAGGTGGCGTACCTCGGCCCCGACGTGCCGCCGGAGTCGTGGGCAGTGGTGCTGCGGCACCACGCCCCCGCCGCGGTGGTGCTGGGCGTCCCGTCGGCGGACGACGTCGCGGCGGCCCGGGAGGCAGCGGCCGTCCTGGGCGCAGCCGACCCCCGGCCCACCGTGTACGTGGGCGGGTCCGCGCAGGCCGCCGTGGGCGCCGGGACCGTGCCGCTCGGGCACCACGTGCGGTCCGCGGTCGCGCGCCTGGTCCGGGAGCTCCGGGCGCAGGGCGTCGCCTGACCCGGGCCCCGCCGGGCCAGCTCCCCTCCCCTCCCCGCTCGTCTGCGCGCACGCCTGCGCACCACTGCGCGCGGATCCGGTCCATGCGCACTGACACGCTCGTCTGCGGGCAGACGAGCGTGTCAGTGGGCTGGTCGCCCTCCGGGAGGAGGACGGGTCAGGCGGCCGGCTCCAGCACCGCCTCGGCCTGCGTCGGGGCCCCGGACGTGGTCGCCTCGGACCTCGGGGTCCGCCGCCGCGCCGAGAGGCTGACGAGGAGGGCCACCGCGACCGCGATGAGCCCTGCCGCGACACCGAACCCGCGGTCGGCGCCCAGCACGAAGAGCTCCTTGGCGGCAGCACTCGCCCCCGGCCCGGACGCGGCGCCGGGACCGGCGGTCGCGAACACGGTCACGAGCACCGCCAGGCCGACCGCACCGCCGAGCTGCTGGGTGACGTTGACCAGGCCCGAGGCCACGCCGGCCTCGTGCGGGGCGACCCGCACCATGCCGGCCTCGGTGAGCGGCACGAACGCCGTGCCGTTGCCGAGCGCGAACACCACCATCGAGACGACGAGCTGCGCATAGGTCGTGCCCACCCCGACGCCGGTGAGCAGGACGAGTCCCACGAGGGACATCGTCATGCCGACCAGCATGACGGCGCGGCCGCCGAAGCGGGGCACGAGGACCCGCGTGGCCAGCTGGGAGCTGATGAAGACCGACACCGGGAAGGGAACGAACGCCATCCCCGTGCGCACCGGCGACCAGCCGAGGACCAGCTGGAAGTACTGGCTCAGGAAGAAGAACGCGCCCATGCTCCCGGCCACGAGCAGCAGCCGCGAGGTGTAGGCGACGACCCGCTCGCGGTCCGCGAAGAGGTGCAGCGGTACGACGGGCTGGGCGACCCGGCGCTCGACCACCACGAAGGCGGCCAGGAGCACGGCCGAGGCGACGAACGAGCCGACCGCGGAACCGCTCCCCCACCCGTGCGCCGCGGCGGAGATGAAGCCGTAGACGAGCGCCGTCATGCCCGCCGTCGACAGCAGGCTGCCCACGACGTCGATGCGGCCGTGCTGGGAACGGCTCGCCGGCAGCGCCGCGCGGGACAGCCCGAGGACCACCAGGCCGATCGGGACGTTGACGAACATGACCCAGCGCCACGAGGCGTACGAGGTGAGGAGCCCACCGGCGATGAGCCCGATCGCCGCACCGCTCGCGGACACGATCGTGTAGTAGCCGATCGCCCGGGTGCGGTCACGCGGCTGCGGGTACAGGCCCATGAGGATGGCCAGGGCGGACGGGGCCACCAGGGCGGCGCCGACCCCCTGCGCGGCACGGGCGAGGAAGAGGTGGCTGCCGGCGTCGGCGAAGCCGCCGAGCAGCGACGCCACGGTGAAGAGCGTCATGCCGACGGCGAAGACGGTCCGCCGGCCGAAGAGGTCACCCGCGCGGGCGCCGAGCAGCAGCAGCCCGCCGAAGGCGAGGGTGTAGGCGTTGACGACCCACGAGAGGTCGGCGGGCGCGATGTGCAGCGCCTGCTGCATGTCGGGCAGCGCGATGTTCACGATGGCCGAGTCCAGCACGATCATCATCTGCGTGATGAGGACGACGGCGAGGGGTAGCCAGGTCCGGGTGGGCGTGGCCGGGGTGGTGGTGGAGCTCATGGGTGGGGAGGTCCTTCCCGACAGGGCGTATCATCGAGGTGAAGCGGAGGCCTCCTCCGCGTCGTTGCGAAGCGAGACGGCGGTCGAGTGACCGCGGAAGCGGAGAGAGCCTCCGCTTTCAGGTACTATACGGAGAGAGCCTCCGTTTACGCAAGGTGGAATGCCATATGGGTGCCGACGACGCCAAGCCGCTGCGCGCGGACGCCGCCCGCAACCGCGCCCGCCTGCTCGAGTGCGCCACCGTCCTGTTCGCCGAACGTGGCGTCGAGACCTCGCTCGACGACGTCGCCAAGGCTGCCGGTGTCGGCATCGGCACCCTCTACCGCCACTTCCCCACCCGCGACGACCTCGTGCTCGCGGTCTACGGCGCCCAGATCGACGCGCTCGACCAGCGCTCGCGCGAGCTCTCCACCAGCGAGGACCCGGGCGCCGCGCTGCGTGAGTGGATGCGGGGCTTCGTCGCCTTCTACGCGGTGAAGCAGGGCATGGTGACGCTCCTGCGCGCGATGATGAACGGCAGCCGGTCCGAGCACTTCCAGCACACCCGCGAGACCCTGCGGCTGGCCGCCGAGCGCATGCTCGCCCCCGCGATCGAGGCCGGCGTCATCCGCGACGACGTCGCCGCCCCGGAGCTGCTGCGGGCACTGGGCGGCATCTGCCTGACGAGCGAGCCCCGGACCGTGAGCCCGGAGTCCACGCTCGCCCTCGTCGACCTGGTCTACGACGGCCTGAGGTTCGGCGCGAAGGCCCCCGCCACCGCCTGAGCGACCACCGCACCGCCGCACCAGCGCGAACGCCAGGCGTCCGGATCCGGCTGGGCCACCGCGCCGGTACCGCACGGAGGGCTCGCCCTCGGGTCACCCCTTTGGCGGTGTCCACCAACGCGTCCCGGTGGCACGCTCGGCAGCACACGAGAACCGGGTCGGCGCCTGCTGGAGGCCCGGGAAACGCCTCCCCCGGGCCTGGGGCCGACGTGGTCGCACCGGTGCACACGGCCGGGAACACCCGTGCCGTTGCCACCCTCCACCGCACACGAGCACCGCACACCGGGAGGGCACATGACCGACAAGCAGAACATCGAGACGCCGCACGAGCGCCGCCCCTTCAAGGACCACGGCCACATGGACGTCGTCACCCTGGGGGACTTCACCCTGGGCCGCGGCGTCTTCGAGCCGGGCTGGCGCTGGTCGCAGGACGTCCAGCCGATCGCCGGGACCGACTCCTGCCAGACCCACCACACCGGCATCTGCCTGTCCGGGCGGATGACGGTGCGGTTCGAGGACGGCGGCGAGCTCGCCGTCGCCCCGGGTGACGTCGTGGACATCTCCCCCGGCCACGACGCCTGGACCGAGGGGGACGAGGCCTGCGTCCTGCTCGACACCGGCATCGCGGCATACGCCCGGCCCAGCTGACCGGCAAATCTGACCGGCTCACGCACGACGAAGGCCCGGACCGTGTGGTCCGGGCCTTCGTGTCGCCGATGCGATTGGTAGCGGGGGCAGGATTTGAACCTGCGACCTCCGGGTTATGAGCCCGGCGAGCTACCGAGCTGCTCCACCCCGCGTCGGTAGTCCCAACTCTACGGGACTCCCTGCGGTTGGGCCAAATCGGGCGCCCACGCTGCTGTCCGTCGCCTGTCCCGGGCTCTCCTACTTCGTCGTCGTGGCGCTCGGCGACGGCGTGGTCGCCGTGCCCGACGGGGTCGGCGTCACCGTGGCGCTGCCGCCCTTGGGGGCGGCGGCCACCGCGCGCTTGATGGCGTCGTCGAGCTTCTTCTGCGCCTCGCCGTATGCCGCGAAGTCGCCCGCCTTGAGCGCCTTCTGGCCGTCGTCGTACGCCGACTGGATGTCGGCGAGCGCCTGGGCCAGCGCCGCGTTGCCGGTGGACGGCGTCGTCGGGGTGGTGGGCGTCGTCGGCGTCGAGCCCGTGCCCGAGCCCGTCCCCGAGTCGCCCGCCGTGGCACCGGACCGGCCACCGAACAGCCCGTCGAGCGCGCCGTCGAGGGTGTCGGACCACGCCAGCTTGTTGCCGAACGCCACCACGGTCGCCCGCGACAGCGGGAACGACGAGGTGCTGTTGGCGCTGACGTAGATCGGCTGGACGTAGAGCAGACCGCCCCCGACGGGCAGCGTCAGCAGGTTGCCGAGGGTGACCCGGGAGCCCTGCTGGCGCGCGTTGTTGAGGAACTGGCTCAGCGTCAGGCTGAACGCCGCTGAGGTCTGGTTCGAGGAGTTGATGTCGTTCTGGACCTGGCCCGGGCCACGCACCTGGCTGTCCTTGGGCAGCTCGAGCAGGCGCAGCTTGCCGTAGTCGGCGCTGGGCTGGCCCGCGGTGGAGCCGGCGTCGGCGTCGACCGCGAGGAAGCCCGACAGGACCTGCCGGTCGCCGACCGGCTTGAACGTCGTCGTGAGCGAGAACTTGGCGCTGTCCTGGTCGGGCATCTTCAGCGTCAGGTAGTACGGCGGCTGGTCGACGTTGCGGGCCTCCTGCGCCGGGTCCTCGGGGACCTCCCAGTAGTCCTGGCCGCCGTAGAACGACGCAGCGTCGGTGACGTGGTACTGGGTCAGCACCTGCCGCTGCACCTTGAACAGGTCCTCGGGGTAGCGCAGGTGCGCCATGAGGTCGCCGCTGATCTGCGACATCGGCAGCACCGTGTTGCCGAACGCGTTGCTCCACGCCTTGAGCAGCGGGTCCTTCTCGTCCCACGTGTAGAGCTTGACCGCGCCGCTCTCGGCGTCGACGGTCGCCTTGACCGAGTTGCGGATGTAGTTGACCTGCCCGCTGCCGATGGGCCGCACCGCCGAGGAGGTGGCGGTCGTGGAGTCGGACGTGGCGTTGTCGATCTCCTTGAGCCGCGAGTACGGGTAGTCCGCCGTGGTCGTGTAGCCGTCGACGATCCACTGCACCCGTCCGTCGACGACGGCGGGGTACGGGTTGCCGTCGAGGGTCAGCCACGGGGCGACGCGCTCGACCCGCTCCAGCGGCTTGCGGTGGTCGAGGATGCGGCTCTGGTCGGTCACCGCGTCCGAGAGCAGGAAGTTGAGCTCGCGGTACTTCAGGGCGTAGGCCGCCTGCCGGAAGATCGAGCTCAGCCTGACGCCGCCGCCACCGGAGTAGGTCGTGTTCTTCTGCCCCGCGGTGCTGTTGTCCGGGTAGTCGAACTCGCGCGGCGCCGCACCCGGCGCGCCACCGACGATCGAGTAGTCGGGCGACTTCTCACCGAAGTAGATCCGTGGCTGGAAGTCGCCGAGCGGCCCCGTCTGCGGGATGTTCTGCTCGTAGAAGACCGGCTCGCCGTCCGCCGTGCGCTGGTTGCCGTATGCCGCGACGACCCCGAAGCCGTGGGTGTAGACGGTGTGGTCGTTGAGCCAGTTCCGCTGGTTCTGCGGCACGCCGTCGAGGTCGAGCTCCCGGACGGCGACGACGGTGTCGCGCACCTTGCCGTCGATGGCGTAGCGGTCGACGTCCAGGGCGTCCGGGAACGCGTAGTACGACTTGACCGACTGCAGCTGCTTGAACGTCGGGGACACCACGATGGGGTCGACCAGGCGGATGCCGGGGATCGTCTCGGCGTCGTCGCGCAGCTGGTCGGGCTTGGCCTCCGTCGTCGCCGTGTACGGGGTGCTGCTCAGCCCGTCGATGCCGTATGCCGCGCGCGTGGCGTCGATGCTGCGCTGGATGTACTTCTGCTCCAGGGACTTCTCCGACGGTCGGACCTGGAACCGCTGCACGAGGGCGGGGTAGATGCTGCCGACGACGACCGAGGTGACGACGAGCAGTCCCACGCCGACGGCCGGCAGCCGCCAGGACCGGGTCCAGATCGAGGCGATGAACAGCGCCGCCGTCATCACGGCGGCCACGGCCAGGATCACCTTGGTGGGCAGCACTGCGTTGGCGTCGGTGTACCCGATGCCGGTCAGCAGCCGGTTGTCCTTCGTGGCCAGGCTGTACCGGTCGAACCAGTAGCTCGCGGCCCGGACCAGCACGATGGCGGCCAGCAGGATCGCGAGGTGCGTGCGAGCCGCCCGCGTCGTGCGCTCGCCACGGCCCTGCACCTGCAGGCCGCCGTAGACGTAGTGGGTGAAGGCAGCCGCCACGAGCGCCATGACGAGCGCCATCGTCAGGAAGCCGAGCAGGAACCGGATCCAGGGCAGGGTGAAGACGAAGAACGACAGGTCGAGGTTGAACTGCGCGTCCCTCCGGCCGAAGGGGACGCCGTTGCGCCACAGCAGGTACGTCTTCCACTGACCTGCCGCACCCGTGCCGGCGAGCAGGCCGAGGACACCCGGGATGACGACCATGGCGACCTTGCGCAGCGGCTCGATGGCCTCGCGGTACTGGTCGAGGTTCTGCTGCTGCGGCGTCACCGGCGCGTAGATCGGCCGGGTGCGCCAGCCGACGACGAGGCTGGACGCGACGAGCGCCGCGGTGATGACGAAGCCGAGGACGAAGAGCACGGCCTTGGTGAGCAGCTCGGTGCGGAACACCTCCTCGTACCCGACGGACTGGTACCAGAGCACCTCGGTCCACACGGATGCCGCGACGGAGACCACGATGCCCAGCGCCACCACGATGGCGATCGTCGGGCCGAGCGGACCACGCCGCCGGCGGAAGGCCATGGTCGGGGGCCGCCTGCCGCCGGGCCCGCCCGGGCCGCCACCGGGCCGGCCGCCTCCCGAGGACTCGCCCGGCCCGAACCACTCCGAAGAACTCACACCACGCCCGATCTGCCGCGCGAGCAGCCACCCCGGCCACCTGCTGGTAGTGGGACCAACTTACCGATGACGGCTGGGGTTCCCGGGAGGTTGGCGCCGTCCCCCGTCCCCGCCACCCCACCGACCGCTGACCCGGCGCCCTCTGCCTCGGCGCCTCCGGCCGATGCGGCACCATGAGCGGGTGAGCCAGACCAGCCGTCCCGTCGCGGACCCGTTGTCCATCGCCGCCCTCGACACCGAGCGCCACGTCGCCGCGTCCGGGTGGGACCAGAACCCGCGGCTGTTCGCCCTCGTCCCCACCGCCGACCTGCTCGAGCGTGAGCCGCACCTGCGCGCGGGCATGCACGGGTCGGACCTCGCCGAGGGGGCCCTGAGCGCGATCGAGCAGGAGAACCTGCCCCCCACCTCGAACATCGAGTCGCTGCTCGGCGGCATCGCCTGGCCGGAGTCCGTCGTCGGCGCAGCCCTGGCCGTCGAGCGGATCGTCGTCCCGCCGGAGGCCGAGCGCGACCTGCCCGTCCACGCCCAGTCCGCGGTCGACGCCCTGGCCTCGCACCCCGCCCGGCAGGACGTGCGGCTGCTCGTCGCCGTCACCCGCGACGGCCAGAGCCGCTGCCTGCTGCGCCAGCGCGCGCACGACAGCGACGACCAGGTCGCCCTCGGCGACGACATCGCCCCGGGCCTGGTGCACGCCCTCAGGGCGACGCTGCAGGACTGACGCGGCTGCGCGGCATACCCGCCTGCCCGCTCACGCGGGCGGGCGGGGCCTCACTTCGTGCAGGTGGGCAGCGAGCCGCCGCGGTGGGCGGCGATGGCCTCGACGGAGGACCGGGCCTGGTCGAAGGTCGCGATCCGGACCACACGCAGGCCGTCCGGCACGTGGCCGACGACCTCGTTGCAGTTGTCGGCGGGCGCGAGGAACCACTGCGCACCGCCGTCGCGGGCGCCGACGAGCTTCTGCCGGATGCCGCCGATCGGGCCGACGGCGCCGGTGCTGTCGATCGTGCCCGTGCCGGCGACCTTCGCGCCGCCGGTCAGCGCCCCGGGCGTGAGCGTGTCGTAGAGACCGAGCGCGAACATGGTGCCGGCCGAGGGTCCGCCGACGTTGCCGGCATCGATCTTGACGGTGAACGGGAAGTCGAACCGGACCCCGAGGAAGACGCCGATCGTCGTCCGGCCGCCGGCGTCGCGGGTGGTCGCGGTGACGTCGACCGGCTTGCCACCACGGACCAGCCCGAGCTTCACCGTCTGGCCGGCCGTGTGCTTGCCGATGGCCGTCCGGATGGAGGCGCTGTCGACGACGGCCGTCCCGTCGACGCTGACGATCTCGTCACCCGGGCGAAGGACGGACCGGTTCGGGCTGTCCTGCGTGACCTGGGCGATGACGACGTGCTGCACGACCTTCTGGCCGACCGCGCGGAGGGCGACCGCGATCGCCTCCTGCTGCGAGTCGGCCATCTCCGCAGCGCCCTCCTCCTGCACCTGCTTGTCGGTGATGCCCTTGGGGAAGTACGCCTCCTCCGGCTCGATCTCCTCGCTGCGGTTCAGGGCAGCCCCCAGCAGGTCCCACACGGTGACCCGGAAGCCGGGTCCGCCGGCGACCCGGACGGTGGTGAAGTCGAGGGCGCCCTCGGTCGGGTAGGTCTTCGCGCCGGAGACGGTGATCAGTGGCGTCTTGCCGGACGCGATGATGTTGGTGACGGGTCCGGGCTTCAGGACGACGTAGGGCAGGCCCACCATCGTCGAGAGCGCGGCCAGGGCGATGAGCAGGAAGCCGCCGACGAGGACGGCGACCGACCGGCGGCCGAGGCGGTAGTCGTCCCGCCCGTCCCCGTCCTGGGGGCCGAGGGGTCCCTGGGGGCCCTCGGGCCCGGCGGGGGGAGGCGACGACGTGGACGACAGGGTCACGGCAGCCCCACCCACTCGTCGGTGCCGTCGGCGAACTGCTGGTGCTTCCAGATCGGCACGGTCGACTTGAGCGTGTCGATGAGGTCGCGGCAGGCCTCCATCGCCTCACCGCGGTGCGGGGCGGAGACGCCCACGACCACGGCGAGGTCGCCGACCTCGAGGTGTCCGGAGCGGTGCACGGCGGCGAGCCGTGCAACCGAGTGCCGCGATGCGACGTCCCTGCAGACGCGGGCCAGCTCGTCCGCGGCGCTGGGGTGGCTGGAGTAGTCGAGGGCGCTCACGGGCTCACCGTGGTCGTGGTCGCGCACCACCCCGACGAACAGCGACACGGCTCCGCAGCGCGGGTGCCGCACGGCGTCGAGGACCTCGTCGACCCCCAGCGGCTCGTCCCGGACGACGGCGAGGACGACCTCGGCCTCCCCCATCGGCTCGCTGGTGGTCCCGGTGGTGCGGTCGGTCATGACCCACCCTTCCTGCGGCGACGCCGCATGATGGCCGCGGTGCCCACGAGGGCGACCGCGGCGCTGGCCGCCCCGAGGGCGGCGTCCTTGCGGTCGAGGCGTCGCGCCGCGACCGCGTGCGAACCCCGGATGGTGTCGAGCAGCACGCCGAGGCAGGTCTCGTTGTCGTGGACCGGCTCCCACCCGTCGTCGAGCAGTCGGCCCGCCGACACCGCCCAGGGGAAGGCGACGAAGGCGAGGTCGCTGGCGGGTGCCGGCAAGACCCCAACGCGGTGGAGCCGGTCCGCGGTTCCCATGGCCGCACCGAGGCTCAGCTCCACCGGTCGCATACCGGTCAGGCGCTCGAGGTCACGCTGGGTGAGGTGCCCCGGGGCGCCCACCGACACCGCACCGTCGATGCCCCGCGCCACGACGAGGGCCACGGCGGAGCCGAGGTCGTCGACGTGGCAGAACTGCCACGCCGGGTCCGAGCCGCGGACGGTCAGCAGCCGAGGGGCCTCGAAGTGCCGGGTGAGCACCGTGTCGACGCCGTCGCCGACCAGGGCAGCCGGTCGGACGGCGGTGATCCGCAGCCCGGGGTGCACGTCGCGGGCGACGCCCACGAGCTGCTCGACGTCCATGAGGTCACCGACCTGGCCCTCGTCGCTCGGTGCGCGCAAGGGGGCGTCGTCGGGCAGCGGGACCGGGTTGTCGGGGTGGGCGCCGTAGACCTGCGCCCCCGTGACCACCACGAGGTGACGGACCCCGGCGGCCGCGGCGGCGGTGATGACCGTCTGTGCGCGGCGCAGGTTGCGCTCGCGCCGCACCCGCGCCCCGAGCGCCAGGTCGGAGTCGAGGTCCGTGCTCGTCGCGACGTATGCCGCGGCGTGCACGCCGCGCAGCGCCTCCACCAGCGTGGGGTGGGCCGGGTCGCACTGGCGGTACTCGACACCGCCCACCGGCGGCCGCTCGACGTCGACGGCCAGGACGGTCCCGATCCGCGACTGCGGCCCGCGTGCGGTGGCGCCGGCGGTCCCCCGGGCAGCGGTCGTCACCAGCGCGCGCAGGACGGCCTGGCTCGCCGCGCCGGCGGTGCCGACGACCGCGACGTCGACGGCGCTACGCCGCGAGCGAACTGCACCCCCCTGGGCGCCCGCTGGGGAACTCACCGTGGCCTCCACGTGGTTGTCTTGGACGAAGCCATCCTCTCAGGACTCCCGAGGAGCCGTTGTGCCCGACCACCCCGACCTGCCCGACCTGCCCGGCGACGACGCCGGTTCGGGGCTGCCTCCCGAGCTGGAGCAGGTGCTGCGCCGGCTCACCGGCGGCGCCGGGCTCGACCCCCAGATGGTGCAGGCGCTCAAGGACATGGGCGTCGACCGGGTCGACCCCGCGATGCTCGAGATGATGGCCGGCCAGGTGCAGGCCATGTTCACCGGCGCGGCCGGCGACACCGGCGAGCCGTTCAACGCCACGCTCGCCACCGACACCGCGCGCAAGGTGGTCGCCGCCGAGGGCGACACGCTCGTCCCGGACGCCGCGCGCCGCCAGGTCGACCAGGCCGTCCAGGTCGCCGAGCTGTGGCTCGACCAGGTGACGGCGTTCGAGGCGCCGGGCATCAGCACGCACGCCTGGAGCCGGGCCGAGTGGGTCGAGGCCACGATGCCCACGTGGCGGGACCTCGTGGGCCCCGTCGCCGAGGGCGTCGGGCGCGCGGTCGGCGACGCCATGCGCGCGCAGATCGCCGAGCTGGGCGAGGGCGGGATCCCGGAGGGGATGCTGCCCGAGGGCCTGCTGCCCCCCGGTGTCGACCCCGCCGCGATGCTCGGCCAGATGGAGCCGGTCATGGCCCGGATGAGCGGCTCGATGTTCGGGCTGCAGGTCGGCCAGGCGGTCGGCGCCCTGGCGTCCGAGACCGTCAGCGGCACCGAGGTCGGGCTGCCGCTCGTGGCCGACCGGTCGGTCGCGCTGCTGCCGGCGAACGTGGAGGCCTTCGCCGAGGGGCTCGGGGTCGACCTCGACCAGGTGCGCCTCTACCTCGCCGTGCGCGAGGCCGCCCGCGTGCGGCTCTTCGCGCATGTGCCGTGGATCGGGCCGCAGCTGCTGACGGCGGTCCGCGACTACGCGCGCGACATCACGATCGACACCGACCGCATCGAGTCGGCCCTGCAGTCGGTTGACCCCAGCGACGCCACCGCGCTCCAGTCGGCCCTGCAGGACCAGCTCTTCCGACCCGAGCCGAGCCCCTCGCAGCGCGCCGCCCTCAGCCGCCTGGAGACCTACCTCGCCCTGGTCGAGGGCTGGGTCGACGTGGTGGCCGAGCGCGCCACCCGCGACCACCTCCCGCAGGCCGCCTCCCTCGCCGAGGCCATCCGGCGCCGCCGCGCGACCGGCGGCCCGGCCGAGAAGGTGTTCTCGGGCCTCGTGGGCCTGGAGCTGCGGCCGCGCCGGCTGCGCGACGCGGCGAACCTCTGGGCCGCGCTGGAGGCCGCGCGCGGGCAGGAAGGGCGTGACGCCGCCTGGGGGCACCCGGACGTCGCCCCCACCGCCGCCGACCTCGACGACCCCTTGGGCTACGTCGAGCGGGTGGGCACCTCCGAGGACAGCGCCCTCGACTCGGCCCTCGACCAGATCCTGCGCGAGGGTGAGCAGTGACCGGACGCGACACGGGCACCGCCACCGGCGTGCCCGCGGCATACCTCGCGCTGCGCGACGACGCGGTCGCGGCACTCGAGGCGTGGCAGGCACCCGACGCCGGGCAGGAGCAGTGGCGCCGCGAGTTCCTCGAGCTGTGCGCGGCCCACCCCGACGCACTGTGGAAGCAGGGGCCGCCGCAGCACCTGACGACCGGCGCGATCGTGCTCAACCCCTCGCTCGACCGCGTGCTGCTCACCCACCACCGCAAGGCCGGGATGTGGCTGCAGTTCGGCGGCCACTTCGAGCCGCAGGACGCCTCCGTGCACGCGGCCGCCACCCGCGAGGCGCGTGAGGAGAGCGGGTTGCCCGACCTCGTTCTCGACCCGCGGATCGTCGAGCTGCACCGGCACGAGCTGGTCGCCGCGGCGTTCGGCCGGTGCGCCGAGCACCTCGACATCCGGTATGCCGGCGTGGTGCCGGACGACGCCGGGTACGCCGTCAGCGAGGAGTCCCTCGACGTGCGCTGGTGGCCGGCCGACGACCTGCCCGCCGACAGCGCGCACGAGATCGGCCCCATGGTGCTGGCCGCGCGCCGGATGCTCGGCCGGTCCTCGCGCCCGTCGCTCGGCTAGTCCTCGGTGGGGCCGAACTCCAGGGCGGCCTGCCCCGGGGCCCCGTCGGGCTCGTCGACGTCGTCGAGCTCGTCGACGAGCGGCTCGGCGGGTGAGTCACCGTCGGACAGCTCCAGGCCGGCAGCGGCAGCGACGCCCTCGAGGTAGCCCCGCGCGCGCTCGAGCCTGGGGTAGCCGGACAGCAGGGCCCAGAACTCGGGACCGTGGCCGGGGGCCAGCAGGTGCGCGAGCTCGTGCAGCACGACGTAGTCGAGGACGTACCCGGGCATGCCCTTGACCCGCGAGGAGATGCGGATCGTGCCGTCGGAGGGGGTGCACGACCCCCACCGGGACTGCTGGTTGGAGACCCAGCGGATCGAGGTGGGCTTGGCCAGGCCGCCGAGGTAGCGGCCGGAGAGCTCCGCAGCCCGCGAGCGCAGCTGGGCGTCACTGGGCCGGCGCCGGCGGTCCCCCCGCTCAAGCCGCTCGACCATGGTGGCCACCCACTGGCGCTCCTCGGCCTTGGTGAAGCGGGCCGGGATGAGCACGATCGTGCGCCCGCCCTCGCGGTAGGCGCTGACGGTGCGGCGCCGCCGGCGGCTGCGCCTGACCTCGATGTCGGTGCTCACGCTCCCACGATAGGCGAGGGATCGGACATTTCCCGTGCTCCGGCGCGCCCGGGACGTCGCGGGGACACGCCCGGGGTCCCGTGGGACGCGCCTCGGCGCGTCGCGGGGCCGGGGCGTCCGGGGGCGTCAGCGGCCGCGGAACTCCGGTCGGCGCCGGGCCGCCGCGGCGGCGATCCCCTCGTGCACGTCCTCGGTGGAGAGGGTGGTTGCCTGGGCGAGGGCCTCCCACTGCAGGGCGGTCTCCACCGTGTCGTGTCCTCCCCCGCGCAGGGCCTGCAGGGTGAGCCGGGTGGCGACCGGCGCGGCGGCCGCGACGCGGTCGGCGGCGGCGAGCGCCTCGTCCAGCACGGCCTCTGCCGCGAGAGCCCCCGAGACCAGTCCCAGGCCGACGGCCTCCGCTCCGGTGACGACCCGGCCCGTGAGCAGCAGGTCCCGGGCGACGGCCATCCCGGCGACGTCCGGCAGCGACCACGTCGTTGCCATCCCCGGGTGCAGCCCGAGCGAGGTGAACGGCACCCCGAGCCTGGCGTCCTGTGCGGCATACCGGATGTCGCAGGCCAGGGCGAGCGCGAACCCGGCACCGATCGCGGCCCCGTTCACCGCCGCGATCGTCGGCACCGGCAGGTCCCGCACGGACAGCCACGACCGGTAGAACGCCAGCATCCGCTCCCGCAGCCGTGGGACGGAGGCGTCCGGCTCGGCCACGATCCACGACAGGTCGCCACCGGCGCAGAACGCCGGCGGCGCACCCGTGACGACGACGGCCGCGAGGTCCTCGTCCTCCCCCAGCCGTCCCATCAGCCGCACCCACGACCGGGTCATCGCCTCGGACATCGAGTTGCGTCGCTCGGGCAGGTCGAGGGTCACGACCGCCACCCGACGGCCCGAGGCCTCGCGCAGGGCGACCGACAGGTCCTCGAACGGGGTCTCCCACCAGGTCAGGGCGCTCATGGGGGCGAAGACTAGGGGGTCCGCTGAGCACGACGCATCCGCCCCCCTTGCGGGAATTTGTGCTCAGGATGGTCTAGGTTGGCCGAAGTCCGACACCGCACCGTGCGGTGTGATCGACAAGGAGACATCGCGATGGCAGACGAGACCTACAAGGGCGAGTTCTACTGCGTCAAGTGCAAGGAGAAGCGCGAGGCCGAGGGCAAGGTCGTCGAGACGAACGGCCGCCGCATGGCCAAGGGTGTGTGCCCGGTCTGCGGCACCAACCTCAACCGCATCCTCGGCAAGGCCTGACACAGGACTTCCCATCGCAAGGGGCGGACCCGACCAGCTGGTCGGGTCCGCCCCTTGCTGCGTCCCGGTCGGCGGTGGCGGCCAGCCGTGCCGGGCCCGACCTCACCGGGGCTGTGGACGACCGGGGCCGGCCGTTGCCGCTGTGCCAGATTGGCTGGCATGACCCACCGCCCGCTCCCCAAGCTGCTCGGACCGCTGCTGCGCCGGGGTCCGGGCCAGGTGCAGGTCGGTGTCGAACCCGGACGGTCCGTCGTCCTCGACGGGCTCGCTGAGGACGAGGTGGGCGCCCTCGAGGCGCTCGACGGCACGCGGCCGGTCCCGGCCGCCCTCACCACCCCGGCCGGCGCCAGGGTGCTGCGGCTGCTCGCGGACCGGGAACTGCTGGCGGTGGCGACCGGGTCACCCGGCCTGCCGCCGGGGCAGAGGGCCCTGCTCAGCGACGACGTCCAGGCCCTGCTGCGCCTCACCAGCCCACCCGAGGGCGCGTATGCCGTGGCCGGCGCCAGGCGCGCGGCCCACGTGCTCGTGGCGGGTCGGGGCTCGGTGCCCGACGCCGTCGCGGGCACCCTGCGCCGGGCCGGCGTGGGCCGGGTGGAGGTCGGGCCCGCCGCCGACGCGTGGGAGATGACGGAGCTGGAGCACGGTGTCGTCGTCCACGACGACGCGGCGCCGTCGACGGCCTCGCGCCGCGGCCCGTCGCTGGTGGTGCTCCCCGCCAGGCACGCCCTGGACCCGCGGACCGCCCTGCCGTGGGTGCGACGGGCGGTCCCCGTGCTCCCCGTCCTCGTCGGCGCGACCGAGGCGGTGGTGGGACCCGTCGTCGACCCGGCGGGCTCGCCGTCCGGGCCGTGCCTCGCCTGCCTCGACCTGGCCCGCACCGACCTCGACCCCGCCTGGCCCCGCCTGCTCGAGCAGCTCACCCGTCCCAGCGTCGGGGCAGGCGCCGAGGTCGGCGGCGAGGCGAGTCTCGTGGCCATGGCTGCCGCGATGACCGCCATGGTCGGCCTGGGCGTGCTCGACGGGCGGCGGCTGCCCTCCGGGCGCTCGCTCGAGGTGGGTCTGCCGTGGCCCGGGGTGCGCCAGCGGTACTGGACGGCGCACCCGCGGTGCACCGCGGAGCACACGGGAGCGCCCCTCGGCGGCACGGGAATGCCGCTCGGCGTCACCGCCGAGGGGCCCGTCGGCGACGTGGGGGGAGGCCGCGCCGACGACACGACCGCGCGCCCGGTCGGCGGACCGGAGCCTCCTCAGGTGAGAATGGCCGGGTGAACGAGCTCCCCCGCCGTGCGGTCAGCCGCACCGCCCGACTGGCCAGCCTGCCCCTGGGCTTCGCAGGACGCACCGCCGTGGGCCTGGGCAAGCGGGTGGGTGGCAAGCCCGCCGAGCTCGTCGCGGCCGAGCTCCAGGCCCGGACGGCGGAGCAGCTGTTCCGCGTCCTCGGCGAGCTCAAGGGTGGCGCACTCAAGTTCGGTCAGGCGATGTCCGTCATGGAGGCGGCGATGCCCGAGGAGCTGGCGGGCCCGTACCGCAGCACGCTCACCAAGCTGCAGGAGGCCGCTCCCCCGCTGCCGGCCGCGACGGTCCACAGGGTCCTGGCCGAGGAGCTCGGGCCCCGCTGGCGCACGTCCAAGTTCCAGTCCTTCGACGACGTCCCGGCCGCGGCCGCCTCGATCGGGCAGGTGCACCGGGCGGTCTGGCGCGACGGGCGCCCCGTCGCCGTCAAGATCCAGTACCCGGGGGCCGGCGCCGCCCTGCTGTCCGACCTCAACCAGCTCGCCCGGGTGGCGCGCCTCGCCGGTGGCTGGATCCCCGGCATGGACATCAAGCCGATCACCGACGAGCTCAAGTCCCGGATGACCGAGGAGCTCGACTACAACCTCGAGGCCGGCAACCAGCGCAAGTTCGCCCGCACGTTCCGCGACGACCCGCACTTCGCCGTGCCCGACGTCCTCGTCAACAGCGAGCACGTCATCGTCTCGGAGTGGATGGACGGCACCCCCCTGTCCCGGATCGTCGAGTCCGGCACGAAGGAGGAGCGCGACGCGGCGAGCGCCCGCTACATGGAGTTCCTGCTGGTCGGACCGGCCCGGGCCGGCCTGCTGCACGCCGACCCGCACCCGGGCAACTTCCGCCTGCTCCCGGACGGCCGGCTGGGGGTCATCGACTACGGCGCGGTCAACCGGCTCCCGAACGGCCTGCCGCAGGAGATGGGGCGGCTGGTGTCGGCGGCGCTGTCGGGGCAGGCGGACGAGCTCGAGGCCGGGCTGCGCTCCGAGGGCTTCATCAAGCCGTCGATGAACATCGACGCCGAGGCCCTGCTGGAGTACCTCGGGCCGTTCATCGAGCCCCTCGAGCACGAGTCCTTCACCTTCAGCCGGCCCTGGCTGCGCTCCGTGGCGGCCCACGTCAACGACGTGCGCCGACCGGAGTTCCTCGTCGGCATGAAGCTGAACCTGCCGCCGTCCTACCTGCTCATCCACCGGGTCTGGCTCGGCGGCATCGGGGTGCTCTGCCAGCTCAACGGCACCGTGCCGGCCCGAGAGATCGTCATCGACCACATGCCGGGGATGCGGCTGCGACACCTGCCGCCGCCGGTCGACTGAGCGCAGACCGGGTCACCGCGCATCGTCGACCCCGCGGACGGGTGCCGGTCCGCCGGTGGGGCTCCGTCACCACCGGGCCCGGAGTCCGTCACCACCAGGCGGAGTCGAGCTTGCCCTCGATGCTGCGCAGGTGGCGCCGGCTGCACCGGTCGCAGGTCCAGACGTCCCGGCCGTTCTCCGACCCGCGCGACCACGTCAGCCGGGCCAGGGCCTCGTCCTGCGGTGTGGCGCCGCAGGTGGCGCACGCGACGGGTCCCGGGGCCGTCGTCTCGCTCACGAGCCCGCCGCCTTGGCGGCGGCCTTGGCCTGTGCCTTGGCCGCCTGCTTGAACTCGCGCACCTTCTGCAGCGAGTCCGCGTCGACGACGTCGGCCACCGAGCGGTAGGAGCCGTCCTCGGCATACGGCCCGATCGCCTCCTGCCAGCCGGCCGGGCGCACGTCGAGCTGCTTGCCGACCAGGGCCGCGAAGATCCGCGCCTTCTGGTCGCCGAAGCCGGGCAGCGCCCGGAGCCGCGCGAGCAGGTCCTGCGCGTCGGACGCCCCCGTCCAGATGCGCCGGGCATCCCCGCCGTACTCGTCCCGGACGACCGCGGCGAGCTGCTGCACCCGGCCTGCCATCGACCGGCCGTACCGGTGGATGGCAGGAGGCGTGGAGCACAGGTCGGCGAACGCCTCCGGCTCGGCCTCGGCGATCGCCGCGGGGTCCAGCGTGCCGAAGCGGCTGCGGATCTTCCACGGACCGCGGAACGCGTGCTCCATGGGGTACTGCTGGTCCAGCAGCATGCCGACGAGAAGGGCGAACGGGTCCTCGCTCAGCACCTCGTCGGCGGCGTCGTCCTGTGCGATGCGGATCTGGGGAGCCATGGACGCAGCCTAGGCCGCCGCTGGGTCCCGGTCACTCGGCCCCGAACCCTCCGTCCGGGAGGGTCACGGCTCCAGCACCAGGACCACGCGACGGGCCCGCTTCCGGCGCAGCAGCCGCTCCACGACCCCGACGACACGGTGCTCGAGCCCGTACTTCGTCCGCAGCGCGTCCTCGACCCTCGCCACGAACGCCCGGTCCTCGTGCACCGACACCCGGACGTCGAGCCGTGGGGCGTCGGTCGCGACGTGGCCCCGACGGGAGCAGGGGCGCACCTCGGCCCGAGGATCCCGACGCACCCTGCGCACCTTGCCGCTGTCCGCCTGGGTCCAGACACACAGCCGGTCATCCACCCGGCAGATCCAGACCGGAGTGTGCACCAGCTCCCCTGACGGCCGACGGGTCCCCAGGCTCACGAAGTCGACCTCGGCGACCCACGCGCCACTGATGGCCACGTCGCGACCCCCGATCGTCCGGCCCGCGCACTGCGCGCGGGCCCATCACAGAAGGTAGACGAACCCGGGACCCTCGTCGCGGTAGGGGATGCCGAGCGCGTCGAGCGCGGGGCGCCACGAGCCGGTCACCGACGGGTCCGACCCCTCGAAGCCGTGGTCGGCGGTCAGCAGGAAGGTGACCTCGTCGAGCACCCCCAGCCCCTCCAGGTGGTCCAGGAACGTCACGAGCCGGGCGTCGGACTGCTCCAGCGCGTGCCGCGCCATGTCCGAGCGCGGCCCGCCACCGTGGTGGCCGGCGTCGGTGACGGTGTTGGCCCACCAGGTGAGCGTCGGGGCGCTGTCGGCGTCCCCCCAGAGCTCGAGCACCTGCTGCAGACCCAGGTCGTCGACCTGCACCGCCCAGCGGAAGTAGTCGTCGGTGAGGTGCGAGGCGTCCCGCAGGTATGCCGACTCCGCCGGCTCGGGCAGCACGCCCTCGCTGGCCTTCGTGGCGGCCTCGAACCCGCCGACGGCGCGCAGCAGGGCCATGGTGCCGTAGTCCGCCCCGCGGTCGATCGCCTCGTCCACGCTCGCCGTGCGTGGTGAGTCTCCTTGCGGCACATGGTCGTTCACCATCTCGAACACCGTGCGCACCCCCGGCCGCAGCCACTCTGCCGACCGGTGCCAGGTCTCGGCGTCGTTGGGCACGACCTGCTGGCCGGTCGCGCGGTCGTAGTAGACGTTGCCGAGCACACCGTGCCGCCCGGGGCCGACCCCGGTGAGGATCGAGGTGTGGTTGGTCAGGGTCACGCTGGGGAACTCGGCCACGGCGCCGCCGCGCAGCGCCAGCCCGCGCTCGACCAGGCGCGCAATCCCGGGGAGCCGCCCTGCCTCGGCCATCGCCAGGAGCTCGCCGCAGTGCGCGCCGTCCCAGAGGATGCCGACCACGCGGCGCCGTCCGCCGGGCCGTGCGTTGTCGCCCGGGCCGTCGGCATCGCCGACCGCCACCGCGAGGTCGAGGTGCTCGAGCATCGGGCGGCCGTCGAGCGGTAGCCCCGCGCCGTCGCGCAGGTCCGCCTCGGGCACGCCGGCGAGCACGGCCAGGGTGGGCCCCACGTCGACGAGCCGCGCGTGCTCGGCCACGTAGCCACGCCTGCGGACACCGGCACCCGACAGCAGCAGCGGCGCCCGGGACTGCACCACGTCGAGCGACCCGTGCTCGCCGACGTGGCCGCCCTCGTCCGGGAAGTAGTGCCGGGGCGTGTGCACGACAGCCACGTCGGGAGAGCGCTCGGCGTCGGCGAACAGCGACAGGATGCGCTGCGCGGCATACGGGTAGGCGTTGTCGGTCGACACGGCCGGGCTCGGGCAGCGCAGCTCGTGCTCGTACGGCAGGAACGCCATGGGGTCCTCGCTCGCGACGGGGTCCGTCCCCCGCAGCACCTCGTGGTGCCCGCCCTCGTGCAGGCGCACGGCGCCGAGCGCGTTGGCCGCGTGCGCCACGCCGTCCTCGACCCACAGGACGAGGTCGACCACCGCGGCGAGGTCGGGGGCGCACAGGGCTTCGACGACGGCGTCACGCGACATGACGCGACCCTAGGCCAGGCGGGTGGTCGCGACCCGCGAAGACCCGCCCGGATGTACGACAGCCCCGGAGGACTGGTCCTCCGGGGCTGTCGGTCGGGCGGGTCACCGGGCCAGCATGCGAGGCAGCGCGTGCAGCATCTCCTGCTGCGCGCGGGCCTCGAGCCGGCGCTGGTACTCCCGCTCACGCCGCGAGCGATGCGCTCGGGCGAGGTCGGCGTACAAGGCCTGGAACATGGCTGTTCTCCTGGTTTCGAGAAGCTGGGTGTGGGTGTGCGGGGAGCCGGACGGCTGCCACGCGGGGTCGGTGCTCCCCGGCACCGACCCCGCGGGCGCCCCCTCGGGCACCCCCGCGTGCGGGGTTCCGTCGACGGACGGACCGTGGTCGGGCGTGCGGACGAGGATCATGCGGCGACCGGGTTCTTCCTCGGGCGACCGCGCGGACGCTTGCGGGCGACGATGGCTCCCTGGACGAAGAGCTCACCGCCCCACACGCCCCACGGCTCGGACCGGTCGAGCGCGCCGGCGAGGCATGCGGTGACGGCCGGGCACGTACGGCACAGCGACTTGGCGAACTCGACGTCGGCCGGGCTCTCGGCGAACCACATCTCGGCGTCGTTCTCTCGACACGGGATGCCTTCGCCGGTCGTCGCGGCCTGCTCGTTCAGGTCGTGAAGTGCGCTCAACTGCATCGGGTGTCACCTCCCCTTCTCGTCCCCGCCACGGTGGTGGCGGCATCTTCGGTGTTCGTCCCGGTCGGCTGGTCCCCGGTGGAGGGCCGACCCCTTCGGTTCGGAGTCATGGTCTTCGGTGTCGTGCTGATCAACTGGTGGTACTTCTTCCTGACTGGTCGAGCGGAAGAAATCTGTCGGGCAAACAGAAAGGCCGCGGATCCCGGTATCGGGTTCCGCGGCCTTGGAGAGACCTGCTGGCGAGTTGCCTAGACAGGTGGCTCTCCGAAGGGGCGGAACACGAAGTCGTTGCGGGCGATGCCGGCGCCGAGACCGTCGACGTAGAACGTCGGGGCCGGGGCATCCGTGATCACGACGGACGCGGACACAGCAGTCCCCTGGACCCAGCCCTGGGCGCCTGCGAGGACGACTCGGCCGGCCTCGGGGCACACGGAACGGACGCGGGACATGTGCATCGCGTCGATCGTCATCGTGGTCTTCTCCATGGGGCCAGCCTCCTTCGTCTGTTCCGTCGGTCCCCAGCACGTCGCGCGCGACGGCTGGGCTGTGCGTCCCTCAAGAGTAGGGGACCGCTCCGGAGGGCGGCAACGCATTTTCCGGGATTTCCGGAACTTTCCTGCAAGTTTTCCGTCTGTTAGTCGGATTCCGTTGCGGCAGAACGCATTTCGAGCACCGTATCGACTTCGGCACCACCCATGAGGGCGAGGACCTGCTCGCCGTACATGCCGAGCTTGCGCACCCCGACGCCGGAGATCTGCGCCAGCTCCCCCTCGGTGCCGGGCTCGCGCTCGGCGATCGCCGTCAGCGTCGCGTCCGTGAACACGACGTATGCCGGCACGCTGGCCTCCTTGGCGACCGCCAGCCGCCAGGCGCGCAGCTTCTCGAACGTGCCCTCGGCATACGTCGGCGGGCAGTCGTCGCAGCGACCGGTGGTCCGCTGCCCCGCGGTGGTGAGCTCGGTGCCGCACGAGCGGCAGTGCACCGGCAGCGCCGGGCGCGACGGCTTGCCGGACCGGCGGCCGCCGGCGGAGGCCTTCGACTTCGGCTGCGAGCGCGCGCCCTCGCCGAGGACTGCCGCGGCCCCGTCGAGGAACCGCGACGGGCGACGGCTGGCGCGGGCACCCGGGGTGCGGGCGCCCGACCAGGAGATGCGCAGCTCGCGCCGGGCACGGGTGACCCCGACGTACAGCAGCCGGCGCTCCTCCTCGATGGCCTCCGGCGTCTCCGCCATGGTGATCGGCAGGTAGCCGTCCGAGCACCCGACGAGGAAGACGACGTCCCACTCCAGGCCCTTGGCGGCGTGCAGCGACGCGAGGGTCACTCCCTGCACCGCCGGCGCGTGCTGGGCGGCGGCCCGCTCGTCGAGCTCGCGGACGAAGTCGGGGAGCCGGGCGTCCGGGGTCGTGGCGACGAGGTCGTCGGCGAGCGTCGCCAGCGCCGCCAGGGACTCCCACCGCTCCCGCTGGGCCCCGCCGGCCGTGGGCGCCTCCCGGCTCCACCCGGCGCCGACGAGCACGTCGCGGACGAGGTCGGGCAGCGGGGTCGACCCGTCGTCGGAGCGTGCGGCCCCGCGCATGAGCAGGACCGCGTCGCGGACCTCGCGGCGGGCGAAGAAGCGTTCGCCGCCGCGCACGAGGTACGGGACGTCCTGCTCCGCCAGGGCGGACTCGAACGCCTCGGACTGGCCGTTGGTGCGGAACAGCACCGCGATCTGCGACGCGGGCACCCCCGCCGCGATCCGCTGGGCGATCTCGGCGGCGACGGCGGCGGCCTCGGCCGGGTCGTCGGGGTGCGCGGTCAGCGCGGGCGGGGGCCCGGCGGGCGACTGCGCCTGCAGGGTCACGGCGTTGCTGCGCATGGCACCGGAGGGGCCGCGCACGACCAGGTTCGCGAGCTCGACGACCTGCGGGGTCGAGCGGTAGTTGCGCACGAGCCGGACCACCCGGGCCTCCGGGCGGGTCACCGGGAAACCGAGCAGGTGCCGAGGACTCGCCCCGGTGAAGGAGTAGATCGTCTGGGCCGGGTCGCCGACCACGCACAGGTCGGTACGCTCCCCCACCCACAGGTCGAGCAGGCGCTGCTGGAGCGCGTTGACGTCCTGGTACTCGTCCACGACGAAGTGGCGGTACTGCTGACGCACCGTGCGGGCGATGTCGTCCCGCTCGTCGAGGATGCCCACCGTGAGGAGCAGGACGTCCTCGAAGTCGATGACCCCGCGCGCGGTCTTGACCTGCTCGTACGCCTCCAGCACGCGCGCCATCGCCGTGGCGTCCAGGCCCGGGGGCTCCCGGCGCGCGGCACCGGCGCCGGCGGCATACGTCTCGGGCGTCAGCATGGAGACCTTGGCCCACTCGATCTCTGCGGCGAGGTCGCGGACGGCGGTGCGGTCGCGGGCGAGGTCGAGCCGCAGCGACGCGGCGGCCTGCGCGACGGCGGCGGCCTTCTGGCTCATGACCTCGGGCGCGGCGCCCCCGATGGCCTGCGGCCAGAAGTAGTGCAGCTGGCGCAGGGCTGCGGCGTGGAAGGTCCGGGCCTGGACTCCGCCCACACCGAGGTCCCGCAGGCGGGTGCGCATCTCCCCCGCGGCCCGGGCAGTGAAGGTGACGGCCAGGACGCGCTGCGGCTGGTAGGCGCCGGAGTGGGCGCCGTAGGCGATGCGGTGGGTGATGGCGCGGGTCTTGCCGGTGCCGGCGCCGGCCAGGACGCACATCGGGCCCAGCGGGTTGGCGGCCACCTCGCGCTGCTCGGGGTCGAGGGCTGCGAGCACCTCGTCGGGGGTGGGGGGCGTGGGCTGGCTGGGCATCGTCCCGATCCTAGGGGCGGCCCCCGACGAGCCAACGGGGCCGTCCCCAGCCGTGCTGTCCGGTGAAGGGAGGGTCGCCGGGGTCACAGCGCGTGACGGAACAACCGGCCGCCTCGTTGGGTTGGCAGACCTGAAGGCCCCCGGCACCACGAAGGAAACGACACCACATGAGCACTCCCAAGGCCCCGGCCCCCGGTTCCGTGACGATGTTCAGCACCTCCTGGTGCGGCTACTGCAACCGCCTCAAGGCGCAGATGGGCCGCGAGGGCATCCCGTTCACCGAGGTGAACATCGAGGAGGAGCCCGAGGCCGTCGCCTTCGTCATGGACGTCAACGACGGCAACCAGACCGTCCCGACGCTGCTCTTCCCGGACGGCTCGGCGGCGACCAACCCGAGCATCAACGAGGTCAAGAAGCGCCTGGCCTCCTGACGGAGGCGCGGCGCCGCGGTCGGCCGGTCCCTGGTGGGGCCGGCCGTTCGCGCGCCCGGCACCCCGCCGTCGGTCGCCTCGTGCGCCGGGACGGTCAGCGGACCCCGGTGATCTCGTGGCCGAGCCAGTGCTCGACCAGCCGGCGCGAGATCGACAGGCGGGACGAGACGGCCAGCGAGCCGTCGGCTACCCCCGCGCGGACCTCGTCGCGGGTGAACCAGCGGGCGTCGGCGATCTCGCTCTCCTGCAGGCGCAGCGCACCGCTGTCGGCCCGCGCGGTGAAGCCCACCATCAGCGAGGTGGGGAACGGCCACGGCTGGTCACCGAGGTACTGCACGTCGAAGACCTCGAGCCCGACCTCCTCGCGCACCTCCCGGGCCACCGCCTGCGCCAGGCTCTCGCCCGGCTCGAGGAAGCCTGCCAGCACCGAGTAGCGGCCGGTCCCCCAGCCCGCCCCCTGGGCCATCAGCAGCCGGTCCTGCTCGTCGACGACGGACATGATGACGGCGACGTCGGTGCGCGGGTAGTGCTCGCTGCCCTCGTTGGTGCACCGCCGCACCCAGCCGGACTGCTGGGGCTGGGTCGCGGCCCCACACCGCGCGCAGTGGCCGTGGGACCGGTGCCAGTTGGCCAGGGCGAGCAGGGTGGCGAACATGCCCGCCTCGAGGTCGTCGAGGTCGGCCGCCACGTGGCGCAGCGTCACCAGCCCGTCCCCCTCACCGCCCGTCGCCGGACCCGAGCCGCCGGCCCCGTCCTCGTGCGGGAGAGGGTCGCCCACGACGCCGACGTACATGACGTCACGGGCGTCGGCACCGAGGAACACCGCCAACCTCCCGCCGTCGGAGGCCTCCGGCGGCCGGAGGCGCAGGCGTGCACCGTCCGGCCCCTCGTCGGCGGCGACCCGGTCTCCCCGGAGCTCGAGCACCCGGGTGTCCGGGACGGCGAGCAGGCGTCCCAGCAGGTGGCGGTCGGTGCGCAGCTCCGCCCGACGGTCGAGGCCGGACCCGGCCAGGGTGACATTGGCAAGAGTTTCAGCAGGTCGGCCCACGCCTCCACCCTAGGCGTGCCACCACGGCATACGGTGACGGTGTGGACCGCAGCCCCCTGTTCCTCGCTGCGCTCGCCAGCGCGGCCGTACCCGGCCTCGACCCCGCCAGCGTCGAGGCCGTGCCCGGCGTGCCCGACCAGCACTACGACGTGGCGTTCGTGCAGGACACGCAACACCGCCGGTGGGTGGTGCGGGTGCCGCGGAGCCAGGCGGCCGCCGCGCAGATGGAGGCCACGTTCGGCCTGCTCGCCCTGCTGGCCCGTCGCCTCCCGTTCGGGGTGCCGACCCCCAAGGGCTTCGCCGCTCTCAAGGAGGGCGGCCGCGCTGCGATCTACCCGTACCTGCCGGGGCGCCCCATCGACTTCTCCCAGCTCCCCGCCGGGCCCGGCCTCACCGCCGAGCTGGGCCGGGCCATCGCGGCGCTGCACAACGCCGACCACCAGCTGTTCGACGAGGCCGGGCTGCCGGCGTACGACGCCGACACCTACCGGACGCGCCGGCTGAGCGAGCTCGACCGCGCAGCCACCACCGGCCACGTCCCCACCGCGCTGCTGTCCCGCTGGGAGCGCCAGCTCGAGGACGTCGCGCTGTGGCGGTTCGCGCCGACCCCCACGCACGGCGACCTCACCGGGGACCAGGTGCTCGTGGTCTTCGACGACGAGCAGGACGCCAGCACGGGCCGGGTCAAGGCCTTCACCGGCTGGGAGGACGCGAAGGTCGCGGACCCCGCCGACGACTTCGCGGCCCTCGTCACGGCCGCCAGCCCGGCCGCCGTCGACTCCCTGCTCGAGGCCTACGCGCACGCGCGGGTCGAGCGGCCGGACCCGCACCTGCTCCAGCGCGCCCGGCTGTCCGGGGAGATGCGAGTGCTCGGCGACCTCATGGGGGCCGTCGCCGCCGGGGACCGCCTCGTGATGGAGCGCTGCGCCGCCTCGCTGCGGCGGCTCGAGAACCGGCTGCACGCGGAGGAGGAGTCGGCCAACGACTACCGCCGCACGGGCCTGCGTCCCGCGCACACCACCCGCCCGGTGCTCGTGCCGCCGGAGCTGTCCGACGAGGACGACGACCTCGAGGACGACGTGGAGACGATGTTCGGCGACCCTGAGCTCGACGAGGACGTCGAGACCGCGGCACCCGGCCGGGTCGAGCCCGAGGCCGCTGCCCGCGAGCTGGACGAGGACGTCGAGACGATGTTCGGCGACCGCACCCCTGCCGGCGGCGACACCGCCGCGGTCGAGCGGGAGCAGGACGACGACGTGGAGACGATGTTCGGCGACCGCGTAGTCCCGGGCGAGGACGTCGAGGCAGATGCGGAAACCGACAGGGTCGCGGCCGGCGAGCGGGCGCAGGACGACGCCATGTTCGGCGACCGGACGGAGGATGCGACCTCGACCCCCAACGAGTTCGGGATCGAGGACGAGCCCGAACCCGAACCGGCGGGCTCGGAGGTGCCGCCCGCGAGCTCCGGAGGGGCCGAGGAGACGGCCGAGATCGACGTCAGCCCGCTGCGCCGCCCGCGGCCCGTCGAGGGCGACGATCCGGGCCCGGACTTCGAGCCGGGCTACGACCCACGGGCCTGAGCGCCGGGCAGCACGCTCCTTCGGGGCGCAGGCTGCCCCGTCGCTCAGCGCCGCCGCGGCAGGGCGTCGGGTGACTCGATCCGGGTCGCCAGGCGCTCGAACCCGCGGCGGATCATCACGCCGTAGGGGTCCTCGCCGAGCGCCCCGAGCGTCCGGGTCCCGGCGTCGAGGTGCCGGCGCGCCAGGTCGACGTCCCCGCGGCGCAGGTAGCCGTCGCCGAGGTTGAGGTGCAGTGACGGCGCGAACCCCGCCGCCGACGCGATGCCCAGCCCGGCCACGTCCTCGTCGCGCACGTGCGGCAGGGACTCCAGCGCCCGCTCGTCCCACGCGATCTCGGCGTCCAGGTCGTCCTGCAGGTCGGCGAGGTAGTGCGCAACCACGCACCGCACCGCGTGCTCCTCCGGCGCCGACTCCTGCCAGCGACGCTCCAGCGTCGCCCGGGCGGACGCCGCGTCACCCCGCTGCGCCGCCTCGACCGCCTCGACGACCGGCCCCCACTCCACCCGCGTCACGCCCGCCACGTCCTTCCTCCTGCCGTCCGGTGCCGCCCCGGTCCGGCGGCGGCACCGCAGCATCCCGCACTCACTCGGGAACCGAGCGGAGCAACGCCACGAGCTCGTCCTCGTCGGGCAGCTCCGGCCACACGGTCTCGCCCGTCCCCGCGTAGTAGAAGGCCGCGTCGACGTCCTCCACGTCCAGCCCGCGCAACCGGGCATAGGCCACCCGGTATGCCGCGAGCTGCAGCGCGCGGGTGCGCGCCACCTCCCCCGTGGGCTTGCGGCCGGTCTTCCAGTCCACGACCGTGAACCCGCCCCCGGCACGCGGGAAGACGGCGTCGATGCGCCCGCGGACCGCGATGCCGTCGAGCACCGTCTCGACCGCGATCTCGATCTCGACCGGAGACCGCTCGGCCCACTCGCTGGCGAGGAACCGCTCCTTCATGCTCGGCAGCTCGGCGTCGTCGGCGGGGTCCTCGTCGGCGCTGCCGGGCAGCTCGAGCAGGTCGACCATCGCGGCCCGGGCGTAGTGCTGCTCGATCCAGGCGTGGAACGCCGTGCCGCGCCGCGCGGCCAGCGCGGGGGCCTCGGGCATCGGGCGGCGCAGCGAGGTGGCGAACCGGTCCGGATCGGTGGCGAGCGCCACGACCGCGGAGGCGGACAGGTGCCGGGGCAGCAGGACCGTGATGTCGCCCCGCTCCGCCAGCCGACGCCGCTCGGCGAGCAGCAGCTCCACCTCCTCGAGCACCGGGACGCCCTCCCCCGGCAGGGGCAGGACGCCCTGCGATGGCGCCTGCGGCTCCGGTGGCCCGCTCGCGGCATACGCCTCGATCGCCTCGCGGACGGCGCCGGCGGCGCGCTCCACCGCAGCCCGGCGCTCGGCGAGCGGGTCCGCGGGCCACTGCACCACCCGCTGCTCGGCCTCGAGCGGGTTGGTCACCGCCCTGGGGTCGTCGGTGGGGGGCATGTCCACCCAGGCGAGGGGGCGGACGCCGGGAACAGCCGGGTCCTCCCCGCCCTCGCGCCCGACCACGTCGAGCAGGAAGCGGGAGGTCACGCGGGGCGACTTCGCGTCCCCCCAGACGTGTGCGCTCAGCAGCATCGCCCGCTTCGCCCGGGTGAACGCGACGTAGGCGAGCCGGCGCTCCTCGCCCATGGCGTGCTCGCCCCCGCGCAGCGCGAAGTCCTGGAGCCTGGCCTCCAGGTCCTTGGTGTCGGTGGCGCCCTCCCAGTCGAGCACCGGCAGGCCACCGCTGTCGCCACGCAGCGCGTAGGGGATGCCACCGCCGGACAGGCCGCCGGTCCAGCCCTTGTCCTTGGGGGTGCTGCAGGACCACTCGCCGTTCCGGACCGTGCTGACGGTGTACGGGAGGTCGGGGAACGTGCCCTCGACGAGGCCCGGCACGGCGACGGCGTCCCACTCCAGGCCCTTGGCCGCGTGGACGGTGAGCACCTGGACCGCGCCCTCCTTCGGCTCGACGTAGCCCTTGTCGAGCCCGCGCTCCTCGTCGAGGGCCGCCTTGAGCCACGCGAGGAAGCCGCCGAGGTTGGGCCGGTCGGCGCTGATGGAGAAGGTGGCGGCGACGTCGGCGAAGGCGTCGAGGTGGGCGCGGGCGACGCTGGGGGTGTACCCGGGCCGGGCGAGCACCTCGATGTCGAGCCCGAGGGCACGCTCGGCCTCGCCGACGAGGTCGGCCAGCGGCAGGGCCGTGAGCCCGCGCAGCCGGCGGATGGTCTGCTGGAGCCCGTGCAGCCGCTGGAGGGCGGTGTCGCCGATCCGCCGGCCGTCCCAGCTCCGCCAGCCGGGCCGGGGAAGGTCGTCGACGGCTTCGACGATGCTCGCCGTGTCGGAGCTGTCGGGCGACTGGTCGCGCACTCCGCTCTCGCCGACCGCCTCGGCGTCGCCGTCACCGAGCTCGGGCGCCTCGCCGTCGGCGGCGTCCGCGTCGGCGGCCTCCTGCTCGGGCCGTCCGTGGCCGAGGCGCACCTCCTGCTGGTGCCGGGCCCAGGCCATGAGCCCGTCGAGGTCGGCCGCGCCGAGGCGGCACAGCGGCCCGGTGAGCAGGCGCATGAGCTGGTCGCCGCGGGTGGGGTCGTGCACGACGTGCAGCAGCGCGGTGATGTCCTCGACCTCGGGCGTGAGCAGCAGGCCGCCGAGGCCCACGACCTCGTACGGCAGCTCGGCGCGCTCCAGCGCGTCGATGACCGGCGCGAACAGCGACCGCTTGCGGCACAGGACCGCGAACGAGCGCGAGCCTGTGCGCCGCTGCTCGCCGAGCCACCGGGCGACGAGGTCGGCCTCCTCGCGGACCGTCGCCACGCGGGCGACATCGACCCGGCCGGGTCCTGCGTCGGCCCGCGCGTCGAGCGGCTCGACCTGCACGCTGGAGGTGTCGCGCAGCGGGGCGGCGACCCGGTTGGCCACGTCGAGCACGAGCCGGTCGTTGCGCCAGCTCGTGGTGAGCGGGACCCTCGGCACGGGGTCGGGACCGGTGCGGAACGCCTGGCGGAAGGCCGACAGCGTGGTCGCGCTCGCGCCGCGCCAGCCGTAGATCGACTGGTTGGGGTCGCCGACGGCCGTCACGCGCACCGGCTCGCCGGGCGCCGCGAAGAGCGCGCGCAGCAGCTGCAGCTGGGCGTCCGAGGTGTCCTGGAACTCGTCGAGCAGCACCACGCGGTAGCGCTGCCGCTCGATCGCGCCGATGTCGTCGAAGGTCCGGGCCAGGGTCGCCGCGAGCGCCATCTGGTCGGAGAAGTCCATGGCGTCGCGCGACTTCTTCAGCGCGAGGTAGCGCTCGACGATGGGCAGCACGCCGGCACGCGCCCGCAGGTTGGCCAGCAGGTCGCGGCCACCCTTGAGCAGTCCCGCCGCCCGGGTGGACCCCGAGGGCAGCGCGCCGAGCGCCTGCTCCACCCGGGCGATGTATGCCGAGACCTCGGCCGGGGTGCGCAGGTGCTCGGCGAGCTCGCCCGCCAGGTCGACGACGGCGTTCACGACCGTGGCCTCGGCACCGCTGACGTCGTCCATGGGGCCGTCGTAGGCGGCGACCACCTCGGCGGCGTACTGCCAGGCAGCGGCCTCGGACAGCAGCCGGGACTCGCTCTCGTACCCAAGCCGCAGCGCGTGCTCGCGCACGAGCCGGCCCGCGTAGGAGTGGTATGTCGAGACGGTGGGGGTGCCCCCCAGCACCTCGGCCCCGGTCTCGTCGTCGGTGTCGGCCGGGGTCCACACGCCCTTGGCCTGCAGCTGGCGCAGCCGCAGGCCGATCCGCTCGGCCAGCTCGGTCGCGGCCTTGCGGGTGAAGGTCAGGCCGAGGACCTGGTCGGGGTCGACGTACCCGTTGGCGACGAGGTAGACGACCCGGCTGGTCATCGTCTCGGTCTTGCCCGAGCCGGCTCCGGCGACCACGAGCAGCGGCTGGTCCGGCGGGGCCTCGATCACCGCCGCCTGCTGGCTCGTCGGCCGCGGCAGGCCGAGCGCGTCGGCGAGCGACACCGCGGTGTGCGACGGTCCCGGTCCCCCGGCGGAGGGCTCCGCCTCGCGGCTCGCGACGCGTCCGGACCCGGCGAGCAGGTCCGTCGTGCTGCCCCGGCCGCTCACAGCACCCTTCCCTCGGGCTGCGCCGGGCACGACGCCTTGACGGCGCAGAGCTTGCACTGCTCGCCGACCTGCGCGAGGAACGTGCCGGCGGCCATGCCCTCGGCGGTCTCCGCGACGAGCCGGCCTGCCCACTGCGGGTCCTCTGCCCGCGAGAGGGCGCCCTGCGGCTGCTCCTGGTAGCTCTTGCCGGCGGCCTTGCCGATCTGCAGCAGGGCAGCGCCGGCTGACTGCTCCCCGTCACCGAACGCGCCGCTCTCCACGGCCAGCTGGTAGACGCCCAGCTGCGGGTGGGTCGCGAGGTCGTCCGCCTTGGGCTTGCTGCTGCCGGTCTTGTAGTCGACCACGCGCAAGCCGTCGGGGCCGCGCTCGAGCCGGTCCACGCGACCGCTCACGACGGCCCGGCCCAGCGTCACCTTCATCGCCATCTCCGCGCCGACCTTGGTCCAGCCCTTGCCCTGCGCCTCGGCGAAGTAGCCGGCCAGCCGGGCGACCATCTCGTGCGCCTCGCTGCGCTTGCGGTCCGAGACCCAGCCCCGCGGCATACCCAGCCGGGCCCACCGGGCGTCGACCTCGGCCGCGAGGGTGGCGGCGTCGACGTCGCCGAGGTCGGCCGCGATGTCGTGCACGAGGGTGCCGATGTCGGCGGCGCCCACGCGCGGGCCGTCGCCGCCCACCGAGCTGAGCAGCCAGCGCAGGCCGCACTGGCCGAACGACTCGACCTTGCTCGGCGACACCCGGACCTCCTGCTCCGCCTCCCGCAGCGGCCGGTCGTCGCTGAGCGAGCGCAGGACCCACCACTGGGACGGGTCGGCACCCGGCACGCGCGCGTCGGCGAGCCGGGCGAGCGCCGCGACGGCCGTGCGCCGGTCACGGGGCTGCCCGTCGACGAGCTGGCGGCGCAGCTCACCGACCAGGGTGGGCAGGGTCATCGTGCGCGTCACGTCGGTGAAGGGGCGGTCGCCGAGCCGCTCGACGGTGTCGGGGTCGACGACGTCGAGGTAGACCGACGGCTGCTCGTCCTCGCTGCGGACGGCGGTCACGACGACTCGCTCGGTTGCACGGGTGAGGGCCACGAGGAAGAGGCGGGTCTCGTCGTAGCGGACTGCCGCCTGGGCCGCGCGGAAGCCGGGGTCGCGGCCGGAGACGACGTCGACCAGCTGCTCGGAGCCGAGCAGCGAGCCGCGCAGCCGCAGGTCGGGCCACACGCCCTCCTGGACGCCGGCCACGACCACGAGGCGCCAAGCGCTGCCCGCGGCTGCCTGCGGGGTCGTCACGACGACGGCCTCGTCCGACGGCGACCGCGCGACGAGGGTGTCGCCGGGGATGTCCTGGCTCTCGATGTGGGTGAGGAACTCCGCCGGCCCGGCCAGCGGCAGCCGGTCGGTGAAGCGCGCCGCGGCGTCGAACAGCCCGACGACGGCGTCGAGGTCGCGGTCGGCACGGGCGGCGCCCGGCCCGTTGCCGAGGGCGGCCGCCCGCCATTCCTGGCCGAGGCGCACCGAGGACCACATCGCCCACAGCACGGTCTCGGCGGTGACCCCGTGCTCCCAGCGACGCCCGGGCTCGGTGCCCGGCCGGGCCGCGTCGAGCCCGGCACGCAGCATGGTCGCCACCCGGCGGGCGGGGTTGGCCTCGACCCCGAGCTCCTGCAGGGCGCCCGGGGACACCAGCGCCTCGGCCAGCAGCTCGTCGCTCGTGCGGCCGCCACCGGCCGCCAGCTCCTCGCGCCGCAGTGCCCGGCGCAGCCGCCGCAGGCTCACGGCGTCGGCACCGCCGAGCGGCGACGTGAGCAGGTCGACGGCCACCTGCGGTGGCACGACGTCGGCCTCCCCCTGCGCGAGGTCCAGCACGACGCGCAGCAGCATCACGAGCGGGCGCACGGCCACCTCGTCGCGCACGGGCAGGTCGGTCGCGCTGCCGGCCACCGGGACGCCGGCCGCCATGAGCACCCGCCGCAGCGTCGCGGTGCGGCCCTGCCCGCGGACGACGACCGCCATCTGCGACCACGGGACACCGTCACGCAGGTGGGCCTCGCGGAGCTCGCCCGCGACCAGGCTCGCCTCCTGGCTGACGGCCCGCAGGAGCCGGACGTCCACGGTCCCGCCCGGTCGGCCGGGAGTCGCCTGGCGCTGCGCCCCGCCCCCGAGCGCCCCGATCTTGGGCGCGACGCGGGCCGCGGCGGCGTGGACCGCCGCGGTGAGGCGGTGCGCGGTCGGCAGCACGAGGGTGGGCCCGTCGCCGAGGCTGCGCCACCGGTCGGCGAGGAAGCGCGGGTCCGCACCACGGAAGGTCTGCACGGCGGTGTCGGGATCGCCGAGCAGCACGAGGTCGATGCCCGGGGCCAGGACCGTGTGCAGCAGCCGCACGGCCGCGGCCGTGAGCTCCTGGGCGTCGTCGACCACGACGAGCCGCAGCCCGTCGCGGACCCGCGCCATCGCCTCCGGCTCCTCCTCGAGCAGGTCGGCGGCCGACCCGAGGATCCACGCCGGGTCGTACGCACCGGGCGCCGACAAGGCCGTCACCTCGTCGTACTCCTCGAGCACGTCCGCCGCGGCGACCCACTCGGGTCGGTCGTGCTGCGCCCCCAGCCTGCGCAGGTCGGGCGCCTCGAGGTCGTGCTCGACGGCGCGCATGAGCAGGTCGCGCAGCTCGGCGCGGAAACCCTTGGTGGGCAACGCCTCCCGCACCCGCTCCGGCCACTGCGGCCCGGGGGTCTCGCCGGACGCGTGACCGGCGAGGAGCTCGCGCAGGATGACGTCCTGCTCGGGGCCGCTGAGCAGCCGCGGCGCCGGGTCACCGCGCAGGGCCGCGGCCTGGCGCAGGATGCCGAACCCGAAGGCCTGGTGCGTCCGGGCCAGCGGCTCCGTCGACGTCCGCCCCAGGCGTGCCGTGACGCGCTGGCGCAGCTCGCCGGCCGCCACGCGCGAGGAGGTCAGCAGCAGGCACTGGTCGGGGGCGAGGCCGTCACGCTCCACCCGGCCGACGACGACCTCGACCGCGGTGGTCGTCTTGCCGGTGCCGGGACCGCCGAGCACGCGCAGCACGCTGCCGCGGTGGTCGACCACTGCCTGCTGCACCTCGTCGAGGGCGGGCGGGTCGACCACGAGGCCCGGGGCGCGTCGCAGCTTCAGCACGCCCTCATCCCATCACCGACGGCAGACACCCCGAATCCGACACGCCCCGCCCCCGCGACGCTCGTCTGCGCGCAGACGCGCGTCCCGCTGCGCACGGATCTGCTCCGCGCGTCGTGGGACACAGGTGTGTGAGCAGACGTGCATGCCGCAGGGCGGGAACGCGCACCACTCACGAACCCGGGCCCTCCCAGCGGCCGCGCGCCATGTCCACCCGCCGGCCGAGGGCCCCGCCGACCAGCGGGGTCGACTCCTCCCGCCACCGGGCGACCGCCTCGTCCTCGAGCCCCTGCGGTGGGTACCCGCCGGACCGGATCACCCGCCACCACGGGACGTCCGAGCCGTACCGCGCCATCACCGACCCGACGCCGCGAGCGCCCCCGCGCCCGAGGATCTCGGCCAGGTCGCCGTACGTCGCCACCTTGCCCTCGGGGATCTGGTCCACCAGGTCGAGCACGTCGTCGGCGAACTCGCTCGGCAGTCCGAAGTCCTCCTCCTGCGTCACCACGGCCGTCAGTAGACCGGCAGGCTCGGGTCGACGTCACGCACCCACGCCAGGACACCGCCCTTGAGGTTGGCGACGTCGGCGCGCCCCGACGCGGCGAGCAGGCCAGCGGCCTCGGCCGAGCGCACGCCCGACTTGCACACCAGCACCACCGGCACGCCCTCGGGCAGCTCGCCGGCCGCAACGCCGTCGCGGAACCGGTCGAGGTGCAGCGCCCGCGCGCCGGGGATCGACACGACCTCCCGCTCGCCGGGCTCGCGCACGTCGACGAGCTCGAACTCCCGGTCGCCCCGGTCCCGCTCCGCCAGCATCCGGGCCAGCTCGGTCGCCGAGACCTCCCCGTATGCCGCCGGCCCGCCGCCCGCGCCCGCGCCGCCACCGGGACCTGCGTCCGCGGCATACGCCCCCGACGGAGCCGGCACCGCGCAGAACTGCTCGTAGTCCACGAGCCCGGTCACGCTCGGGTCCTCGCCGCAGACCGGGCAGGAGGGGTCGGCGCGCACGGTGAGGGTGTCCCAGGTCTGGCGCAGGGAGTCGTGCACGAGCAGGCGCCCGACGAGGGGCTCCCCCTCGCCGGTGATGAGCTTGACCGCCTCGGCCACCTGGACCGACCCGATCGACGCGCACAGCACGCCGAGCACGCCACCCGTGGCGCACGAGGGCACCGCGTCGGGCGGCGGCGGGTCCGGGAAGACACAGCGGTAACAGGGACCGACGCCGGCGAACCACACCGAGACCTGCCCGTCGAACCGGTAGATCGAGCCCCACACGTGCGGCAGGCCGAGCAGGACGCAGGCGTCGTTGACGAGGTAGCGGGTCGGGAAGTTGTCGGCGCCGTCGAGCACGACGTCGTAGTCGGCCAGGATCTCCAGCGCGTTGGAGGAGTCGAGCCGGACGTCGTGACGCACGACCTGCACGAGCGGGTTCACCGCCGCCACGGTCTCCGCCGCGGACTCGGTCTTGGGGCGCCCGACGTCGGCCACGCCGTGCACGACCTGGCGCTGGAGGTTCGAGGCGTCCACGACGTCGTCGTCGACCACACCGATGGTCCCCGCCCCCGCCGCGGCGAGGTAGAGCAGCGCCGGTGAGCCGAGGCCGCCGGCGCCGACGACGAGCACGCGGGCGTTGGCGAGCCGGCGCTGTCCCTCGAGGCCGATCTGGGGCAGCAGGATGTGCCGCGCGTAGCGGGCCTTCTGCTCGGCCGTCAGCTCCGGACCGGGCGACACCAGTGGGGGGATGCCCATGTCCCGACAGTACCCGTGACCGGCGACGCCGTTCCCCTGCCCGGACGTCGCCCGCCGGTCGCCGGGGTGCCGCGTCCCGGCGGCGCCGATGCCGCCGCTCCCGGCGATGCCGCTGCTCCCGGCGACGCCGCTGTTACCCGTGCGTACGATGTGCACGACCCCGCAGCCCGACTGCGACACCTCGACCTGAGAGGCCCGAATGTCGCTTAGCGCAGACCAGCGCACCGGCACCCGACAGCCCGGACAGCGCCTGCCCCGTTCCGCCCGCCGCGCCCAGCTGCTCGAGGCGGCGCAGGCGGCCTTCGTCGAGTCCGGCTACCACGCTGCCGCGATGGACGACATCGCCGACCGGGCCGGCGTCTCCAAGCCGGTGCTCTACCAGCACTTCCCCGGCAAGCTCGAGCTCTACCTCGCGCTGCTGGACAAGCACTCCGAGGCCCTCGAGCAGCTCGTCCGCCAGGCGCTCGCGTCGACGCACGACAACAAGGAGCGCGTCTACGCCTCGATCGCGGCCTACTTCGACTTCGTGTCGCGCGACGGCGCGGCCTTCCGGCTGATCTTCGAGTCCGACCTCACCAACGAGTCCGCGGTCCGCAACCGGCTCGACGCCGTCGGCCTGGTCTGCGCCGAGGCCGTCGCCGAGGTGATCGCCGAGGACACCGGCCTCAACGAGGAGGACGCCTCCCTGCTCGGCATGGCCCTCACCGGACTGGCCCAGGTGTCCGCCCGCCACTGGCTCGCCCAGGGCAGCGACGTCCCCAAGGACGAGGCCGCCCGGCTCGTCGGGTCGCTCGCCTGGCGGGGACTCGGCTCCTTCCCCAAGGTCGACGCCGAGACGCCCTGAGCGAACACGCCTCCCGGGCCGCCGTGCCGGGGAAGGTTCCGCCCGCGACGGCCGTTAGGTTGGGCAGCAGCACCGATGCGCCCGTATGCCGGGTGCCCACCGTTTCGAGAGAGAGGACCTCACGTGGAGGTCAAGATCGGCGTCCAGAACGTCGCCCGCGAGATCACCTTCGAGACCGACGCGAGCGCGGACGAGGTCGTCAAGGCCGTCACCGCCGCCATCCAGGACGGCAGCCCGCTCACCCTGACCGGTGAGAAGGGCCGGCAGGTCCTCGTGCCCGCGGGTGTCCTCGGCTACGTCCAGATCGGCGAGTCCGAGCGCCGCGGCGTCGGCTTCGGCAACATCTGACGCCGGCCTCGCGGTAGGTCCGTCGCACCGTCCTGACCTGCGGGTTTCGGGGCGGGCCGACCGTGTCGCGGAGGGCCTGCCCCGCCCCGGGTTGACGTGCGAGGTCGGCCCATCCGTGGTCGAGTTGTCCTGCACGGGCCTCACCGGGCCCTGGAGGAAGGAACAGTGGGATGGAGATCATCGGTCTGATCATCGCGGGGGCCATCATCGGCGCCCTCGCACGGCTGTTCATGCCGGGACGCCAGCCGGTCGGCGTGCTCATCACGATCATCCTCGGCATCGTCGGGGTGCTCATCGGCTACTGGCTCGCCGGGCTGCTCGGCGTCGAGGCTACGAGTGGCATCGACTGGATCCGCTGGATCATCAGCATCGTCGTCGCGGCCGTGCTCATCGGCGTCTACATCGCCATGACGGGGCGGCGCAGGACGGTCTGACCCGCACCCGCACGAAGGGCCCGGTCCTCACGGACCGGGCCCTTCGTCGTGTCCGGGGTGCGGGGGCGCGCTGGCCGACGTCGCGGCGTCAGGCGGCGAGTCCGAGGCGGCCCATCCGCCGGGTGTGCTCGTCGGTGAGCCGGGCGAACATCCGGCCCAACTCCGCGAGGTCGGCGCTGGGGCGGCCGGTGCCGACCCCACCGACGAGCAGGGACGCGAGCGCGTCGCGCTCCACCGCCACCTGCTGGGCCTGCGACAGCGCCTCGCCCACGAGCCGCCGCCCCCACAGGGCGAGCCGGCCGGCGACCTTCGGGTCGTCCTTGATGGCCTCGCGCACGACCTTGACGACGAAGTCCGCCTGCCCGACGTCGGCCATGGCGGAGTGGACCAGCTCCTGCGTCGACGGGTCGACGTAGGCCGCGATCTCCCGGTAGAAGTCGGTGGCGATGCCGTCGCCGACGTAGGCCTTGACCAGGCCCTCGAGCCAGGTGCTCGGGCGCGTGCGCTCGTGGAAGGCGTCGATGGGCGCGATGAACGGCGCCATCGCCTGCTCGGGGTCGATGCCCATGTCGGCCATCCGCGACACGAGCATCTCGTAGTGCCGGAACTCGGCCACGGCCAGCGAGGCCACCGAGGCCTTCAGGGGCTGCGTCGGGGACATCTCGGCGTCGCCCGCGAGGCGGACGAACGCCGTCAGCTCGCCGTACGCCAGGACCCCCAGCAGGTCGGCCACGGCGTCGCGGTAGAGCGGGTCGGCGAGCCAGTCCTGCTGCGTCATGCCGGTCACCCTACAAGCGCGCGGGCCGGCTGCCGGGGCGCCACGGCCACCCTGGGAGCTCTCGGCGGCTGGCAGCAGACGACCCGGCGACGGCCCGGCGACGGCCCGGCGACGGCCCGGCGATTGGGGTCGGGACCCCGGCCCCCGGTAGAGTGGGAGGGTCACACGGTGCCCGGTCGGCACGAATCTGCCGCGGACCGACGTCCGCGCCCCCACTGAAGACCTCCGATCGGCCCACAGCGCGCGCCGCGACCCGCAGGCGCCCCGATCGAGAGAACTCCATGACCGACACCTCCACGAGCACCCCCGTGCCCGCCGACGACACCCCGACGAGCACCCCCGTGCCCGCCGACGTCACCTTCGCCGACTTCGACGTCCACCCCGACATCGTCGCCTCGCTGGCCGACGCGGGCATCACCTCCCCCTTCCCCATCCAGGCCATGACGCTGCCGGTGGCCCTGTCGGGCCACGACATCATCGGCCAGGCCAAGACGGGTACCGGCAAGACGCTGGGCTTCGGCGTCCCGATGCTCAACCGCACCATCGCCCGCGGCGACGCCGGCTGGGACGACTACGCGTATGCCGGCAAGCCGCAGGCCCTGGCCGTGGCCCCGACGCGTGAGCTCGCCGTCCAGGTGGCCGGCGACCTCGAGAAGGCCGGCAAGCGCCGCGGCATCCGCGTCCTGACCGTCTACGGCGGTCGCGCCTACGAGCCGCAGATCGACGCGCTGGCCAAGGGCGTCGAGGTCGTCGTCGGCACCCCCGGCCGGCTCATCGACCTGGCCAAGCAGGGCCACCTCGACCTGTCGCACGTGAAGTCGGTCGTGCTCGACGAGGCCGACGAGATGCTCGACCTCGGGTTCCTCCCCGACGTCGAGAAGCTGCTCGCGCTGACCCCCGGGTCGCGCCAGACCATGCTCTTCTCGGCCACCATGCCCGGCGCCGTCGTCGCGCTCGCCCGCCGGTACATGAGCCAGCCGACCCACATCCGCGCCATGGGCGACGACCAGGAGAACGCCCACACGGTGAAGGCCGTCGAGCAGTTCGTCTACCGCGCCCACGCGATGGACAAGGTCGAGATGCTCGCCCGCATGCTCCAGGCCGAGGGCCGGGGGCTGACGATCGTCTTCAGCCGCACCAAGCGCACCGCCGCGAAGGTCGCCGACGAGCTGGTCGACCGCGGGTTCGCCGCCGCCGCCATCCACGGCGACCTGGGCCAGGGCGCCCGTGAGCAGGCGCTGCGCGCCTTCCGCAACGGCAAGGTCGACATCCTCGTCGCCACCGACGTGGCGGCCCGTGGCATCGACGTCGACAACGTCACCCACGTCGTCAACTACCAGTGCCCCGAGGACGAGAAGACCTACCTGCACCGCATCGGCCGCACCGCGCGTGCCGGCAACACGGGCATCGCCGTCACCTTCGTCGACTGGGACGACATGCCGCGCTGGGGCCTGATCAACAAGACCCTCGACCTCGGCATCCCCGAGCCGGAGGAGACCTACTCCTCCTCCGACCACCTGTTCGAGCAGCTCAACATCCCGCGGGAGGCCAAGGGCCGCCTGCCCAGGGCCCAGCAGACCCGCGCCGGCCTGGCGGCCGAGGAGCTCGAGGACCTCGGCGAGACCGGCAAGTCCGGCGGTCGTCGGCCGCAGGGCGGCACCGGCGGCGGCCGCGGTGGCCGTGGCCAGGGCGGCACCGGCGGCGGTCGCGACGGCGCCCGCTCCCAGGGCGGCGGCCGGGACGGCGCCCGCGGTGGCGCCGAGCAGCGCGGCGAGGACGGCGACGCCCCGGCGCGCCCGCGTCGCAGCCGCAACCGGCGGCGTACGCGTGGTGGCGAGCCCGCGGGCGAGGCCACCCAGGGCTGACCCAGCCCCTGCAGGCCGGTGCACGACCCTCTGCTAGCAGACCGTCGTGCACCCAGCACAGGTTCCAACCTCTGCTGAGCCGACCAACCTCTGCTAGCAGAGGTTGGTCGCGAGCGGTCCGACCACGACGACGAAGGGCCCAGCCTCCGTGGAGGCTGGGCCCTTCGGTCGTCCGCTGTCGCGGCGCCGGGTCAGGCGCCGATGGTCGCGGTGTCGATGACGAACCGGTACCGCACGTCGGACTTCACGACGCGGTCGTAGGCCTCGTCGACCTTGTCCGCGGAGATCGTCTCGATCTCGGCGGTGATGCCGTGCTCCGCGCAGAAGTCGAGCATCTCCTGGGTGAGGGCGATGCCGCCGATGTTGGAGCCGGCGACGGTCTTGTCACCGTTGATGAGCGCACCGAAGGGCAGCTGCTGCGGGCTCGGCGGCAGGCCCACGGTGACGAAGGTGCCGAACGGCTTGAGCAGCGAGAGGTACTGCGGCAGGTCGAGGTCGGCGCTGATCGTCGAGATGATCACGTCGAAGGTCCCTGCGAGGTCCTCGAAGGTCTTGGCGTCGCTCGTCGCGCGGTAGTCACGGGCGCCGAAGCGGCGGCCGTCCTCCTCCTTCGACAGGCCCTGGCTGAGCACGGTGACGTCCGCGCCCATCGCCGCGGCGATCTTGACACCCATGTGGCCCAGGCCGCCCATGCCGACGATCGCGACCTTGGCGTTGGGGCCGGCGTGGTCGAGCCAGCGCTTGAGCGGCGTGTAGAGGGTGATGCCGGCGCACAGCAACGGCGCGGCCTTGTCCAGGTCGAGCCCGTCGGGGATCCGGACGACGAAGCGATCGGTCACGACGACCTGCTGGCTGTAGCCGCCCTGGGTCGTGGTGCCGTCGACGTCGGTGTCGCCGTAGGTGAAGACGGTCTTCTTCTCGCAGAAGTTCTCGTGGCCGGCCTTGCACTGGGCGCACTCGCCGCACGAGTCGACCATGCAGCCGACGCCGACGCGGTCGCCGACCTTGAACTTCGTGACCTCGGGGCCGACCTCGCTCACGACACCGGCGATCTCGTGGCCCGGCGTCAGCGGGTAGCTGGTGTCGCCCCACTCGCCGCGGACGGTGTGGATGTCGCTGTGGCAGATGCCCGCGAACTTGATGTCGATGCGCACGTCGTCCGCACGCAGGTCACGCCGCTCCACCGTCGTCGTCTCGAACCGGCCGTCGGCGGACGGCATGGCCAGGGCAGGGGTGGTGGTCGTCATGTCACTCCTTGGATCGGGTAGGTGCTCGGTCGGGGGGGAATGGGCACCATCTGGTGACAAGTACGCGACCGCCGCGGGTATTCCGCAACCGCGATCTCAGAGCTGCTTCGCGAGCGCCTTCGCCACGTCTCGGTACGCCTTGGCGCCCTTGGAGGTGCGGGACGTCGCCAGGATCGAGCGCCCGACGGCGGGCGCCTCGGCGAACCGCACGGTCTTCGGGATCGGCGGGTCGAGCACCGGCAGGCCGTAGCGCTCCCCCACGTCGGCCAGGACCTCCCGGGCGTGGTTGCTGCGCCCGTCGAAGAGGGTCGGGAGGATCCCCATCACGCGCAGGTCCTTGTTGAGGATCTTCTGCACGTCCGCCACGGTGTCGAGCAGCTGGCCGACCCCGCGGTGGCTGAGCATCTCGCACGGCATCGGGATCACGAGGCCCTGCGAGGCCGTGAGCGCGTTGAGGGTGAGCACGCCGAGGCTGGGCGAGCAGTCGAGCAGGATGACGTCGTACTCCGACCGGACCTCCTCGAGCACGCCGCGCAGGATGTACTCGCGCCCCGGCCGCGGCAGCAGCTGGGCCTCGGCGCCGGCGAGGTCGATGACGCTCGGCACCAGGTCGACGCCGTCCTCGCAGGCGATCCGGACGTCGGCGACCTGCGCCTTGCCGAGCAGGACCTCGTTGACCGACCCCTCGACCTCGTCGGGGTCGACCCCGAGGCTGAAGGTGAGGCAGGCCTGCGCGTCGAGGTCGACGAGCAGCACCCGCTTGCCCTGTTCGGCGAAGGCCGCCCCCAGCGACGCCACGGAGGTCGTCTTGGCGACCCCGCCCTTCTGGTTGGCCACGGACACGACCGTGGCCGGCCTGGTGCGCTTCCTCGCCACGTGCTGACCTTTCGTGCGGGTCGGTCGGTATGCCGGCTCGCGGCCCAGTCTGTCAGGTCGCCGGGACCGGATCCTCCAGGGCCGCCCAGTCGGACTTCTCCGGGCCGAACGCCTGCCCCGCCGGGCAGTGCCGGCGGAAGTCGCACCACTGGCACAGCGGCCCGACCTGCGCGGGGAACCGGCCGGAGTCGACGCCGAACTGGGCGTAGTCGTCCTCGGCGCGGCGGGCGTCGGCGGCGATCGACTCGGCCTCGGCGAGCTTGCGCTGCAGGGACTCGGGCGTGTGCTCGTGGGCCGCGACCGTGCCCGACGGCAGGTGGTGCAGCTCGACCCGGACGCAGCGGCGGCGGAACATCTTCCACGCGGCGGCGGCGTAGAGCGCCAGCGGCAGCGAGGTGCGGGCGTCGTCGTCGGTCGGGACGGTCCGGCTCGTCTTGTAGTCGACGACGGCCAGGCCGTCGCCGCGGTCGTCGAGCCGGTCGATCCGCCCGGACAGCGCGAGCGTGCCGGTCTTCAGCGACACGGTCCGCTCGATCCCGAGGGGCTGGACGCTCGGGTCGACGTCGGACAGGTAGGTCGTCACGTGCTCCTGCGAGCGCTCACGCCAGGTCCGGGAGTGGTCGGGGTCGCGGAAGCCGGACTCGATCCACGACGTGCGCACCAGCTCCGCCCCCGAGGCCGGGGTCCGGTGCTCGCCCGGCAGGTCCCACCAGTCGCGCAGCGCGTTGTGGACGGCCACGCCGAGGGAGGTGTGCGCGCGCTGCGGCCGGGTCGGCGGCGTGGGCCGGTCGAGGTACTGCATGCGGTAGCGGCGCGGGCAGTCCACCCACGCCAGCAGCTTGCTCGGGCTCGCGCGGAACAGGCGGCGCGGCATACCCACCAGCTCGCCCTGCTCGAACCCCCCGGTCCCTGCTCCCACGGCGCCCACGCTAGGACGTCCCGCTGACAAAGGCCCGGACGCTGTCGGCGACCATCTGCACCGCGATGGCGGACAGCAGCAGTCCGGCGATGCGGGTCAGGAGCACGGTGCCGCTGTCCTTGAGCACGCGGTGGATCTGGCCGGCGAACCGCAGGAACAGCCACACGACCAGGAGCACGGCGACCAGCGCCGCCCCGACGGCGATGTACTCGCCCGGGCGGGTGGAGTTCTGCACGGCCAGCATCGTCGCGACGATCGCACCGGGGCCGGCGAGCAGCGGCGTGCCGAGCGGGACGAGGGCGACGTTCACGCCGGCGTCGGCGTGCTGCTCCTGCTCCGACCCGGTGAGCAGCTGCAGGGCGACGAGCAGCAGCAGGAGGCCGCCGGCACCCTGCAGGGCCGGCAGCGAGATGTGCAGGTAGTTGAGGATCTGCTGGCCGAACACCGCGAACGCCGCGATGACGCCGAGCGCGACGAGGCTGGCGCGGCGGGCGGCGGCGAGCTTCTGCTTCTGCGTGAGCGAGCCGGTCAGCGCGAGGAAGATCGGCAGCGCACCGGGCGGGTCCATGATGACGAGCAGCGTCACGAAGACCGAGCCGAACACCTGCGGGTCGAGCACGCTGCTCACGGCCGCACCACCTCCACGCCGCTCGTGGCCTGCCGCTCGATCTCGGCGAGCACCTCCGGGGACGTCGTGTTCTCGCCGAGGCGGTTGGGCTTGCCCGCGCCGTGGTAGTCGCTCGCCCCGGTGGTGAACAGGCCCAGCTGCGCGGCGAGCGCACGGGCGTGGTCGCGCTGGTCGTCGGTGTGGTCGCGGTGCTCGGCCTCGAGCCCGGCCAGCCCCGCCTGGGCCATCGCGGCGATGACGTCGTCGTCGACGGTCCGGCCCCGCGAGGAGGCGAACGGGTGCGCCATCACGGGCACCCCGCCGGCCGCCCGGACCAGCTGGACGGCCCGCACGGGGCTGGGGGCGTAGTGCGAGACGTAGTAGGGGCTGCCGTTGCGCAGCACGTCGGTGAACGCCGCGTCCCGGGAGGGGACGTACCCGGCGGCCACGAGCGCGTCGGCGATGTGCGGGCGCCCGAGCGTGGTGTCCTCCCCAGCCTGCGCGCGGACCGCCTCCATGCTGACGGGTATGCCGTCGGCGGCCATCCGGTCGACCATCCGCTCGACGCGGCTGACGCGGGACTGCCGGGCCTTCTCGAGCTCCTCCACGAGGGGCGCGAACCCCGGGTCGACGAGGTAGCCGAGCAGGTGGACGCTGACGCCGCGGTGGGAGCAGGACACCTCCACGCCGGGGACGAACCCGACCCCGAGCTCGCGCGCGGCGGCCTGCGCCGCCGGCCACCCGGCATACGTGTCGTGGTCGGTGAGGGCCACCACGTCGAGGCCGGCGCGGGCTGCCTGTGCGACGACGACCTCCGCCGGCTCGGTGCCGTCACTCGCCGAGGAGTGGGTGTGGAGGTCGATGCGCACGGGCCAAGCGTAGGGGTGGCGCGGGGCGCCTCCCGGGTGCCCCACCGGTGGACCGATGGGGCACCCGGGCGGTCAGGCGAAGAGGGGCCGCAGCTCGACCGTCTCGCCCGGGCCGGAGAACTTCGCGGTGACCTCCTCCGCCCGCTCCTGGCTCTCCACGTCGATCAGGAAGAAGCCGGCAAAGTGCTCGGCGGTCTCGGCGTACGGGCCCTCGGTGACCTTGCGACGCCCGCCCTCCCACCGGAACAGCCGTGCGTCCCGCGGGTCGCCTAGCGCCTGGCCCCCGACCAGCTCACCGCGCTCGGACAGCTCCTTCAGGACCTCGTCGAACTCGGCGCCGCGCCGCTCCCGCTCCTCCGGCGGCAGGGCCTGGTGCTCGGCGAGGAAGTCGCTGGTCGGGTGGCCCCAGGGCTGGGGGTTGGAGTGCATGAGGATGACGTACTTCACGGTGGTGCTCCTGTCCGGGAGTGGCTGCAGGCCCGAGGGCCCTGACAGCCGTGTGACGACCGCCGCCGGCCGCTCTCGACAAACTCCGCCGCAGTGTTCCGGAGGTTGTGAGCGAACGCACGCGCCGCACCGGTGTCCCCGGACGGCCACCGTCGGCAGGATGGGCCGCATGCAGTTCGGACGCAGCTACGAGGAGTTCGAGGTCGGCGCTGTCTACAAGCACTGGCCCGGCAAGACGGTGACCGAGTACGACGACCACCTGTTCTGCCTGCTCACCATGAACCACCACCCGCTCCACCTCGACGCCAACTACGCGGAGAACACCACGCAGTTCGGCCGCAACGTCGTGGTCGGCAACTACGTGTACTCGCTGCTGCTCGGCATGTCGGTGCCGGACGTCTCGGGCAAGGCCATCGCCAACCTCGAGATCGAGAGCCTGCGCCACGTCGCGCCGACGTTCCACGGCGACACGATCTACGGCCAGACCGAGGTCCTCGACAAGTGGGAGTCGACGAGCAAGGACGACCGCGGCGTCGTCCACGTCGAGACCAAGGGCTACAAGCAGGACGGCACCCTGGTCTGCATCTTCCGGCGCAAGGTCATGGTGCCCAAGCAGAGCTACCTCGACGCCCGCGGCGGCGAGCAGCCCGCGCGGCCCGAGCTGGTCGAGCCCGCCCCCAAGGCCTGACGCCGCGGCGTCCCGGGACGACCGTTCGTGGCCGTGAGGCCACGAACGCTCGTCCCGTGCCGCCGGCCGCGACCGTTCGTGGCTCACGAGCCCCAAGTCGTCGTGCCCGCCGCCACGTGCGGTATGCCGCGCAGCCCGATTCCGGTGCGTCGCACCAAGGCGTGTCGGCTCCGTGTCCAGATGACGAAGGCGGGCCTGTCTGCCGGGAGCGCCACCTGAGTAGGGTCGCGCCATGGCCGAATTCGTTGGCGCGGTGGACCAGGGCACGACGAGCACGCGGTTCATGGTCTTCGACCACGACGGCAACGAGGTCGGCAGCCGACAGCTCGAGCACGAGCAGATCCTCCCCCGCGCCGGCTGGGTCGAGCACAGCCCGCTGGAGATCTGGGAGCGCACCCAGACGGTGATCGCCTCCGCCCTGGCCCGCCTCGACCTCCAACCGGGCGACCTGGCCGCGATCGGCATCACCAACCAGCGCGAGACCACCGTCGTGTGGAACCGGCACACGGGTCGCCCGGTGCACAACGCGATCGTCTGGCAGGACACCCGCACCGACCGGATCGCCCGGGCCCTCGACCAGGACGGACGCGGCGACGTCATCCGCGAGCGGGCCGGCATACCGCCTGCCGCGTACTTCGCCGCCGGCAAGGTGCAGTGGATCCTCGAGAACGTCGACGGGGCCCGCGCGGCGGCCGAGGCCGGCGACCTGGTCTTCGGCACCATCGACACCTGGCTGCTGTGGAACCTCACCGGCGGCACCGACGGGGGCGTGCACGTCACCGACGTCACCAACGCCAGCCGCACCATGCTCATGGACCTGCGCACCCTCGACTGGGACGAGGAGCTGCTCGGCTTCTTCGGGATCCCGCGCTCGATGCTGCCGCAGATCCGGCCGAGCTCCGACCCCGCCCTCTACGGCACGACCCGCACCGGCGGCCCCCTCGGCGGCGAGGTCCCGCTCGCCGGTGCGCTCGGTGACCAGCACGCGGCCACCGTCGGACAGGTGTGCTTCCGGCCAGGCGAGGCCAAGAACACCTACGGCACCGGCAACTTCATGCTGCTCAACACGGGCGAGGAGATCGTCCGCAGCGAGTCCGGGCTGCTCACGACCGTGGCCTACCAGCTCGGCGACGCGAAGCCCGTCTACGCCCTCGAGGGGTCGATCGCCGTCACGGGGTCGGCGGTCCAGTGGCTGCGCGACCAGCTCGGGATCATCTCGGGCGCCGGTGACGTCGAGCGGCTGGCCAGCCAGGTGCAGGACACCGGCGGCCTGTACTTCGTCCCCGCGTTCTCCGGCCTCTTCGCGCCGTACTGGCGACCGGACGCGCGCGGCGCGATCGTCGGCATGAGCCGCTTCAACACCAACGCCCACCTGGCCCGCGCCACCCTCGAGGCCATCTGCTACCAGACGCGCGACGTGGCCGACGCGATGACCGCCGACACCGGCGCCGCGGGCGTCCCGATGGAGCTGTCGGTCCTCAAGGTCGACGGCGGCGTCACCGCGAACGAGCTCTGCATGCAGCTGCAGGCGGACATTCTGGGCGTGCCCGTCTCACGCCCGGTGGTCGCCGAGACCACGGCCCTCGGCGCGGCCTACGCTGCTGGTCTGGCCACCGGCTTCTGGAAGGACACCGAGGAGCTGCGGGCCAACTGGCAGGAGTCCCGGCGCTGGGAGCCGACGTGGAGCGACGAGCAGCGCGAGGCCGGGTATGCCGGGTGGCGCAAGGCGGTCGAGCGCACGCTCGACTGGGTCGACGTCGACGAGGAGTAGCACCGACATGAGCAGCGGACTGTCACCACAGGACCGTCAGGCGGCCATCGACACCCTGGCCTCGGGCCGGGAGCTGGACCAGCTGGTCATCGGCGGTGGCGTGGTCGGCAGCGGCACGGCCCTCGACGCCGTGACCCGGGGCCTGTCCACCGGTCTGATCGAGCAGCGCGACTTCGCCAGCGGCACGTCGTCCCGCTCGAGCAAGCTCATCCACGGTGGCCTGCGCTACCTCGAGATGCTCGACTTCGGCCTCGTCCGGGAGGCCCTGCGCGAGCGCGGGCTGCTCCTCACCCGGCTCGCGCCGCACCTGGTCCGGCCGGTGCCGTTCCTCTACCCCCTCACCCACCACGTCTGGGAGCGCGGCTACGTCGGCTCCGGTATCGCCCTCTACGACGCCATGGCCATGCAGTCCGGCACCGGTGCGGGGCTTCCCCACCACCGGCACCTGACCCGGCGTCAGGCCCTGCGGCTCATGCCGAGCCTGCGCAGCAGCGCCCTCACCGGCGCCGTGCAGTACTACGACGCCCAGGTCGACGACGCCCGCCACACCATGGAGATCGCCCGTACCGCCGCCCACTACGGCGCGCACGTCGCGAACCGGGTCGCCGCCATCGGGTTCCTGCGCCAGGGCGAGCGCGTCACCGGGGTCCGGGCCGTCGACAAGCTGACCGACCGGGAGTTCGAGATCCACGCCCGGCAGATCGTCAACGCGACGGGCGTCTGGACCGACGACACCCAGGCCATGGTCGGCGAGCGCGGCCAGTTCCACGTCCGCGCGAGCAAGGGCATCCACCTCGTCGTGCCCCGTGACCGGATCCACTCCTCCACCGGGCTCATCCTGCGCACCGAGAAGTCGGTGCTGTTCGTCATCCCGTGGGGCCGGCACTGGATCCTCGGCACCACCGACACCGACTGGAACCTCGACAAGGCCCACCCCGCCGCGACCCGCGCGGACATCGACTACATCCTCGACCACGTCAACCGGGTGCTCGTGACGCCGCTGACGCACGAGGACGTCGAGGGCGTGTATGCCGGGCTGCGGCCGCTGCTCGCGGGCGAGTCGGAGTCGACGTCGAAGCTGTCACGCGAGCACGTCGTGGCCCACAGCGCCCCCGGCCTCGTGGTCGTCGCCGGCGGCAAGTACACGACCTACCGGGTCATGGCCAAGGACGCGGTGGACGAGGCCGTGCAGGGCCTCGACGGCCGCATCCCCGCCTCGACGACCGAGACCATCCCCCTCGTGGGCGCGGTCGGCTTCCAGGCCGCCTGGAACCAGCGGCACACGCTCGCGTCCGACGCCGGCCTGCACGTGGCCCGGGTCGAGCACCTGCTGCGGCGGTACGGCGCGCTGACCCAGGAGCTGCTCGACCTCGTGGCCGAGCGCCCCGAGCTCGGCGAGCCGCTCGAGGGCGCCGAGGACCACCTCAAGGCCGAGGTCGTCTACGCCGCCTCGCACGAGGGCGCCCTGCACCTCACCGACATCCTCACCCGGCGCACCCGGATCTCGATCGAGGCCTGGGACCGCGGCGTCTCGGCCGCGCCCGCGGCGGCCGCCCTCGTGGCCCCCGTGCTCGGCTGGGACGAGGCGCGGCAACAGTCCGAGGTGGACATCTACCTCGGCCGCGTGGAGGCCGAGCGGATCAGCCAGACGATGCCCGACGACGAGACGGCCGACGAGGCACGCCGCAGCGGCCCGGACAGCCGCATCTGAGCCGCTGCGGGCGCCTCAGTCGCCTGACCTGCGACGTTGCACCGTTCGTCCTAGGGTTTCGGGCATGGCTCGGTTGCGCACGGTGTCCCCCGGAACGCGCGGGTGGACCCGGCGTCGCAGCGGCAGGGGGTTCGTCTACCTCGACTCCGACGGCACGCGCCTCCCCGCCGAGGAGGTCGAGCGCATCCGGTCACTGGCCATCCCGCCGGCGTGGGAGAACGTCTGGATCTGCCCCCACCCGCGCGGCCACATCCAGGCCGTGGGCACGGACACCGCCGGGCGCCGGCAGTACCTCTACCACCCCGACTGGCGGGTCAAGCGCGACCAGATGAAGTTCGACCGGGTGCTCGCCGCGGCCGCCCACCTGCCCGCCGCCCGGCGCAGGGTCCTCGTCGACCTGGCGCTCGCGGACATGCCCCGAGAGCGTGCGGCCGCCACGGCCGTCCGCCTGCTCGACCACGGCTACTTCCGGATCGGCAGCGACGCGTACACCGACGCGAACGGCTCGTTCGGCCTCACCACCCTCGAGCGCCAGCACGTGCGCCGGCGCGGCGACGTCATCGTCTTCACCTTCGTCGGGAAGTCCGGCATCGAGCACCGCATCGAGATCGACGACGAGCTCGCGATGGCCGCCATCGACCGGCTGCGCAAGCGCAAGTCGGCGAGCAAGCGGCTGCTCGCCTACCAGCAGCAGCGCCGCTGGTCCGACCTCGACGCCGCCACCGTCAACGCCTACCTCGCCGAGCTGCTGCACGGCGAGATGACGGCCAAGGACTTCCGCACCTGGCACGCCACCGTCCTCGCCGCGCTGGCCCTGGCCACCACCCCCGAGAAGGGTGACACCAAGGCCTCCCGCCGCCGCGCGGTCAAGGCGGCGGTCGAGGAGGTCGCCGGCTACCTCGGCAACACCCCGACCATCGCCAAGAACTCCTACATCGACCCGCGGGTCCTGGACCTCTACGAGTCCGGGACCACCATCGCCGTCGATCCGTCCCGCTACCGCAGCCCCGAGCGCCGCCAGGCCGCCGTGGAGAAGGCCGTCCTGGCCCTGCTCGCCTCCGACTGAGCCCTCCGCGCTGCCGGGGCGCACCCGGCATACCCGGTTGCGCGGCGTGGCACCATGGCCTCGTGACCGCCAGCGAAGAGCAGAAGAAGCCGGAGAACCGCGCCCGTCCCACGACCGACGAGCTGCGGGCGTTCATCGCCGAGGACTGGGCGCCGCGCGCGCCCGGCGCGACCGGGCTGAGCGAGGCCGCGCGGTATGCCGCGGCGCGGCGTGCCAAGGTCAGCGAGGCCTTCCCCGGCGACCGGCTCGTGATCCCCGCCGGCGGCCTGAAGGTGCGCAGCAACGACACCGACTACGTCTTCCGCCCGCACAGCGCGTTCGCGCACCTCACCGGGCTCGGCGGCGACCGCGAGCCCGACGCGGTGCTCGTGCTGGAGCCCCGCGACGACGGCACCCACGAGGCCGTCCTGTACTTCCGCCCCCTGGCCGGCCGCGACACCGACGAGTTCTTCGCCGACGCCCGCTACGGCGAGTTCTGGGTCGGCGCCCGCCCGACGATCGAGGACATCGAGCTCGAGCTCGGCGTCACCGGCCGGCACATCGACGAGTTCGCCGACGCGGCGGTCAAGGACGCCGGGGAGGTCACCGTCCGCGTCGTGCGCGACGCCGACCGCGACCTGACCCGCCAGCTCGACGAGGCGCGCACGTCCGAGTCGGTCGAGGCCGAGGACCTCACCGAGGCCGACGACGAGCTCGCGCACTTCCTGTCGAACCTGCGCATGGTCAAGGACCAGTGGGAGCTCGAGGAGATGCGCAAGGCCGTCGCCGCCACCAAGCGCGGCTTCGAGGCCGTCATCGCCGACCTGCCCGAGGCCGTGGCCCGCGGCCGCGGCGAACGCTGGGTGGAGGGCGTGTTCGGGCTCGTCGCCCGGCACGAGGGCAACGGCGTCGGGTACGACTCGATCGCCGCCGCCGGCGACCACGCGACCACGCTGCACTGGATCAAGAACACCGGTGAGCTGCGCGACGGCGACCTGCTGCTGCTCGACGCCGGCGTCGAGATGGACTCGCTGTTCACCGCCGACGTCACGCGCACCCTCCCCGCGAACGGCACGTTCACCGACGCCCAGCGCGAGGTCTACGACGCCGTCCTCGAGGCACAGGAGGCCGGCCTCGCCGCGGTGAAGCCGGGCAACCGGTTCAGCGACATCCACGCCGCGGCCATCCGCGTCATCGCCGAGAAGCTGCACGGCTGGGGCCTGCTGCCCGAGGGCGTCGACGTCGAGGGGACGCTCGACAAGGAGCACGGCCAGTACCACCGCCGCTGGATGGTGCACGGCACGAGCCACCACCTCGGCATCGACGTCCACGACTGCGCGCTCGCGACCCGCGAGGAGTACATGGACGCCGTCCTCGAGCCCGGGATGGTCCTCACGGTCGAGCCGGGCCTGTACTTCAAGTCCGACGACCTGAAGGCGCCCGAGCGGTTCCGCGGCATCGGCGTGCGCATCGAGGACGACGTCGTCGTCACCGCGGACGGCCACGAGAACCTGTCCGCCGCCATGCCGCGCACGTCCACCGACGTCGAGGCGTGGATCCGCGAGGTCCAGTCCCGCTGACGGCCGTGGGGGCGGGCAGGCGCCCGCCCCCACACCGCAGGCCTCAGCGCCCGTCCCCGCGCGCCGCCCTCAGCGCCGGTCGACGACGTCCAGGACGAGCGCCTTGTCGACGCCGGCCGCCTGGCCGCCCCAGCCCAGGACCATGCCCAGCAGCTCGGGCGGCTTGGGGAACTGCTCGGGCAGCGCGGCGTTGTAGGCCCGGTGCGCCTCGAGCGAGGCCACGGCGCGGTCGAACTGGGCCGCCACGTCGACGTAGTGCGTCGCGGTCGGCGAGCCGCCGAAGCACAGCCGCCTGACGTTCCACGGCTCGAACCCCTCCTCGAGCAGCTCGGGGAAGATCCAGCGGTTCCCGGCATCCGCCACCGCGTCGACGCAAGCGAGCCCCACGGCGCGGTGGTCGGCCTGGTTCAGCATCCCCTGCACGAACCGGTCGCCGTAGTGCCCGGTGACGACGACGTCGGGCCGGCGCCGGCGGATCTCGCGGGCGATGTCGCGGCGCAGGCCCAGCCCGTACTCGATGACGCCGTCGCGGTGGTTGCCGAAGTCGACCTCGGTCACCCCCACCACGGCGGCCCCGTCGCGCTCCTCCTGCTCGCGCACCCGGGCCGCCTCCTCCGGGTGCATGGTGTCGATGCCGGCCTCGCCTCGGGTCAGCAGGAAGTAGGTCACCCGCTTCCCGGCGTCGGTCCACTTCGCGACGGCCGCAGCCGTGCCGTACTCGATGTCGTCGGGGTGCGCCACGACACACATGACCGACTCGAAGTCGTCGTCGAGCTCCTGCAGCGCAGGACGGCCCCCGTTCCCCATGGGTTCGCTCATGGGCGGCAGCGTAGGGCGCGGGCGCGCCGGCGGCCTCCCGCGTGTGGCGGATATGCGGTCAGGCGCGCGGGGGTCAGGCGGGCGGGGCCGGCGGAACGGGGGGCTCGCCGGCGGCGCGGTGCTGCGCAGCCTCGCGCTCGGCCTCGCGGGCCGCGGCGACCTGGGCCTGCGCGGCGGCCATGGGGTCCATCTGCGTGAGCATCTCGCGCGCCTGACCGGCGTACTTGTGCTCGACGAGGACCTCGTACTGCGTGGCCACGACCTGCGTCACCGAGGTGAAGTCGCGGGGGCCGCGCGCCAGCTGGTACCCGATGAGGCTCCACACGAGCCCGAAGAGCGCACCGAAGGCGATGGTGGCCAGGATGCTCGAGAAGCCGGCGCTGCTGGAGGTGTCGAGCAGCGCGAAGATCATCCCGACGAACAGGCCGAGCCACGCGCCGGAGACGAGGCCGCCGACCGCGGCGCGTCCACGGGTCAGCCGGCCGGTGACCCGCTCGAGCTGCTTGAGGTCGGTGCCGACGATGAGGACGTTCTGCACCGGGAACTCGTGGTCCGAGAGGTAGTCGACCGCCTTCTGTGCCGCCTCGTAGGTGTCGTAGCGCCCCAGCGACATGGGGTACTCCAGCGTCAGGACCGCCCGGGACCGCGACAGGGCGCTTGGCTGCGTGCTCATGGCACCAGTCTGTCAAAACCCGCTGCACGTTGTCTGTGCCCCGGCCGTGGAGCCGCTGACCGCGCGCTCGCGGCGGACACCCAGCCGCACGGCCGGTCCGCGGCGAGTGACACTCCCCCTGCTGCGGCGGGTGCCGTCCGCGCCCCAGCGGGGGTACAACTCCTCCATGGCACCGTGTGCGCCCGGCCGGGCGGCCTGAGTGGGCTTCGGACAGCTGGCCCTCATCTGCGCCGTGGCCCTGCTCGGCGCGCTCCTGTCCCTGCCGCGCGCGCTGCGCCTGCCGGTCGTCGTCGGCGAGCTGGCGGTCGGGGTGGCCCTCGGCGCGACCGGGCTGCGGCTGCTGTCGGCAGACGACCCCACCTTCCACTTCCTCGCGGAGATCGGGTTCGCGCTGGTCATGTTCGTCGCCGGATCGCACGTGCCGGTGCGGGACCCGTTGCTGCTGAAGGGCATTCGCACCGGTCTTGCCCGGGCCGCCGCCATCGGCGTCCTGGCGGCCGGCGTCGGCGCTGTCCTCGCCGCGGCCTTCGGCACCCCCCACACCAGCCTGTATGCCGTGCTGCTCACCTCCTCGTCGGCGAGCGTCGTGATGCCCGTCCTCGGGCCCGGCCCCTTCACCGCGAGGTCGGTGGTCGAGGTCCTGCCCCAGGTCGCAGTGGCCGACGCCGCGTGCATCGTCCTGCTGCCGCTCGTCCTCGACCCCCGGCACGCGGGCCGGGCCGCGCTCGGGGCCCTGGTCGTCGCGGCGGCCGCTGCCGCGGCGTGGTGGGGGCTGCGGTGGGCCCACACGTCGGGCCGGCAGCGGGCGGTGCACCGGCTGTCCGAGGAGCGCGAGCTGGCGATCGAGCTGCGGCTGCTCCTGTCGGTGCTGTTCGCCCTGGCCGCGCTCGCGGTGGCGCTGGACGTCTCCGTGCTGCTGGCCGGCTTCGCCCTCGGGCTGGTGGTGGCCGCGGTGGGCGAGCCGCGGCGTGTGGCCAAGCAGCTGTTCGCCGTCACCGAGGGGCTGTTCGCCCCGGTCTTCTTCGTCTGGCTGGGCGCGTCGCTCGACCTGCGGACGCTGGCCCAGCACCCGAGTGCGGTCGTGCTGGGGCTCGCGCTCGGTGTCGGGGCCGTGGTCGTGCACGGTGCCATGGTCGCCACGCGGCAGCCGTGGTCCCTCGCCGTCGCCACGTCCGCGCAGCTCGGGGTCCCCGTCGCGGCAGCGACCCTCGGCCGGGCCCACGGGCTCCTGGTCCCCGGCGAGGACGCCGCGATCCTGCTCGGCGCGCTCGTCACCATCGCGGCAACCGCCCTGGCCAGCACCCGCCTGCCCTCGCGGCGGCGCGCCGCTACTTCTTGAGGGCGAAGTCCTCGAGCAGGCGCCGGCCGATGATCATCTTCTGGATCTCCGCGGTGCCCTCGCCGATGAGCAGCATCGGCGCCTCGCGGTACAGGCGCTCGATCTCGTACTCCTTGGAGTAGCCGTACCCGCCGTGGATGCGGAAGCTCTGCTCCACGACGTCGGCGCAGTTCTCGGCGGCGAGGTACTTCGCCATCCCCGCCTCGAGGTCGTTGCGCGCACCGGCGTCCTTGAGCCGTGCCGCCTTCACCATCATCTGGTGGCTCGCCTCGACCTTGGTCGCCATGTCGGCGAGCCGGAACAGGATGCCCTGGTGCTCGGCGATCTTCTTGCCGAAGGTCTCGCGCTGCTGCGCGTAGGCGATGCCCAGCTCGAAGGCGCGCATCGACACCCCGCAGGCCCGTGCCGCGACGTTGACGCGGCCCACCTCGACGCCGTCCATCATCTGGTAGAAGCCCTTGCCCGGCTCCCCGCCGAGGATCTGGGCCGAGGTGGTGCGGTGGCCCTCGAGGACGAGCTCGGTCGTGTCGACGCCCTTGTAGCCCATCTTCTCGATCTTGCCGGGCACCGTGACGCCCTGGGCCGTCTCGCCGAAGCCGGGCTCCTTCTCCACCAGGAACGTCGTCATGTTCCGGTAGACGGAGTCCGCGCCGAGGTCGGTCTTGACCAGCACCGCCACGAGGTTGGCCGAGCCGCCGTTGGTGAGCCACATCTTCTGCCCGGTGAGCGTCCACTCCGTGTCGGCGCCCTCGCCGGCCCCCCGGACCGCCTTGGACCGGATCGCCGAGACGTCCGACCCGAGACCGGGCTCGCTCATCGAGAACGCGCCGCGCACCTCGCCGGTCGCCATGCGCGGCAGGTACCGCTGCTTCTGCTCCTCGGTCCCGTGCTGCAGCAGCATGTACGCCACGATGAAGTGGGTGTTGATGATGCCGCTCACCGACATCCAGCCGCGCGCGATCTCCTCGACCACCAGCGCGTAGGTCAGCAGCGACTCCCCCAGACCGCCGTACTCCTCGGGGATCATCAGCCCGAAGATCCCCATCTCCTTCATGCCCTCGACGATCTCGGTGGGGTACTCGTCGGCGTGCTCGAGCTGCTGCGCCACCGGGATGATCTGCTCCTCGACGAACTCCCGGACCAGCTTCACCAGCTCGGTCTGCTCCTCGGTGAGGCCGTCGGTCGTCTGAAGTCGGGACATGCTGGCGAGTATGCCGAGCGCCTCCGGTGGTGGGTACCGGACGGACGTGTGAGCCTGCCCACCCGCAGGTCGGGCGCGTGCCCCGCCCGTGTGTCCGCGGAAACTCGGTGGCGGACGTCACGTCGTCGCTGCCAGCATGGCCGGGCACGCCGACGGCACCGGCCGCGGCACGACTCGCTCGACGGGGCCACCACGTCGAACGGAAGGAGGGGCGACATGTCCACGACTGTCCCGGGCTGCCCTCGCGCCCACACCCCTTCTTCGATGGAGTCTTCCGTTGCACGCTTTTGGAGAGAACCCCGAGTTCTCGTTCGACAGCCTTCCTGACGCGCCGCCCGAGGGCGAGCGCTGGTCGAGCTGGGACGGTGCCACGCACGGTCCGAAACCCCGACCCGACTGGGTCATCACCGCCCTCGCAGCCGTCGAGGCCGACCTCGGCATCCTCAAGACCGGCAAGGAGGCCGACGTCCACGTCGTCCGCCGCTGGGTGCCCGACGGCACCGACCAGCCCGCGCTCGACACGTGGATGGCGGCCAAGCGGTACCGCACCACCGAGCACCGCATGTTCCACCGCGACGCCGGCTACCAGGAGGGCCGCCGGGTCCGCCGCAGCCGCGAGATGCGGGCCATGGCCCGGCGCACCGAGTTCGGCCGCGAGCTGCTGTCCGGCCAGTGGGCCTCGGCGGAGTTCGAGGCGCTCGGGCAGCTGTGGGAGCTCGGCCTGCCGGTCCCCTACCCGGTGCAGCTCAGCGACCGCGAGATGCTCATGGAGTTCATCGGCTCCGACGGCGAGGCGGCACCACGCCTGGCGCAGACGCGTCCGGCGCCTGACCTGCTCGCCGACCTCTTCGAGCAGCTCCGGCGGACGATGACGGTGCTCGCCGAGCACGGCTGGGCGCACGGCGACCTGTCGCCGTACAACGTGCTGGTCCACGACGAGCGGCTCGTCGTCATCGACTGGCCCCAGGTCGTCGACGTCATCGGCAACCCCCGCGGCTTCGAGTTCCTCGAGCGCGACGTCGCGAACATGTGCCGGTGGTTCCGGGCACGCGGCCTGGAGGCCGACGAGTCCGAGCTCATGGGCGACCTCGTCGCCGCGGCCACGTCACGCTGGTAGCCGGGCACCCGGCGTACCTAGGGTGGCGTCATGTCCACGATCCCCCGGCGAGCGCTGCTCGGCGGCGCCGCCGGGGCGGTCGCGCTCGGCCTCGCCGGGTGTGGCGCGGGCAGCCGCGCGGACGTGCTGGCGAGCGCAGGAACGCTGACCTCCCGGCACTGCCCCGGGCGCACCGTGCACTGGCAGCTCGCCCGACCCAAGGGCGTGCAGCGGCCGCCGCTGGTGGTCGTGCTGCACGGCAAGGGCGGTGACGCCAGCCACGCGTTCCGCATCCTGCACCTCGACGACCACGTCGCAGCCACCGGGCTCGCACTGGCGTCGGTCGACGGCGGCGACGACTACTGGCACCGGCGCCGGTCCGGGGTGGACCCGGGCGCGATGGTCGTCGACGACCTGATTCCATTGATGCGCAAGGAGACCGGCTACGAGGGCAGGATCGCCTTCCTCGGCTGGTCGATGGGCGGGTACGGCTCGCTGCTGCTCGCCAGCGAGCTGGGCCCCGAGCGCGTGTCCGCCGTGGTGGCAGAGAGCGCGGCGCTCTGGACGACCCCGGGTGCCAGCTCCCCCGGCGCCTTCGACGACCGCGAGGACTTCCTCGCCCACGACGTCTTCGCACCCGGGCGGCTCGCGGTGCTGCGCCGCATCCCGGTCCGGATGGACTGCGGGCGCTCCGACCCGTTCGTGTCCGGCAACCGCGCGTTCGCCCGCGCCCTGCCCTCGGCGCGGCTGACGGTCGACGACGGCGGCCACACCGCCGCCTACTGGCGCGACCACGCGGCCGCGCAGCTGCGCTGGGTCGCCGCACAGCCGCGCTGACCGGCACGCCTGCCGGGCACGGGCGCCGGTGGGCTCGTGGACCGGTGCGTCGGCCCGGTCAGCCGGGACTCGACAGCCGCGCGCGGTTCTCGTCGGCCCGGCGTTCGAGCACCACCCGCTCGGCGGCGTTCCGCGACCGGGCGGCTGCCTCGGCGAAGGCGGCCGCGGCCTCGGCGTGCCGAGAGGCGCGTTCGAGCAGGTCGCCCCGCACGCTGGGCAGCAGCGGCGAGCTCCCGAGCTCGTCGCCGCGCAGGGCGTCGAGCACGGCGAGCCCTGACGCGGGGCCGTGGGCGCGCCCGTGCGCGACGGCGCGGTTGACCTCGACGACCGGCCCCGGCGCGGCCTGCGCGAGGACGTCGTACAGGGCTGCGATCTGTGCCCAGTCGGTGTCCTCGGCGCGCCGTGCGCGGGCGTGCTGGGCGGCGATCGACGCCTGGAGGAAGTACGTCCCGACCGGCTTGCCCTGCGTGGCCAGCGCCCGCGCCTCCCGCAGCGCGGCCAGGCCGCGACGCACGAGCTCGTGGTCCCACCGCGACCGGTCCTGCGCCTCCAGCAGGACCGCGGCCCCCTCCTCGTCGACCCGCGCGGGCAGTCTTGAGGCCTGGAGCTCGAGGAGTGCCTGGAGGCCCAGGACCTCGGGCTCGTGCGGCGTGAGCCCGGCCAGCATCCGGGACAGGCGGATGGCCTCGGTCGCGAGGTCCGGCCGCAGCCAGCTCTCCCCCGATGCCGCCGCGTAGCCCTCGTTGAAGATCAGGTAGATCACGGCCATGACGTCGTCGAGGCGCTGGTCGCGCTCCGGACCGGTCGGGACGTCGAAGTCCGCGCGGGCCTCGGCGAGGGACTTCTTGGCCCGGGAGATCCGCTGGGCCATCGCGGGCTCGGTGGACAGGAACCCCCGCGCGATCTCGCTCGTGGTCAGGCCACCCACGAGGCGAAGGGTCAGGGCGGCCCTCGACTCAGGGCTCAGCGACGGGTGGCAGGTCAGGAACATCAGGCGCAGGACGTCGTCCTCGATGTGGTCGACCTGGTCGTCGAGGTCGGGCACGCGTCCCTCCTCTGCACCGGGTAGCGCGAGTGCGAGCCCCTCGACCTTGCGACGCAGGGTCTCGACTCGCCGGAAGTGGTCGACACCCCGGCGCTTGGCCGTGGTCATCAGCCAGGCGGCCGGGTTGGCCGGCACACCGGTCACCGGCCACTGCTCGAGGGCGGCGACCAGCGCGTCCTGGGCGAGATCCTCGGCCAGGTCGACGTCACGCGTCATCCGGGTGAGCGCACCGACCAGGCGCGCCGACTCGGCCCGCCACGCGGTGGTGATCGCTCCGGCGGTCGAGGCCTCGGTTGACACCCGTCGAGCCTACGAGACGGACGCCGCCGCCAGGCGGCGTCCGTCCCGTCGTGCTTCGGGCGGGCCTCGTCAGGCTCCCGCAGCCTCCGGCGGCGCCTCGGAGATCTGGCGCAGCGTCGCGACCATGCGGCACTCGGGCCAGTGCTTCGCGTGCAGGTCGGCGAACTCCTGCTGACCGGCGATCGCCTCCTCGACGGTGTCGTACTGCATGATCGCGAACCCGCCGACGACCTCCTTGGCCTCGGCGTAGGGGCCGTCGACGCGCGAGGTCTGGCCCTCGCGGACGACGAAGTTGACGGCGTCCTCGGTGCCGTAGAGGCCTCCCCCGTCGAGGAAGGTCCCCTTGGCCGCCTGCTCACCGATGTACACGTCCATCGCGTCCATCAGCGCCTGCGGCGGCGCCCCCGAGCCCTCTTCCATCCTGACGAATCCCATGAAGCGAGGCATCTGCTCGATCCTTCCGTTGTGAAGACGTGCACTGTCGCACGTACGTCGAACGGCGACCCCGGACTTCGACATGGGCCCCAGAAGTTTTTCCGGGTGCGCGCCTCAGTAGACCGTGACGCGGCGACCGAGGGGCACGCGGCCGGTCGCCCAGAGCATGTCCATCGCGGCGATGCTGACGCGGACGCAGCCGTGCGACGCGGGGTACGGGGGGACCGACCCGTAGCCGTGCAGCGCGATGCCGCCGTTGAAGTACGCCGGCCGCCACAGCGACCCCAGCGGCCCGGTGTCCCAGCCGTTCACCGTGCAATAGACGCGGAACGACCCCGTCGGGGTGTATGCCACGTGCCAGGCACCGCGGCTCCAGTAGCGCTGCCCCGAGCCGGTGCTCGTGTTGAGCGTCAGCACCAGCCGGCCGTCCACGGCATACACGAACAGCTGGCGGGCCTTGTCGATCTCCACCCAGGTGCCCGTCCGGGTGCGCACGCGGGGGCGGACGCCGGCGGCCAGCCGGCTCCAGGTGACGGGTCCGACGACGCCGTCACGGGTGATGCCGGCGGCCTTCTGCAGCGCGTAGACGGCCTGCTGGGTCAATGGGCCGAAGACGCCGTCGACGGTGCCGCACCAGTAGCGCAGCGCGGTCAACCGGCTCTGCAGGGTGCGCACCACCGTCCCCCTGCTGCCGAGCTGCACGGTGGGGTACGCCGCGTCGGCGCCTCCCGCCCCCACCAGGGTGAGTGCCCCCGCACCTGCCGTGACCGCCGCGGCCTGGAGCGCTGTGCGCCTCGTGATCTCCATGGCCCACCTCCGCTGCGTCCAGCACAGCGGAGGTGGGGGGCGAGCACCCGGGGAGAAGGTCCCGCGGGCGGTGGGCGGCGCGAACCCGACCGGCGGAGCCGTCACCGGGGACCGCCCGCCCCGTGGCGGGACCGGGTCAGTAGACGGTGACGCTGCTGCCGACCGGCATGAGGTCGTTCGCCCAGATCATGTCCATGGCGGGGTTGCTGACGCGGGCGCAGCCGTGCGACGCGGGGTAGCCGGGGATGGCACCGGCGCCGTGCACCGCGATGCCGCCGTTGAAGTACCGCGGACGCCACAGGTCACCGAGCGGGCCCTTGTCGAGGTGGTCGACGGTCCGGAAGACCCGGAACGACCCGGCCGGGGTCAGGGCGATGTGGTCGACCCCGTTGTAGGAGTAGTGCTGTCCGCTGCCGGTGCTGGTGTTGAGGATCGTCGTCACGCGACCACCGCGCACCACGAGCAGCAGCTGGCGCGCCTTGTCGATCTCCACCCCGGTGCCTCCGGTGCGGGACTGGGGACGGATCCCCGCCTGGAGCGCCCGTCGGGTCGCAGGGCCGAACACGCCGTCGCGCCCGAGCCCGGCCGCCTTCTGCAGCGCCATGACGGCCTGGGAGGTGAGGAAGCCGTAGGTGCCGTCGGCGCCACCGTTCCAGTAGCCGAGCTCGGTCAGCCGCTGCTGCACCTGCTTGACGTAGGGCCCCGAGTCACCGGCCTGGAGGGTGTCGCCCTCCTTCTTCTGGGTCGGCTTGGGCGTCGGGGTGGGCGTCTTGGTGGGGGTGGCGGGCTTCGTCGGCGACGTCGACGGGGTGCTGGTGGGGGTCGTCGGCGCCGAGGTCGGGGCCGTGGTGCCGGAGGGCTCCGGGGTCTCGCTCGTCGGGGACGGGGCCTCGCTGGTGGGGCTCGACGGCGACGTGCTGCTCGGGGCCGCGGACCCGGCGCTGGTCTGCGCGGTCTTCTGCCCGAACGTCACGCCCCCACAGCCCCCGAGCAGGAGGGCTGCGGCGACGGCCCCCCCGAGGGCGGCCGAGGTGGTGCGTGCGCGGTTCATGGTGTCCCCTTCCGTGGCCGGGTGCCCGGCCCACGAACGTCGAGCCTGCAGCCATGGTGACGCACGAGGCGGCCGTCAGGTTGTCTGCGACACCGACTGGGTCGCAGACCGTGACCAGAACGAGGCCGGACACAGTGGTGCGGCCGCCCTCCCCCCGAGGACGACCGCACCCTCCTAGACGCGCGCCCCGGGCGGGAGGTTGCCCCTCCCGGAAAGTTTTTTCTTCAACGACCTCGCGGCCGTCAGGCGTCGTCCGCCGCGAGGCCCGTGATCGCCTCGTGGACGGCCAGGACCCGCTGCGCGGTCTCGACGTGCAGGGCCTCCACCATCCGGCCGTTCAGCGTCACCACGCCCGTGCCGGCACCCGCCTCCCACGCCGCCAGGACCGCCCGGGCGTCCTCGACGGCCGCCTCGTCCGGCGCGAACGTCGCGTTGCAGGTCTCGACCTGACCGGGGTGCACGAGCGTCTTGCCGTCGAAGCCCATCTGGCGCCCCTGCCGGCACTCGGCCGCGAACCCCTCGGCGTCCACCACGTCGTTGAAGACGCCGTCGAGGATCACCGTGCCGGTCGCGCGCGCCGCGAGCAGGCACAGCGACAACCCGGTCAGGAGCGGCTGCCGTCCGGGCACGTGCTCGGCGTGCAGCTCCTTGGCCAGGTCGTTGGTGCCCATGACCAGCACCTCGAGCCGGTCGGACGCGGCCGCGATCTCCTCGCAGTGCAGCATCGCGGCGGGGGTCTCGACCATCGCCCACAGCTTCGTCCGCGCGGGGGCACCCGCCGCCTCCATGGCGGCCACCAGCGCGCGGACCTCGTCGGCGGAGCCGACCTTCGGCACGACGATGCCGTCCGGCCCGGCGGCGCACGCGGCAGCGAGGTCGTCCTCGTGCCAGCGGGTACCGAGGCCGTTGACCCGGATCGTCACCTCACGGCGGCCGTACTCCCCGGATCGCGCTGCGGCACAGGCGTTCTCGCGTGCCCGCTCCTTCGCGTCGGGGGCGACGGCGTCCTCGAGGTCGAGGATGAGGGCGTCGACCGGGAGCGTCTTCGCCTTCTCGAGCGCCCGCTCGTTGGACGCCGGCATGTAGAGGACCGAGCGGCGCGGACGGTGTGCCGCGGTGTCGCCCAGCGGCGCGTCCGCCGTGGTGCCAGCCACCTCAGGCACCCGCGCCTTCGCCTGAACCGGGCTGCACGGCATACAGCTGCGCTAGCTCGGGGTCGGTGGCGGCGAGCCGCTCCGCGAGCTCGAGCATCACCCGGCACTGCTTGAGCGAGGCGTCGTCCTCCATCTTGCCGTCGAGCATCACGGCGCCCGTGCCGTCGCCCATGGCCTCGACGACGCGGCGGGCGTGCGCGACGTCCTCCGCGGACGGGCTGAACACCTTCTTGGCGATGCCGATCTGCACCGGGTGGAGCGACCACGTGCCGACGCAGCCCAGCAGGAACGCGTTGCGGAACTGGTCCTCGCAGGCCACGACGTCGGCGATGTCCCCGAAGGGCCCGTAGTACGGGAAGATCCCGTGCATCGCGCAGGCGTCGACCATGCGGGCGATCGTGTAGTGCCACAGGTCCTGCTGGAACGTGGCTCGGGGCGCGTTGACCGCGTCCTCGACGCCGGCCGGCGGGTCCTGGCGGACGAGGTAGCCGGGGTGGCCCCCGCCGACCCGGGTCGTCTTCATCCGGCGGTCAGCCGCGAGGTCGGCCGGGCCGAGCGACATGCCCTGCATGCGCGGGCTGGAGCCGGCGATGGCCTCGACGTTCGCGACACCGCGCGCCGTCTCCAGGATCGCGTGGACGAGGACCGGTCGCGTGAGCCCTGCCTTCGCCTCGAGCTGGGCGAGCAGCCGGTCGACGTAGTGGATGTCCTCGGGCCCCTGGACCTTCGGCACCATGACGACGTCGAGCTTGTCCCCGATCTCGGTGACGAGCGTCGTGAGGTCGTCGAGCACCCACGGGCTGTCGAGGGCGTTGACGCGGGTCCACAGCTGGGTGCTGTCGCCGAAGTCGGTCGCCTTGGCGATCGCGACGAGGCCCTCACGGGCGGCGACCTTCTTGTCGGCCTTGACCGCGTCCTCGAGGTTGCCGAGCAGGACGTCGACCGTGCCGACCATGGCCGGCACCTTGGCCGCCATCTTCTCGTTGCTGGGGTCGAAGAAGTGGATGACGCGGGAGGGCCGGGCGGGCACCTCGGTCAGGGGCGCCGGGGCGCCGACGGCGAGCGGGGCGAAGAAGTCCTTGGGGCTGCGCACGCGGCGAAACTAGCAGCGCGGTTCACGGGGCGGTTATGACACAGTTCACGTGTGACCGAGACCGCGCCGCGACCCGCCGACGACGGGTCCCCGGCCGTGAACATCACGGCGCTGTTCGCCGAGGCCGCCACCAAGTCCGGGCTCATGTGGGTCCAGCCGCCGGACGACCGTGCGTGGCCCTTCTGGCACGCCTGGGCCGACGAGACCGTGTATGCCGTGTCCGGCCCCGGTGAGCAGACGCTGCCCTGGCTGCCCGCCGAGGTCGTGCTGCTGCTGCGCAGCAAGGACACCGGCGGCCGGCTGCTGGCGGTGCACGCGACGTGCGAGGACGTCACGCCGCAGGACGAGCGCTGGGCAGCGGCCACCGCCGCCCTGTCCGCGGCCCGTCTCAACGCGACCGACGACCTGCTGGACCGGTGGGCCCGCGAGTGCACCGTGCGCGCCTTCAGGCCGTTCGGCTCCCCGGTGGAGGCCCCCGGCAGCTACGGCACGGCCTCGGGCGCGGCCCCCGTCCCGCCGAGCACCGCCACGACGACGCACTGGCGGCCGTGGCACCTGCGCGGGCGACCGCGCCGGCGGCGGGGCACCCGTCGCCCGGACGACCGCTGAGCCTGCGGGCCGTGCACCGGCCCGGCGGATAGCCTTGCGGCGTGAGCACTCCGTCGCGCGTCTTCGTGGGCCGCCTGACCAGCCTGAGCGTCTTCGACCCGCTCGGCGACCAGGTCGGCCGGGTCCGCGACGTCGTGGTGACGTTCACCGCCTCCCGCCGCCGCCCTCGCGTCATCGGCCTCGTCGTCGAGGTGCCTGGCCGCCGCCGCGTGTTCGTGCCGATGACCCGGGTGACCTCCGTCGACGGCGGCCAGGTCATCACGACCGGGCTCGTGAACATGCGCCGGTTCGAGCAGCGCGCCAACGAGGTGCTCGTCATGGCCGAGATCCTCGAGCGGCCGGTCACCGTCAACGACCCCGAGGGCGCCTACGAGGCGACCGTCGAGGACGTCGCCATCGAGCGCGAGCGCGGCCGCGACTGGTCGATCTCCAAGGTGTACGTCCGGCAGGGCACGCAGAAGTCCTCGCTCGGGCCGTTCCGCCGCCGCCGGGGCACCACCGTGCTCGTGCCGGTCGAGGACGTCAGCGGCATCCACCGCCACGCCGAGGGGCAGTCGGCGGCGATGCTGCTCGAGACGTACGACGAGCTGAAGTCGGCCGACCTCGCCGAGGTGATCCACGACCTGCCCAAGCGCCGCCGCGCCGAGGTCGCCGAGGCGATGGACGACGCCCGCCTCGCCGACGTCCTCGAGGAGCTGCCCGAGGACGACCAGGTCGAGATCCTCGAGGGCCTGCCCGTCGACCGCGCGGCCGACGTGCTCGAGGCGATGGAGCCCGACGACGCGACCGACCTGCTGCACAACCTCCCGGAGGAGAAGCAGGAGGAGCTGCTGCGCCGGATGGAGCCCGACGAGGCCGCCGACCTGCGCCGCCTGCTGTCCTACGACGAGGAGTCGGCCGGCGGCATGATGACGACCGAGCCCGTCATCCTCGGCCCCGAGGCGTCGATCGCCGAGGCGCTCGCGGTCGTGCGGCGTGCAGAGATCTCCCCCGCCCTGGCGTCGACCGTCTACGTCTGCCGCGCGCCGCACGAGACCCCGACCGGCAAGTTCCTCGGCATCGTCCACATCCAGCGGCTGCTGCGCGAGCCCCCGCACGGCGCCATCGGCGCCATCCTCGACAAGGAGATCGAGCCGCTCACGGCCGACGCCCCGCTCGGCCAGGTGACCCGGATCCTCGCGACCTACAACCTCGTCGGCGTGCCCGTCGTCGACGACGAGGGCCGCCTCATCGGTGCCGTCACCGTCGACGACGTCCTCGACCACATCCTCCCCGACGACTGGCGCGAGGAGCGGCGCGAGGTGACCCATGGCTGAGCGCGAGCGCCGGCGGGACGCCTCGTCCCGGCTGGACCAGCCGCGCGACACCCGTCGCGCGGTGCTGCCCCGCCCCGCCCTGTCGCAGGAGACCTTCGGGCGCTGGAGCGAGGGCTTCGCCCGGTGGATGGGGACGGCGCAGTTCATCATCGCGATGACGGTGTTCGTCGTCGCCTGGGTGGGCTGGAACATCCTGTCCAGCCGCAGCCTGCACTTCGACGCCTACCCGTTCATCTTCCTGACCCTCATGCTCAGCCTCCAGGCGTCGTACGCCGCGCCGCTCATCCTGCTCGCGCAGAACCGCCAGGCCGACCGCGACCGCGTGGCGCTGGAGCAGGACCGCGCCCGGGACGAGCGGAACCTCGCCGACACCGAGTTCCTCACCCGCGAGGTGGCCGCCCTGCGGCACGCCATGCGCGACGCCGCGACCCGGGACTTCGTCCGCTCCGAGCTGCGCAGCCTGCTCGAGGAGTTCGAGGAGCGCGGGCTCGAGGTGCGCCGACGTGACGAGGCCGACAGCCGCGAGGAGACGGGCGGGTCGGCCCCGGAGACCGCGGCGACCTAGCATGGAGGCATGTCCGCCCCCTCTGCAGCACCGGTGACCGACGACGCCCTCCGGCAGGCGCTGGCCACGGTCATCGACCCCGAGATCCGCAAGCCCGTCACCGAGCTGGGGATGGTCGAGAGCTGCACGGTCGACGAGGCCGGTCGCGTCGCGGTGACGATCCTGCTCACCGTGTCGGGCTGCCCGATGAAGGACACCCTGACCAAGGACACCACCGCGGCCCTCGCCAAGGTGCCCGGTGTCACCGGCGTGACGGTCTCCCTCGGGGTCATGAGCGACGAGCAGCGCACCAAGCTCCGCGAGCAGCTGCGCGGCGGGACGCCCGAGCGCGAGATCCCGTTCGCCCGGCCCGGCTCCCTCACGCGCGTGTATGCCGTGGCCTCCGGAAAGGGCGGCGTCGGCAAGTCGTCCGTGACGGTGAACCTCGCCGCGTCCCTGGCCGAGAGCGGCCTGCGCGTGGGCGTGGTCGACGCGGACGTCTACGGCTTCTCCGTGCCGCGCATGCTCGGCGTGGAGCACCGGCCCACGCAGGTCGACGACATGATCCTGCCGCCCGTCAGCCACGACGTGAAGGTCATCTCGATCGGCATGTTCGTGCCCGGCAACCAGCCCGTCGTGTGGCGCGGGCCGATGCTGCACCGCGCGCTGCAGCAGTTCCTCGGCGACGTCTTCTGGGGCGACCTCGACGTCCTGCTCCTCGACCTGCCGCCCGGTACCGGCGACATCGCGATCTCGGTGGCGCAGCTCATCCCGACCGCGGAGATCCTCGTCGTGACGACGCCGCAGCAGGCGGCCGCCGAGGTGGCCGAGCGCGCGGGCTCGATCGCGCTGCAGACCCACCAGCGCATCGTCGGCGTCATCGAGAACATGTCGTGGCTCGAGCTGCCGGACGGCTCGCGCCAGGAGATCTTCGGCTCCGGCGGCGGCCAGGCGGTCTCGGAGTCGCTCACCCGCGCGGTCGGCGCCCCGGTGCCGCTGCTCGGGCAGATCCCGCTCGACACGAACCTGCGCGAGGGCGCGGACGAGGGCAACCCCGTCGTCCTGCGCGACCCCGACTCGCCGGCCGCGGTCGCCCTGCGCGGGATCGCCCGCGGTCTCGGCACGCGCTCACGCGGCCTGGCCGGGCGTTCGCTGGGTCTGTCCCCCGTCGGCCGCTAGCCGCCGGGGGCGCACGCACCCGCCCTTGCGCCGGTCAGCGCGCAGATCTCCGTCCCACTGCGCAGCGAGCGGGTCAGCGCGCAGTGGCACGCCGGTCTGTGCGCGGACGCGCGATCAGGTGGCGTCGTCGTCGAAGGGCGTCGGCAGCGACGGGTCGCGGGACACCGGGCCCGAGCCGGGTGACGCGGCCGCCCCGGTGGTGGCCGCCGAGGTCTCCGGCTCGAACGGTGTCGGGTCCATGAGCGCCTCGCGCACGATGCGGCGCGGGTCGTACTGGCGCGGGTCGTACTGGCGCCAGTCGATGTCGTCGAACTCGGGCCCCATCTGCTCGCGCAACTGACCCTTCGCACCCTCGGCCATCGCGCGCGCCTGGCGCACGAGCCGGCCCAGCTTCGCGGCATACTCCGGGAGCCGCTCGGGGCCCAGGATCACCACCGCGAGCACGATCAGCAGGATGAACTCCCAGCCGTTGACGCCTGCCACGAGCCCTCCTGCTCAGCTGCCGGACTTGCCGGCCAAGGTCAGTGTGACCTCGATGGTCTCACTGCCGCGCCGGACCGTCATCGACACCCGGTCACCGACGCTCTTGGCACGGATGGCCACGACGAGGTCGTCGGCACTGGTGACCTTGCGGCCGTCGAACTCGACGATGATGTCACCCGCCTTGACGCCTGCCTTGCCGGCGGGGCCGGACGGGTCGACCGGGTCGCCGCTGTCCGAGGTCGCCTTCGGCAGGACCCGGACGCCGTCGCCGGTGTACTGACGGTCGAGCACGACCCCGATGACCGGGTGCTGGGCCGAGCCGGTCTTGATGAGCTGCTCGGCGGTCTTGACGACCTGGTCGCTCGGGATCGAGAAGCCGACGCCGATGTTGCCGGACTGGGTGTCGGTCGAGCCCGGGATGCGCGCGATCGCCGAGTTCACGCCGATCACCTCGCCGCGCATGTTGAGCAGCGGGCCGCCGCTGTTGCCCGGGTTGATCGCCGCGTCGGTCTGGATGGCGTTGATGTAGGACTGCTGGTCGCCGTCGCCGCCGGGGCTCACCGGCCGGTTCAGCGCGCTCACGATGCCGCTGGTCACGGTCGACTCGAGCCCGAGCGGGGCGCCGACCGCGATGACCTGGTCGCCGACGACGACGTCCTTGGAGGCGCCCATGGTGAGCGGCTCGAGGCCGGTGCGCTCGGTCTTGAGGACGGCGAGGTCGTACGACGCGTCGCGGCCGACGATGGTGGCGGCGATCTCCGAGCCGTTCGAGAGCTCGATCTTGATCGTGCCGTTGTTCGCGGCGCTGGCGACCACGTGGTTGTTGGTGATGATGTGGCCGTCGCGGTCCAGGACGAAGCCCGAGCCGGTCCCCGCACCGTCGGCGCCGCGCACCTTGATGGTGACGACGCTCGGCAGCGCCTTGGCTGCGATGTTCGGGATGGATCCCTCCGGGCGCGCGGTCGACCCGGTCCCGGCCGTCGGGATCGAGGACGGCGCGCGGTCCAGGCGGCCGAAGTCGACGCGGTCGGTCGCGCCGAGCCAGCCGCCGAACATGCCACCGAGCACGGCGGCGACGAGCGCGGCAGCCGCGGCGACGGCCACGAGGGCACCCCAGCCGGGACCCTTCTGCTGCGGCGCGGTCGCGGGAACGGGGTGGGCACCGGACCACGGAGCCGCGCTGCCGGCATACCCGGCGTCGGCGGAGGGCGCGGTGATCGGGTCCCAGCCACTGCCCGGCAGGCCCGCCGCGGAGGCACCCTGCGGGTGGGCGGGCTGCTCCTGGCCGGACGGCTGCTGGGCTGACGGCTCCTGGCCGGACGGCTGCTGGGCTGACGGCTGCTGGTGGGCGGAAGCTTGCGTGGGCCAGCCCGTGGGCTCCTGCGCCCAGACCGGCTGCGGAGTCGCCTCGGCCTGCGACCCACCGGTGGGCTCCCCCTGAGCGGACGCGGGGGCCCCTGCCGTCGGCGTCCACGGGGCGGGCTCGGCAGCTGCGCCGCCCGTGGGCGCGGGCGCACCGGAGGCGCCGAGCTCCCGGGTGTGCGACAGGTCGACGGGCTGCGTGTGCTCGACCGGTCGCGGCGGCGCCCACGGGTCCCAGTGGTCGGGAGCCTGCACGGGCTGGGTGTCCTGCGGCTCGACGGCGGGAGCAGGGTCGGCCGGTGCGGCAGCGCGCTCGTCGTCGGCGCCCTGAGGACTCGCCTCGGGGTCGCGCTCGTTGGTCATGGCGTCGATTCTGCCGAACGTTGGCGCGCTCCGCTGACAGTGGGTCCGACGTTGCGGGCCGACACCGCGGTCCCTGCGGAGCTGCCGAGACCGCGCACGGTGAAGGCGGCGGTGGCGAAGCCGGGCTGCGCCGACCGCGTGCGCTGCACCGCGGGCGAGGCAGGGGTGGTGGGCGACGGCGCACCCGCTCCACCGGTCACGACCAGCCCCCAGGCGGCCGCCGCCGTGGCTCCCGCTGCGATGCCGGCGAAGACGGTCGCGCGACGCACCGACCGGTGCATCGCGGGCGCGCCCCGGTCGACGACCGGTACGGGGGCCACGGGCACGGGCGGCAGGAAGTGCGGACCGGCGCCGGCCCGCGCCGCGCCCCGGCCCGGACCCGCCCCGGCGGGGACATCGGCCGTCCCCTGCTCGAGCGCCTGCTCGGCGACGGCGAGCAGGAGGGAGCGCAGGTCGCCCGGCACCGCGGAGCAGGCCGGTGCCCGCAGGGCGTCGAGGACCCGGCGCTCCTGCTCGACGAGCGCCCGGCAGCGGGTGCAGGCGACGAGGTGGCGGTCCCAGTGGAGCAGGCTCGCAGCGTCCATGGCCCGGTCCGCGTAGGCGGTCAGGCGGTCGCCGAGGCACCGGCCGCCCCGCGGCGCCGGCCCCCCGACCAGCCCGAGGCGGGTCACCGCGACCCCGGCACCGCCCGGCCCAGCACCGGCAGCCGGCGCCGCGGGCTGGCGGGACGCTCGGAGTCCGTCGCGGGGCGTCCCAGCGAGGGGTCGCGGTGGGCCAGCGACTCGCGCAGCTGGGCGCGGCCGCGGTGGATGCGCGAGCGCACGGTGCCCAGCTTGATGCCGAGCGTGGCCGCGATCTCCTCGTAGGACAGGCCCTCGATGTCGCAGAGCACGACCGCCGCGCGGAACTCCGGCGACAGAGCGTCGAGCGCCCGCTGGACGTCGTCGTCGAAGTGCGTCGCGTCGTACGTCGCCTCGGGGCCCAGGTCACGGCTGGGCAGGCGGGCGGCGGACTCGTCGGAGAGGGCGTCGAAGCGGATGCGCTGCTTGCGGCGCATCTTGTCGAGGAAGACGTTGGTGGTGATGCGGTGCAGCCAGCCCTCGAAGGTGCCGGGCTGGTAGGAGTGCAGCGAGCGGAAGACGCGGATGAACACGTCGTGCGTGAGGTCCTCGGCGTCGTGCGGGTTGCCGGTGAGACGGTACGCGAGCCGGTACACCCGGGCCGAGTGCTGCTCGACGATCTCCTCCCACGTGGGCGGGACCCACGCGGGCTGCTCCTGGCCCTCTGCCCGGGGCGTGCCGATCATGTCGGTCGCGGTCACGTCCCTCACCTCCGGTCGGCGCACCCGGGGGTGCGTGCTGTGCACTCGGTCCAGACGACCGACTGCTCCGAATCGTTCCCGACCAACCTGAGGGTTTCCTGTACGTCTGCGGTCCGGGGAGCAACGCCCACGGCAGTAGGGTTTGCGCCATGAGTGCACAGAAGCCCGCAAGCTGGGCGTATGCCGAGGAGTTCGTGACCGAGAACGAGGTCATCGAGTCCGCCCGGCACCGCGGCGAGGAGCTGGGGGCGGTGCCCGTGGGCAACGGCGCCGGCGTCCTGCTGCGCCTGCTGGCGGCAGCCGTGCGCGCCCGGTCGGTCGTCGAGATCGGCACCGGCGGCGGCACGTCCGGCCTGTGGCTCCTGCAGGGGATGCCCGAGGACGGCATCCTCACGACCATCGACGTCGAGGCCGAGCACCAGGGCGCGGCCCGCAAGGCCTACGCCGAGGCCGGGATCGCCCACCAGCGCACCCGCGTCATCACCGGGCGGGCCCTCGACGTCCTGCCGCGCATGACCGACGGCGCCTACGACATGGTGGTCGTGGACGCCGACAAGCGGGAGTACCCCGAGTACGTCGACCACGCGATCCGGCTGCTGCGCTCGGGCGGGGTGCTCGTCCTGGACAACATGCTCTGGCACGACAAGGTCGCCGACCCCGCCGCCCGCGACGCCGAGACCACCATCCTCCGTGACCTCGGCAAGCGGCTGCGCGACGACGAGCGCCTCGTCCCGGCCCTGCTGCCCGTGGGCGACGGAGTGCTCGCGGCCGTCAAGCGCTAGGCGGTACCCGGGCCGGGGCCGCGACGGAAGCCCTCGGGGCCCTCGGCGATCGCCACGACCTCGAACGGCTCCACGAGCACGGGTGCCGACCCGATGATCTTGCTGCCGGCCGACTCGGCCGCGCCCACGCTGAACTCCTTCTGGAAGTCGTCGCGGTAGACGGCCTGGTCGAAGACGTAGGTCCCCTCGAACCAGCTGCCCTCGACCATGCGCCACGTCTTGAACGCGAGCCCGTCGAGGAACATGAACTTCGCCATCGACGTCCCGACGACGTAGTCACGCAGCTTGCCCGCCACGTCGGCGGGTGCCTCCTCCAGGGACCAGCGGACGGTCAACCCGTATCCGGCGTTCATCGCATCTCCTCCAGCCAGTGCAGGAGCAGCCGGGCACCGAAGCCCGTGCCGCCCTTGGTGTGGAGCCCGCTGTCGACGTCGGAGCGGCCGACCCCGGCGATGTCGAGGTGCGCCCAGCTCCGCGAGCCCGCGAACTCCCGGAGGAACAATGCTGCCGAGATCGAGCCGGCTCCGCCGCCGATGCCCGCGATGTGGTTGATGTCGGCGACGTCGCTGTCGAGGTTGGGCCGGTAGTCCTCCACCAGCGGGAACGGCCACAGCCGCTCCCCGGTGGCCTCCCCGGCCCGGACGAGCGCCTCACCGACGGCGTCGTCGGTGGCGTACACGGGCGCCATCGAGCGCCCCAGGGCGACACGGGCGGCGCCCGTCAGGGTCGCGATGTCGAGCAGGACGTCGGGCTCGAGCTCGAGGTCGGCGTATGCCAGGGCGTCGGCCATCACGAGCCGCCCCTCGGCGTCGGTGTTGCCGATCTCGACCGTGCGGCCGCCGTAGTGGGTGATGACGTCGCCGGGCCGGTAGGACGCGGCTCCCACCGCGTTCTCCGCGAGCGCGAGCAGGCCGGTGACCCGCACCGGCACGGCCAGGTCGCGGCACGCGGCCAGGACGGACAGGACGATGCCGGCGCCGCTCATGTCGGTCTTCATGGCGAGCATGCCCTCGGCCGGCTTGATGTCCAGGCCGCCGGTGTCGAAGGTGATGCCCTTGCCGACGAGCACGACGTGCGGCGTGCGCGCGCCGGCTCCCTCGGGGGTCCAGTCGAGCCGGACGAGGCGCGGCGGGGTGGCCGAAGCGGCGCCGACGGCGAGCAGGCCGCCGAAGCCCCCGGCGCGCAGCTCGCGCTCGTTCCACACGGTCACGTCGAGGCCGTGGCGCCGTCCCAGCGTCCGGGCCTGGGCGGCGACCCAGGCCGGGTTCTTGGTGTTCGACGGGACGACCGCCAGGTTGCGGGCGAGCATGGTGGCGGTGGCGCGTCGCACCGAGCGGCGAACGACGTCCCCGTCGTACGGGCCCACCAGCGCGACGACGGCCACGGGTGCGGGAGTCGGGGTGGTGCGGTCGCTGAGCCACCGCGGGCTGGCGTACCCACCGAGGGCGAGCCCTTCGGCGAGCGCCGACTGCGTCGCCAGCGGTTCCCCGGCCCCGATGGTGGTGACGAGGGCCGAGCGTCCCCGCACCGCGCGGCCGAGCGCTGCGCCGGCCGACCGGAGGTCCGCGGCCGAACCGGTCCCCACGCCCACGAGCAGGATGGTGCGTGCAGCCCGCTCCCCCGGGGCCAGGGGCACGGCCGTGACCGCGCCGGCGGCCACGGGCGGCTCCCAGGTCGCCCGCACCGACGTGGCGTCGAGGCCGACCAGCTCGAGCGCCTCGGCCCCGGACGCGTCGACGCCTGCCTCACCGACGGCGACCGCCAGGGCGAGGTCGCCCGGCTCGTGGTCGGCGAGGACGTCCGCGAGGGGTCGGTCCTGGACGGACCAGTCGCTGGTGGGGGGGTTCAGGAGCTCGGGGTCTGGCACGGCCCCGACCCTACCCACCCGGCCGGACCGGCCGGCATACCGCCGCCGCACCCACGGGGACGACGAAGGACCCCGGCCGGGCGTCCCGGCGGGGGTCCTTCGTGGTGGGGCCGAAGGGTTACTTCAGGCCCTCGCAGTTGTCGATGGCGTCGCCGAGGGCACGCACCTCGTCAGGGGTCATCTCGACGACGAGCCGACCGCCACCCTCCAGGGGCATGCGCAGCACGATGCCGCGACCCTCCTTGGTCACCTCGAGCGGGCCGTCGCCGGTCCTCGGCTTCATTGCCGCCATGGGGATGTGTCCCTTCCGTCAGGCGTGGTTTTGGCTGGGCACACGGGTCCACGCCAGTGGTCGTCGGTCAGCAGGTGCGCGCCAGTTTTCCCTCATTATCCCGTGAACAGCCTCACAGGTGAAATCCGCCCCACCACGCGCCCGGCATGATGACGCCATGACCGACACCCCCGCTCCCGGCCAGTCCCCCGTCCTCCTCGAGCGCGACGGCGCCGTCGCCACCGTGCGGTTCAACCGGCCCGAGGCCATGAACGCCCTCGACGTGGCGACGAAGGAGGCCCTGCTGGCGGCGCTGACCGAGGTGGCCGCGGACCCCGGGGTGCGCTGCGTCGTGCTCACCGGGTCCGGCCGGGCGTTCTGCGTGGGGCAGGACCTGCGCGAGCACGTGACGCTGCTGCAGTCGGACGACCCGTCGCTGTGGGAGACCGTGCCGACCCACTACAACCCGGTGGCCGAGCTGCTGGCGACGATGGACAAGCCGGTCGTGGCCGCGCTCAACGGGGTCGCGGCGGGCGCGGGCGCGGCGTTCGCGATGGCGGCCGACATCCGCATCATGGTCGACACCGCGGGGTTCAACCTGGCGTTCGCCGGCATCGCCCTGTCCTGCGACTCCGGCTCGTCGTGGTGGCTGCAGCGCCTGGTCGGGCCGGCTCGGGCCAAGGAGCTGCTGCTCCTGCCCCGCACCGTGCCCGCGCAGGAGTGCCTGTCACTGGGCCTCGTGACCACCGTCGTGACGGCCGAGGAGTTCGAGGCGGAGGTCGCGCGGGTCGCGACGCAGCTCGCGGCCGGACCGACGATGGCCTACGGCTCGATCCGGCGGGCCGTCGCGTATGCCGCGGGGCACCCGCTCGCCGAGTCCCTCGCCAAGGAGGGCGAGTTCATGGCGCGCACCGGGGCGAGCGCGGACCACCACGCGGCCGTCGACGCGTTCCTCGCCAAGGAGAAGCCGGTCTTCACCGGTCGCTGAGCCCGCCCGGTCGCGGAGCCCGCCCGGCCGACCGCGTGTCACGGCGGTGCGGCCGCCCAGGGCGTGTAGGTCAGCAGCGTGCAGGTGAACCAGAACATCCCCAGCACGAGGACGACGGCCACGACACCGACCCGGCGGCGCCAGTGCGGCACGATGCGCGCACCGGTGGAGGTCCGCATCGCCACCGACGCGACGAGCGCGGCGATCGGGAAGTCGAGCAGCAGGAACCGCCACATGCTCGTGATCGGCCGCACGACGGCCAGCAGGTAGAGCGGGTACGCGAGCGCCCACACCCGCAGCTCGACCGCGAGCCAGCGCCCGTGCCGGCCGAGGATGAGCGCGATGTAGGTGGCCACGAGCGAGACGAGGACCAGCACGCCGAAGAAGCCGTGCGACTCCCACGCCCACACCACCCAGAGCACGAACGGGCCCGACTCCGGCTTCTGCCCCCACGCCGCCTGCACGTCGAAGAACGCGGTCGGCAGCCCGCTCACGAGGCCGACCACCACCGGCCACGACAGCGACGAGACCGCGGTCGCCGCGATCATCAGCCCTGCCGTCACGCGCTGTCCGGCGAGCGGCGCCACCCCCGCAGCCCGGTCCTCGCGCCACCGCAGCGCGAGGTGGGCCAGCACCGCGCACGCGATCGCCGGGGCCACCGCGCGGGTGAAGCCGAGGACGATCGCCAGCGTGGCCACCCACGCGTAGCGCCGCTGCATGAGCAGCAGCAGGGACCCTGCGATGAGCACGGCCGCGACGGCCTCGGTGTACGGCATGACGAGCACGCCCGTCGCCGGGTAGAGGCACCACAGCGACGCCGCCGTCAGGGCCAGGCGCTCGCGGGCGGGCTGGGGCGAGGCGTGCAGCGCGAAGTGGAAGCAGCGCCACACCAGCAGGGTCGCCCCGGCGCCGAGCAGCAGGTTCAGCGCGACCGCGGCCCCGAGGAACGGCAGGCCGGTGACCATGAGCCCGCGCACGAGGAACGGGAAGACCGGGTAGAACGCCCACTCGCTGTAGGTCAGCAGGCCCGTGTCGGGGTCGGCCGGCAGCGGCACGGGGTAGCCGGTCTCGGCGATCCGCCGGTACCAGACGCCGTCCCAGCTGCCGAGGATGTCGGCGACGTTGGGGTCGACGTGGCCGACCCCGGCAGGGGTCTGGAACCAGACGGCGGCCACACCCATGGCGGCCACGACGAGGACGCGCGACGCGGCATACACGAGCAGGAGGTAGGCGACGGGGTGGCGCAGCGCCCGCTGCGCCACCGCGCTGCGACCGGCGGACGTCCGCAGCGCGGTCAGGCCGATGGTGCTCACGGCGGGTAGTCCGAGGGCGGGTGGAAGACGAGCAGCTTCCAGATCCAGGCGACCTGGCCCACGACACCGAGCGCGACGAGCACCCCGGCACGCGTCCACAGCCACCGGGCGCCGCGCTCGACCCAGCCGCCACCCAGCACCACGGCCACGAGCGGGAAGAGCGGCAGCGCGTAGCGGAAGATGCTCGTGAACGGGTCGAGGACGAGGGCGAGGTATGCCGGGTACGCCAGGCACCACGTGCGCAGCTCGGGTCCCAGCGCCGTCGCCCACGGCCCCAGGGTGAGCACCACGATGGCCGTCACGAGGGCCGCGAGCCCGACGGGTCCGTAGACCGCGGCGCCGTGGAAGTCGCGGAACGCCCACTGCGACATGCCGAGCCACGGCGTGAGCGGCTCGATGACGTGGCCGACCCGCCAGGCCGCCATGGTGTCGACGTAGGCCGTCCGCACGCCGGTCACGTGCCAGGCGACGAGCGGCCATGCGATCGCCCCGAGCCCGCTGCAGGCGAGGGCGAACGCGCCCGCGGCGTACTCCCCCGGCCCGACCGGCTCCCGCCCGCGCCCGCGCCAGCGCAGGAAGAGCGCCACGGCGACCACGGCGATGACCGGCACCGCGATCGGCCGGGTGAGTCCGAGCACCAGGGCAGCCACCCCCGCGCCGACCCACTGCCGCCGGATGACGGCCCACAGCAGCAGGCACAGGACGAGCATGGCCATGGACTCGGTGTAGGCCAGCTGGAGGGACACCGCGGCCGGGAAGGCCGCCCACACCGCGACGGTCGCGAGGGCCACCGGGCGCCCGACCTTCTCGGCGAGCAGGACGGCCATGACCAGTGCGGCGCCGAGCCCGCACAGCAGCGCGACGCAGGACGCCACGAGCGGGAAGCCGAAGCCGGTGAGGTCCATCAGCGCCCGGGAGACGAGCGGGAAGAGCGGGTAGAAGGCCCAGGCGTTCTGCGCGACCTGGCCGTCGGGCAGGCGCGGCAGGACGTGCGGGTAGCCCAGCTCGGCCACGTGCCGGTACCAGCTGCCGTCCCACAGCACCGTCATGTCCAGCGGCTCGACCGTGGGACCGGTCCAGTCCATCATCACCGGCTGCCGGTGCGAGGCGATGACGAGCAGCACCCAGCTCACCGCCCTCAGGACGAGGTAGACCAGGCCCGCGCGCCAGAGCAGGGCGCGCACCGGCGACCGGTTCACTCCGGGCCGCCGGCCCGGTGGCACCCCACGAGGTGGTCGTCCACGAGCCCGCAGGCCTGCATGGCGGCATACATCGTCGTCGGCCCGACGAAGACGAAGCCGGCCTTCTTCAGCGCCTTGGCGAGGGCGACGCTCTCCGGCGAGGTGGCGCGCAGCTCGGCGGTGCTGCGCGGAGGGGTGTGCTGCTCGGGCCGGTGCGACCAGACGAGGTCCTCGAGGCCGCCCTGCTCGCGCAGCCCCAGGACGGCGCGGGCGTTGGCGATCGCGGCGTCGACCTTGAGCCGGTTGCGCACGATGCCGGCGTCGGCCATGAGCCGCTCGCGGTCGGCGTCGTCGAAGGCGGCGACCGCCTCGGGGTCGAACCCCGCGAACGCGGTCCGGAACGCCTCGCGCTTGCGCAGGATCGTGATCCACGCGAGCCCCGACTGGAACGCCTCGAGGGTGATCCGCTCGTAGAGGGCCTTCTCCCCGTGGACCGGCACGCCCCACTCGAGGTCGTGGTACTCGAGGTAGTCGGGGCTCGAGCCGGCCCAGGCACACCGCGCCAGGCCGTCCGTGCCGACGACGACTCCGCTCACCGGGGCGCCCCCGCGGCCCGGTCGAGCATCGCGGCGATGGCACGCCCGTAGAGCCACTCGCTGCCCCGGGCCACGAGCGGGTCGAACAGCCGCTTGGCGGGCAGCGGCCGGACGACGGCGTCCTCGCGCCAGTCCAGCCGGGTGCCGTCGCCGTCGGGCGCCACGGTCACGTCGGCCCACCCACCGAGCACCCGGCCGGTCTTGACGACCCGGAACCGGCCGGCACCGTCGGTCGGCGGCTCCCAGACGGTCACGAGCATCGAGTCGCGGAACGCCAGCGGCCCGAGGCCGCTGATGCCGGCGAAACCCCATCCCGGGGTCGGCTGCCCGGTGTCGAGCCGCATGCGGGTGAGCGGCATCCAGTCGGCGTATGCCGCGAAGTCGGTGACCGCCGCCCAGACGGCCTCCGGGCTCGCCGGCGAGTGACGGGTCAGGTGGAAGCGGGCCATGGCGGTCAGCCGTCGAGGTCGTCGTGGGACGCGCGAGGCGTCGGCGCGGCGACGTCGCGCGGGTCCTGGGCGGCCTCGAGCTCGGCGATGCGGGCCTGGAGCTGGTCGAGCACCGCGTCGACCTGGTCCATGCGGTAGCCCCGCAGCGCGGTGTCGAACCGCACGGTGGAGACCTCGCTGGCCGGGAAGTGCTCGGAGAGAACGGGATCGGCCTGCGTCGTCGTCGCCGGGGCCATCGGGTCGTACCCGATCCGACCGGTCACGAGCGCGGCGAAGCCACCCACGAGCAGCACCGCGACGACGATGAAGAAGACCCAGACCACGCGCCCGATCGTCGCACGTCCGGCTGTCAGGGACCTACTCAGCCCGCCGATCCGGCATCGGGGACGTCGGCCGTGGCGACAGCCGGGGCGACGGCCGCGCGGGTCAGCATCTCGACGACGTGCGGCACGTCCTCGGGCGCGAGGCGGACCGTGGCCTTGCACGTGGCGTCCTGCCAGATCGACAGCACGACGCGGCCGCTCGCCGGGTGGCCGGAGATCCGCAGCGTGCGGCCCGCGACGTCGCGGCCGAGCACGACGTCGCCCAGGCGTGGCAGCGGCGACACGGTCATCGCCTCATTCTCGTGGGCGCCGGTCCCGGCGTCCATCCCCTGGTCGCCCGATCCCCGGTCGTCCGATCCCGGGGCGCCGCGGCCCGCAACCGCACCCCACGGCCGCAGGCCTCGGGTCGCGGGGCGCCCGGACCGCTCCTGCTACTCGGGCCGCTTGGCCACCACCTGCTCGTCGGCCTCGAGGATGATCCGGACCGCCTCGTCGACGTCGTCGGTGAGGTGCAGCAGGTCCACGTCCTTGGGGCTGACCGTGCCGGCGTCGAGGACCGTGCCGCGCAGCCAGTCGAAGAGCCCGCCCCAGTACGCCGTCCCCATGAGCACGATCGGGAACGAGGTGACCTTCTGCGTCTGGACCAGCGTCACCGCCTCGAACAGCTCGTCCAGGGTGCCAAAGCCGCCCGGCAGCACGATGAAGCCGCGGGCGTACTTCACGAACATCGTCTTGCGGGCGAAGAAGTAGCGGAAGTTGACGCCGAGGTTCACGTGCTCGTTGAGGCCCTGCTCGAACGGCAGCTCGATGCCGAGCCCGACCGACGCACCACCCGCCTCGTGCGCGCCCTTGTTGGCCGCCTCCATGGCGCCCGGCCCCCCACCGGTGATCACGGCATACCCGGCCTCGGCGAGCCGCCGACCGACCTCGGCGCCGAGCTCGTAGAACTCGGTCCCCGGCTTGGTTCGCGCCGAGCCGAAGACCGACACCGCCGGGCCGAGCTCGGCCAGCGCGCCGAACCCCTCGACGAACTCGCTCTGGATCCGCAGGACGCGCCACGGGTCGGTGTGCACCCAGTCGGTCGGTCCGCGCGAGTCCAGCAGCCGCTGGTCGGTCGTGGTGCCGGGGACCCGCGACCCGCGAAGCATGACCGGGCCGGTGCGGTACTCGACGTCCCACTCGGTGGCGCCGGCGGTCTGCCCCAGGTCGTCCTCGGTGTGGCTCAGGTCCTCGTGCTCGCTCACGCGCCCAACCTAGGCCACCGCAGGCCGCGAGCCGGGAAACGGCGCACTCCCCGCTAGGGTCGCGGAGGTGGACAGCACCCTGCAGGACAGCACCCGCCGGCGACTGCGCGCGATCGCCCTGGACCGGCAGCGGACAGGGCGCGTCCCCGGCCTCGCGGCCGCGGTGGTGCGTCGCGGCGAGCTGCTGTGGACCGACGGCATCGGGACGGTCGACGTCTCCGCGCCGCGGGTACCCGGACCCGACGACCAGTTCCTCGTGGCGTCCAACACCAAGTCCTTCACCGCCGTGCTCGTCATGGCGCTGCGCGACGAGGGGCGGCTCGACCTGGACGACCGGCTCGACGAGCACCTCCCCGGCGTGACCCACCGGGCGACCGTGAGGCAGGCGCTGGCCCATGCCACGGGGCTGGCCCGCGAGCCGCTCGGCGACATCTGGGAGACGCTCGAGCAGCCCGACCTCGAGACGCTCATGGCCGACTTCAACGCCATCGAGCGTGTGGGCCGGCCCCACGACCGGTGGCACTACTCCAACGTCGTGTATGCCGTGCTCGGCGAGCTCGTCGCGCGGCTCGACGGCCGCCCGTGGGAGGAGTCGCTGCGGGCGCGCATCCTCGAGCCGCTCGGCATGACGCGCACGACGGTCGGCTTCGACGGCGGCCCGCGGGCGACGGGGTACCACCTGTCCCCCTTCCACGACGTCCCGCAGGTCGAGCCGGTGGTGGACCTGCGGGCGATGGCCCCGTGCGGCGCCTTGGCGAGCACGGTGACCGACCTGGCGCGCTGGAGCGGCTTCGTCGCCGACCCGGACCCGGCGGTGCTGTCCCCCGACACGCTCGAGGAGATGACGCAGCCGCAGCTCATGACCGACCCCGACGGCTGGACCAGCGCGATGGGGCTCGGCTTCTTCCTCGTGCGCTCACCACAGGGCCGCACCTGGGTCGGCCACACCGGCGGTATGCCGGGTCAGGTCAGCGGGGTCTTCACCCACCGCGAGAGCGGCACCGGCGGCATCGTGCTCATGAACAGCTCGTCCTCCCCCGACCCGACGGCCTTCGCCCTGGCGCTGGGCGACCACGTCGTGGAGCACGACCCGGCCGAGGAGCCGGAGTGGCGGCCGGGGACGTCGGTGCCCGAGCACCTCGTGCCCCTGCTGGGCCGCTGGTTCTCCGAGGGCAGCGGCTACACCTTCAGCGTGCGCGAGGGCCGGCTCGAGGCGCGGGCGGACGCCGCGCCGGCGGACCGCGCGCCGTCCGTGTTCGAGCGCCTCGACGAGGACACCTACCGCACCGTCTCCGGGCGCGAGCGTGGCGAGCTGCTGCGCGTCACCCGCGGGCCGGACGGCGCGGTGCTCAAGCTGAACTGGGCGACGTACCTCGTCTCCCGTGAGCCGCTGGCCTTCGGGGAGCAGCCCTCGCGGTAGCCCCTCCCCGCCCGCGAGCGGCCGGGGCGCCCGGCCGCCGGCAGGGCGGCAAGCTCTGGGTCAGGCGAGCCAGCGCAGCAGCGCGGCCTCGGCGGACTCGAGCTGGTCGACCGGCACGCGCTCCTCGTCGTGGTGGGCGAGGTTGGGGTCGCCGGGGCCGAAGTTGACCGCGGGGACACCCATGGCCGAGAACCGCGCCACGTCGGTCCAGCCCTGCTTGGCCACGACGTCGACGCCCAGGGCGTCGACGAACGCCCGGGCGGCCGGGCGGTCCAGGCCGGGCCGCGCCCCGCCGGCGTTGTCGACGATGGTGACGACGAAGTCGCTGAACAGCTGGTGGACGACGGCGGCGGCGTCGTCCTCGGACTTGTCGGGGGCATACCGGTAGTTGACGGTGACCACGCACCGGTCCGGGATGACGTTGCCGGCGATGCCACCGGCGATGCCGACCGCGTTCATCGCCTCGCGGTACTCCAGGCCGTCGACCTCGACGGTCTCCGGCTGGTACGCCACGAGCCGCGCGAGCACCTCGGCCGCGTCGTGGATCGCGTTGTGCCCGTTCCACGGCCGGGCGCTGTGGGCGGCGATGCCCTTGGTGACGACCTCGGCGCGCAGGGTGCCCTTGCAGCCGCCCTCGACGATGGAGCCGGTCGGCTCGAGCAGCACGGCGAAGTCGGCGTCCTCGATGAGTTCCGGCCGCTGCTGGTGGATGTGCAGCAGGCCGTTGTACTGGCTGTCGATCTCCTCGCCCTCGTAGAACACGAAGGTCAGGTCACGCGACGGCTCGGCGACCAGGGCCGCCTTGAGCTGCACGGCGACGCCGCCCTTCATGTCGACGGTCCCGCGGCCCCACAGCTCCTCGCCCCGGCGCTGGGTGGGCAGGTTCGCCGGCTCGGTGGTGAGCGGCACGGTGTCGATGTGCCCGGCCAGGACGACCCGCTCGGAGCGGCCGAGGTCGGTGCGCGCCACCAGGGTGTTGCCGATGCGCGTCGTCGTCAGGTGGCCGAGGGGCGCGAGCGCCGCCTCGATGGCGTCGCAGACGGTCGCCTCGTTGAGGCTGACCGACTCGATGTCGCACAGCGCCGCGGTGAGCGTGACGACGTCCGCGGACAGGTCGAGGACGGGGGCGGTGGTGGCGTTTCCGGAGGTGCTCTGGGGGCTGCTCGACATGCCCGCCACCCTAGTGGGGCTGCGGATTCACGGAGCGCGCCGCACCTCTCGTACCCTTGGTCGCCATGAGCAGCGAGCGCACCGCCTGGGGACACGGCCTGGCCACGATCCACGACGACGGAGCCGTGCTCGACGCATGGTTCCCGCAGCCCGCCCTGGGCGGCCGCCCGGACGGCGCGGGCGTCCCGCAGGCGCTCGAGGCGCTCGCGGGCAAGGACGACGTGCGCCGCGTGCGCCGCGAGGTCGTGACCGTCGAGGTCGACCTGGACGCGGCCCCGGCCGACCCGTGCGACGCCTACCTGCGGCTGCACCTGCTCTCGCACTGCCTCGTGGAGCCCAACACGGTCAACCTGGACGGCCTCTTCGGCGTGCTCGCCAACGTCGTGTGGACCACCCAGGGACCGTGCGCGGTCGACGGCTTCGAGCTCACCCGCGCCGGGTTGCAGGCCCGCGGGCCGGTGCAGGTGCTCGGTGTCGACAAGTTCCCGCGCATGGTCGACTACGTCGTGCCGCGCGGTGTCCGCATCGGTGACGCCGACCGCGTCCGCCTCGGCGCGCACCTCGCGCCGGGCACCACCGTCATGCACGAGGGCTTCGTCAACTACAACGCCGGCACGCTCGGCCACTCCATGGTCGAGGGTCGCATCTCCCAGGGCGTCGTCGTCGGCGACGGCTCCGACATCGGCGGCGGCGCGTCCACCATGGGCACGCTGTCCGGTGGGGGCACGGAGCGCGTGCGCATCGGCGAGCGCTGCCTGCTCGGGGCGGAGTCGGGCCTGGGCATCGCGCTCGGCGACGACTGCGTCGTCGAGGCAGGCCTCTACCTCACGGCAGGGACCAAGGTGACCCTCGCCGACGACCGGGTCGTCAAGGCCGTCGAGCTCTCGGGGCAGGACAACCTGCTGTTCCGTCGCAACTCCGTCACCGGCACCGTCGAGGGGCTCGCCCGCGACGGGCACGGCATCGTGCTCAACTCCGCGCTCCACGCCAACGACTAGGCATGCCCACGACCAGGCGTCGCGCACCCCTCGCCGAGCAGCGCCGCCCCCGACGCGGGATGCGCCGCCTCCTGACCCGGCTGGTGCTCCTGCTCTTCGTCGTGGCCGTCGTCGGTGCGGGGGTTGTCGGCATCCGCGGGCTGCTGCACAGCTTCGCCGGGCCCCAGTGCCGGGCCACGGCGCTGGGCAAGAGCGTCACCTTCGACCCCAGCCAGACGGCATACGCGGCCACGATCGACGCGGTGGCGGAGAAGCGGGGCCTGCCCGCCCGCGCGGCCACCATCGCCATCGCCACGGCCATCCAGGAGTCGAAGCTGCGCAACCTCACGTACGGCGACCGTGACTCCGTGGGCCTGTTCCAGCAGCGGCCGAGCCAGGGCTGGGGCACCGAGAAGCAGATCCTCGACCCGGTCTACGCGACCAACAAGTTCTACGACGCCCTCGTGAAGATCGACGGCTACGAGCAGATGCGGATCACCGAGATCGCGCAGAAGGTGCAGAAGAGCGCCTACCCCGAGGCGTACGCCGAGCACGAGCAGGAGGGGCGGCTGCTGGCCTCGACCCTCTCCGGCCACTCCCCGGGCGGCCTCGGCTGCCGCCTCAAGGACGCCACCGACGGCAAGCCCGCGGCCCTGCGCAGCGCGCTGGCCACCGAGCTCGGGGTCACCTCGTCGGTGAAGGGCACGACCCTCACCGTCCGCGCCGGCTCCGAGCGGCGCGCGTGGGCCGCCGGAGCGTATGCCGTGGCCAAGGCCGAGCAGTTCGGCGCGACCTCGGTGACCGTCGGGTCCCGGACGTGGAGCCGGACGACGGGCGCCGACGGCTGGAGCTGGCAGGCGGCCCGCACGGCGGTCGGCAAGGACACGGTCGTCGTCAGGTTCGCCGGCGCCGGCTGAGCCCCCCAGTCGTCAGCGCACGACGATGGCGTCGCCGACCGGGCGCTCCCCCGTGGCGTCCGACGGGTGCGAGACCAGCTCGTCCCGGACGACCATGGCCGTCGACCCGCCGCCGTCGAGGTTCATCGCGTCGACCATGCCGAGCGACCTGGCGACCGCAGCCGTCTCGGGGATCGACAGGCCGAGCTCACCGAGCTGCCGGCCGTCGACCGTCACGAGCAGGGTGCGTCCGGCCCGGTCGACACCGGCGAAGGTGCGGGGGTTGCGCTGGAGCACCCAGCCGTAGGCGAAGCTCGGCTCGCCGGGGTGGACCATCCCGTCCTGGCGCTGGGTCACGTGGACCTGCCCGTCGCGGACCAGCTCGGGCCCGCCGTTGAGGACCGCCGCACCGGGCAGCGAGAGGGGGCGACGGCCGTCGGTCAGCGCGGTCTGCACACCAACCCGCTGGCCGGGACGCAGCGCCGCCACGAGCGGTGCCTGGGCCCCGGTGCCCTGCAGCGAGCGCTGGCCGGGTGCGAGCGCGACCCCGCGCGTCGACGCCACCGAGACGACGCGGCCGGAACGGTCGAGGACCGCCTCGGCGCCCGGGCCGGCAGGGGTGTTCGCGCCGTAGGCCGGTGTGAACAGCACGAGCTCGTCGGCGTCGGTGCAGGTGAAGTCGTGCAGCGGCAGGGACGTCGGCTGGTCGTCGGCGGTGCCGCCGCAGTTGCGGATGAGGCCGGGGACCCGGTTGAGACCGTCCAGGACCTGGCGGCCGGAGGGCAGGCCCACGGTCGCGCGCCAGGTGGGGCGGACGACCTCGGTGTGGCGGGCGCGCGGGTCGAGCACGAGCACGGGGCGGGTCCCCACGGGCTCGGACTCCAGCCGGCCGTCGTAGACGCCGGCGCCGGCCGGGTCGCCCTCGGCTCCGGCCTTCGGGTCGAGGACGAAGAAGCCGGCGTTGACGGCGACCTTCGCCTTCTCGTACCGCGAGAGCCAGGTCGGGGTCTCGCGCGCCTCGATGGTCGGGCCGAACGTCCCGGCGAGCGTCCCGCGGAACGTCCGGGGGTCGATCGTCACGACGTTCACCGTCCACGGGCCCTTGGCGGTCGACGTGCCGTCCCACCCGGCATACCAGGCCCGGCCGGAGAACCCGGCGGCCTTGAGCCGGGCGGCCTCGGCGGTCGCCTGCGCCTGGCTGCCGAATGTCGTGGTGAGCCGCACCCGCCAGCCGAGCACACCGGCGGGGACGTCCGCGACGGCCGGCTGGAGCACCTGCTGGGCCTCGGCCGGGAACCCGGCCGCGGTGAGCCGGTCGGCGAACGCGCGGGCGCTGGCCTCGTCCTGGATGGCACGTGGCGGGGCGTCCGGGTCGGGGCTGCTCGCGCCCGAGGGGATGCTCACCTCGACGACCCACGGGACGGAGGCGTCGGGCGCACCCCGGGTGATCCGGGTCCACGTGACCCCGGGCTCGACCTGCTGAACGGTCCGGGTCTCGGGCAGGCCGGCCGGGCCGAGGTCCAGCGGCCCGAAGGCTCCCCCCGTGTGGCGGGAACCGGTGGGCTGCGTTCCCGCATGGTGCATGTCGGCTGCCGTCGGCGCGCCGGGCGGGGACGCCGTCGCCGGGGAGCTCGCCACGGCTGCCGCCGCCGCGAGACCGATGGTGCCGACCGCTGCCGCCCAGGTGCGCCTCATGCGCGGAAGGCTACGACCGATTCGCCCCTTTCGCCCGGCGAGGTCCGAGACCCCCTCCCCTGACGCGACGACGCCCCCGGCCGCGGGCCGGGGGCGTCGTGGAGCGTGCGGGCGTGGGGTCAGCGGTCGCCCATGCCGACGTAGTCGCGCTCGGTGTGGCCGGTGTAGATCTGGCGCGGGCGGCCGATCTTGGTCTGCGGGTCCTCGATCATCTCGCGCCACTGGGCGATCCAGCCCGGCAGGCGGCCGAGGGCGAACAGCACGGTGAACATGCGGGTCGGGAAGCCCATCGACTTGTAGATGAGGCCGGTGTAGAAGTCGACGTTCGGGTAGAGCTTGCGCTCCACGAAGTAGTCGTCCTCCAGCGCGCGCTGCTCGAGCTGGAGCGCGATGTCCAGGAGCGGGTCCTGCACGCCACCCTTGTTGAGGATGGTGTCGGCGGTCTTCTTGATGATGGCGGCGCGCGGGTCGTAGTTCTTGTAGACCCGGTGGCCGAAGCCCATCAGCTTGACGCCGTCCTCCTTGTTCTTCACCTTCTTCACGAACGTGTCGACGTCGCCGCCGTTCTCGTGGATGGTGTTGAGCATCTCGAGCACGGCCTGGTTGGCACCACCGTGCAGCGGGCCGAACAGCGCGTTGATGCCGGCCGAGACCGACGCGAAGAGGTTGGCCTGCGAGGAGCCGACGAGGCGGACCGTCGAGGTGGAGCAGTTCTGCTCGTGGTCGGCGTGCAGGATGAGGAGCAGGTCGAGCGCCTTGACCATGTCCTCGTCGAGGTCGTACGGCTCGGCCGGGAAGCCGAACGTTATGCGCAGGAAGTTCTCCGGCAGGGACAGCGAGTTGTCCGGGTAGAGGAACGGCTGGCCGACGGACTTCTTGTACGCGTAGGCCGCGATCGTCGGGAGCTTGGCCATGAGGCGGACGGTCGAGATCTCGACCTGCTCCTTGTCGAACGGGTCGAGGCTGTCCTGGTAGAAGGTCGACAGCGCCGAGACCGCGGAGGACAGCACGGGCATCGGGTGCGCGTCGCGCGGGAAGCCGTTGAAGAACGCGCGCAGGTCCTCGTGCAGCAGGGTGTGGCGGCGGATCTTGGAGTCGAAGTCGTCCAGCTGCTGCTGGGTCGGCAGCTCGCCGTAGATGAGGAGGTAGGACACCTCGAGGTAGCTCGACTTCTCGGCGAGCTGCTCGATCGGGTAGCCGCGGTAGCGCAGGATCCCCGCGTCGCCGTCGATGTAGGTGATCGCGCTGCTGCACGAGGCGGTGTTGACGAAGCCGGTGTCGAGGGTGACGTTGCCGGTCTCCTTGAGCAGCTTGGAGACGTCGTAGCCGTTGTTGCCCTCCGTCGCCTTCACCAGGCCGAGCTCGAGGGTCTTCCCGTCGGCCGTCAGGGTGGCGCCAGCCGTTGCGTCAGTCATGTGTGTGTCCCATCTTCCACGAGTGTGTGCGGGCACCCGTCGGGTTCGCGTCAGGGCGCTCGTCGCGCACTGTGACGCTACCCCAACCGTGCTCGCGCCCGGGAATCGGGCTGGTCAGGCCCCGAGGCGCCGGACGGCCTCGGCGATGCGCTCGTCGGACGCCGTCAGGGCGATCCGGACGTGCTCGCGGCCGTGGTGCCCGTAGAAGGTGCCGGGCGCGACGAGGATCCCCCGGTCGGCCAGCGCCGCGACGGTCGCCCACGCGTCCTCACCCCGGGTCGACCACAGGTAGAGACCCGCCTCGGAGAGGTCGACCCGCAGGCCGAAGCCCTCGACGGCCGACCGCAGTGCCTGCCGGCGGGCGGCGTACCGGGCCTTCTGCGCGGCCACGTGCTCGTCGTCGCCGAGGGCCGCCGTGAGGGCGACCTGGACCGGCCACGGCACGATCATCCCGGCGTGCTTGCGCACCTCCAGCAGCTGCCGCACCAGGGCGACGTCGCCGGCGACGAACGCGGCACGGTACCCCGCGAGGTTGGACTGCTTGCTCAGCGAGTACACCGCGAGAAGGCCCTCGTGGGAGCCACCGGTGACGCGGGGGTCGAGGATCGACGGCGTGGTCGGCCCCTCCGAGCCCTCCCGCCAGTCCAGCTCGGCGTAGCACTCGTCGCTCGCGACGACGACGCCGTGCTGCCGCGCCCACGCGACGACCTTGGCGAGGTGCTCGACGCCGAGGACCTTGCCCGTCGGGTTGCTGGGGGTGTTGAGCCACAGCAGCTTCGGCGTGGTGGCGGGCGTCAGCGGACCGAGGGCGGCCAGCCCGTCGACCACGGTCGGCGTCGCACCGGCGAGCCGGGCCCCGACGTCGTAGGTCGGGTAGGCCACCGAGGGGAAGCCCACGAGGTCACCCGGCCCGAGGCCGAGCAGGGTCGGCAGCCAGGCCACCAGCTCCTTGCTGCCCACCGTCGGCAGGACCCCGTCGGGGTCGAGGTCGGGGACCCCGCGCCGTCGGGCGAACCAGCCCGCGACCGCCTCGCGCAGGGCGGGCGTGCCGTACGTCTGCGGGTACCCGGGCGCGTCAGCGGCCGAGCGCAGGGCCTCCTGGACGACCTCCGGCGTGGGGTCGACCGGCGTGCCGACGGACAGGTCGACGATGCCCCCGGGCACGGCACTCGCCCGCTCCTTGTACGGAGCGAGCGAGTCCCAGGGGAAGTCGGGGAGGACGCGTGAGGTCACGCGCTGACCTCCGCGCTCACTCGTCGTGCGACTGCGGGGGCAGGTCGGCGATCAGCGGGTGGTCCTTGTTGATGACGCCGAGCTTGGCCGCGCCACCCGGGCTGCCCAGGTCGTCGAAGAACTCGACGTTCGCCTTGTAGTAGTCGGCCCACTGCTCGGGGACGTCGTCCTCGTAGTAGATCGCCTCGACCGGGCACACCGGCTCGCACGCACCGCAGTCGACGCACTCGTCCGGGTGGATGTACAGCGAGCGCTCGCCCTCGTAGATGCAGTCGACGGGACATTCCTCGATGCAGGCCTTGTCCTTGAGGTCCACACAAGGCTGGGCGATCACGTACGTCATGCCGCACATACTATGCGGCGTGTGTCAGGCGATGTCGGCAACCTCCACGTCGGGTCCCGGGTGGTCGTCCGGTGGCGCCTCGACGCACCCGATGCCGCCACCGGGGCGACGCTGACCGACTCGGTCGGCACGCTCGTGGAGCTCACCGGCGACGCGCTCGTCGTCGAGACCGGGCATGGCCCCGTGCGCGTGTCCCTGGACCGGGTCACGGCCGCCAAGGTGGTGCCGCCCCGCCCCTCCCGCCGCGGTGCCGCCCACCTCGCCGTCTCGGTGGACGACCTCCAGCGGGTCATGGCCCCCGCGTGGGGCGCCCTCGAGCGCGACCGGCTCGGCGAGTGGGAGCTGCGCGCGTCCCAGGGATTCACCCAGCGTGGCAACTCGGTGGTGCCGGTGGGCGACCCCGGCGTGCCCCTCGAGCGGGCGGTCGACCAGGTCGAGGCCTGGTACGCCGCGCGCGGCCTGCCCGCCAGGCTCGCCCTTGCGGGCCCCGAGGGCTTCCGACCCGGCGACGACCCGCTCGGTGCCCTGATGCTGGCCCGCGGGTACACCGAGGGCAGCCGGACGCTCGTGCTGACGGCCTCGACCGAGCGCGTCGCCGCAGCCGACCCCGGCGGCCCGGACGTGGTGGTGTCGCCGGAGGCCTCGCCCGAGTGGCTGGCGACCTACCTCACCACCCGTTCCAGCGTCCCCGGCGTCAGCGAGCGCGTGGTCACCGGCAGCCCCGAGCACCTCTTCGGTCAGGTCCGTCCAGGCGGCGGGCTGTCCCAGAAGCTCGGGCTGCGGGACCCCGACGCCGCCGGGACCACCCCGATCGCGTTGGGCCGCATGGGGATCGCCCACGGCTGGGCCGGGCTCGGCGCGGTCTGGACCGACCCGGCATACCGGGGTCGGGGCCTGGCCGCCCACCTCACCGCGCAGCTGGCGGCGGCCGCCCGCGCCCGCGGGCTCCACCTCGTGCACCTGCAGGTCGAGCACGACAACGCCACGGCGATCCGGCTCTACCAGCGGCTCGGCTTCGACACGCACTCGAGCTACGTCTACCTCACCCAGCCGCGATAACGGGTGGCGCGGGCGGCCCGCTGCCGCAAGGCTGCCGCCCATGGTGAGCCGAATCATGCACACGTCCGTCGACAGCCGGAACGCCCACGACCAGTCGGTCTGGTGGGGCCGGGTCCTGGGGTTCTCCGAGGACCCGCAGGACCCGAACCTGCCCGGGCACGAGGAGTGCATGATCTTCTCCCCCGACGGCCGCACCCGGGTGCTGTTCATCGAGGTGCCCGAGGGCAAGACGGTGAAGAACCGGCTCCACTTCGACCTCTACCCGCAGGACGTCACCCGCGACGAGGAGGTCGAGCGGCTGCTGGGCATGGGGGCGACGATGCACCAGGACCTGCGCAAGGACGACGGGGGCGGCTGGGCGACGCTGCTCGACCCCGAGGGCAACGAGTTCTGCGTGCTGCGCAGCGTCTCCGAGCGGCCGGACCCCTACGCCCACCTCGTGCGCGACTGAGCCGCGTCAGCCGGCCTTCGGGTTGGTGCAGCGGACGTCGTCCTCGGGGATGTAGTGGGTGTTGAAGGTCGACGTCTTCACCTGCTTGCCGCCCTTGAGGAAGATGCGCGTGACCGTGACGTCGAAGCCGGGCGTCGGCGTCTGTGGCACGCAGGACGCCTTGTCGTCGGTGATGGTCCTCGGCTGGACGACGTTGCGGCGCGGGCCCTTCACGGCCTTGACGTCCCACACCTTGGTGCCGTGGAACGTCACGGTGACCGAGTTCCCCGAGACGCCCGCCTGGATGAGGATGCCGTAGCCGGTGTCGTTGGTGAACCGGTTGTCGACGTCCGGCCAGGAGATCGTGGCCTCGCGCCCTTCGGGGTAGCGCGAGATGTAGAAGGAGTGCGGGTGGTGCTCCTCGATCCGGGCACCGGAGAAGAAGATCGCGTTGAACAGCGTCGTCGAGAGCTGGGAGATGCCGCCGCCGTAGTCCTTGGTGAGCCGGCCGTTGACGATGACCGGTGCCGGGTTGTAGCCCTTGGCGGCGGTGCGCTGCCCGAGGACGGCGTTAAGGCTGAACGTCTGCCCCGGCGCGACGTAGGTGCCGTTGAGCGTGCGGGCCGCGATGGTGATGTTCTCGGTGCGCGGCGGGTTGAACGGGAACTGCGTCGAGAAGGTCGAGATCACCTCGCGCGGCTTGATCTTCTCCGCCTCGGCGGTCGTCAGCTTCGGCTGGACCACCTTCACGGAGACCGTGGCGGTCCGCCCGGGCGCCGTCAGCGCGGGGACGAAGGCGCTCGTGACCGAGGTGTCGTCGAGCGTGGAGCCGACGACAGCCGGCTGCACGACCGGGATGGTCCCCTTGAACGTGATCTTCGCGTCGCGGGCCGCCTTCTCCAGCCCCGCCGCGGCCGCGGCCTTGCGAACGGCGGCGACCAGCTTGGCCTCGTCGACCTGCGGCGAGAGCCGGCCCGAGTCGTCCGCCGTGACCGAGAGCGCCGGGGCGTATGCCGCGGGCTCGACCGGGAAGCGCTTGGAGCCGACGACGACGGTCACCGGCGCGGAGACCGCCGGCGTCGCGAACTCGCGGTTGGCGCGGTCGAGCTCGTCGGCGGACACCTTGGGGTCGACGGTGTCGAGCGCGGCCGTGACCGGGGTCGTCGCCGGCCAGCGTGCGGCGACCGCGTCGGCCGTCCGGCCCACGTCGACGCTGCGGCCCTGCGCCGGCTGCACGACGGCGACCTTGCCACCCGGGAACGTGATGCCACCCTCGACGACCGGGGTGTCGAGCGCCTTCGCCGCACCCCGCACCGCGGCCTCGAGCCTGCCCCGGTCGACCGCGACGGCGAGCTTCTGGTCGCCCCCGCCCGTGAGGTGCGCCCAGAGGTCGGCGGGCTTGAGCGAGAACCCGGTGAGCCCGTCGACGGTGCCGGGCAGGTCGAGACGCAGCCCTGCGTCGGCCGGGCTGAGCTCCTGCTTCGCGTCCCCCGCCACGAGGACGACCTTCTGGTCGCGGCGGTCGGCCAGCGCGCGGTCGAGGGTGCGCTCGGCCGAGGCCGGGCTCATGCCGCCGATCGGGACGCCCGCCACGGAGGTGTTGGCGGGGACGTGGCGGCCGAGGAAGTACGCCAGGCCGACGTAGCCGGCGACGAGGACGGTGAGGGCGACCGAGGCGCGCAGGGCCGCCGAGCCGTTCTCTCTCACGGGCACTCCCCTCAGCGCAGCGGCTGGTAGCGGCTGCGGTAGTAGACCAGCGCGTCGGCCGGGTGGTCGTTGCTCGACAGGGACACTACTTCGCCGACGACGATGCTGTGGTCACCCGCGCGGTGCATGTCGGTGGTGCGCAGCTCGAGCGTCGCGAGGGCGCCGTCGAGGAGGGCCACCCCCGTCCCCGGACCACGGTGATGGGCCACCCGGTCGAGCTGCCCGTGCAGCGGCCGGCCCTGGGTGGAGAGCCACTCGGCGGTGGGGCGCTGGTCGGCACCGAGGATGCTCACACCCCAGACGCCGGAGTCGGCGATGGCGTCGTGGAAGCGCGCGTCGACCTCGACGCAGGCCAGGACGAGCAGCGGCTCCATCGACACGGAGGTGACGGCGTTCGCCGTCATGGCGTGGTCGTGGCCGCCGGCGAAGGTCGTGAGGACGGTGACGCCCGTCGCGAACCGGCCCATGGCCAGGCGGAAGTGGTCTGCGTCGACGGGGGTGGTCACGACGACCCATCCAACAGGCCTGCGACACGACCCGCGCGGCGGCCCGCGTCCGGTGCGGGTGGCGCGGCGACCTCGCCCGTGGCCGGGTCGAGCCGGGCGAAGCCCTCGCGGCCGGCCAGCCGAGCGGCGATGTCGTTGGACAGCGCGTAGACGTCGCCGCGCACCTTCACCTGGGTGACGTGCTGCGACAGAGCCTCCCGCTGCACCGGCAGCGCCTCGGGGTCCTGCACCGCGTGGGTCACCAGGGGGTCCGCGACCACGGACGGCGGGTAGTCCCCGTCGACGGCCGGCACGCTCCACTCGCCGGTCAGCTCCGGGTGCGCGGCCAGCCACTCGCGGTCCTCGCGCGCCCAGGACCGCGGCGTCAGCACGGCATACAGCGCCGGCTGCTCGTGGGCGGGCAGGGAGGCCACGGCCGCGCACGTGACGCGGTGGGTCTGGATGTGGTCGGGGTGGCCGTACCCACCCTGCGCGTCGTAGGTGACCACCACGGCGGGCCGGGTGCGGCGGACGACGTCCACCACGAGCGCGGCGGCCTCCGCGAGGTCGGCGTTGACGAAGGCAGCGGGGTTGGCCGCGCTCGGCGTGCCGGCCATGCCCGAGTCTCGGTAGCGGGACAGCACCCCGCGAGCCGGGTCGGAGCCGAGCACCTCCCACGTCGTGCCCAGCGCCGCCATGGCGCGCGCCAGCTCCTCCGCCCGGTACGGGCCGAGGGCGTCGTCGTGGGCCGCGTCGAGGTGGAACAGGTCGGGCGGGATGACCTCGCCCTCCTCGCCGAGGGTGCAGGCCAGCACGTGCACGGGGTGGCCGGCGCGGACGTAGTGGGCCATGGTCAGCCCGGTCGTGAGGGTCTCGTCGTCGGGGTGGGCGTGGACGAACAGCAGCGGCGACCGGCTCACTGGCGCACCCCGACGTCCGCGAGGTCGACGAAGCCGCCCAGTGCCTCGTTGGCGGCGAACCCGGTGACCCGGCTGCCGGCGACGTAGAGCGAGCGGCGCTGCGCGAGCGCGACGAACGCGCCGCGCTGGGCCAGCCCGGCGTCGAGGCGGGCCCATGCCGCGGCGCGCTGGTCCGCGTCGGTGAGGGTGCCGATCCGGGTGATCTCCGCGTTCACCCTGTCGTCGGCGAACCGGCCGTAGTCACGGCCGCTGCTGGACGCGAGCAGGTTGAGCCGGCTGTCGAACAGCGGCGGGATGACCGTCGAGGCCGAGGGCCAGGACGCGGCCCAGTTGGCCCAGAAGACGTCGGTCTGGTCCTGGCGGCCGGGGGCACCGATCGCGGTGAAGTAGTCCTTCTCGATGGGCTGGAGGGTGACCGCGAAGCCGGCGTCCTCCCAGCCGTTCGTGAGCGCCGCCATCGCTTTGTCGGCCGTCGGGGTCGACCGGTACGCCACCCGGATCCGCACCGGCAGGGTCAGCCCCGCCTGCTGCAGCGCCGCCCTCGCGGCCGCCGGGTCGCCGGACCGGCCGGCCCCGGTCGGGTCGGCGTCGGTGTGCCCCGGGAGCGCCGGGCCGATGAGGCCGTACGCGACGTCGGCCGCGCTCTCGCCGCCCAGCGCCGTGACGTACCCCTCGCGGTTGGTGGCCAGGGCCAGGGCCCGGCGGACGCGCTGGTCGCGCATGACCCCCTTGGCGACGTTGGGCGCGAGGTAGTCGACGAACTGCGACGAGGGGTTGATCGAGCGGGCCCGCAGGCCGGAGTCGGACAGGATGCTCTGCTGCAGGGCCGGGGGTGCCGGGTCGAGGGTGACGGTCTGCCGGTGCTCCGGGTCGTCGGCGAGGACCTGCTGCACGGCGGTCTGCGACTCGGTGCCCTCGACGTAGCGGATGGTGTCCGGGAGCCCCTTGCGGATCGGGTCGGACGCCTTGTCCCACTTGGGGTTCCGCACGAAGGTGCCGCCGCTGCTGGGGTCCCAGTCGCCCTTCAGCTGGTACGGACCGCTGGAGAACACGGCATACGTGCCGCCCTTGGGGCCCTTGTCCTGGTCCTTCTTGACCGGGGCGAAGGCGGGCGAGGTGACGACCTGGTCGAACTCGACCACGGGCGCGGCGAGGTGGAACGTGATCGTCGGGCCCTGGCAGGTGACCGCCTTGTCGTAGGCCGCCTGCCCCTTGGCGTCCTTGGCCCACGGGCCCGCGTAGGCGGGCGTCCCGTCGGCCTTGCGCGGCAGGTCGAGGTACGCCGCGGGGTAGTTGAGCCCCTCCGAGGCCATCGGCTCGGCGAACGACCGCGAGACGCCGTAGCGCACGTCCTCGCACGTCAGCGGCGAGCCGTCCTGCCACCTCACGCCGTCGCGCAGCCGGTAGGTCCAGACCTTGTGGTCCTTGTCCGGCGTGCCCGGTCCGGTCGCCAGGTCGCCGACGACCGAGCGCTGAGCGGCGGCGTCGCGCCCGGGCGGGAACGCGGTGAGGGTCCGCAGGAAGACGCGGCCGGCGAAGGCGACGTCCGGAGAGATCGACATCCGCTGCGGGTCCCAGGTCGCCACCGGGCCGAGCGACAGCACCGTCAGCTCACCCCTGGGGGCGGCCGCCGTGCCCTCGCTGCCGCCACCCGCGCGCGGGGTGCAGGCCGTGGCCAGCGCCGTGACCAGCACGAGGCCGCCCGCGAGCAGCGGGCGGCCGAGGGGCAGTCGTGCGTCCGTCACGCGCCGGCCTCCCCGGGTCAGGCGTTGCGCGCCCGGGCTGCCGCGCGGGCGCGCAGGGTCTGGTCGAGCTCGACCTTGCGGATGCGGACCGCGTCGGGGGTGACCTCGACGCACTCGTCCTCGCGGCAGAACTCCAGGCTCTGCTCGAGGCTGAGCTTGCGCGGCGGGACGATCTTCTCGAAGTTGTCCGAGGAGGAGGCGCGCACGTTGGTGAGCTTCTTCTCCTTGGTGATGTTGACGTCCATGTCGTCGGCGCGGGAGTTCTCCCCGACGATCATCCCCTCGTACACCTCGGTGCCCGGGTCGGTGAACAGCGTGCCGCGCTCCTGCAGGTTCACCATGGCGTATGCCGTGACGACACCCTGGCGGTCGGCGACCAGCGACCCGCTGACGCGGGTCGTGATGGTGCCGAACCACGGCTCGTAGTCCTCGAACACGTGGTGGGCGATGCCCGTGCCGCGGGTCTCGGTGAGGAACTCGGTGCGGAATCCGATGAGGCCACGGCTCGGCACGAGGAACTCCATCCGGATCCAGCCGGTGCCGTGGTTGACCATCTGCTCCATGCGGCCCTTGCGGGCGGCGAGGATCTGGGTGATCGCACCGAGGAACTCCTCGGGGGTGTCGATGGTCAGGCGCTCGACGGGCTCGTGCAGCTTGCCGTCGACCTGCTTGGTGACCACCTGCGGCTTGCCGACGGTGAGCTCATAGCCCTCGCGGCGCATCTGCTCGACGAGGATCGCCAGCGCGAGCTCGCCACGACCCTGGACCTCCCAGGCGTCGGGGCGCTCGGTCGGCAGGACCCGCAGCGAGACGTTGCCCACGAGCTCCTTGTCGAGGCGGTCCTTGACCATGCGGGCCGTGACCTTGGAGCCGCGGACCCGGCCCACCATGGGGCTGGTGTTGGTGCCGATGGTCATCGAGATGGCCGGCTCGTCGACGGTGATGACGGGCAGGGCCACGGGGTTCTCGGCGTCGGCGAGGGTCTCGCCGATCATGATGTCGGGGATGCCCGCGATGGCGATGATGTCGCCGGGACCGGCCGACTCGGAGGGCTTGCGCTCGAGCGCCTCGGTCATGAGCAGCTCGGTGATCTTGACCCGCTCGGTGCTGCCGTCGGTCTTGATCCAGGCGACCTGCTGGCCCTTCGTGATCGTGCCGTTGTGCACGCGCAGCAGCGCGAGGCGGCCGAGGAAGTTGGACGCGTCGAGGTTCGTGACGTGGGCCTGCAGGGGCGCCTCGTCGTCGTACGTCGGGGCCGGGATGGTGCCGAGGATGGTCTCGAACAGCGCCTCGAGGTTGTCGGCGTCCGGAAGGCCGCCGTTCTCGGGGCGGTTCAGGGACGCGCGGCCGGCCTTGGCCGAGGCGTAGACGATGGGGAACTCGATCTGGTGCTCGTCGGCGTCGAGGTCCATGAAGAGCTCGTAGACCTCGTCGACGACCTCGGCGATGCGGCTGTCCGGGCGGTCGACCTTGTTGATGCACAGGACGACCGGCATCTTGGCGGACAGCGCCTTGCGCAGCACGAAGCGGGTCTGCGGCAGCGGGCCCTCGGAGGCGTCCACGAGGAGCACGACGCCGTCGACCATGGACAGGCCGCGCTCGACCTCTCCACCGAAGTCGGCGTGGCCGGGGGTGTCGATGATGTTGATGGTGGCGCCGTCCGCGAGGCCGGCGTCCGCCGCGGCCTTGCCGCGGTAGTGGATCGCCGTGTTCTTCGCGAGGATGGTGATGCCCTTCTCGCGCTCGAGGTCGCCACTGTCCATCGCACGCTCGTCGACGTGCTGGTGCTCGCCGAACGCGCCGGCCTCCCAGAGCATCTTGTCGACGAGGGTGGTCTTTCCGTGGTCGACGTGGGCAACGATGGCGACGTTGCGGATGTCGTCGCGGGTCTTCATGGGCATGGGGTCCATTGTCTCAGGGTTTCGGGGCCCCGATGACCACGGGCCCAGCCGGGGCCCTCGTGCTCAGCGCAGGCGGGTCGCGACCACGTCCACGATGGGCAGGTCCGCCGGGAGCCACGGCACGGCATACAGGTCCTCCCGGCCCAGCCACAGCAGCTCGTCGTGGTCCTCGATGGGCGCCGGCTCCCCCTGCGTGACGCGCGCCCAGTAGACGGTCATCGCGTAGGCGCCGCCGAGGGGCCACCGGCCGTCGGGCAGGGGCCCGGGGAGCACCTCCCCCACCTCGACCTCCACGCCGAGCTCCTCGAGGAGCTCGCGCCGCAGCGCCTCCACGACGCCCTCGCCGGGGTCGACCTTGCCACCGGGGAACTCCCAGCCACCGGCCAGCGCGGGGGGCTCGGTCCGGCGCGCTGCGAGCAACCGCGTGGGTGCCGCGAGGTCGTCGACGATGGCCGCCCCCGCAACCGCGCGCAGGGAGACGTCCCCCGCGGGCGCTGGGGAGGCGTCCCCCGCGGGCGGTGGGGAGACGTCCCCTGCGGGCGCTGCGTCCTCGGTCATCTGTCCCCGTTTGCATCGATCGTCCTGAGGCGTCCCATCCTGCCGCAGGGCCGCGGGGGCGCCGCATGCGCAACGGGAGAATCTCCACCACGTCACGATTCGGCATCACCGGCCGAACGGCGGTTCACCTCGTGCGCACCGAGGATCACACTCGACTCGCCCACCCACCGGGCGTGCCCCGATCCACCGGTCCTGGCAGTCCGACGGCGCGACGACGCGACGGAGGTATGCACGCCCATGACGGTGCCCCTGGAAGTCAGCCCCACCGGCTCGGGGCCGCAGCCGGAGGACGTGCTCGCGGGCGAGACGCAGATCGAGGGCCGGTCGCTCGGCCAGATCGCGTGGCGACGGCTGCGTCGCGACCGGGTCGCCATGGCGGGGGGCGCAGTGCTCGTCTTCCTGATCCTCGTGGCGGTCTTCGCGCCCCTCATCGTCAAGGTGCTGGGCCACCCGCCCAACGAGTTCCACCAGGACCTCGTCGACACCGAGAACGGCACCCTGGGCGCGAAGGGGCCGCTCGGCGGGATCTCCTGGAAGTTCCTCATGGGCGTCGAACCGGTCAACGGCCGCGACATCTTCAGCCGGGTGGTCTACGGCTCCCGGATCTCCCTGCTCATCGCATTCTTCGCCACCCTGCTGTCGGTGCTCATCGGGTCGACCCTGGGCATCGTCGCGGGTTACGTCGGCGGCTGGGTGGACGCGGCGATCAGCCGGTTGATGGACGTGTTCCTCGCGTTCCCGCTGCTCGTCTTCGCGATCGCGCTGGCGGGCGTCGTCCCCGACAAGGCGTTCGGCCTCTCGGGCAACGCTCTGCGCATCGTGATGCTCATCTTCATCATCGGCTTCTTCAACTGGCCGTACATCGGGCGCATCGTGCGCGGCCAGGCGCTGTCGCTGCGGGAGCGCGAGTTCGTCGACGCCGCGAAGGGGCTCGGGGCGAGGTCGCCGTACATCCTCGCGCGCGAGGTGCTGCCCAACCTGCTGGCCCCGATCCTGGTCTACGCGACGCTGCTCATCCCGACCAACATCCTGTTCGAGGCCGCCCTGTCGTTCCTCGGCGTCGGCGTCCAGCCGCCGACCGCGTCCTGGGGCGGGATGCTGTCCGACGCCGTGACGTACTACACGATGCCGCACTTCCTCCTCTGGCCCGGACTCGCGATCTTCGTGACGGTCCTCGCCTTCAACCTGTTCGGCGACGGACTCCGAGATGCGCTCGACCCCCGAGCCCGCTGATCCGCGGCGCTCGGCCCTTGAAACACCAGGAAGAAGGGTGAACACACCATGAGATCTGGAAGAGCGGCTCACCTGGCGATCGCCTCGGTCGCGGCGCTGGGCCTCGTCGCCTGCGCGGGGGGTGGAGGCAGCACCTCGGGCGGCAGCTCGGGGGGATCCGCCAGCGGCAGCTTCAACGCTGCCGTCAAGGCGGTCTACAACGCCTCGGACAAGAAGGGCGGGATCGTCAAGTTCGCGGACGAGGGCGAGCCCGACAGCACCGACCCGGGTGACACCTACTACGGCTACATGTGGGACTTCATCCGCCTCTACACGCGCTCGCTCACGATGTTCACCGTCGCGCCCGGCGACAAGAGCAACCAGCTGGTGGGCGACCTGGCCGAGGGCCTCGGCAAGGCCACCGACGGCGGCAAGACCTGGACCTACAAGCTGCGCTCGGGCCTGAAGTTCGAGGACGGCACCCCGATCACCTCCAAGGACGTCAAGTACGGCATCGAGCGCTCGACCGACAAGGCCACGTTCCCCGACGGCCCGACGTACTACGACTCGCTGCTCAACTGGCCCAAGGGCTGGGCGGGTCCGTACAAGTCCAAGGGGATGAACACGGACTCGGCCATCTCGACGCCGGACGACCTCACGATCGTCTTCCACCTCAAGGCCCCGTTCTCGAGCTTCGACTACCTCGCCATGACGCCGCAGACGGCACCGGTGCCGCAGGCCAAGGACACCGGCGCGAAGTACAAGGAGCACGTCGTCTCCAGCGGGCCGTACATGTTCGACACGTACTCCTCCGGCAAGAGCTTCACGCTGAAGCGCAACCCGAACTGGAGCGCGAGCACCGACCCGAACCGCAAGGCGCTGCCTGACGGCTACGAGTACGACATGAACGTCAACAGCGACGACATCGACAACCGGATCGTCGCCGGCGACCTCGACATCGCCGCCGTCGGCACGGGCGTCACCCCGGCCACGCAGAGCCGCGTGCTGTCCGACCCGACGCTGAAGGCGCGCGCGGACAACGCCACCCTGGCGCGGCTCTGGTACACCTCGATCAACCCGACGGTGAAGCCGTTCGACAACATCAACTGCCGCATCGCGGTCGAGTACGCCATGGACCGGACGTCGTACCAGACCGCCTACGGCGGCCCGTTCGCCGGCGGCGACCTCGCCACCACGCTGCTGCCGCCCGTCATCCCCGGATACCAGAAGTTCGACGACTACCCGACTCCCGGCGGGAAGGGCGACCTCGCGAAGGCCAAGGAGTACCTGGCCAAGTGCGGCCAGCCCAACGGCTTCTCGACCAACATCTCCTACCGCAACGAGCGGCCGAAGGAGAAGGCTGCGGCCGAGGCGTGGCAGCAGCAGCTCGCCAAGGTGGGCATCAAGGTGACCCCCAAGGGCTTCGCCAAGAAGGACTACTTCTCGACGTATGCCGGGAACCCGCCCTACGTGGTCAAGAACGACCTCGGCCTCGTCGTCAACGGATGGGGCGCGGACTGGAACGACGGCTACGGCTTCCTGTCCCAGATCACCGACAGCCGCGTCATCCGTGACACGGGTGGCTCGTCGAACACCAGCGTGCGCATCCCGGCGGTCGACCAGCTGCTCGACCAGGCGGCGACCGAGCTGGACGTCAGCAAGCGCAACGCGATCTGGGGCGAGATCGACAAGAAGGTCATGGACCAGGCAGTCATCTACCCCGGCGTCTACGCCAAGAGCCTGCTGCTGCGTGGGAAGAGCCTCACCAACGTGTTCGTCAACCCGCAGTTCGGCATGTACGACTACGTGTCCGTCGGCAAGCCGTGACGCACTGACCGAACCTCCTCCGAGCCAAGGCAGGTGAGAGCCTCCGACGACCGGCCCGGGCCCCATCCGGGCCGGTCGTCCCGGCAACAGCTGTGGTGACCTACATCCTCCGCCGACTGATCGCGGCGGCCGTGCTCCTCGTGGTCGTGAGCATGGTCGTCTTCGCGATCTTCTACCTCTTCCCGAGGTGGGCGGGCGCCACGCCCGAGACCCTCGCGACGCGGTACGTCGGGCGCAGCGCGACGGCGGCGACCGTCAAGGAGACCGCGAAGTCCCTGGGCTTCTACGACCCCGTCTGGCTGCAGTACTGGCACTGGCTCAAGGCCGTCTTCGTCGGCCAGGACTACGACATGGGCGCAGAGGTCGAGCACTGCCCCGCGCCGTGCCTGGGCTTCTCGTTCCAGAGCAAGACGCCGGTCTGGCCCGACATCGTCGACCGCGCCCCTGTCACGTTCTCGCTCGCCGCGGGCGCCTCGATCCTGTGGCTCTTCGCCGGTGTCGCGACCGGTGTGGTCTCGGCCCTGCGGCGCGGCTCGTTCTTCGACCGGGCCGCGATGTCCATCGCGCTCGGCGGTGTGTCGCTCCCCATCTTCTTCACCGGTCTCATCGGCCTCGCCTTCTTCAGCTACCGCATCCCCCTCTTCGCCGCAGGGGGCTCCTACACGCCGATCACGCACAACCCGTTCGCGTGGGCCTACGACCTGCTGCTGCCGTGGATCACGCTGGCGTTCCTGTTCTCCGCCCAGTACGCACGACTCACGCGCGCGGGCATGCTCGAGACGATGAACGAGGACTACATCCGCACGGCCAGGGCCAAGGGCCTGCCCGAGCGGACCGTGGTCGTGAGGCACGGCCTGCGCGGTGCCCTCACCCCCATCCTCACCATCTTCGGCCTCGACCTCGGACTGCTGCTGGGAGGTGCCGTGCTCACCGAGAAGACCTTCTCGCTCAACGGACTCGGCAAGTACACCGTCGACGCGATCGACAACCAGGACCTGCCCCGCATCCTGGGCGTCACGCTCGTCGCGGCGTTCTTCATCGTGATGTCCAACCTGGTGGTCGACCTGCTGTACGCCGTCGTCGACCCGAGGGTGCGTCGGTGAGCGGGCAGGGGTGGTCGCGGGGTGCCACGGCAGTCCCGCACCCCGCACCGGACGCGACCGGCCTCGGGGGCCTCGGCCCCGCGCCCGCCGACGCCTTCCTCTCGGTGCGCGACCTGCAGGTGCACTTCCCGACCGACGACGGGGTGGTCAAGTCGGTCGACGGGCTCTCCTTCGACCTCGCGCGCGGCAGGACCCTGGGCATCGTCGGGGAGTCGGGGTCGGGCAAGAGCGTGACGAGCCTGTCCATCATGGGACTGCACGACCCCGGCTCGGTCCGGATGACCGGTTCCATCCTGCTCGGCGGCACCGAGCTCGTGGGCGCCCCGCGCGAGCTCGTCCGCAGCCTGCGGGGCAAGCGGATGGCGATGATCTTCCAGGACCCGCTCTCGTCGATGCACCCCTTCTACACGGTGGGGCACCAGGTCATCGAGGCCTACCGGGTCCACAACGACGTCCCCAAGGCGGTGGCGCGCAAGCACGCGATCGAGATGCTCGACCGCGTCGGCATCCCGCAGCCGGACCGCCGGGTCGACGACTACCCGCACCAGTTCTCCGGCGGCATGCGACAGCGCGCCATGATCGCCATGGCCCTGTCCTGCGACCCCGACCTGCTCATCGCGGACGAGCCGACCACCGCGCTCGACGTCACCGTGCAGGCCCAGATCCTCGACCTCATCAGGGACCTGCAGGGCGAGTTCAACTCGGCTGTCATCATCATCACGCACGACCTCGGCGTGGTCGCCGAGCTCGCCGACGACATCCTCGTGATGTATGCCGGGAGGTCCGTCGAGTACTCCGCCGCGGACGAGGTGTTCAACCACCCGCAGCACCCGTACACGTGGGGCCTGCTCGGCTCGATGCCGCGGCTGGACCGTGGGACGACCGAACGCCTGCTGCCGATCCCCGGCACGCCGCCGAGCCTCATCCGCGTGCCCCCGGGGTGCCCGTTCCACCCCCGGTGCCGGTTCCGCGACCGGGTCGGCGCTGCGTGCACGACGGAGCGGCCGGCGTTCCGCGAGGTCGCCCCGGACCACCACATCGCCTGTCACCTCGAGGCCGCCGAACGCGAGGAGATCTGGACCCAGGAGATCCAGCCCTCGCTGGGTGCAGGGAGCTGACACCGTGACCACCGACATCGCCCGTGCCACCGGCCCGCTCCTGCAGGTCCGCGAGCTCACGAAGCACTTCCCGATCCGGCGCGGCCTGCTGCAGCGGCAGGTCGGGGCCGTCCAGGCCGTCGACGGGCTCACGTTCGACGTGCACACGGGCGAGACCCTCGCCCTCGTGGGGGAGTCTGGCTGCGGCAAGACGACAACGGGTCGGATGCTCACCAGGCTCATCGAGCCGAGTGCCGGCGAGATCCTCTTCGAGGGACGCGACATCACCCACCTGTCCACGGCGCGGATGCGGCCCCTGCGGCGGGACGTCCAGATGATCTTCCAGGACCCGTTCTCGTCCCTGAACCCCAGGCACACCGTCGGCACCATCGTCGGCGCGCCGTTCCGGCTGCAGGGCATCGAGACCCCCCACGGCGTCAAGAAGGCCGTGCAGGACCTGCTCGAGCTCGTCGGCCTCAATCCCGAGCACTACAACCGCTACCCGCACGAGTTCTCGGGGGGCCAGCGGCAGCGCATCGGCATCGCGCGGTCACTGGCCCTCAAGCCCAAGCTGATCGTGGCCGACGAGCCGGTCTCCGCCCTGGACGTCTCGATCCAGGCCCAGGTCATCAACCTGCTCGAGGACCTGCAGGACGAGCTGGGCCTGACCTACGTCGTGATCGCCCACGACCTGTCGGTGGTCCGGCACATGTCCGACCGGGTCGCCGTGATGTACCTCGGGAAGATGGTGGAGCTCGCCAGCCGCGACGCCCTCTACGCCAGCCCCATGCACCCGTACACCACCGCCCTGCTGTCCGCGGTCCCCATCCCGGACACCCAGCGTCGCCGCCACCGCGAGCGGATCCGCCTGCAGGGCGACGTCCCGAGCCCGATCGACCCACCGCCGGCGTGTCGCTTCCACACCCGGTGCTGGAAGGCCCAGGAGGTCTGCCGCACCGTCGAGCCACCGCTCGTCGAGCTCCGTCCTGAGCACCGCGTCGCCTGCCACTTCCCCGAGAACGCACCGTCCCGGCCGGCCGTGGAGGACACGACACCACTCGCATGACGGACCGTGCGGGCGCAACCGTGCGTATTCGGGCACGGGTCTCACTTTTGTTAATTTCGGCGGCGCAGGAGCGTCCCCGCCCCACTTCTCGCTAGGGTCCCTCACCAACCGTAGGAAGGTTTGCGCCCCGCACTCCTCCTCGGCAGGCACCATCGGCTCCACCCCTGGCGCCCGACCGGGTCGACCAGAGTTCGCACACAAGCGAGGTATTCATGAAGCTCACGCGGAAGGCGGCCCCGGTCGCCTTGGCGACGACGCTCGCCCTCTCCCTTGCCGCCTGCGCCCAGTCCAACCGGGACAACGGCAGCGGTTCCTCGGGCAGCGCCGGCAACATCAAGGACACGCTCACGTTCGGCGCCGCCGGCGCCCCCGAGCTGTTCGACCCCTTCTACGCCACCGACGGCGAGACCTTCCGGGTCACCCGACAGATGATGGAGGGCCTGGTCGGCATCAAGCCGGGCACCGCCGACATCGAGCCGGAGCTCGCCACCAAGTGGGAGTCCTCGTCGGACGGCAAGGAGTGGACGTTCACCCTCCGCCAGGGCGTCAAGTTCTGGGACGGCACCCCGTTCAACGCGGCTGCCGTCTGCTACAACTTCGAGCGCATGTTCGACCAGAACGAGGTCGCCGCGGGTGGCCCCGCCGGGTACTGGGCCGACGTGATGGGCTCGTTCAAGTCCGACGCCAAGAACGCCCTGTACCAGGGCTGCACGGCCAAGGACGACATGACGGCCGTCATCAAGATCAGCCGCCCGACCTCGAAGTTCCCGACCGCCCTGTCGCTGGACTCCTTCTCCATGCAGTCCCCGAAGGCGCTCAAGGACGGCGACGCCAACAACGTCACCAAGCAGGGTGACGGGTTCGGCTACCCGGCCTACTCCAAGAACCCGGTCGGCACCGGCCCGTACAAGCTGGAGAAGTTCGACGAGGCCAACAAGACGGTCACCCTCGTCGCGAACGACAGCTACTGGGGCGAGAAGCCGAAGACGAAGAAGATCGTCTTCAAGATCATCCCCGACGAGTCGACCCGTCGCCAGGAGCTCGAGGCCGGCAGCATCGACGGCTACGACCTGCCGAACCCCGCTGACTGGAAGGGCCTGAAGGACTCGGGCAACCAGCTGCTGATCCGCCCGGCGTTCAACATCCTGTACGTCGGCCTGAACCCGCAGCACAACCCGAAGCTCAAGGACCTCAAGGTCCGCCAGGCGCTCTACTACGCCATGAACCGCGACCAGCTCGTCAAGACCCAGCTGCCCGAGGGCGCAACGGTCGCGACGCAGTTCATGCCGGAGACGGTCGACGGCTACAACAAGTCGCTGCAGGCCTACCCGTACGACCCGGCGAAGGCCAAGTCGCTGCTCAAGGAGGCCGGCGCCGAGGGCATGACCCTCAACTTCGCCTACCCCTCCGACGTGTCGCGTCCGTACATGCCGAACCCGCAGAAGATCTACGAGGCGCTGCGCAGCGACCTCGAGAACGTCGGCATCAAGGTCCAGGTCAGCACCAAGCCGTGGAACGGTGGCTACCTCGACACCGTCGACAACGGCGGCTACGACGCGTGGCTGCTCGGCTGGACCGGTGACTACAACTCGGCCGACAACTTCATCGGCACGTTCTTCTCCAACCTCAAGGCGAACGACTTCCACACCAGCGTCACCTCCTACGGTGCGCAGCTGTCGAAGGACCTCGAGGCAGCCGACTCGATCGTCGACGAGGGGCAGCGCGCCGCGGCCTACGAGAAGATCAACCAGCAGATCCAGGAGGACTACCTGCCGGGTCTGGCGATCAGCCACTCCCCGCCGGCCCTCGTCGTGAGCAGCAAGGTGAAGGGCCTCGTCCCGAGCCCGCTCACCGCGGAGACCTTCTCGACGGTGACCGTCAGCAAGTGACCCGAGGACTGACCTCGGACAGCACTTCCTAAGACTGTGGCCGTCCCAGCACAATCGCTGGGACGGCCACAGTCGCGACTGAAGGAGATCGACCCCCCGTGCTCAGATTCATCCTCAGACGGCTCCTCCAGATGGTGGGCGTGGTCATCGTGCTCTCGATGCTCGTCTTCCTCTGGCTGCGGTCGCTCCCCGGCGGCACCGTGTCCGCCATGCTCGGCGAGCGGGCCACTCCCGCCCGCCGGGCCGCGCTGGAGAAGGCCCTCGGCCTCGACCAGCCGATCTACGTGCAGTACTGGGAGTTCGTGAAGCGGGCTCTGCAGGGCAAGTTCGGTGCCAGCACGGGGGTGCAGGCCGGTACCGACGCCTTCGACATCTTCCTGCAGCGCTTCCCCGCGACCATCGAGCTCGCCCTCTTCTCGATCATCCTGGCGATCGCCATCGGCATCCCGCTGGGCTACCTCGCCGCCCGGCGCCGCGCCTCGTGGTTCGACAACCTCTCGGTCGTCGGGTCGCTCATCGGCGTCGCCGTGCCGGTGTTCTTCCTGGCGTTCCTGCTCAAGTACTTCTTCGCGATCCAGCTGCACTGGCTCCCGGTCTCGGGCCGCCAGGACTCGAGCATCGACGCCACCCGCGTGACCGGCTTCTTCGTCCTCGACGGCCTGCTCACGCGCGAGTGGGACTCCGCCTGGGACGCCATCAAGCACCTCATCCTGCCCGGCCTCGCGCTGGCGACCATCCCGTTCGCGGTGATCTTCCGCATCACCCGGGCGGCCGTCCTCGACGTCATGGACGAGGACTACGTGCGCACCGCCGAGTCCAAGGGCCTGACCCGTCGCGTCATCCGCGGCCGCCACGTCCTGCGCAACGCGCTGCTGCCGGTCGTCACGACGATCGGCCTGCAGACCGGTGGCCTGCTCGTCGGCGCGGTGCTGACCGAGCGCGTCTTCAGCTGGGGCGGCCTCGGTGAGGCGACGGCCCTGTCCTTCGAGCGCCGCGACTACGCCGTGCTCCAGGTGCTGCTGCTGATGTTCGCCATCACCTTCGTCGTGATCAACCTGCTGGTCGACATCGCGTATGCCGTGATCGACCCCCGAATCCGGACGAGGTGAAGCCGGTGCCCAACCCCCTCAACCCCAGTACTAAGAAGCAGCGCATCGACGACCTCGCCGCCTCCACCGCCGGTGGCGGCGTGGCCCTCGCGGACCGTTCCGTCGGCGACGCGGGGCACGTCGAGGAGTCGGCCGGTGTCTCGCTCATCGCGAGCGCCTGGCGGCGGCTGCGCGGCAACCCCGTGTTCCTGCTCGGTGCGACGATCAGCGCGCTGTTCATCCTGCTCGCGATCTTCGCCCCGCTCCTGGCACCGCACGACCCCACTGCACGGCTGCTCATCGACCAGGTGCGTCCGCAGACCAACCCCATCCCCGGGGCCCAGCCGGGCTACCCGCTCGGCGCGGACTCGGTGGGACGCGACATCTTCTCGCGGCTGATCGTCGGCAGCCGGCAGACCCTCATCGTCGGCGTGCTGGCGACCCTGTTCGGGTTCGCCGGCGGCCTGGCGCTGGGCACCCTGGCCGGCGCCTTCGGCGGCTGGGCGGACTCCCTCGTGATGCGGCTCGTCGACGTGATGCTGTCGATCCCCTCACTGCTGCTCGCCGTCTCCATCGCGGCACTGGCCTCCAAGCCCAGCCAGTGGACCGTCATCATCGCCATCGCTGTGGTCCAGGTGCCGATCTTCGCCCGGCTGCTCCGCGGCTCGCTGCTCGCCCAACGGGCCAGCGACCACGTGCTCGCCGCGAGGGCCCTCGGCGTGAAGCGGTCCGCCATCGTGTTCCGGCACATGCTGCCGAACGCTCTGGGACCGGTCATCGTCCAGGCGACCCTCGTGCTGGCTGGCGCGATCATCGACGCCGCCGCGCTGTCCTTCCTGGGTGTCGGCAACCCCGACGACCGCCAGCCGGAGTGGGGCCAGATGCTCGGTGCCGCCCAGGAGTACATCTACGACAACCCGGCCCTCGCCGTGTGGCCCGCGCTGTGCATCATCATCGTGGCCCTGGGCTTCACCCTCATGGGTGAGTCGCTGCGCGAGGCCCTCGACCCCAAGAGCCGGAGGTAACGGCCGCATGACCGAGACCATCGAGAACGTCCGCACCTCGCGCACCGACGGCAGCGAGCCGCTGCTGTCGGTCCGCGACCTGCGCGTCACGTTCCGCCGTTCCGGCGACGAGCCGTTCGTGGCGGTCGACGGCGTCAGCTTCGACGTCCGCCCCGGCCAGACCGTCGGCCTCGTCGGCGAGTCCGGCTGCGGCAAGTCGGTGACGTCGCTGGCGATCATGGGCCTGCTCCCCACCCGCGGCGTGACGGTCGAGGGCGAGGTGCTGTTCAACGGCGCCGACCTGCTCAAGGAGTCCCGCGACCAGATGCGCGACCGGCGCGGCCGCGACCTGGGCATGATCTTCCAGGACCCGCTGTCGTCGCTGAACCCCGTCGTCCCGATCGGGCTGCAGGTGACCGAGGTGCTCGAGCGGCACCGCGGCCTGTCCCGCAAGGCCGCCCGGCCCATCGCCCGCGAGATGCTCGACAAGGTCGGCATCCCGGACCCGGACCGCCGGCTCAAGGACTACCCGCACCAGCTCTCCGGCGGCATGCGCCAGCGCGCCCTCATCGCGATGGCCCTGGCCTGCGAGCCGCGGCTGCTCATCGCCGACGAGCCCACGACCGCCCTCGACGTGACCATCCAGGCCCAGATCCTGGCCCTGCTCAAGGAGCTGGTCGAGGACACCGGGACCGCGCTGATCATGATCACGCACGACCTCGGCGTCGTCGCCGGCCTCGTCGACCGCGTCAACGTCCTCTACGGCGGCAAGATCGTCGAGCGTGGCGACCGGCACCCGCTGTTCGCCGAGCCGCGGCACCCGTACACCAACGGGTTGCTCGGCTCGATCCCCCGGCTCGACGGCTCCCGCGGCGAGCGCCTGCACCCGATCCCGGGGTCGGTCGCCGACAACCTGCCGTGGACGTCGGCCTGTGCGTTCGCGCCCCGGTGCCCGAACGCCGTCGACGAGTGCGTGCAGCACATGCCCGAGCTCGTCGAGGAGGGCTCGCGGGCCCTGCGCTGCTTCAACCCCGTGCGCCCCGGCCAGGAGGAGACCCGATGACCGCCACCGCCGAGACCCGCTCGACGCGCAGCGGCGACGACCGCGAGGTCCTCGTCGACGTCAAGGGCGTGAAGGTCCACTTCCCCATCAAGAAGGGCGTCATCTTCGACCGCACCGTCGGCCACGTCTACGCCGTCGACGGCGTGGACCTGCAGATCCGCCAGGGCGAGACCTACGGGCTCGTCGGCGAGTCCGGCTGCGGCAAGTCCACCCTCGGCCGGGCCATCCTCAACCTCGAGCCGCCCACCGCGGGCAGCGTCGAGTTCGACGGGGTCGACATCGCCTCCCTCAAGGGCGAGGAGCTGCGGCGCAAGCGCCAGGACATCCAGATGGTCTTCCAGGACCCCATGGGCAGCCTCGACCCGCGCCAGTCGGTCGAGTCGCTGCTGCTCGAGGGCATGAAGGCGCACGGCCTGGCCAAGGACGAGAAGCAGGCCTCGGCCCGGCTGCGCGAGCTGCTCAAGGCCGTCGGCCTGCCCCCGGCCGCGCTGCGCAAGTACCCGCACGAGTTCTCCGGCGGCCAGCGCCAGCGCATCGGGATCGCCCGGGCGCTGTCGGTCAACCCCAAGCTCATCGTCGCGGACGAGCCGGTCTCGGCCCTCGACGTCTCGGTGCAGGCGCAGGTCATCAACCTGCTCGAGGAGCTCCAGGACGAGTACGGCCTGACCTACCTCGTCATCGCCCACGACCTGGCCGTGGTGCGGCACATCAGCGACCGGATCGGCGTGATGTACCTGGGCTCCCTCGTCGAGGAGAGCGACGCGGTGGAGCTGTACGAGCAGCCGCTGCACCCGTACACCCGCGCGCTGATGTCCGCCGTCCCGGTGCCCGACCCGCTCGTGGAGGACCGCCGTGAGCGCATCCTGCTCACCGGCGACCTGCCCTCCCCGGCCAACCCGCCCCGGGGCTGCCGGTTCCACACCCGCTGCCCGTGGCGGCAGGAGACGAAGTGCGACACCGACCGCCCGCAGCTGCGGGTCGTCGAGGTCGACGGTGTCTCCGGCAACCACCGGGTGGCGTGCCACTGGGCGGAGCAGATCGCGTCCGGCGAGATCCAGCCGCACGAGGTCAAGGCGGTGGCCACCGAGCAGCACGAGTCGGGTGGCGACGCCGACTTCATGGGCCCGGCCTCGGTGCAGGAAGCCCTCTGACGGCCGGGACCACCACCCGTCGGTATGCCGCGTGCGCGCCTGCGCACGCGGCATACCGCTGTCCGGGGTCGGGACAGGTGAGGTTCGCCTTCCATGACAGGCGGGGCCGTCCTTGCCAGAGTGTGTCCATGGCCAGGTTGCTGAACGACGAGGAGATCGGTCGCCAGCTGCGCGACCTGCCGGGGTGGGGGCGCGACGGGAACGCGATCCGCGCCACCTACGAGGCGCCTGACTTCCCCACCGCGATCCGGCTCGTCGACGACGTGGCGCAGGACGCGGAGCAGATGGACCACCACCCCGACATCGACATCCGGTGGCGTGCGGTGCGGTTCACGTGTGCCACCCACTCCGAGGGCGGCCTCACCCAGCTCGACGTCGAGCTGGCGCACCGCATCCGCGAGGCAGCCGCCCGTCTGGGGGCGACGGCCGGTGAGTGAGGAGACCGAGGTGAGCAGGATCCCCCACACCGGCGAGGCCCACTCGCAGGGCATCGGGCAGCGGCTCAACTGGCTGCGTGCGGGCGTGCTCGGTGCCAACGACGGCATCGTGTCGACCGCGGGCATCGTCATCGGCGTGGCCGCCGCGACCACCGCCCGCGGCGCGATCCTCACCGCGGGCGTCGCCGGCCTGGCCGCCGGTGCGATGAGCATGGCGGCCGGCGAGTACGTCTCGGTGAGCACCCAGCGCGACACCGAGAAGGCCCTCCTCGCCAAAGAGGAGCGCGAGCTGCGCGAGATGCCGGAGGAGGAGCTCGCCGAGCTCACCGAGATCTACCGGGCCAAGGGGCTCAGCCCCGAGCTCGCCCGCGAGGTCGCCGTGCAGCTCACCGACCACGACGCCCTCGGGGCGCACGCCGAGGCCGAGCTGGGCATCGACCCGAACGACCTGACCAACCCGTGGCACGCCGCCTGGGCCTCGATGCTGGCGTTCACCATCGGCGCCCTGCTGCCCCTGGTCGCGATCCTCGTCGTGCCGGTGTCGGCGCGGGTGTGGGTCACGGCTGTCGCCGTGGCCATCGCCCTGGCGGTGACCGGCTGGGCCAGTGCGCGCCTCGGCGGTGCCAGGGTGCAGCCGGCCGTGCTGCGCAACGTCGGTGGTGGCGTGCTGGCCATGGTCGTCACCTACGGCATCGGCGCCCTGGTCGGCACCCAGCTCTGACCGCCTACCCGCGGACGTCTCGCCGGCGGAATCCCCAGACGGCCACCGCGACCAGGAGCACGAAGGTCGCCAGGGCCACGCCGAGCGCGGGGTAGGAGATACCGGTGCGCAGCGGGTCGTGCGCCGCGTACTGGTAGAAGGGCGAGTACCGCTGGAGTGGCTCCAGCCAGTCGACCATCGACCCCAGCCCGTTCACGAGGTACGCCACGACGACCAGGCCCGCCGCCGTGCCCCGCGCGAGACCTGCGTGGCCCGTGCCCGCACCGACCGCGAGCGCGACGCCGCCGAAGACCAGCGCGAGGGCCGCGAGGTGGGCCATCGCAGCGACGACCCCCGAGACCGGCAGGTGCAGGTCGAACGCCGCACCCTCCAGCACCAGGGCCACCCCCGTCACCACGACGAGCAGGACGGTGCCGATGACCAGGGCCAGGGCCTTGTCGAGCAGGACCCGAGTCCGGCTCACCGGTGCGCCCAGCAGCAGGTCGATGCTGTGCCGGTCCTCCTCGCCGGCGACGGCCGAGGAGCCCTGGCCGACGGCGTAGATGATGAGCAGCGCGGGAGCCATGAAGGACATGAGCTCGATCTGGATGTAGCCCGTCGGGGTCGACATGTCGGCGCCGGCCGTGGCGAACAGCGAGCGGAACGCCTCGGGCATCTGGTCCAGGAAGTCGCTCATCGACGGCTGGTCGCGCAGGCTCGGCCAGATCGCGGCATACAGCAGCACGACGAGCACGATCGAGCCGACCCAGCCCACGAGCGCCCGCCGCTGGTCGAAGAGGGTCTTGCGCCAGACGTCAGCCAGCATCGTCACCACCCCCGGTGTAGTAGCCGAGGAAGGCCTCCTCGAGCTCGGCCTCGGTGCAGGTCAGGTCGCGCAGCCGGTGCCGGCTCAGGGCCTTGACCACGCCGTCCAGCGACGCCTCTGGCGCCTTGCAGACGAGGTCGTGGCCCTGCACGGACAGGTCACGCACCCCCTCGACCGCCGCGAACTCCGCCGGGTCGACCGGGGTCGCCAGCGTGGCCCGGATGTGGTGGAGCGAGCGGGCCCGGAGCGCCTCGAGACCCTCCACCGCGACCAGCCGGCCCTGCCGCAGCACGGCGACCCGGTCGGCCACCCGCTGCACCTCCGCGAGCACGTGCGAGCTCAGCAGCACGGCGCCACCCGCCTGCGCCTGCTCACGCACGCACCGCTTGAACTCCTGCTGCGCCATCGGGTCCAGGCCGTTGGTCGGCTCGTCGAGGACGAGGAGGTCGACCGGCGCCATCATCGCCAGGACGAGGGCGAGCTTCTGTCGGTTGCCGCGGGACAGCTCCCCGCCGCGGCGCGAGAGGTCGAGGTCGAAGCGCTCGGCGAGCTCGCGGGCGCGTCCGTGGTGGCGCAGTCCCCGCAGGGAGCCGAGGAACTCCAGGTGCTGCTCCCCCGTGAGCCTGGGGTAGATGCCGCCCTCGCCTGACAGGTAGCCGACCCGGCGGCGCACGGCCACCGAGTCGGCCCAGGCGTCGTGCCCGCACACGAGCGCGGAACCCGTGGTGGGGCGCAGCAGCCCCATCAGCAGCCGCAGGGTCGTGGTCTTGCCCGCGCCGTTGGGGCCGAGGTACCCGAAGACCTCACCCGGCTCGATCCGCAGGTCGAGGTCGCGCAGGGCCCAGAACGACCCGTACCGCTTGCCGAGCCCGGACGCCTGGACCACCGGCTCCTGGGCGCGGGGCGCCACCTCGGGTGCGGTGGCGGGCGTGCGGACGGTGGGCGGGCTCCCTGTGCTCATGGCGGCCTCCTCCACCTCACCCTCCCGAGCGCGGGAGCCGGGGCACAGGGACGAAGGGCCCGGCTGCCCCGACCGGCCGGAACTCGCCCGCCCGTCGGGTCGTTGGACGCGACTCAGGCCCTCTCCCCTACCAGGACCGGTGATCCCACCCAGCCATGTCCGGCTATTGGCTCGACATCGCCCTCGTCGCCGTGCTCGTCCTCCTCAACGCGGTCTTCGCCGGCAGCGAGATGGCACTGGTCTCGCTCCGCGAGGGCCAGCTGCGCCAGCTGGAGCGTGACGGCTCCGCCCGCTCACAGCGGCTCGTCCGCCTGGCCCGGGACCCCAACCGGTTCCTCGCGACCATCCAGATCGGCATCACCCTGGCCGGCTTCCTCGCGTCCGCGACGGCGGCGGTGTCGCTGGCCGAGCCGCTCGTGCCGCACCTGCAGTTCCTCGGCTCGGCCGCCGAGGCGCTGTCCGTGGCCGTCGTGACGCTGGTGCTGTCGTTCCTCACCCTGGTCCTCGGCGAGCTGGCCCCGAAGCGTCTCGCGATGCAGTGGGCCCTCCCGTGGGCCTCGACGGTGGCCCGCCCGCTCGACCTGCTGTCGACCGCGGCACGCCCCGCCGTCGCCCTGCTCAGCGCCTCGACCAACGTCGTGGTCCGGCTGCTCGGCGGGCGCCCCGACGCCGAGGGTGAGGAGCTCTCGGCGGCCGAGCTGCGCGACCTCGTGACGAGCAACCCCGAGCTCGACCACGGCCAGCGCGAGATCATCAGCGGCGCCCTCGAGCTGCACGAGCGGATCCTGCGCCAGGTGCTGGTGCCCCGCGGGGCGGTCCTGGCGCTGCCTGCCGACACCCCGGTGGCCGAGGCACGCGAGCAGATGGCGCGGGCCGGCCACTCCCGCGTGCCCATCACCCGCGGCAACCACCTCGACCGCGTCCTGGGAATCGTCCACTGGGGCGCCGTCGTCCACGGTGACGACGAGCCCGTCGGGTCGCGGGTCCAGCCGGCGCTCATGCTCCCGGACACCGTCCGGGTGTCCGAGGCCCTGCGCCGGTTCAAGGAGGAGAGGCAGCAGATGGCGATCGTCGTCGACGAGCACGGCTCGGTCGACGGCATCGTCACCCTGGAGGACCTGCTCGAGGAGCTCGTCGGCGAGATCTGGGACGAGACGGATCGCGACGTGCTCGCGGCCCACCGGCACGACGACGGCTCGGTCACGCTGCCCGGGACCTTCCCGGTCCACGACCTCACCGACGTGGGGGTCGAGCTCGCCCTTGCCCCCTCGACCGACTACGCCACGGTGGCTGGCCTGGTGCTCAAGGAGCTCGGCCGCGTGCCGGAGCGGCCAGGTGACCTCGTCGCCGTCGGCGACTGGACGATCGAGGTGACCCGCGTCGCGCACCACGCCGTCACCCAGGTCCGCCTGCGACGTCCCGCGGCAGACCAGGCCTGAGCCGGGTCACTGGCAGAGCTGGGTGCCCGTGGGCAGGAAGCGGGGCGGGACCGCCGAGATGGGACGCGGGTCCTGGCGGAACGTCGAGCAGAACGCCTTGGTCAGCTCGTAGTTGTAGACCCCGACCACGACGGCCGACGCCGACAGGAGGATCAGCACCCCCATGGTCACGCTCTTGATCACGAGACGCAGTGTGGGGCCGGCACCCCTCGGCTGTGGGCGGATCGGGCCACCCTCCCCCATTTGGATGAGGACGCTTGTCAGGGTCTGTGCCGGTTCGTGTTCGTTCCGCGCACCACGACGGCCGGCCGCCCGGGCTCAGGAGGCAGCAGCGCCCGTCACCGCACCGGGCTGGCCGACCGCGATCCGCGCCATCGCAGCGAGCGAGGCCGTGCCGGGCGCCAGGTAGTCGTTGTGGCCGTACGCGCCGTCCACCGGCAGGGGCAGGGCCCCGAACGCCGGAGCGGTGGGGTCCGCCCCGTGGCCGAGGTCGCCGTAGCGGGTGTACGGCACCAGGCCGATGGGGTCGCCCTCCGCGCGCCCGGCCCAGACCCGCGCGGTGGTGCCGAGGTCGGCGCGGCGCTCGACGTCCATCCCCGGCGAGCCGATCGCGACTATGTCGCTGACGCGCAGGTGCGGGGCGGCGTGGCCGCACACGACCGAGCCGTAGCTGTGGCACACCAGCGTGACGTTCGCCGTGCGGGGCAGGGTGGCGACGAACCTGGCCAGGCGCGGGGCGCCCGCGATGGCGCGGTCCGATCGGGCCGCGGCCACGCCGAGGTCCTGCGGCGGGTCGTAGTCGAGCCACACCACCACGGCGGACTCGTGCGCCGGGTCGTCCTCCCGCATCCGCGTCAGCAGCGCCCGCGCCTGGACCGCCGGGTGCCTGCGGGTGGCCGCGGTCTCGTCGGCGATGAGCGGGCCCGTCCACGAGACACCCGGGACGAGGACGGCGACGTGGCGGGCCTTCGTGAGGTCGCCGAAGACCTCGACGATGCGCCCGGCACCGAGGGAGTCCGCCGAGAGCACGTGGGCGACGACGGCACCCGGGGCGGTGCGGACGACGGCGTTGTCGGCGATCTCCTGCGCCGCTGCCGGGCTGACCCAGACGCCACCGACGAGGACGGCAGAGAGCAGCAGGGGGTAACGCTTCTTCACGGGCGGGACGGCCTGGTCGGGTCTGCCGGCCGGGGGCAGGAGGGAGTTCGCGGGTCAGCCAACCACAGGAGTCTGTGTGTTCCCTCGGCGCCGGGCGCGTCGGCCGGCGCCCCGCCCGAGCCGGGCGCGGACGGCCACCCGCGCGCTGGCGACGACGACGGCACCGCACAGGAGGGTCTGCCACGTCACCCGCTCGCGGAGCAGGAGCGCCGCCCACAGGATGCTCAGCACCGGTTGCACGAGCTGGACCTGGCTCACCCGTGCCATCGGCCCGATGGCCAGCCCGCGGTACCAGGCGAAGAAGCCCAGGTACATGGAGACGACGCACAGGTAGGAGAAGGCGAGCCACTGGACGGCCGTCCCCGACGGCGCCCGGTCGACGACGGACACGACGGTGAGCGCGGCCATGACCGGGGCCGACAGCACGAGCGCCCACGAGACCGTCTGCCACGCCCCCAGCTCCCGCGCGAGCAGGCCGCCCTCGGCATACCCCACGGCGGCAGCGAGGACGGCGCCGAGCAGGAGCAGGTCCGCCCAGTGCAGCGATCCGAGGCCACCACCCTGGAGCGCCGCGAACACGACCACGGCGACCGCCCCCGTCGCCGCGGAGGCCCAGAACGTCCACGGCACCGACTCCTTGCCGCGCAGGACGGCCATGGCGGCCGTGGCGGCCGGCAGCAGGCCGATGACGACCGCGCCGTGGCTGGCCGGCGTGGTGGTCAGGGCGTACGACGTGAGCAGCGGGAAGCCGAGGACGACGCCGGCCCCGACGACCGCCAGGCGACGGACCTGGCGCCAGGACGGCCGGGACTGGCGGGTGGCGAGGAGGGCGACCGTCGCCAGCAGGGCAGCCACGACGGCTCGACCGGAGCCGAGGAACAGCGCGGACAGCCCGTCGTGGGTGGCGACCCGCGTGAACGGCACCGTGAACGAGAAGGCCGTGGTCCCGGCCAGGCCCCAGCCCAAGCCGGACCTCGCGGACGCCGCCGGCTGTGGCGTGGACGGCAGTTCCGCCGAGGACGGCGCATCCGCCGCAGTGGATAGCACCGGGGCCGTCGGGACGATAGCGCTACTCTGGTTCGTCATGAACGACGATAGCGCAAGCCGGATCGTGGCGGCTCTGCGCCCGTGGATCACGTCGGCACCACCCGGTGCCCGGCTGCCGTCCAACCGCTCGCTGGTGGCCGAGTACGGCGCGAGTCCCGTGACCGTCCAGAAGGCGGTGCGCCGGCTGGTCGCGCTGGGGCTGGTCGAGAGCCGCCCGGGCGTCGGCACGTTCGTGCGCTCGGCCCCCACCGCGCCGCGTCCGGCCGACCTCGGGTGGCAGACGGCCGCGTTGGGCGCCCCGCGCATCCGCACGAGCGGCCTCCCCTCGACCCAGCGCGCGTCGGCGCCCGACGCCATCCGCCTGCACTCGGGGTACCCGGCACCCGACCTGCTGCCCGAGCGGCTCGTCCGCGCCGCCCTGCAACGCGCCGCACGCACCGAAGCGGCCCTGACCCGCTCACCCACCGCTGGGCTGCCGGAGCTGCAGGCGTGGTTCGCCGGCCAGGTCGCCGCGAGCGCACCCTCGGGCGTCACCCCGCCCTCTCCCCGCGACGCCCTCGTCGTTGCGGGGAGCCAGAGCGCCCTCAGCTCCGTCTTCCGGGCGGTCGTCGGACCCGGGCAGCCCCTCGTCGTCGAGTCCCCCACCTACTGGGGCGCCATCCTCGCGGCCGAGCAGGCCGGGGTGGTGCTCGTGCCCGTGCCCTCGGGTCCCGACGGACCCGACCCCGACGAGGTGGACCGCGCGTTCGCGACGACCGGGGCCAGGGCCTTCTACGCCCAGCCCACGTTCGCGAACCCCACCGGTGCGCAGTGGTCGCGCGACACCGGCCTCGCCGTGCTCGAGGTCGTCCGACACCGGGGTGCGTTCCTCGTCGAGGACGACTGGGCGCACGACCTGGGCATCGATACCGACCCCGCGCCGGTCGCCGGCCACGACGACGACGGGCACGTCATCTACCTGCGGTCGCTGACCAAGTCGGTCTCCCCCGCCCTGCGGGTCGCGGCGGTGGTCGCCCGGGGGCCCGCGCGCGAGCGCGTCCTCGCCGACAGGGCCGCGGAGAGCATGTACGTCAGCGGGGTCCTCCAGGCAGCCGCGCTCGACGTCGTGACGCAGCCGGCGTGGGCCACGCACCTGCGATCGATGCGCCACCAGCTCAGGGCGCGCAGGGACAGCCTGCTCGAGGCGGTCACCACACATGCACCCGCCCTGCACGTGGACCACCTCCCACGTGGTGGCCTCAACCTGTGGGCGCGGCTGCCCGACGGCACCGACGTGCAGCAGGTCGTGCGGGACTGCGAGACCCGTGGGCTGGTCGTCGCCCCCGGCACCGAGTGGTTCCCGGCGGAGCCCTCCGGCCCGTACCTCCGGCTCAACTTCGCCGCCGAGGACCCCGCCCGGTTCGACGAAGCCGGCCGCATCCTCGGCGAGGTCGTCACCGCATCCACCTGAGCCGTCCCACACGGCGCGGCCCCTGACGGGTCCCCGTCGCAGGATCGCCGGAACCGGCCACGTCGGGCACGCGGGATCCCTACCCTGTCCCCAGTCGTGCGAAGGGGGCTCCGATGCCGATGTACAGCGGGAGACATCCGACCGTGACCTGGTACGTCGGACCGTGGGCGCAGCGCGACCGCGGCCCGGCGCCCGTCGAGGTGACCAGGTCGGACCCGTCTTCCCTCACGTTCCTCAACCCGCGCGTCTCCCTCCCCGGTCTGGTCGTCGTCGGCGTGGCGCTCGTCGCCGTGTTCGCGCTGCTCGTCGACGAGGGGCTCGGTGGAATCCTGGCCTTCGGCTTCATGGCCCTCGTCGTCGGGATCCTGGGCGCGGACCGCCTGCTGAGGAGCCGCCGGCCGGCCGTGGTCGTGGGGCCCGGAGGCGTGTGGTTCGGACCCGAGGCCGGCTCGACCTCCTCGAACGTCGTCGCCTGGGCCGACGTCAGCGAGCTCGTCCTCTTCACCGCCGTCCACGACGGACCCAAGGTCGACTCCGACAGCTCGGTCCGGTCCGGGACGGCCCTTGGCGCCCGCCGGCTGGCGCCTCCGTCGCTGCCGCCGGACGTGCAGCAGGACTGGGAGCAGCTCATGCGGTTCGTGGGCCAGGCACCGCACACCGCGGAGGCGCTGCAGGCCAACCTGCAGCAGGCGGCGCTCCTGCCCCACCGCTTCGTCCGGCCCTCGGCACTGCGCCGGCGCGAGGAGCTCGCGACGGCCGTCGAGCGGTGGGCACCGCACGTCCGAGTGACCTCGGGCGACCGCGTCGACTTCCGGATCCGCCACCCGTTGCTCCCCATGGCCCGTGACGCCATCGACGGCATCCGCGACTCGCTGCGGCGACCCGGCGACTGAGGCGCAGGGCGGGTCAGCCCAGGGCCGCCACGGCCTCGAGGATCGTCGCCGTCACCGCCTCCGGTTGGGAGACCATGACGGCGTGCGAGGAGGCGATGGTTCCGATGGTCGCCCCGGCCCGCTCGGCCATCCACCTCTGGCCGCTGGGCGGGATCGCCCTGTCGTTCTCGGCCACCAGGGCCCACGACTGCACGTCGCGCCACGCGGGCGGCCCGGCCTGCCCGGTGAATGCCCCCGTGGCAAGGGGTCGTTGCGACCACGCCATCACCCGCGCCACCTCGGCGGGGACGTCGGCGGCGAAGACCTGGGCGAAGCTCTCGGTCCTGATGTACAGGTCGGCGTCCGTGGCCGCCCCGTCCGGCGACCCTGCGGCGGTGAACGGCCTCGCCAGCGTGGTGTCGGGTCCCAGCTCACCGCCCGGGAAGCGCGCCGGGTCCAGCACCGTGGCGATGCTCTCGCCGGAGTCGAGGATGTATGCCGCGACGAACACGAGGGCGCGGACGTTGGCAGCACCTCGGGCCGCCTCCCCGATGACGGCGCCACCGTAGGAGTGGCCCACGAGGACCACCGGCCCGGGGAGCGTCGCGACCACGCTGCGTACCTGCTCGGCGTCCCGTCCCAGCGCACGCAGCTCGTTGGGGATGGCGATGACCGGCAGCCCGGCCGCGTCGAGCGCGGTCATGGTGGTCGACCACCCGCTGGAGTCGGCGAACGCACCGTGGACGAAGGCGACGGTGGGGGTACTCGTCATGACGGGCTCCTGACCTGGGTGCTTGTCGGCTGGCCCCGGCGCGGGGCCGGCCGATCACGAGTGGTTCTTGAGCGTTCAGGGTGCCCCTGGGGCTGGTCCCACGCCTTGCGCACGACGACGCAACCCATGACTGTCCTCGACGCCTGCTGGGAGGAGGGTGGACGAAACCGGTGGACGCACTCATGCTCGACCCATGGCCATGCCGACCGGGACGCCGCTCCTCGGCCGCGAGCAGGTGCTGGACCGGCTGCTCGACATGCTGGAGGGCGTGGAGATCGCTGGAAGGGCCGTGGGCCTTTCCGGGGAACCTGGGATCGGCAAGACCCTGCTGCAGGCGCACGTCGCGGAGCGGGCCCGGGACTCCGGTTTCGCCGTGTTGTCGGCGCGCGGGAGCCAGCGTGAGGCGCACCTGCCCTACGCCAACCTGCACCAGCTGCTCGGTCCCGTCCTGTCCCACGTCGATGAGCTGCCCACCCAGCAGCGTGACTCGTTGCTGGCGTGCTTCGGCATGGTCGCAGTCGAGTCGGTCAACCCGTTCTTCACGTCGTTGGCAGTGCTCGAGCTCCTCGTCCGCGCATCCGGCGAGAACCCGCTCCTGGTGGCGCTCGACGACCTCCACTGGATGGACCAGCCGACCCTCGACGCACTGGCATTCGTCGCCAGGCGGATCGAGACCGAGCGGATCGTCCTGCTGTGCACCTCGCGCACCCAAGAACCACTGCTCGGGGACGACCAGACCTTCACCTGGATCGAGCTGCCCAGCCTGCCCGAGACCGTCGCCGAGGAGCTCGTGGCGACGTGCGCCCCCGGGCTCGCATCCCCGATGCGGGAACGCATCGTCGCGGAGTCAGGCGGCAACCCGCTGGCCCTGGTCGAGTTCGCGAAGGCGCTGCAGTCGGGGACGCTCAGCTGGGCTGACGACGCCGATCGCGCACTTCCGATGACCGACCGCCTCGAACGTGCCTTCACCGCGAGAGCGGACGCGGTCAGCCCCTCAGCGCGTGCGGTGCTTGACGTCGCCGCGCTCGACGACGGGGACGACGTGGAGCTCCTCGTGACTGCTGCTTCCGTGTTGGCGGGGGCCCCAGTCGGACTGGAGGCGGTTTCGCCGGCGGTGGACCTGGGGTTCCTCACGGTCGACGGCCCGGCATACGCCATCGCCCATCCCCTGGTGGGTTCCGCGCTGCGACGCGCCATGACGCCCGAACGGCGCAGGAAGGGCCACGCCGCTCTTGCCGAAGCACTGGCCGCGTACCCCGACCGCGCCACCTGGCACAGGGCGAGCTCCGTGGCCGGACGGGACGAGCAGATCGCCGCCGAGCTGGAGAGGTCTGCCGACGAGGCTCGCCGTCGGGGGGCCTTCGCGACTGCGCTTGCACAGCTCGAGCGCTCCGCGGCGCTCACGCCGGACGCGCAGGACCGGGGCGCGAGGCTGCTCAGCGCGGCGGAGCTCGGGTTCCAGCTCGGTCGCCACGCCCACGTCGAGCAGCTCAGGGCGCAGGTCTCGGGGCTGACCCTGCGCCCGCGCGACCGCTCCCGCCTGACCTGGCTGGAGGGCGCCTTCCACGACGGCGCGACGAGCGACCCCGCCGATGTCCGGCACCTGGTCGACCTGGCGCGAGATGCCAACGGGCACGACGACACCGACCTGGCGATGCAGCTCCTCTTCGGCGCCGCACGAAGGGTGTGGTGGCGGGATCCGGGGGACGCGGTCCGCCGTGAGGTCATCGGTGCCGCACGTGAGGTCGCCCTGCCCCCCGGCGACCCGCGGGTGCTCGCCGTCCTCGGTCTCGCCGAGTCGCTCGAGCTGAGCTCGTCCATCCTCGCGGAGCTCGACCGGTGGCCGGCCGACCTGGGCGAACGGGCGGACCTGGCGGCTCCTCTGGGGATCGCCGCCTTCTGCGCCGGCGACTTCGTCCGCGCGGACTCGTTCCTGTCCGCGGCCATCCACCGGCTGCGTACCGACGGGCGCCTGAGCCTGCTCGCAGAGGCCCTGTCGATCCGGGCGTGGGCGGAGATCAACCTCGGGGTCTTCGACGCGAGTCGTTCCGCCGACGAGGGCATGCGACTGGCGGCCGAGACCGGGCAACGGGTGTGGGCGGGAACGGCCGGCTTGGCCGTGGCCACCATCGACGCCATCGCCGGACGGTGGCACGGTCGCCATCCGGCTCTGACCAGGGCGGAGCAGATCGCCCTGCAGCTGCCCAACGCCAGCTCCTCGCTCCTGGCCGGGGCACAGCTGGCCCGGGGGTTGGCAGAGCTCGCGTCCAACCGGCAGGAGCAGGCCTACGGCGAGCTGGCGCGCGTCTTCCGGCCGACCGACCCGTCGCACCAGCGCGTGCAGTCGCTGTGGACCATCGGCTACCTGGCGGAGGCGGCGGTCAGCACCGGCCGCCGCGAGGAAGCAAGGCCCCTGCTCGCTGCGGTGGAGGACCTGGCCTCGGACTCTCCTGCTGCGGGTGCCCGGATCCCGGTGGAGCACGCCAGGGCGGTCCTCGCGGACGACGGCTCGGCCGAGGAGCTGTTCCGGGCTGCGTTGTCGGGCGCGGGGCGCACGTTCCCGTGGCACCAGGCGCGCACGCAGCTGGCGTACGGCTCGTGGCTGCGGCGCCAACGCAGGGTCACAGAGTCACGGGAGCCCCTGAGATCGGCACGCACGGCCTTCGAGGCCCTGGGAGCCCAGCCGTGGGCGCAGCGGGCGGACCACGAACTGAGGGCGACCGGGGAACGCGGTTGGGAACCCACGACCCGGAGACAGGAGGAGCTGTCGCCGCAGGAGGCCCAGATCGCGGCGCTCGCGGCACGCGGCCTGTCGAACCGGGAGATCGGCCAGCGCCTCTTCCTCTCGCACCGCACCGTGGGCTCGCACCTGTACCGGGCGTTCCCGAAGCTCGGCATCACCAGCCGTCAGCAGCTGGCCGAGGTCCTCGTCGGCGACCAGCATGCGAGAGGACCGCTGAACCAGGCGCAGTCATCCGACTGAAGCGGGCTGCTCCGGCGCAGTCCTAGCGTCGACGAGCCGCGGGGCGTCCAGCACCCGGCAGGTCGATCAGGAGGAACGACTGTGACAACACCTGTGCTCTTCATCCATGGACTCTGGCTGCACGCCTCGTCGTGGGACGCGTGGACCACGCGCTTCCGCGACGAGGGCTACGACGCCCAGGCACCGGGCTGGCCCGGCGACGGCCCGACGGTGGAGGAGTCGCGCCGCGACCCCGACGCCATCGGCGACCACGGGATCGACGACGTCGTCGCCCACTTCGAGGCCCTCATCGACACGCTCCCCGAGAAGCCGGTCCTCATCGGTCACTCCTTCGGCGGGATGATCGCCCAGAAGCTGCTGGGCCAGGACTGTGCCAAGGCGGCCATCGCCATCGACGCGGCCCAGATCAAGGGCGTGCTGCCGGTGCCGCTGTCGGCGCTGTGGGCCACGCTGCCCGTCTTCAGGAACCCGGCGAACAAGCACCGTGCCGTGTCTCTGAGCGCCCAGCAGTTCCGCTTCGCGTTCGGGAACGCCGTCTCACCGGAGGAGTCCGACGAGCTCTTCGCGCGCTGGACGATCCCTGCTCCGGGCCGGCCCCTGTTCGAGGCGGCGGCCGCGAACTTCAACCCCCACTCGCCCGCCAAGGTCGCCACGGGAAACCAGTCACGCGGACCCCTCCTGCTCATCGCCAGCGGGAAGGACCACACCGTGCCGGAGTCGGTCACGCGGTCCACGTTCAAGCAGTACCGGCACTCCGAGGCCGTCACCGAGCTCACGACCTTCCCGGACCGCGGCCACTCGCTGACCATCGACTCGGGGTGGCCGGACGTGGCAGAGACGTGCCTGAAGTGGCTGCGGGAGCAGGGGCTGTGAACCTCGATCTCGACGGGAAGGTCGCGGTGGTCACCGGTGCCAGCCAGGGCATCGGCCTGCAGGTCACCCGTGCCCTGTGTGCAGAGGGGGTGCGGGTGGCAGCCGGCGCACTGAAGGGGTCCGCCGAGCTCACCGACCTGGCGGGCTCCCACGACGTGGCCGTCGTGCTGGGCGACCTCACCACGAGCACCGGCTGCCAGGCCCTCATGGACGAGGCGGTGGCGAGGTTCGGGCGCCTGGACGTCCTGGTGAACAACGTCGGAGGTGTCCGTCCGCGCACCGACGGCTTCCTCGCCGTCACCGACGACGACTGGCACTGGGCCCTCGAGCTCAACCTGCTCTCCGCCGTCCGCGCGACCCGGGCCGCGTTGCCCCACCTCGTCCGGGCGGCGCCCTCCGCGATCGTCACCGTCTGCTCGGTCAACGCGACGCTGCCCGACCCGGGCGTCATCGACTACAGCGCCGCCAAGGCCGCATTGCGGAGCTTCTGCAAGTCTTTGTCCAAGGAGCTCGGCCCCTCGGGTGTCCGGGTCAACACCGTCAGTCCCGGCCCGGTGGAGACCCCCCTGTGGCTCGGTCCCGGAGGAGTCGCCCAGACCGTCGGCGCAGCCAGCGGTCTGGATCCCGACGACGTCAGGAAGGCGGCGGTGGCCGACACCGCGACGCGCCGCTTCACCCGCCCGGACGAGGTCGCGCGAACGGTTCTCATGCTGGCCTCCCCGGCTCTCGGCAACCTCACCGGCAGCGACGTCCTGATCGACGGCGGCATGGTGGCCACCACCTGAGCCTGCTCCTCGCTGTCGACTCGATTCGCCTCCTCGACTCGCCGCGACGACTCGCCGCCGCGCGTCGCCCACTGCCGGCACCTCGTGCCCGGCTTCGTCTCCGTGCCCTGTCCCGCACCCTGATCCGAAGGAAGAACGTCCATGTCGATCGATACCAGACACCTGCGCCGAGCCCGTTGGAGCGGGCTGGCCGCCGCTGCGCTCGTCGCCCTGCTGCCCGTCACCGCATCCCTCGTCACCAGCGGCCAGACGAGCCGCGCCGAAGCTGCCACCCGCCACGCCGCCACGGGCGGCCTGTCGGCGGTTCAGCCCGCTCGGGCACCCCAGGACGGGTCGAAGCCGACCATCGTCCTCATCCACGGCGCCTTCGCCGACGCCTCCGGCTGGACGCAGGAGGTGGTCAGCCTGCAGCGCCAGGGGTACGACGTCATCGCCCCGGCGAACCCGCTGCGTGGACTCACCTCGGACTCGGACTACGTGCGGTCCGTCCTGGCCACCACCCCGGGCCCCGTCGTCCTGGTCGGGCACTCGTACGGAGGGGCGGTCATCACCAACGCCGCGCGAGGCGCCGAGAACGTCAAGGCGCTGGTCTACGTCGCCGCCTTCGTACCGGACGCCGGACAGGCCATCGTCACGTCGTACGACCCCGCCGCCTACCCCGGGTCCCTGCTGGGGCCCGACACCACGCTCATACCCCCGGCCGCCAACCCGGCCGCCCCCGGTGGCCAGGACCTCGACGTCTACATCAAGCCGGCCTCGTTCCGCACGGTGTTCGCCGGCGACCGCAGCCCGGCGGCCGCTGCTGCCATGGCAGCGACCCAGCGCCCCCTGAGCTACTTCGCCCAGACCGAGCCCTCCGGGCAACCCGCGTGGAAGAACCTGCCGAGCTGGGACCTCGTCACCATGCAGGATCGGGCCATCTCACCCGGAGGTCAGCTGTTCATGGCCCGCCGCGCCGGTGCGACCGTGTCCACAGTGGACTCGGCCCACGACGTGATCGTCTCCCACCCGCAGGACGTGGTGGACGTCATCCTCCAGGCCGCCAGGGCCGTCGGCTGAGCGCGGTCGCCCCCGGGCCACGCTGGCCGTCGTCGGCGGACTCACCGGCGACGGCCAGCAGGACGCCTCAGACGTTGAAGCGGAACTCGACCACGTCGCCGTCGGCCATGACGTAGTCCTTGCCCTCCATGCGCACCTTGCCGGCGGCCTTGGCGGCATTCATCGAACCGGCCTCGACCAGGTCGTCGTACGACACGATCTCGGCCTTGATGAAGCCGCGCTGGAAGTCGGTGTGGATGACACCAGCGGCCTGCGGGGCGGTCCAGCCCTGCTTGATCGTCCAGGCCCGCGACTCCTTGGGCCCGGCGGTCAGGTACGTCTGGAGGCCGAGGGTGTGGAACCCGGTGCGGGCCAGCTGGTCCAGCCCGGACTCGGTCGCGCCGAACGACTCGAGCAGCTCCATCGCCTCGTCGGGCTCCATGTCCATGAGGTCCATCTCGAGCTTCGCGTTGAGGAAGACCGCGTCCGCGGGGGCGACGAGCTCGCGCAGCGATGCGTGCAGGTCGGCGTCGCCGAGCTGCTCCTCGTCGAGGTTGAACACGTAGATGAACGGCTTCGTCGTGAGCAGCCCCAGCTGCCTGGCCTCGGCGAGGTCGACCCCGGCAGCCGCGCCCGCGGCATACAGGGTGTGACCCTCCTCGAGCACCTTCTGGGCGGCCACGGCGTTGTCGAGGAGGGGCTTGCGATCCTTTGTGATCCGCGCCTCCTTCTCCAGTCGCGGCACCGCCTTCTCGAGGGTCTGCAGGTCGGCGAGGATGAGCTCGGTGTGGATGGTCTCGATGTCGGAGGCGGGCGAGACCTTGCCGTCGACGTGGACGACGTCGCCGTCCTCGAACGCGCGCACGACCTGGCAGATGGCGTCGGCCTCACGGATGTTGGCGAGGAACTTGTTGCCCAGCCCCTCCCCCTCGGACGCACCGCGCACGATGCCGGCGATGTCGACGAAGGACACGGTCGCCGGGAGGATCTTCTCCGACCCGAAGATCTCGGCAAGCTTGGCAAGGCGAGCGTCCGGCAGCGGGACGACCCCGACGTTCGGCTCGATCGTCGCGAACGGGTAGTTCGCCGCGAGCACGTTGTTCTTGGTCAGGGCGTTGAACATCGTGGACTTGCCGACGTTGGGCAGACCGACGATTCCGATAGTGAGGGCCACGGGGTCAGGAGTCTACCGGCGCCTCCCGAGCGTCCCGACCACGGCGAGGAGCGGGTATGCCGGTCGAGCGGCGGGGTCGCGCCGGGTCAGGCTGGCTTCGGCGGCGTGGCGCGGGCAAGCTGGCGAGAGAGGGCGACGAGCCGCCCGGCGCTGTCCCAGACCTCGGCGTCCTCCTCGAGGTACCCGCCCGACATGGTGCGGCTGGTGAGGTTGACCCGCAGCCAGCCCGGGGCGGGACGCGCCCGCACGTGGGCGGTGAGCTCCAGGGTCGGCGTCCAGCCGGGCAGCCCCAGCTCGAAGGCCACCGGCGGCAGCGCGTCGACCGCGAGCAGGAGCAGCAGCGCGTCGGGCTCGCGGCCGTCGGCCATGCGCAGCCAGCCGCGGATGACACCCGTGCCCGACGGGCGGCCGACCGCCCAGCCGGTCGTGGCGGGGTCGAGCCGCAGGTCGAGCCGCTCGAGCAGGGACGCGTGCTTGAGGAAGTCCGGCGGGGCCTGGGCCGCGCTCACGCACTCTTCGGGCGGCGGCAGCACCGGTGGGGTGGCCGTCGTGCTGGCGTCGCCGTCGAGCCCGGCGAGGTCGCCGTACGTCGCGAGCACCCGCACCCGCTCGACCTCTCCGCCGTCGGGCCCGGCCTGCAGGAGCGAGGCCTGCGCGGTGGAGACGGCCCGACCGCGGCGTACCACGTCGGTGCGAACGGTGGCGGGTCCGGGCACGCCGGGGGTCAGGTAGTACGCGCTGATCGCGAGCGGGTCGGGGTGGGCCGCTCGCTCGTCGGTGGCCACCAGCTCCTCGCCCAGCGCGCGCCCGACCAGCGCCAGCAGCAGGCCGCCGTTGACGCCGCCCCCGATGCGCCAGCCCTCACCGAGCTCGGCGTCCCAGGCACCTGGCTCACCGGGCCGTGCCACCACCGCGGTCCCTGCGTCGAACTCGCTGGTCAGGCCGTCCATCCCCGTCCTCCGGTCGCCGTGCGTGCACGCCGGGCCCGGCGCCGACAGGAGCGTATGCCGTCCGGCCGCGCCTCAGGGGGTGGTCGTGGCGCTCGCCACGTCACCCGCGGCGCTCGCCTCGGGTGAGGACGTCACGCTCGCGGTCGCGTCGGTGGAGGCCGACGGGCTGGACGTGGTGCTCGCGGAGCTGGAGCCGGACGGCGCGGGCGCCGTGCCGGTGTCGGTGCCGGTCGGCGTGGAGCTCGTCGACGTGCCCGAGCCGCCGGTGCCGGTGCTCGGGGTCGCCCCGGTGGGACCGGTCGTCGAGGAGACCGTGGGGGGCCCTGTGGTCGCGGTGCCCGTCGGGGTGCTGCCCGCGGACGGCTCGACCCACGCGGGGTCCTTGCGCAGGATCGCGAGGATCTGCTCCTCGTAGGCGTCCACCCGGCTCTGCAGCTGGTCCAGCGGCACGTCGCGGATCGACTGCCCGAACTGCGCGATCTGGGCCCACAACGCCTGCAGCTGCGCGGTGCTCTGCGCACTGAGCGGTCCCGACAGCGTCACGACGAGCTGGGTGGCCAGGGCCTGCGTGACGCAGCGGACGCAGCTGTAGTTGACCGCCGCGGCGATGTTCTGGGGCACGGCGACATGGGCGTCGCCCACGATGACGACGACCTGGAACGCCACGGCGACCGCCTGGCAGTCGGTGCAGGAGGCGAGGGCGTACGCCTCGTTGGTGTTGGTGACGGTGTCGCCGTCGGCCCACACCAGCGCGAACGCGACGTCGTAGAGCGAGGTGCCGTCCGTCGTGTTGACCGCGAGGGCCTGGGTGTCGCCCTCCCCGGGGGGCGCGGGCCGGTCGAACGGGAACACCCACGTCGGCAGCGCCGAACCGTCCGGGGCGGTCTGCCCGGGACGCGGCACCATGACCACGGCGAGCTGCGGGGCGTCCGCCGAGGGCAGGCGCATCCCCTTGGGCAGGATCGCCCGGCCGGACCCCAGTCGTCCCTCTGCGATCGGGGTGGGCGCACCGGAGCGCGCCAGGGTCGCGTTCACAGCGTCCCCCAGCGTCCCCCGCTCGTATGCCTGGATGGGCCGGTAGGTGCCCGGCTGGGGCCACCACGCCCACCCCAGCCCGGCGACCACGGCGACGGCCGCCAGGCCAGCCAGCCCGCGGCGTACGGGGTGCCCCTCGGTGCTGCGCCACGTGCCGACGGCCACGCGGCGCACCAGCCGCGACACGATGAGCACGACACCCAGCACGGGCAGTGCGATCGCCACGATCGACAGGACGCGCACCAGCACGGCGAGGACGTCCCCGTCGCCGAGCTGCACCTGCAGGCGGGCCCACTGGCGGGCGACGGACGCCCAGGCCGTGCCCGCGACCCGGGGGAAGCTCAGGACCATCATCACGGTCGAGAACGCCAGCATCGGCACGACCACCAGCACCCACGTCGTCACGACGGCGCGGGCCCACGGCTTGAGGACCCTGGCCTCGGGGTCGTTCCAGTGCTGCGGCAGCAGCGAGAGCAGCGTGGGCTTGATGCGGTGGTACAGGTCCGGCACACCCGTCACGTCGGCGAGGACGTGGTAGCCGTCGAAGCGCACCAGCGGCGCGAGCTGCCGCACCATCTGCAGCACCTGCGTGGCGATGATGAGCAGGATGGCGTCCCAGCCCGTGCCGAACCAGACGCCGAACATGACGACTGCCACGATGGCGTTGAAGTAGAGACCGCCGAGGTCGGTGCGCACGCGCCCGGCCCGGCCGAGGCGGTAGCTGTCGGTGACGTCGGTGTAGAACGCCGGCCACACGAGGTACAGGCCCGTCCCCATCGCGCCGGGCGTCGCACCGCCGTAGCGTGCGGCCGCGGCGTGGCCGAACTCGTGGAAGCCCGCGGACACCACGGTGAGCGCGAAGACAGCCAGGAGCAGCGCGGGCTGGTCGAAGGCCTGGTGCGTCGCGGACGCCAGGCCCTTGTGCATGAGCACCCAGGTGCACACGGCGAGGAATGCGGCGACGAGCAGCACCACGACGACCGGGGCGAACAGCAGCGCGAACGGCGCGGTGACCCTCCGGGTGACCTCCGGGTCGGTGACGACGTAGCGGAAACGCAGTGCCAGCAACGGGTTCGAGCGCTTCAGCTGCGGGTCGGACCCGTCGGCCTTCCGCAGCAACCCGAGAGTGCGCAGCTTGGCGTCGCACAGGGTCTCGACGTCCTCGGCCCGGACCTGCCGGCCGACGGCGGCGCCCACGGCCTCGGCCACCTGGTCGAAGGCGCGCTCCCCGTCCACCGCCTCCAGCACGGCATACAGCAGCGGCGTGAGCTGGATGGTCTGTCCGTCGCCGCGGCGCACGAGGGCCGGCGCGGTGCGGTAGCCGGAACCGGGGACGGTCCCGAGCAGCTGCACCCCGTCGGCGCGGACGGGTACGTCGGAGCCGTCCGGGGCCGGGGCCGTCGGCCCGGGCGCTGCCCCCACGGCAGCGGGTGCGGGGGCAGCGTCGGACCCGGCGGGGGCGCTGGGCCCCTCGAAGGGAGTCACGGGAGCGGCTTCGTGAAGTGCTACTGGGAGATGCTCGAGGACTGGTCCGTCGTGGCGTTGGCGTCGGCGTCGACGTGCTGGGTGATGGCGACGTCCTGCTGAGCCAGGGATGCGGCGTGCGAGTCGACCGACCCGATGTTGCCGGCGACGGAGGCGTCGATGGGCGCCGCCACGTTGGCGTTGGCCGCGACCGCACCGGTGATCGGAGCCGCGAGCTTGAGGTCGGTGGCGAGGTTGACGTCGACGTTGAGCAGCGGACCGTCCAGCGGTCCGGCGGCGCCCGTCGAGGTCGGTACGGTGCCGTCCGTCGGGACGGTGCCATCCGTCGGGACGGTGGTCGTGCCGTCGGTGGCGGTGCCGTCGGTCGGGACGGTCGTGTCCGTGCCGTCTGCCGGGGCCGGGGCCGTGTCGGTCTGGTCGATGGTGGAACCCTGCTCGCCGTGGGCCACCGCCTCCCCGGTGATGCCCTGGTCGATGTGCGCACCTTGCGAGGCGAGGGCCGTGGCGTCGGAGCCGACGGACAGGACGTTCGCGCCGACGGCGGCCTCGATCGGTGCGGCGACGTTGGCGTTGGCCGCGACGGCCAGGTCGATCGGCGCGGCTGCGTCGAGGCCCAGGTCGAGGTCGGCGTTGAGGTCGAGGAGGCTGATGACCTCCTTGTCGGGCAGCGCGGTGCCGCCCTCGGCAGCGAGCTCCTCCGCGGTCAGCGACGGCAGGGTCGAGTCAGTCATGGTGCACTCCGTTGGTGACGGTTTCCCCCGGCAAGATGACTCCGTGAGGCTAGACCCGTCGCGGCGACCTCGCACGCCGAACGACGTCCTGACCTGCGGCTTTGCCGCCTGGGCGCCTCAGAGCGCCGGGAGACCGTCCTCGAGGTATGCCGTGGGGCCGGTGTGCGTCGCGAGGAAGGCGAGCAGGCGCTGGTTGTAGGCCGCGACCCTCCCCTCCCACTCCTCTTCGTCGGCGAAGTGCAGGGCGCGGATCTCCCTGCGCTGCAACGTCGCACGGCCCGCGATGCCGTCGGCGTCGTCGAGCGCCAGCTCGAAGACGAACACCGTGGCATCGGTCCACCCGCGCCACGGCGGCAGCCAGTTGACCGCGAGCAGGCTGCGCACCTCGACGTCGAGGCCGAGCTCCTCGCGGACCTCACGGACGACACAGTGCGCCGGCGACTCCGACGGGTCGACGACGCCGCCCGGCAGGTCCCACTCGTCCTTGTAGGTGAGCTCGCAGAGCAGCACCCTGCCGTCGCGGTCCCGCAGCACGCCCTGCGCGATCGCGCGCTTGGTGGGCAGCGTCGCGTTGAGGATGCCGATGAAACCCTCGCGTGAGTCCGGCGGCGGGTCCGTGGCGACCCGCGCCAGGACGACCACGTCCCCCCGGGACCCGGCACCGACGCGCGCCGCCCGCGCGATGCCCTCACGCCGCATACCCGAGCGGATGGCGGCGCGCAGCGAGTCGCGGTCGACGTCGGGGACGCGGGCCTCGACCCGGGCCACGCCGAGGTCGTCCACCGCCCAGTCCAGCGCCAGGCGCAGCGCCCGCTCGGCGATGCCGACGGCGCGGTACTCGGGGACCACCACCCACAGGACGTCGGCGTCCTCCTCGTCCACCAGCAACTCGACGCGACCGACCTGCGCCTCCTCCCAGACGAGCTCGAACGCGTAGGTGCCGACCTCCGACTCGGCGGGGAGCAGCGCGAGGTCGCCGTCGACGAGGGGCGCCGGTGCACCGGGGCGTTGCGGACCGGAGGGGGGTGTCGGCATGTCCCGACGCTATCGGTGGGTCCGTGTCGGTGGCAGGTGGCATGGTCGCCGGCATGGAACTCGTGCTCACCCTCGTGGTCGGTCTGGTGCTGGGCGGCGCGCTCGGGGCATGGCTCGCCCGGTCGGCCGCGGCCGCCCGCGTGGCGTCCGCGCGCACCGAGGCCGACCTGCTCCGCGAGCGGGTCGTCGACCTCGAGGCGACCGTCGCGGACGACGCCCAGACCGCCGCCGCCCTGGCCCCCCTGCGCGACGCCCTGGGCCGGGTGGAGCAGCAGGTCGGGGTGCTGGAGCGCGACCGCACCCGCCAGTTCGCCGCCCTCGAGCAGACGATCGCCCAGGTGCAGGCGTCGACCACGTCCCTCGACCGGCAGACGCAGAGCCTGGCCGGTTCGCTCAACGCCTCCACCGTGCGGGGTGCGTGGGGTGAGGTGCAGCTGCGCCGGGTGCTCGAGCACGCGGGGCTGCTCGCCCGGTGCGACTTCGAGGAGCAGGTGAGCCGGGTCAGCCGGCACGCGCGCCAGGTGCGGCCGGACGTCGTCGTCCGGCTGCCCGGCGAGAAGTTCCTCGTCGTCGACTCCAAGGCGCCGATGGTGGCGTTCCTCAGGGCCCAGGCCGACGACCTCGACGCGCAGGAGCGCACCCGGCTGCTGCGCGAGCACGCCACCCACCTCGGCTCGCACGTGCGCGGGCTCGCCGAGAAGGACTACTGGTCGGCGTTCGACACCTCGCCCGAGATGGTGGTCTGCTTCGTCCCGAGCGAGGCCATGCTCTCCGCGGCCCTGGCGGCCGACCCGAGCCTGCACGAGACGGCGATGGCCCGACGGGTCGTGCTCGTCGGACCCGGGTCCCTGCTGGCCCTGCTCCGTACGGTGGCCTTCACCTGGCAGCAGGACGCGCTGACCACCGGGGCCCGCGAGCTGATGGCGGTGGGCCGGGAGCTGTACGACCGGCTGGGCACGCTGGGCAGCCACGTCTCCCGGATGGGCGGGTCGCTGCAGCGTTCCGTGGAGGCGTACAACCAGATGGTCGGCGCGCTGGAGTCGCGGGTCCTGGTGTCAGCCCGCCGGATGCACGCACTGGGCGTGGTCGAGGACGAGCTGCCGGTCGCCTCTCCGGTCGAGGCCGGGCCGCGGGTCCTCACGGCGATGGAGCTCATCGAGGCCGCGACGGCCGAGGACGACCGGCCTCAGCTGACCCTGGACGTGCCCGGCGAACGGCCGAGCTGGACCGGCAGGGAGTCGACCGCGTAGACGATCGACTGGTCGCGGAAGCGCAGGTCCGAGGGCTCGACGGCGAGCGCCATCTCCGGGAACCGCCGCACGAGGCGGGGGAAGGCCGTGCGCAGCTCGAGGCGCGCCAGCTCGGCCCCCACACAGCGGTGGAAGCCGTGCCCGAACGCCACGTGCGGCGACGGCGGGCGGTGCGGGTCGAAGGTGTCGAGGTCGGGTCCGACGCGGGAGTCGCGGTCGGCCCGGCTGAGGGCAGCGATGACGACGTCGCCCTTGGCGATCCGCTGGCCGAAGAGGTCGACGTCGGTCTTCGCGAACCGGGGGAACGCGATCTGCACGACCGTGAGGTAGCGCAGCATCTCCTCCACGACCCGGTCGATCGCGCCGTCGTCGTCGCGGACGAGGTCGAAGTGCTGGCGGTCGCGCAGCAGCACGAGGGAGCCGAGGGCCAGCATGCTGGCAGTGGTCTCGTACCCGCCGGTGAAGACGCCGTCGGCGAGGCCGGCGATCTCCTCGTCCGAGACGTCGTCGCCGAGGGCGGCGATGACCCGGCCGAGCAGGCCGTCGCCCGGCTCCCGGCGCTGGCGTCGCGTGGCCTCCAGCAGGAACTCCTGGCTCTCGGAGATGGCACCGAAGGCACCCGACCCACCGGAGGTGACGTCGAACCGCGCGTGGCTCAGCGCGCGGAAGCGCTCGCGGTCCTCGGCGGGAAGCCCGAGCAGCTCGCAGATGACCAGGAACGGGACGGGGAAGGCGAACCGCTCGACGAGGTCGACGACCGGGCCGTCGGCGGCCATCGCGTCGAGCTGGTCGTCGACGATCGCCGCCACGCGCGGCGCCAGCCGCTCGATGCGGCGCATGGTGAACTCCGGCGTGAGCAGCGAGCGCAGCCGCGTGTGCTCGGGCGGGTCGGTGAACCCCAGGCCTGCGACCCGGGAGCCGGCCAGCCCGACGTAGGGCCGGATGTCGTTGCTGAAGCTCGCCTGGTCGGCGAGGACGGCCTTGGCCTCGGCGTGGCCGGAGACGAGCCAGATGTTCATGCCGAACATGTGCGCGAGGCGGTGGACCGGCTCCGGCGCGGTGCGCCCGAGCCGGGGAACGGGGTCGAGACCGGTGCGGCGCAAGGGGCGCAGCAGGCGGCGCGGGACGGCTTCGAGCGTGCTCAGGTCCACCGGTCCCCCACCGGTCGCCCGCGCGACGAGGCGCCTCGTCATCCTCGTGCGGGCGTCCGCCAACCCCATCATGGTCCGACGGTACCGGCGTGGAGGTCCCCGGCCGTGGCACTTGGCGCCGAGTCGCCGCCCCTGTCCTCGGACCGGGCCCCGGGGTGCCGGTCCCGGGGTGCCGGTCCCGGGGTGCCGGTCCCGGGGTGCCGGTCCCGGGGTGCCGGTCGGGTCAGGAGCCCGGCGGACCGGCAGGAGGGCTCAGTGGAGCGAGCCGGCCTCCTCGAACGCGCCGTCGTGGCGCATCTTGTCGCTCATGCCGTTGGCCTTGAGGTCACGGCGGATCTCGTTGGGCAGCGCGAAGAGAAGGCTCTCCTCGGCCGCAACGACGGGCTGCACGTCGGCGTAGCCCCGCTCGGCCAGGTAGGTCAGCACGTCGCGGACGAGGACCTCGGGCACCGAGGCGCCCGACGTGACGCCCACCGTGGTGACCCCGTCGAGCCACGCCTCGTCGATCTCCTCGGCGTAGTCCACCAGGTGCCCTGCCCGGGACCCGTGCTCGAGCGCCACCTCGACCAGGCGCACCGAGTTCGAGGAGTTGCGCGAGCCGACGACGATCATCAGGTCGCAGTCGGGCGCCATCTGCTTCACGGCCAGCTGGCGGTTCTGCGTGGCGTAGCAGATGTCGTCGCTGGGCGGGTCCTGCAACGCCGGGAACCGCTCGCGGAGCCTGCGGACGGTCTCCATGGTCTCGTCCACGGACAGCGTGGTCTGCGACAGCCAGACCACCTTCTCCGGGTCGCGGACGGTCACGTTGGCGACGTCGTCCGGGCCGTCCACGAGCGTGATGTGCTCGGGAGCCTCACCCGACGTCCCGACGACCTCCTCGTGCCCCTCGTGGCCGATGAGCAGGATGTCGAAGTCCGCGTCGGCGAACCGGACGGCCTCGCGGTGCACCTTGGTGACCAGCGGGCAGGTCGCGTCGATCGTGCGCAGGCTGAGCGCCTTGGCCTCCTCGTGGACGACCGGCGCCACGCCGTGCGCGGAGAAGATGACCGTGGCGCCCTCGGGCACCTCGTCGGTCTCCTCCACGAACACCGCTCCCCGCTTCTCCAGCGTCGAGACCACGTGCTTGTTGTGCACGATCTGCTTGCGGACGTAGACGGGCGGCCCGTACAGCTCGAGCGCCTTCTCGACCGTGACGACGGCCCGGTCGACGCCCGCGCAGTATCCCCGCGGGGCGGCCAGCAGCACTCGCTTGGTCGGTTCGCTCATGCCTCCATCGTAGGTTGAGCGCCCCGACCTCGGAGAACTGCCCGTGACCGGGCCGCCCTCGACGGGCAGGTCAGAGCGCGTGCGGCCCGAACCGCTGCCAGGCCACGAAGGCCGCGAGCAGGCCCAGCACCACGTTGACCGGCAGCACCTGCGGCTCGCGCCGTCGCAGGTGCGTCGCGACGGCGCCGAGCATGACCACGACCAGCCCCACGGCCGCCGTCGGCGTGAGCCAGGTGGCCACCCCGGTCGCGGCCGGCAGGACCAGCCCCAGCGCGCCCAGCACCTCCGCGGCCCCGATGAGGCGGATGGTCCCCTGCGAGAAGTCGTCCACCCAGCCCATCCGCTCGCGCAGGTCCTCCTTGGGCCGCGCCAGCTTGCCGAGACCCACGAAGGCGAAGAGCAGGGCCAGGACCACCTGCACGATCCACACCACGACGTTCACAGCGATCTCCTCTCGGACAAGTGGAGACACCCCTCCACTCTTGTGGACGCGACAACACCGCATGTGGAGTTCCTATTCCACTTAGACTGGGACGCGTGTCGTCGTCCGGGCCGGGGTGTGGGGACCGTCGGCTGCGCGCGGACGCGGCGGGGAACCGCGCCAAGATCGTGGCGGCGGCCCAGCAGGTGTTCGGCGAGGAGGGGGTGGCAGCCCCGCTGACGCGGGTGGCCGAGCGCGCCGAGGTGGGTATCGCGACCCTCTACCGCCGGTTCCCCGACCGCGACAGCCTCATCGCGGCGGCCTTCGACGACGTGCTCGAGCGCTACCGGCGCAACGCGGAGCAGGCCCTCGCCGAACCCGACCCCTGGGCGGCCTTCGCCTCGCTCGTGCTGGGTGTCGGGGAGCTGGCGGCGGAGAACCTGGGCTTCGCCCACCTCGTGCAGGCGGCAGCCCCCGTCCGGCACCGCAGCGGCGACACCGTCCCGCCGAGCTTCGAGACCGTCCTCGCCGTGCTCGACCGTGCGAAGGACGCGCGGGTCCTGCGAGCCGACTTCAGCGTGGACGACCTGCCGGTGCTGTCCTTCGCCCTGGCCGGCATCATCGAGACGACCCGCGACGACGCCCCGGACGCCTGGCGGCGCCACGCGCTGCTCTTCCTCGACGGGTGCCGACCCCCCGGGGCGACACCACTGCCCCCGGCCGTCGACCCGGCCCGGCTCCAGCGGGCCATGATCCGGGCCCGCCGGCGGCGCCAGACCCGGTGACCCGCTGCCCCTCTCCCGCGTACCTGCCGAGCGGCGTCGCCGCCGCCTCCTAGAGTTGGCAGCGTGAGCAGCCCCGCCCAGCGCGCCCCGCTGCCGGACCGTGCCGCCGACACCTCCCCCGAGCAGCCGTGGCCGGTGCGCCTGCTCAGCATGAAGATCGCCGAGTACGTCGAGAAGATGTCGGTCCTGTGGGTCGAGGGGCAGGTCGTCCAGCTCACCCGCCGTCCCGGCGCGCGCACGGCATACCTCACCCTCCGCGACCCGGACGTCGACATGTCCCTCTCGGTGGCCATCCAGGTCAACGCGCTCGACGCCATGCCGACGCCGCTCAGCCAGGGCGCCCGGGTCGTGCTGCAGGCCAAGCCGGTGTTCTGGACCCAGCGCGGCTCGCTGATGCTCGACGCCCGACAGATCCGGCCGGTCGGCGTCGGCGAGCTGCTCGCCCGGGTCGAACACCTCAAGCAGCTGCTGGCGTCCGAGGGCGTCTTCGACCCCGACCGCAAGAAGCCGCTGCCCTTCCTCCCCCGGACCGTCGGGCTCGTGTGCGGGCGGGCGAGCGCCGCCGAGAAGGACGTCGTCGAGAACGCCCGGCGCCGCTGGCCCTCGGTCCGGTTCGCGATCCGCGAGGTCGCCGTCCAGGGCCCCACCGCCGTCCAGGAGGTCACGGCGGCCCTGGCCGAGCTGGACGCCGACCCGGAGGTCGACGTCGTCGTCATCGCCCGCGGCGGCGGGTCGGTCGAGGACCTCCTGCCGTTCAGCAACGAGGCGCTGGTCCGCGCCGTCGCCGCCGCCCGCACCCCGGTCGTCTCCGCGATCGGCCACGACGTCGACACCCCGCTGCTCGACCACGTCGCCGACTGGCGGGCCTCGACCCCCACCGACGCCGGCAAGCGGGTGGTCCCCGACGCGCACGCCGAGCGCGAGGGCGTCAGGCAGGCGGCCGAGCGCGCCCGTGGCGCCCTGCGCCGGCGCGTCGAGGCCGAGCGCCGGCACCTCGTCGCGGTCCGCTCGCGGCCGGTGATGGCGGACCCGTCCGCCATGCTCGAGGTGCGCCGCCGCGAGCTCGACGCGCTGCGCGACCGCGCGCGCCGCCGGGTCCTCGCGGCCGTGCACCGGGCGAGCGACCAGGTCGGTCACCTCCGGGCCCAGGTGCGGGCACTCTCGCCGCAGTCCACCCTCGAGCGGGGGTATGCCGTGGTGCAGCACAGTGACGGCCGTGTGGTGCTCGACCAGGCCGAGCTCGAGGTCGACGAGCTGCTGCGCGTGCGGGTGGCGCGAGGGGACTTCGGCGTCCGCGTCGCCGGGCTGTCCTAGGGTTGCCGCCATGGCCAGGAGCGAGAAGGCAGCAGCACCGGCGGACGACACCTCGACGCAGGCAGAGTTCCCCGACGTCGCCGGGCTGTCCTACGAGGACGCCCGCGACGAGCTGATCTCGATCGTCGCCCAGCTCGAGGGCGGGCAGAGCGGGCTCGAGGAGAGCATGCGGCTCTGGCGCCGGGGCGAGGCCCTGGCCGCGCACTGCAGCACCTGGCTCGACGGTGCGGAGTCCGCGCTCGCCGAGGCCGACGAGGAGCGCGCCGGCGACTGACCTGCCGCCGCGGCGCGTCAGCCCTGGCCGGAGACCGGCTGGAGGGCCTCGGCGAAGGTCGACAGCTCGTCGAACGTGCCCGTGCCGGTCACGATGGTCGTGAGCTGCCCGGGGGACTCAGCCTTGTGCACCAGGCTGTTCTGCACCTTGCCGCTGCGCACGTAGGTGCCCCAGGTGAGGCCGCCGGCCTGGGTCTGCCCCGTCTCCCGGGCACGGTTCGTCTGCGCCGCCAGCCAGCCGGCCGTGGCGTCCTTGGTCTGCTCGATGGCGACGTAGTTGCCGGTGGGCGACTGGTACCCGGCGTGCCAGGTCATCAGGCCGTCGGTCGAGCGGACGTAGCGGACGCTCGTCGCCTTCCAGCCGTCGGGCAGCCCCAGTGGCGCCTCGATCGGCCACTTCGTGTCCGCAGCAACCTGCGTCGCCACCGAGGACACGTCGACCGGGGGCTGGCTGACCTGGTTGACCCGCGGCACGACCGCGATGAGCACCGCGACGATCGCGCCCACGACGAGCATCGACCGGATCATGTTCGCCACGGACCCGTTGGCGTAGGAACTGCGGGGGGCGGGGGTGCTCACGGCACCATCGTCCCTGACGGGGACCGCCCGGCGCCAACCGCCCCCGCGCACCGATAGGCTCGGTGGCACTTCCCCGACGCCGCGTGAAGGATCGATGCATGTCCGAGCAGCACCTGCCCTCGTCCCTTCGTGTGGGTGGGGAGGCGCCGGACCGGAACCTCGCCCTCGAGCTGGTCCGGGTCACCGAGGCCGCCGCCATGGCCGCCGGCCGGTGGGTGGGGCGGGGTGACAAGAACGGCGCCGACGGCGCGGCCGTGGAGGCCATGCGCACCCTGATCTCGACCGTGTCGATGAAGGGCGTCGTCGTCATCGGCGAGGGCGAGAAGGACGACGCGCCCATGCTGTTCAACGGCGAGGAGGTCGGCGACGGGAACGGCCCCGAGTGCGACGTCGCGGTCGACCCCATCGACGGCACCACGCTCACCGCGAAGGGCCAGTCGAACGCAGTCTCCGTGCTCGCGGTCGCCGAGCGGGGCGCGATGTACGACCCCAGCGCGGTCTTCTACATGGACAAGCTCGTCACGGGTCCCGAGGCGGCGGACGTCGTCGACATCCGGCTGCCCGTCGCCGAGAACGTCAAGCGCATCGCCCGCGCCAAGAAGGAGGGCGTCGAGGACGTCACGGTCGTCATGCTCGACCGGCCCCGCCACGAGAAGCTCGCGCAGGAGGTGCGCGAGGCCGGCGCCCGCCTGCGGTTCATCTCCGACGGCGACGTCGCGGGCGCGATCATGGCCGCCCGCGACGACACCGGCATCGACCTCCTGCTCGGCATCGGCGGCACGCCGGAGGGCATCATCACCGCCTGCGCCATCAAGTGCCTCGGCGGCGTCATCCAGGGCCGGCTGTGGCCCACGGACGACGAGGAGCGCCAGCGGGCGGTCGACGCGGGGCACGACCTCGACCGCGTGCTGTCCACCGACGACCTGGTCAGCGGCGAGAACTGCTTCTTCGTCGCCACCGGCATCACCGACGGAGAGCTGCTCCGGGGCGTCCGCTACCGCGCGGGTGGGATGACCACCCACTCGCTGGTCATGCGGTCGAAGTCCGGCACGATCCGCATCATCGAGAGCCACCACCAGCTCGCGAAGCTGCGCGCCTACTCCGCCATCGACTTCGAGGGTGCCGCGGCAGGTCGGGCATGAACCCGCGCCTGCTGGTCGTCGGGGAGGCCCTCGTCGACATCGTGGTCGACGGCAGCGGGGAGCCGGTCGAGCACGTCGGCGGCAGCCCCGCCAACGTCGCCGTCGGCCTCGCCCGGCTCGACCACCCCGTCGACTTCGCCTGCTGGCTCGGCCACGACGAGCGGGGCGAACGCATCGCTGCCCACCTGCGCCGCCACGGCGTGACGGTCCTGCCCGAGAGCTACGGCGAGGACCGCACGTCCACGGCGGTGGCGACGCTCGACGCGACGGGCGCGGCGACCTACGAGTTCGACCTGCACTGGAACCTCCCGTCCGTCCCCCTCCCCCGGGGCACCGGCCACCTGCACACCGGCTCGATCGGCACCGTCCTCGAGCCGGGCGCGGCCACGGTCACCGAGCTGATGCGCGCGGTCCGTGAGGTCGGCACCACTTCCTACGACCCGAACATCCGGCCCAGCATCATGGGCGGCCTCGACGCGGTCCGGGTGCGGGTCGAGGAGCTCGTCGCCCTCAGCGACGTCGTCAAGGCGAGCGAGGACGACCTCGAGCTGCTCTACCCCGGGCGCACCCCCGAGGAGGTGATGGCGCACTGGGTCTCCCTCGGTGCCCTGCTCGCCCTGGTGACGCTGGGGCCCGACGGCGTGGCCTACCGGGTCGCGTCGGGCGAGGACGTGGAGCGCGTGCCGGCGGTGGCCGAGCGCGTCGTCGACACCGTGGGCGCCGGCGACTCCTTCATGGCCGGCCTGGTGTCCGGGCTGGTGGTCGCCGGGCTGCTCGGGGACCCCGGTGCCCGCGAGCGGCTGCGGCGCGCGACACTGGAGGACGTGCGGCCCGCCGTGGAGCGCGGCGAGGCCACCAGCGGTGTGACGGTCGGACGGGCCGGGGCGTACGCGCCCAGCCTCGACGAGCTGTGACCCGCGCGGCCACGGCCGCACGCGACGACGAAGGAGCACCGAGCAGACCATGGCCCAGACCGACACCGACGCAGCACCCGTGACCGCCGGGACCGAGCCGAAGGACCCGACGCCCGGCCTCGAGTACGTCGACCTGCTGCCGATCGGCGAGGACCGCACCGAGTACCGCCTGCTCACCACCGAGGGCGTCAGCACGGTCGAGGGCCCCGGCGGCCGCACGTTCCTGCAGGTCGAGCCCGAGGCGCTGCGCCTGCTGACCGAGACCGCGATGCACGACATCGCGCACTACCTGCGCCCCGCCCACCTGGCCCAGCTGCGCCGGATCGTCGACGACCCCGACGCGAGCAACAACGACAAGTTCGTCGCTCTCGACCTGCTCAAGAACGCCAACATCGCCGCCGGCGGCGTGCTGCCGATGTGCCAGGACACCGGCACCGCGATCGTCATGGGCAAGCGCGGCCAGCACGTCCTCACCGAGGGCACCGACGAGCGCGCCATCAGCCAGGGCGTCCTCGACGCCTACACGCGGCTCAACCTGCGCTACTCGCAGATGGCTCCGATCACGAGCTGGGAGGAGAAGAACACCGGCTCCAACCTCCCGGCCCAGATCGAGCTCTACGCCGACACCGCGGCCGGCCACGAGACGGCATACAAGTTCCTCTTCATGGCCAAGGGCGGCGGTTCGGCGAACAAGTCGTTCCTCTACCAGGAGACCAAGGCGATCCTGAACCCCGAGCGCATGCTCGCCTTCCTCGACGAGAAGCTGCGCTCGCTCGGCACCGCCGCCTGCCCGCCGTACCACCTGGCCATCGTCATCGGCGGCACCAGCGCCGAGTTCGCGCTCAAGACGGCCAAGTACGCCTCGGCCAAGTACCTCGACGACCTCCCCACCTCGGGGTCGATGGCGGCCCACGGGTTCCGCGACACCGAGCTCGAGGAGCAGGTGCTCGAGCTGACCCGCAACTTCGGCATCGGCGCCCAGTTCGGCGGCAAGTACTTCTGCCACGACGTCCGCGTCGTGCGCCTCCCCCGCCACGGCGCCTCGCTGCCCGTCGCGATCGCGGTCTCCTGCTCGGCCGACCGCCAGGCCCTCGGCAAGATCACCCCGGAGGGCGTCTTCATCGAGGTGCTGGAGAGGGACCCGGCCCGGTTCCTCCCCGAGACGACCGAGGAGCACCTCGAGGGCGAGGACGACGTCGTCCGCATCGACCTCAACCGGCCCATGGACGAGATCCTCGCCGAGCTGACCAAGTACCCCGTCAAGACGCGGCTGTCCCTCACCGGACCGCTCGTCGTGGCGCGCGACATCGCGCACGCGAAGATCAAGGAGCGCCTCGACGCGGGCGAGGGCATGCCGCAGTACCTCAAGGACCACGCCGTCTACTACGCGGGCCCGGCCAAGACGCCGGAGGGGTATGCCAGTGGCTCCTTCGGGCCCACGACCGCCGGCCGGATGGACTCCTACGTCGAGCAGTTCCAGGCCGCCGGCGGCTCGATGGTGATGCTGGCCAAGGGCAACCGCAGCAAGCAGGTCACCGACGCGTGCGCCGCCCACGGAGGGTTCTACCTCGGCTCGATCGGCGGCCCCGCCGCGCGCCTGGCCCAGGACTGCATCAAGAGCGTCGAGGTGCTCGAGTACCCCGAGCTCGGCATGGAGGCCGTCTGGAAGATCGAGGTCGAGGACTTCCCCGCCTTCGTCGTCGTCGATGACAAGGGCAACGACTTCTTCGCCACGACGACCAAGCCGATGGCCATGTCCATCCCGAAGCGCCCCGGCCTGCTCTGACGAGGGCGGGCGCAGGACGACCCCGACGACCGACCACGACCCTCACCACCACCCCACCTCGACGACCAAGGAGAGTGCTGCTGTGACCGACGCTGGAACCGGATCGCCTACCGTCGCACCGGGCTTCGACGACCTTCTCGAGGCGAACCGCACGTACGCCGAGACCGAGTTCGCCACGGGCGGCTTCGACGGCATCGCGCACGCGGGCGTCGCCATCGTGACGTGCATGGACTCGCGGATCGACCCGCTGCGGCTCGTCGGCCTCAAGCCGGGCGACGCCAAGATCTTCCGCAACCCCGGCGGCCGCGTCACAGCGGCGGCCCTCGAGGCGATCGTCCTCGGGGTGCACCTGCTGAACGTCAAGCGCGTCCTCGTCGTCCCGCACACCCGGTGCGCCATGGCCTCCAACAGCGAGGCCGAGCTCCGCGAGCGCGTGGGCGCCTCCGCCGGGCAGGACGCCTCGTGGCAGCAGTTCAACGTGGTGACCGACCAGCGGGCCGCCCTGCTCCAGGACGTGCGCGCCGTGCGGACCCACCCGCTCGTCCCCGACTCGGTCGCCGTTGGCGGCTTCCTCTACGACGTCGACAGCGGGCTGCTGCAGCAGCTGGCCTGAGGCCGACGACCACACCGCCCCGGCCGCGCGCAACAGCGCGCGCCCGGGGCGGTGGCGTTTCGTGGGTCAGCCGACGCTGACGGTGACGTCGATGTTGCCGCGGGTCGCCTTGGAGTACGGGCACCGCTCGTGCGCCGCCTCGACGACCTTCTGCGCCACCTCGGGGTCCAGCCCCGGCAGGTGCGCGGTGATCGCCACGGCCAGCCCGACGCCCGTCTCGGTGTTGCCCAGGCTGACCTGCGCGGTCACCGTGGACTCCGACAGGTCCAGGCCCTGCGCCTGGCCGATCGACAGGATCGCGTTGCCGAAGCACGCGGAGTAGCCCGCGGCGAACAGCGTCTCGGGGTTCGCCTTGGGGTTCGCCTTGGAGCCGGGCTTGCCGAGCTCGAGGTCGAGCACCCCGTCCTCGCTGCGCACGCGCCCACCGCGTCCGCCCTTGGCGGTCGCCGCGGTCGTGTAGAGGGTCGAGGTCAGGGCTTCGTACGGCATGGAGGTCCTCCGGCTCGGGTGCGTCGTCGAGCCCATCCCACCACGCGCCCGTCCGGCTGCCGGATCCGGGACCACCAATCGGATCCGGGACCACCAGCCCAGCCGTCCCACCCCGCGGACCCACCAGCCGGACGCCTTGCCGGCCACTGCCGGCTCCACCACCTGCCGGACCCGACGCACCGGCACCGCGGCATACGCTGGCGCCATGTCCGCACGCAGGGTCATCGTCATCGGTGGTGGGATCGTCGGGCTCGCGGTCGCCGAGCGGCTGTCGCGCGAACCCGGCACCGAGGTCACCGTCGTGGAGAAGGAGCCGACGTGGGCCGCCCACCAGACCGGGCGCAACAGTGGCGTCATCCACTCGGGGCTCTACTACGCACCGGGGTCGCAGAAGGCGCTCATGTGCCGGGCCGGCTCGCAGTCGATGATCGAGCTCGCCCGCGAGGAGGGCATCCCCCACGAGGTCTGCGGCAAGCTCGTGGTCGCGACGCAGGGGCGTGAGCTGGCCGGGCTGGCCCGCCTGCGTGACCGCGGCCGGGCGAACGGCCTGGTCGTCGAGGAGCTCACGCCCGAGCAGGCGCGGGAGATCGAGCCGCACGTGCAGTGCGTCGCCGCCCTGCGGATCCCCGCGACGGGGATCATCGACTACGGCGCCGTGTGCCAGGCCCTCGTCCGCCGGCTCGAGTCGCGGGGGGCCGCCCTGGTCCTCGGGGCCGAGGTGCTGTCCTCGGTCCAGCGTGGCTCCGTGACGGTCGTGCGCACCACCCGCGGCGACCTCGAGGCAGATGCCGTCGTGGCGTGCGCCGGGCTGCACTGCGACGTGGTCGCCCGCCGTCTGGGCCACCACCCGTCGGCCCAGGTCATCCCGTTCCGTGGCGAGTACTACGAGCTGGCCCCCGGAGCCACCCACCTCGTGCGCAACCTGATCTACCCGGTGCCCGACCCGTCGTTCCCGTTCCTCGGCGTGCACCTGACGCGCGGGGTGGACGGGCACGTCCATGCCGGGCCCAACGCCGTCCTCGCGTTCGCCCGCGAGGGCTACACCTGGGGGACGGTCGTCCCCGGCGAGCTGCGGCAGACGCTGGCCTACCCCGGGTTCTGGCGGCTGGCCCGGCGCTACTACCGGGAGGGCGCCCGCGAGATGCTGCGCTCGGCCTCACGGCACCAGTTCGGCGAGAGCCTGCGCCGGCTCGTGCCCGAGGTCCGCGACGAGGACCTCGTGCCCACGGCTGCCGGGGTGCGCGCGCAGGCGATGAAGCCCGACGGCACCCTGGTCGACGACTTCCTCATCGAGCGCTCGGGCAACGTCGTGCACGTCCTCAACGCCCCGTCGCCCGCGGCCACCAGCGCCCTGGAGATCGCGCGCCACATCGCCGGGCTCGTTCCCGCCGACGCCTGACCGGACGGGTCAGAGCGAGAGGCGCTCCCGGACCACCGCGACGAGGCGGTCGGCCACGGCTGCCGCCTGCTCCTCCTCGGTGGCCTCGACCATGACCCGGACGACCGGCTCGGTCCCGGACTTGCGCAGCAGCACGCGCCCGGTACCGGCCAGCGCCTCCTCCTCGGCCTTGACGGCCTGCTGGAGCTCTTCGTCGGACTCCACGCGGGACTTGTCGACGCCCTTGACGTTGACCAGCACCTGCGGCAGCCGACGCATGACGGTGGCGAGCTCGGCCAGGCTCTTGCCGGTCTCGGCGACCCGGGCTGCGAGCATGAGGCCGGTGAGGACGCCGTCGCCGGTCGTGCCGTGGTCGAGGAAGATGACGTGGCCGCTCTGCTCGCCACCGAGGGTGTACCCGCCCGCCCGCATGTCCTCGAGCACGTAGCGGTCCCCCACCCCGGTCTGGCGCACGGTGATGCCCTCACGCTCCATCGCCTGGAGCAGGCCCAGGTTGCTCATGACCGTGGCCACGAGGGTGTCCTTGGCGAGGGCGCCCCGGGACCGCAGGGCGATCGCGAGGATCGCCATGATCTGGTCACCGTCGACCTCGGTGCCGGTGGCGTCGACGGCCAGGCAGCGGTCGGCGTCGCCGTCGTGCGCGATGCCGAGGTCGGCCCCCTTGGCGACGACGGCCGCCTTGAGGTGGTCGAGGTCGGTCGAGCCGTAGCCGTCGTTGATGTTGAGGCCGTCGGGCTCGGTGCCGATCTCGACCACCTCGGCGCCGGCGAGCCGGAACACCTCGGGCGAGACGGCCGAGGCCGCGCCGTGGGCACCGTCGATGACGACCTTGAGGCCGTCGAGCCGGTGCGGCAGCGCCTCGAGCAGGTGCGCGACGTAGCGCGCCTGACCGGCGCGGTTCTGGTGCACGCGACCGACGGAGGCGCCGGTGGGACGCTCCCCGTCGCGGTCCACGCTCGCCGCGATCTCGTCCTCGACGGCGTCGGGCAGCTTGTGGCCGCCCGCGGCGAAGAACTTGATGCCGTTGTCGGGCATGGGGTTGTGCGAGGCCGAGAGCATCACGCCGAAGTGCGCGTCCATGTCGGCGGTGAGGAAGGCGACGGCCGGCGTCGGCAGCACCCCCACGTCGTGCACGTCGACCCCGGCGGAGGCGAGGCCGGCGACCACGGCCGAGCTCAGGAACTCGCCCGACGCGCGCGGGTCGCGGCCGACCACGGCCTTGGGGCGGCGGCCGTCCTCGCGCGCCTCGCGCCCCAGCACGTGCGCCGCGGCGACGCTCAGCCCCAGGGCCAGCTCGGCCGTGATGTCGACGTTGGCCAGCCCTCGGACCCCGTCGGTCCCGAACAGTCGTGCCATGGAGAGGAAACCTTTCGTCGAACGTGCGCTCGCGGCATACGCGGGCGCGACGGTCCCGCGGGCGGCGGGAGGCGCCTAGCGAAACTACCCCCAACGCGCCGGAGGCGGCACCCGGGTGGAACCGGGTGCCGCCTCCGGGCGGTGCTGCCTGGCAGGAGCCGGGATCAGCGCTTGCTGTACTGCGGGGCCTTGCGGGCCTTCTTGAGACCGGCCTTCTTGCGCTCCGGGACGCGGGCGTCGCGGGTCAGGAAGCCGGCCTTCTTCAGCGCCGGACGGTTGAGCTCCTCGTCGACGCCGTTGAGCGAGCGCGCCACGCCGAGGCGGACGGCACCGGCCTGGCCCGAGGGGCCACCGCCGTGCACGCGCACGAGCACGTCGTACGCACCGTCGAGCTCGAGCACCTTGAGCGGCTCGTTGACGATCTGCTGGTGGACCTTGTTCGGGAAGTAGTCCTCGAGCGAGCGGCCGTTGATCTTCCACTCACCGGTGCCGGGGACGATGCGCACACGGGCGATGGCCTGCTTGCGACGGCCGGTGGCACCGCCGGGGGCGGAAGCGGACGGACGACGGGTCGACTCGCCGGAGACGGGGCCCTCGGACTCGGAGGTGTACTCGGTCAGCTCGGGCTCGTCGCTCTCGAGGACCTGGTCGTTGATGTTCTCGGTCACGATGTTCCTTACTGGGAGACCTGGGAGATCTCGAACGGGACGGGCTTCTGGGCGGCGTGCGGGTGCTCGGCGCCGGCGTAGACCTTGAGCTTGGTCAGCTGCTGGCGGCCCAAGGTGGTCTTGGGGATCATGCCGCGGACGGCCTTCTCGATCGCCTTCTCGGGGCTCTTGGCGAGCAGCTCGGTGTACGAGGTGCTCTTCAGGCCGCCCGGGAAGCCGGAGTGGCGGTACGCCTTCTTCTGCTCGAGCTTGGCGCCGGTGAGGGCGACCTTGTCGGCGTTGATGATGATGACGAAGTCACCACCGTCGACGTGGGGGGCGAAGGTGGGCTTGTGCTTGCCGCGCAGGAGGATCGCGGTCTGGCTCGCCAGGCGACCCAGGACGACGTCCGTGGCATCGATGACGTGCCAGGTGCGAGTGACCTCGGCCGGCTTCGGGGTGAAGGTGCGCAAAGTTCTGTGCCTTTACAACGGTTCGGATGGTGCGTATGCCGTGGGCGCCCGGGGCGCTGGCTGGTCGCCCGCGAGGGCGCACGACACAACAGTTCTCAAGTTTAGGGGTGCGAGGCAGCAGGCCCAAATTGCCCAGACTGGCACGGAAAACCGCCCCTGACCTGCACGGATGACGGTACACACTCTCCGTGCACACTTCTTGTGCAAACAGACTGTGCAAAGGTATTGTGCACACATGGCCTCATCCACTCCCCGCGAGCACATCGGCGACATGACCGGCCTGCGGCTCGACGCCGCGGCCGTGAAGGTCCTCGCCCACCCCCTGCGCGCCCGCCTCCTGGGCGCCCTGCGCGTGGGCGGCCCCGCCACGGCCACCGACCTCGCCACCCGGCTCGGCACCAACTCGGGCGCCACGTCCTACCACCTGCGCAAGCTGGAGTCCGTCGGGCTCGTCGAGGACAGCGGCGAGGGCGAGGGCAAGCGCCGGCTGTGGCGGGCGGCCACCGACTTCCACACCTGGGACCCCAGCGACTTCGAGGGCGACGAGGACTCCGAGACGGCCCTCAACTGGCTGGTCCGCGACTACCTCCGCCACTTCACCGAGCAGTTCGAGCGCTGGCTCGACGTCGAGGCCGACTGGCCGATGCCGTGGCGCGACGCCGCCGGCATGAGCGACTCGTTCATCGTCGCCACGGCCGAGCAGGTCGAGCAGCTCAAGGCCGAGCTCGACGAGCTGCTCATCCGCTACCGCCGCGTCGGCCAGGGCAACCCGAACGCCCGCAGGCTCGCCGTCTACAGCGCGCTCTACCCGCTCGACCTCGACCGTGCGCCGCGCTCCCGGGAGGACCGGCCATGACGACGACCCTCTCCCCCAGGGGCGCCCGCCGCGTCTTCCTCGTGCTGTCCACCACGCGCTGGCTGCCCGTGGGCTTCGTCGTGGGCCTGTTCGCCCTCATCGCCCGCGAGCGCGGTCTCTCGGTCGAGCAGATCACGCTCTACATGACCGCCCAGGGGATCATGGTCTTCCTGCTCGAGCTGCCGACGAGCGGGTTCGCCGACGTCCTCGGCCGCAAGCCGGTGCTGCTGGTCGCGGGCGTCGTCAACGTCCTCGCCGGCCTCGCCTACCTCTTCGCCCACTCGTTCTGGCAGTTCGCCCTGGCCGCCGGCCTCATGGGCGTCTACCGCGCGCTGGACTCCGGCCCGCTCGAGGCCTGGTACGTCGACACCGTCCACGACCGGGAGCCCGGCGCCGACGTCCACCGCGCCATGTCGGCGCAGGGGGTCCTCGTCGGTGTCGGACTCGGCGGTGGCGCCCTGGTGTCCGGCGGGCTCGTGGCGTGGCACCCGTTCCACGGGTCCAGCGCCCTGCTGCTGCCGATCCAGGTCTTCGTGACCCTCTGCGTCGTCCACCTGGTGGCGACGGCCGTCCTCCTGCGCGAGAACCCGCGCAGCGACGCCCGACTCCGCGCCCGGCTCGGCTCGTCCGTGCGCGAGACGCCGATGGTCGTGCGCGACGGCCTGCGCCTGCTGGGCCGCAACCGCGCCCTGCTGGGCCTGGTGCTCGTCGAGGTGTTCTGGGTGACGGGCATGACGGCCTACGAGACGTTCATGCCGCTCCGCCTGTCCGAGCTGCTCGGGTCCGAGGCGCGCGCCGGCGCCTGGATGGGACCGGCGGCGGCCGGTGGGTGGACCCTGTTCTCCGTGGGCTCGTGGCTCGGCGGGCGTGCCGCCGACCGCCTGGGCCTGCTGCCGGCCGCGGCCCTGGGGCGCGTCCTCAACGGCCTCGGCGCCCTGTGCATGGGCCTCGTCTTCGGCCCGGTCGCCCTGGTCGCGGCCTACCTCGTGACGTACACGCTGCACGGCGCGGCGAGCCCGGCATACTCCGGGCTCCTGCACCGCGAGGCCAGCTCGCGCAACCGCGCGACCATCCTGTCGATGAGCTCGCTGGCCATGCAGGCCGGTGGCGCCGTCGCCGGGCCGCTCCTGGGCGTGCTCGCCGCCCACACCTCCATCGCGACGGCCATGGTGGTCGCCGGCGTCGTCAGCACGCTGGGCGTCGTCTGCTTCCTGCCCGCCTGGCGGCGGTCGCGCCGCGTCGATGTCGAGGACACGACGGCCGTTCCGTCCCAGGCCTGACAGCACCCCGCGCCCGGGGTGCCCCACCGAAGGAGATGCCGTGAACGCCGACCAGGTCGAAGCCGTCCTCGCCAGGCCCATCGCCCAGGAGCTGCTCACCGGACCGCACCTCGTGCGGTTCGCCTACACGGGCCTGGACGGCGCACCCCGCGTCGTGCCGATCGGGTTCCTGTGGAACGGCACGCAGGTGGACATCTGGACCGTGCCGGGGTCGGCGAAGGTGAGGGCGCTGGCCGCGGACCCGCGGGTGGCCCTCACCATCGACACCGCCGGTATGCCGCCGCGTGTCCTGCTCCTGCGCGGGACGGCCGAGCTCACGACGATCGAGGGGATCCCCGACGGCTACGTCGAGGCAGCCCCCAAGGCCGTGCCGGCCGACCAGCTCGAGCAGTGGGAGGCGGGAGTGCGCGCGCTCTACGACTCGATGGTCCAGATCCGGGTCACGCCGACGTGGGCCACCCTGCACGACTTCGAGACCACGCTGCCCAGGGCCGTCCAGGACCTGCTCGACGCCAAGGCCGCCGCGCAGGCCTGAGGCGGCTCACGCCCCGACCGGGGTGGCGACCTCGTCGGGCACGGGGCCGGCCGTCGAGGACACCGCGCCGCCCCGGCGCAGGTCGCGCGAGCTGCGCACGAGCACCGGCGCGAGCGAGGCGGCGGCCATCACGACCGCGCCCGTCACGATGACGCGGCCGGTGCCGAACGCGTGCGCGAGCGGGCCGGCGAGCGCGTTCCCGGCCGGGATGGCGACGAACGACGTGAGGATGTCCCACGACGAGACCCGCGCGAGCACGGCGTGCGGCACGCCGTCCTGCAGAGCGGTGTCCCAGCAGACCGAGAAGTACATGAGCCCGCCGAAGGCCACCACGGCGGCGCCGAGGACCACCGCGAGCGTGCCCGGCCAGGCGAAGGCCGCGGCATACAGCGCCATCAGGGCCACGCACGGCCAGCCCACGAGCAGCGGGCGGCTCGGGTGCACCCGCAGGGCGAGGAGGCCGCCGAGCAGGCCGCCGAGACCGGCCGCAGCGGAGATCCAGCCGAGCGCGGTGGGGCCGCCGAGGTCCCGTACGGCGATGACGTCGATGAGGACGGTGACCGCGCCGAAGGCGGCGTGGTACGCCGTCGCAGCGAGCAGGCCCGCCAGCAGCCACCCGCGGCTCGTCACCTCGCGCCAGCCCTCCCTCAGCTCGGCCACCATGCCGGTGCGCTCCGCCCGCGGGGCGTCCACGCGGATGGCGGCGACGGTCGCGGCCGAGCACAGGAAGGAGGCCGCGTTGACCGCGAAGGCCCACGGCGCCCCCGCCCAGGCCACGAACACGCCCGCGGCGGCCGGACCGGCGATGAACGCGGCGTTCTGGAGGACGTTGAGGGTCGCGTTGGCCGCGTGGCGCCGCTCGACGGTCACCAGCAGCGGGCGCAGCGACACGAAGGCGGGCCCGAAGAAGGCCGCCGCTCCCCCGGTGACCGCGGCGAGCGCGCAGAGCAGGGCCGTGCCGTCCTGGCCGGTTGCGAAGTAGGCCGCCGTGCCCAGGGTGCTCGCCGCCCGGACCAGGTCGCTGACGACCATGATCCGCCCGGGGGCGAGCCGGTCGGCGAGGACACCTGCGAGCAGGGTGCACGCGAGCCGGGCGGTCATGGTCACCGCGAGGACCAGCCCCAGCCTGCCCGCCCCACCGCCGCCCGCCACGACGGCCACCGCCAGGGCGATCGGCCCGAAGGCGTCGCCGAACCAGGACAGCCCCTGCCCGGTGGCGAGGAGGCGGAAGCCGGAAGATGAAAGACCGCTGGCCATGGCCGAGATAATAGTTAGACGTCTGACTATCTGCAATCAAATTATCTGGTGGTATGCAGATCGGGCCGCTGCACTGGCACACTGGCCGCGTGGGTGAGCAGGAGCGCGACTGGGTGGACCAGCACGTCGACCGCTGGCGGACGACGTTCGACGGGTTCGACCCGGAGGTCGAGGGCGTCATGGTGCGCATCGGCGCCATCAACCGGCACGTCAAGGGCGCCAACACCGCGGCCTTCGAGCAGCTCGGCGTGGGCCAGCCGGAGTACGACACCCTGCACACCCTGCTCATCCAGCCCGAGCCCAACGAGGCGACCCCGGCGCAGCTCGCCGAGGCGTGCCACGTCACCCGGGCCGCGATGACGTCACGCCTGGACCGGCTCGTCGACCTCGGCTACGTCACCCGGGAGAGCGACCCGCTCGACCGTCGCCGGATCATCGTCCGGCCCACCCGTGCGGGTCGCGAGGTCTGGAAGCAGGCGCTCGAGCTCGCCGTCGTCAGCGAGAAGAAGACCCTCGAGGTGCTGAGCCCGCGGGAGAAGGTCGAGCTCAACGCCCTGCTGCGCAAGGTCGTCCGCGGCCTGCAGCGCTGACCCTCCCAGCCGCGGTTGCGCGGACCCTCCCAGCTGCGGTTGCGCGGCCGGACCGGCCCTGGACACAGGTGTGCGGCGCGACCCGCAGGTCGCGCCGCACACCTCCCCTGGTCCCGCGCCGGGAGGACTCAGCGCTGGACGAACACCGCCACGGTCCGCGGGGGCACGGTGGCCGTCCCGCCGGTGGCGTCCCACGTGGCCGTCTTCACGACCGGGTCGGAGCCGCCGGCCTGCACGGGCGACAGCGCCAGCGAGGCACCGGCCAGTCCGGGCACCTTCTGCGAGACCGCATCGGGCGAGGCGTTGAAGACCACGACCAGCCCGCGCAGCGACGGGTCGGCGTCCGCACCCTTCGTGTCGTCCACCCGCATCGCGATCACGCCGGGGTGGGCGTCCGCGGTGCCGCTCGCCGGGAAGGACACCTTGGCGTCGATCGCGTCGGCGGTCCCGAGGCGGAACAGCGGCGTCGAGAACCGCAGACGCAGCAGGTCCTGCGCCGCGGCGCTCGCACCCTGCACCTGGGCCGCGGTCGGCTTCAGCGCCGGGTTGGCCAGCAGCGGCTTCTGGTACTGCCACTTCGCCTCGTTGTCGCCCTTGAGCGGCAGGCCGTGGCCGAAGCCGTTGTCGGCGCCGGTCCAGTCGAGGGTGTTGAACCAGTCACCGCTGTCGTAGCTGTTGCGGTCCAGCGACTTGCTGCGCAGCAGGTCGGCGCCCGCGTGCCAGAACGACGGCGTCTGCGACAGCGCCGTGGTGGCCAGCGACAGCGTGTTCATCCGGACGCGGTCCGCCATCGAGGTCGCCACCGGCAGCTTGTAGGTCAGGCTGTCGAACAGCGTCTCGTTGTCATGGGCGTCGACGTAGGAGATGACCTCGTCGGGCTGGTCGGCGTACCCGGCCGGCGAGCCGTTGTAGTCGACGTCCTTGCCCTGGGCGACCTGTCCGGAGCCGTTGAGCCGGAACGAGAACGAGCGCAGGTTGCCCGCCAGCCCCAGCTCCACCAGGTCGGTGTCGTGCTTGAGCCGGGCGTCGGCGTTCGGGTTGGCACCGGTGTCCCCGTTGGGGTCGGTGGCCTCGCCGCTGCCGAAGCCCTGCGTGCGCGGGTCCTCGTCGAAGGGCCCGCCACCGCGGACGGCGTCACGCAGGCGGTCCGAGAAGGTGCCGATGTGCGTGCCGCCGAGCTGGCCCTGGGTGGCCTGCTCGAACCGCGCGTTGTTCGCCACCTCGCCGAAGTTCCAGCCCTCGCCGTACAGGTAGATGCTCTTGCCGTCGACACCGTCCTTCGCCAGCGTCAGCCGGTCCAGGGCCGCGCGGACGGCGAGCATGTTCGCCTTGGAGTGGTGGCCCATGAGGTCGAACCGGAAGCCGTCGACCTTGTACTGCTTGGCCCACAGCACGACCGAGTCGACCATGACCTTCTGCGCCATTGCGTGCTCGGTGGCGACGTTTTGGCAGCAGGTCGAGGTCTCGACCGCACCACTGGCGTTGAGCCGCTGGTAGTAGCCGGGCACGACCTTGTCCAGGACGCTCGTCGGCGCCTGACCGGAGGCCGGGGTGTGGTTGTAGACCTGGTCCAGGACGACGCGCAGGCCGTCGCGGTGCAGGGCGCCGACCATGGTCCGGAACTCCGCCACCCGCGACCCGCCGTCGGCCGTGGCCGCCGTCGAGGTGTACGAGCCCTCCGGCGCCATCCAGTGCCACGGGTCGTAGCCCCAGTTGAACGCGTCCTTGGCACGCGCGGCATCGACGCAGGCCTGCTGCTTGTCGCTGTCGGGCGCGGCCGAGCGGAAGTCGGCACAGCCCGGCTGGTCCTCGGGACGCTGCTGCTTCGCCGGGTCCTCGGGGATCGAGGCGATGTCGAAGGTGGGCAGCAGGTGCACGGTGTTGAGCCCGGCCGCGGCGAGCGCCTTGAGGTGCTTGGTGCCGTTGCCGTTCTCCGCGAACGCGAGGTACGAGCCGCGGTTCTCCGCGCTGACCGAGGAGTCGCCGACCGAGAAGTCGCGCACCTGCAGCTCGTAGATCGTGGAGTCCACGTCCTGCTTGAGCGGTGGGGACTTCGTGGTGGTCCAGGCGGCCGGCCGGTATGCCGGGTCGGCCAGGTCGACCGCGACGGACTTGGTCGAGTCGAGCGTGAGGGCCACGGAGTAGGGGTCGGTCACCGAGGTCGTCTCGACCTTGCCGGTGGTGGGCACCCACACGGTGACGTCATAGAGGTACCGCGCGTTCTTCGCCCCGGCGGTGGCCGTCCACGACCCGTCGTCCGAGCGCTTCATCGGCGTCCGGGTCGCCGCGCTGACCGGTGCGTCGGCCGGTGAGCCCGGGGCCCACGTCAGCAGGTCGACCTCGTGCGCCGTCGGCGCCCAGAGGCGGTAGCTCGGCCGGCTGCCACGGAAGGTGACGCCGTAGGCGGCCTTGCTGGCGTCCGCGGCATACACGTCGTCGAGGACGTAGGCCGTCTGCACACCGGTGGCGTCGAGCAGGCGGTGCACCGTGTCGAACATGCCGACGGCGACCTGGCCGCGCAGGATCTCGGGCACCTGCCTGGCCGTCTTCCGGTCGAGCCGCAGGGCGAGGTAGCCCTTGAGCTCGGGGTGCGCGGCGACGACCGACGCGGGCAGGCCGCGGGCGTCGTACGTCAGCGGTGCGGACGAGCCACCGGTGATCGCCTCGGCGTCCACGGCCAGGCCGCCGTCACGGGCCCACGCGAGGTCCCACTTCAACAGGGCCGGCTCGGCACCGTCCGGCACCATCGAGGCCGGCCAGGCGACGAGGTCACGGCTGACCCAGATGGCGCGCTGCTTGGTGATGTCGGGAGCCGTCCCGGCCCGCGCGACGGTGGTGGTGATCTCGTGGGTGGAGCGCTTGTACGAGATCGTCACGAGCATGCCGTCGTTCGGGACGGTGAGGCTGACGTTGGCGCCCCCCGGAGCGCCGCCGGCGCCGTAGTTGACGTCCCAGCTGAGGCCCTCGGCGACCTTGAACTGGTAGGTGCCGGCAGGGATCTGGGTGGTCGAGAACGTGTACGTCCCGTCGCCGTCCGGGTCCTCCAGCCACGGCTTCATGCAGTCGGGCGACCAGTCGGCGCAGCCGCTGATCTTGCTCTGGAAGCTGCCGGGGGCGGTGATGATCGGGCCCTGGGCGTCGGAGGTCACCCAGTGGGTGGCGTGGTCGTAGTAGAACGAGACGGGGCCGGTGGCAGGCGTCGTGTAGGCGATGTTGTCGCCGTTCGGCCGCGCGCCCGCCCCGTAGTTCTCGTCCCACTTCTTGTTGATGGCGGCCTTGTAGGCGAACTGCCGGCCTGCGGGCAGGTCGGTGTAGGTGCCCTTCCAGACCTGGTCCTTGGCCCCGAGGGTGAGCTGGGCCTGCGGGCAGTCCGGGGCCCAGTCGCTCGCGCAGCCCATCTCGGTGTTGTGGTCACCGGGCACGCTCACCGCGTCGGGCTGGGTCACCGGGCCGACGCCACCGCCCCCGCCGCCGCTGGCCTTCGGGTCGCCGACGACGCCGTACGACGAGGTCGCCGAGACGTGGCCCGCCGTGTCCTTGGCGACGGCGCGGTACTCGAGCAGCGTGCCCTTGGCCAGCCCCGTCACGTCGTGGAAGACGCGGTAGGGCGCGTTGTCGTCGGTGCCGAGCGGCGTCCACGCGGTGGTGCCGACGGGCCGGTAGGCGAAGCTCACCTGGGCGAAGGTGTTGTCGGGGATGGCCGCGCCGATCTCGGCCCGGCCGCCCACCACGTCACCGGCGCCCGGGGACGTGAGGTACACCGCGGGAGCCAACTTCGGCTGGTCCATCGGCGTCATGGCCTTCCACACCGAGACCGACTGCGCCGGCAGCGTGACGGTCAGGCGACCGTCCTTGGCCGAGCGCACCGACGACCGCGTGCCGTAGATCGGCGCGAAGCCCTGGTTGTGGCCGTAGGTCGCGAAGGTCGCGGACTTGGCGGTCGAGGCGTTGTTGAGGGCCACGACGTACTCGGTGCGCTTGGCCTTGTCGATGCGCGAGAAGGCGAAGACGCCGGCCGAGCTGCTCGCGTACCGGTGCACCTGCGCGCCGTCGGCGAGGGCCGGGTAGGCGGCCCGGACGGCAGCGAGGTCCTTGATGTGTCGGTACAGCGGCGCCTCGGTGTTGTAGCGGTCCTTGGAGCCGCTCGTGTCGCCGAGCACCTGCTCGGTGGCGTAGGACTCGGTCTTCGTCGCGAACATGTCCTGTCGGGCGGCCTTGTCGCCGCCGGAGCCCATGAAGCCCTGCTCGTCGCCGTAGTAGGTGATCGGCTGGCCGCGGGTGAGGTACATGAGCGAGTCGGCGAGCTCGACCCGGCGCAGCAGGTCGGCGTCGTTCGCGCTGGCGCCCTTGAGCATCATCGCGACCCGGCCCATGTCGTGGTTGCCGAGGAAGGTCGGCAGCTCGTAGGCGTTGGAGTCGGTGTCGGTGTAGTAGTCGTCGTCGGCGTACAGGTCGCGCAGGTCGGTGCCGGCCTTGCCCTGCACCCAGTTGACCGCCTGCTGCTGGAACCCGAAGTCGAGCGTCGCGGGCAGCTTGCCCGTGGTCGTGTACTGGCTCATGAACGAGGGGCGGGCGTCGTAGACCTCGCCGAACATGAAGAAGTCGTCGTTCCCGTCGTGCCGCGCCTGCTGCAGCATCGTCGGCCCGAAGCTCTGCCAGAACTCCATGTTGACGTGCTTGACGGTGTCGATCCGGAAGCCGTCGACGCCGAAGTCGACCCACGCCTTGTAGATGTCCTCCATGCCCTGCTGGACGTTCAGCTTCTCGGTGAAGAGGTCGTCGAGCCCGACGAAGTCGCCGTACTCGGCGGACTCGCCGGCGAAGGTCGAGTCACCGCGGTTGTGGTAGTTCGTCACGTCGTTGAGCCACGAGGGGACCTTGACCGTCGCGTCGGCGGGGGTGTTGAAGTAGGGCGTGTAGGGGAACGACGTCGCCGGGTCCATCGCCGGGAAGCCGGGCTTGCCGGCATACGTCTTGTCGTCGAAGACCGTGCCGCTGGCGTCCTTGTACGGGTACGCCGTCTTGTCGCGGTAGGAGTACTCGCCCTCCTTGTAGTTGATGACGTCAGCGGTGTGGTTGGTGATGATGTCGAAGAAGACCTTCATGCCCTTGGCGTGGGCCTTGGCGATGAGGGCCTTGAGGTCGGCGTTGGTGCCGAGGTGGGGGTCCACCTGGGTGAAGTCGGTGATCCAGTAGCCGTGGTAGCCGGCGCTGTCGTTGGGCGGAGTCCCCTGGACCGGGCGGTTCTTGAACGAGGGCGTGAGCCAGATCGCCGTGGTGCCGAGGCCCTTGATGTAGTCGAGCCTGGACTCGATGCCCTTGATGTCGCCGCCGTGGTAGTAGCCGCTGTTGGTCGGGTCGAAGCCGGTGACCGACTTGTCGCCGCTGAGGCCGCCGCGGTCGTTCGACGGGTCGCCGTTGGCGAACCGGTCGGTCATGACGAAGTAGTAGCGCTCCTTCGTCAGCCCGGCGCGCAGCGAGTCGCCGGCCATCGCCTTGTCCTGTGCGGTCACCCCGCCCGCGAGGTCGAGCGGCCGGATGCCGACCTGGTGGGTGGTGTCGTCGTAGGAGAACTCGAGCTTGGCCGGTCCCTTGAGGACGAGCGGGATGTTGGCCCCGTCCTTCGCGCCACCGGCACCGTAGTTCTCCGACCACGAGTGGTCGATGACGACCTTGAGCTCGTAGGAGCCGGCCGGGACGGTGAAGGTGCGGGTGTACGTGGTCCCGCCGCCCACCTGGGTGAGGTCGGTGGCCGTGCAGTCGGCCTGCCAGTCGGCCGAGCAGCCGAGCTCGGACTGCAGGGACCCCGCCAGGGTGGCGGTGCGGGGGGCCGCGTCCGCGGCGGAGGCGGGCAGGGCTGCGGCGAGGGGGACCGCCGCTCCCGAGAAGACGACTGCCGCACCGGCGAGGGCGGCGAGGAGGCGGCGGCGTGCAGCCATGACAGCTCCTTTGCTGCGAAGGGGGACGCTGCACTGTAGGACCGGCGTCCACGGGGCCGCCAGACCCCGACTGCAACTTTCCGCAAGAAATTGCGAAGTCTTGACCCTGCAGGTCAGCGGGCCCGCGCCACCCGACCTTCGTCCCAGACGGGGCCGTCCGACTCGTACACCCGGCCGTCCTGGCCGAAGACGAGGAACCGGTCGAACCCCCGCGCGAACCAGCGGTCGTGCGTGACCGCCAGGACGGTCCCCTCGAAGGCCGCGAGCCCCTCCTCCAGCGCCTCCGCGGAGTGCAGGTCGAGGTTGTCGGTCGGCTCGTCGAGCAGCAGGCAGGTCGCCCCCGACAGCTCGAGCAGCAGGATCTGGAACCGGGCCTGCTGGCCGCCGGAGAGCGAGTCGAACGTCTGCTCCGAGGCCCGGGCCAGCCCGTACCGGTCGAGCACCCTGGCGGCCTCCTCGCGGGGCCGCCCGGCCCGGTGCTCGTCGCCGCGGTGCAGGATCTCCAGCAGCGTCCGGCCCGCGAGCGCCGGCTGGTCGTGGGTCTGGGCGAACCACCCCGGGCGGACCCGGGACCCCAGCCGCAGCCGGCCGGCGTGCGCGACCGGTGCCGGACGGACGTCGCCGACGGGCTGGTGCTCCACGTCGGGGTCGGAACCGCCGGCGGCCACGAGCCGCAGGAAGTGGGACTTGCCGGAGCCGTTGCTGCCGAGGACCGCGACCCGCTCGCCGAACCAGACCTCGAGGTCGAACGGCCGCATCAGCCCGGTCAGCTCCAGCGCCTCGGCCATGACGGCACGCTTGGCAGTGCGGCCGCCGGTGAGCCGCATCCGGACGTTCTGGCGCTGCGGCACGGCCTCGGGCGGCCCGGCCTCCTCGAACCGGCGCAGCCGCGTCTCGGCCGCCTGCAGCTTGGGCGCCATGTCGGAGTTGTAGGCCGCCTTCTGCCGGTACATGACGACGAGCGCCTTGAGCTTGGCCTGCTCCTCGTCCCAGCGCCGCCGCAGCTCCTCGAGCTTGGCGTTCCGGTCCTCGCGCGCCTGGTGGTACGTCGAGAAGCGTCCCGGGTGCACCCACACCGTCGACCCGGCGGCCCCGGGCTCGAGAGTCGCGATCCGCGTCGCCACCCGGTCGAGCAGCTCGCGGTCGTGGCTCACGAACAGGACGGTCTTGGGCGAGGCGACGAGCTGCTCCTCGAGCCACCGCTTGGCAGGGACGTCCAGGTAGTTGTCCGGCTCGTCGAGCAGGAGCACCTCCTCCGGCCCGCGCAGCAGCGCCTCGAGCACGACCCGCTTCTGCTCGCCCCCGGACAGCGTCGCCACCTTGCGCCACTGTGCCTGCGCGAACGGGATGCCGAGCGCCGCGACCGTGCAGACGTCCCAGAGCGTCTCGTACTCGTACCCGCCGGCGTCCGCCCAGTCGACCAGCGCCTGCGCGTAGGCCATCTGGTCGGCCTCGCTGTCGCGCTCCATCATGAGCAGCTCGGTGCGGTCGATCTCCGCGGCCGCCCGGCGCACCGGCTCGGGGGCCACGGAGACGAGCAGGTCACGGACCGTCGAGTCGTCGCGGACCGAGCCGATGAACTGGCGCATCACGCCCAGCCCTCCGGACCGGGTCACCGCCCCCTCGTGCGGCGCCAGGTCACCGGCGATGATCCGGCCGAGCGTCGTCTTGCCCGTGCCGTTGGGACCGATGAGGGCCACCTTGGCGCCCTCACCGACCCGCAGGGACACCTCGGTCAGCAGCGGCCTGCCGTCGGGCAGGACGAAGCCGACGGAGTTGACGTCCAGGTGACCCACGGGACCCATCGTCGGGCACGCCGGCCCGGCTCGTCACGCGGATATCCGACCCCGCCTCAGCCGAACGGTGGAGACGTAGGTAAAGGCTTGTCCAAGTCGGCGGGGGGCGCCGTCAAGGAGTACCGACAATGGATGCAGTCCGCAACGAAACAGCCGCCAACGGACGCAACCGGCCACAACCGCCGAAGGGGGAAGCACCACCGTGCCGCACAGCCTGCGCCTGACCCACCTCGTGGTTAGGGTCGCCGTCGTGGCTCTGCTCGCGATCACCGCCATCGGGGCCACTGCCGCCCTGCGGGCGGAAGCGGTCGTCGAGCAGGTCCCGCCGGACGCCGCGCGGGCGATGTGGGTGTGGGACACCAGCAACCCCCAGGCCGTGGTCGACCTCGCGGTCGCCCGTGGCATCGGGCAGCTGTATGCCGCGGTGCCGCCGAACGTGGGCACCTCGCCCCAGCTGGCCCAGCTCACCCAGCTGAGCACGCTGGCCCGCCAGAACGGCCTGCGAATCGACGCCCTCGGCGGAGACCCGGGCTGGGTGGACAACCCCACCTGGGTGGTCGACCACTGGCTCAGGCCGGCGATCGCGACCCACCTGTTCAGCGGCGTCCACGTCGACATCGAGCCCTACGCCACCTCGGCCTGGCAGACCAAGCGCTCCACCGTGGTCCGCACGTACCTGTCCACGCTCGACACCCTGGTCAAGGCCGCCGGCACGGTCCCGCTGGAGGCGGACATCCCGTTCTGGCTCGACGAGGTCCCTGCCGGGAAGTCGACCCTCGACCGCGAGGTCATGCGGCGCACCAAGGGCGTCACGGTGATGGCCTACCGCAACACGGCCGCGGGACCCGACGGCACGATCGCCCTCTCGGCGAAGGCGATCGCCGCCGGTACGGCGCTCGGCGTTCCGGTGCGGATCGGGCAGGAGACCGACGACCTCGGCACCGACCCCGTCGAGGTGAAGCAGACGTTCCACGGCTTCACGCTCTCCCAGATGGAGGTGCAGCTCGACCAGGTCGTCGCGGCCTACACCTCCTCCCCGTCCTTCGCGGGGCTGGCGATCCACAGCGCGGCGGGCTACGCCGCGATGACGCCCTGAAGCACTGACGCCCGGGGGCACGCTCCTTCAGCGTCCGCACCGACCAGGCGATCACTCCAGCGTCCGCACCGACCGGGCCTCCTGCGCCCGCGCCGCGAGCTGGCCGTCCTCGGGGTAGACGACCTCCTCGAGCGAGAGGCCGTGGGGCGGCATGACGACCACACCCGGGTCCCGCCGCGCAGCCCGCAGCACCTCGGCCGGCCACCCCACCGGGCGGCGCCCCTCCCCCACCGGGACCACGGCCCCGACGAGCGAGCGCACCATCGAGTGGCAGAACGCGTCGGCCACGACGCGCGCCTCCAGGACGCCGTCGGGGCCACGCTCCCACCCGTAGTCGAGCAGCGTCCGGACCGTCGTCGCCCCCTCCCGTCGCTTGCAGAAGGCGGCGAAGTCGTGCAGCCCGACCAAGGACCGGGCGGCCTCGTCCAGCAGCCCTTCGTCGAGCGGGCGCTTGGTCGTCACCGTGTCCCGGCGACGCAGCGGGTCGACCGCCTCGGGCTGGTCGCACAGTCGGTACCGGTAGCGGCGCCGCAGGGCGGAGAACCGGGCGTCGAAGCCCGCCGGCGCCACGCCCACGGCCCGCACCACGACGTCCGGCGGCAGGATGCCGCGCAGCCGGGTCAGCGCGGCGGCCTCGGGCGACCGGTCCGAGCGCCCCGGCAGGGCCGCCCACGCCTCGGGGTCCGGGTCGAGGTGCACGACCTGCCCGCGCGCGTGCACGCCGGCGTCGGTCCGGCCGGCGACGACGAGCCGGACGGGCTCGGTCGCGCGCAGCAGCGTGCCGAGGGCTGCCGAGAGCTCGCCCTCCACGGTCCGCAGCCCGGGCTGCGCCGCCCACCCCGAGAAGTCCGTCCCGTCGTAGGAGACGTCGAGGCGCACCCGCAGGGAGGGCGACGCGCTCGGCATGGTGGCGAGCCTACCGACGGCCTGCGCACCCTCTGCCACAGTGGGGCCGTGACCGGCACGGACCTCGACCGCACCCCGCTGTCCACCCACCGCCGCGCGGTGGCCGCCGCCTTCGGCGCCCAGGGGCTGCTGTTCATCTCGCTCACCACCCGGCTGCCGCGGTTCCAGGACCAGTGGGGGCTCAGCGAGCTCGCGGTCTCGGGCCTGCTGCTCATGGTGGTCCTGCTCGCCGGCCTCGGCTCGGTGCTGGCCGAGCTCGGGGCCAAGCGCGCCGGCAGTGCCACGGTGCTGCGCGGCGCCCTGGTCCTCGCAGGCCTGGGCCTGGCCGTCGTGGCCCTCGCCCCGGCCGAGCCCGTCTTCGTGGCCGGGCTCGCGGCATACGGCCTCGCCCTCGGCTCGATCGACGCCACGACGAACATGCAGGCGGTGGCGCTCGAGCACCGCTACGGCCGCACGATCCTGCCGACCTTCCACGGCGCATGGACCCTCGGCGGCATCGCCGCCACGCTGGTCGCGATCGCCGTCAGCGGCGTCGGCATCACGGTCGGGCTGCTGCCGCTGGCGGCGCTCGGCGTCCTCGCCGCTGCCGCGCCGTTCCTGCCGCACGACGTCACCCCGGTCGAGCCGGCAGCGTCGGGGTCCGTGCCGTGGCGGCGCATCCTGCTGCTCGGCGCGGCGATGGTGCTCTTCTACATGGTCGACACGGCCGCCACGACGTGGGGCCCGGTCTTCCTGCGCTCGGCCCACGACGCACCGGACTGGCTGCTGCCCCTCGCGACGCTGCCCTACCTCGTCGCGAGCGGGGCCTTCCGGCTCGGCGGAGACGCGGCCGTGGCGCGCTGGGGCCCGGTCCCGCTCCTGCGGGCCGGGGCGGTCGTCGCGGCGCTCGCGCTCGCCGTCATCGTCTTCTCCCCCACGTGGGCCGTCGCCGTGCTCGGCTTCACGGTGCTCGGCGGCTCGGTCGCGGTCATCGCGCCGCTGAGCTTCTCCGCCGCGGCCGCCGTCGCCGGCAGCGGGCTCGACCCCGAGGCGCGGCGGGCCCGGGTGGACGCCGTCATCGCCCGGTTCAACCAGTTCAACTACGTGGGCGGCCTGCTCGGGGCCGTGCTCACGGGTGCGGTGGGCGCCGGCTCGCTGCGGATCGGGTTCGCCGTGCCGATGGTGCTGGTCCTGCTGATCCTCCCGCTCGCCGGCGCCTTCCGCGACGCCTGAGACGCGGAACGGGCCGCCCACCCCGGAGGGTGGACGGCCCGTTCGCGTGTGCCGTGCGGCTGGCGTCAGGCGCCGGCCTTGGTGAAGCCGGCGGCCTCGGCGTCCTCGGCGGACTTGAACCAGAACTCGGCGTGGGTCTGCTCGAACCACTGGCCGTCGGGCTCGTGGTACTTGCCGGAGTCGCGGTTGCCCTTGACCGTGTAGGCCTCGTCCGGGGACGAGCCGTCCTCGTTCGCGACGACGGCGCCGGCCGGGACCTCGGTCTCGGTGGCCTCGGTGGTCTCGGCCTCCTCCGCCTTCGCCTCGGCCTCGGCGGCCTTGGTCTCGGCAGCGGCGTCCTTGGCCTCGGCCTGCTTGGCGGCGCGCTTGGTGGCGGCCTCCGCCTCCTTGACCGTCGCCTTCTTGGCCAGCGGCTCGCGGACGAGCTCGATCACGGCCATGGGGGCGTTGTCACCCTTGCGGGCGCCGATCTTGGTGATGCGGGTGTACCCGCCCTGGCGCTCGGCCATGTCGGGCGCGATCTCGGTGAAGAGACGGTGCACGACACCCTTGTCGGAAATGACCGACAGGACCCGGCGACGGGCGTGCAGGTCGCCGCGCTTGGCGAACGTGACCAGGCGCTCGGCCAGCGGGCGCAGGCGCTTGGCCTTGGCCTCGGTGGTGGTGATCGAGTCGTGCTCGAACAGCGAGGTGGCCAGGTTGGCCAGGATCAGCCGCTCGTGCGCCGGACCGCCGCCGAGACGGGGACCCTTGGTGGGGGTAGGCATTTCGTAGGTTCTCCTTGGTGTGTGACCGAACGGGCCCGGCAGGGCCGTACCCGGCGGTCAGCGGCGGTTGGTCAGAGCTGCTCGTCCTCGGCCAGCGAACGGCCGTCGTCGGAGAAGTCGTCGTCGTAGTCGCCGTAGTTGTCGGCGATCGCGGAGGGGTCGAACCCGGGCGGGCTGTCCTTGAGGGCCAGGCCCATGCCGGCCAGCTTGGCCTTGACCTCGTCGATCGACTTCGCACCGAAGTTGCGGATGTCGAGCAGGTCCGCCTCGCTGCGACCCACGAGCTCACCCACGGTGTGGATGCCCTCGCGCTTGAGGCAGTTGTAGGACCGGACGGTGAGGTCGAGGTCCTCGATCGGCAGGGCCAGGTCGGCGGCCAGCGCGGCGTCGGTCGGCGACGGGCCCATGTCGATGCCCTCGGCCTCGACGTTGAGCTCGCGGGCCAGGCCGAACAGCTCGACCAGCGTCTTGCCGGCGGAGGCCATGGCGTCACGGGGTGCCATCGAGTTCTTGGTCTCGACGTCGACGATGAGCTTGTCGAAGTCGGTGCGCTGCTCGACACGGGTGGCCTCGACCTTGTAGGTCACGGCCAGCACCGGGCTGTAGATCGAGTCGACCGGGATGCGGCCGATCTCCTGGTCGCCGGACTTGTTCTGCTGGGCCGAGACGTACCCGCGACCGCGCTCGACGGTCAGCTCCATCTCGATCTTGCCCTTGCCGTTGAGCGTGGCGATGTGCAGGTCGGGGTTGTGCACCTCGACACCCGCGGGCGGAGCGATGTCGGCAGCGGTGACCGCGCCGGCGCCCTGCTTGCGCAGGTACATCACGACCGGCTCGTCGTGCTCCGAGGAGACCACGAGCTGCTTGATGTTGAGGATGATCTCGGTGACGTCCTCCTTGACCCCGGGGATCGTGGAGAACTCGTGCAGCACGCCGTCGATGCGGATGCTGGTGACCGAGGCACCCGGGATGCTCGAGAGCAGGGTGCGACGAAGGGAGTTGCCGAGCGTGTAGCCGAAGCCGGGCTCGAGGGGCTCGATGACGAAGCGGCTGCGGTTGTCCGCAACGACGTCTTCGCTGAGCGTGGGGCGCTGTGCGATGAGCACGCTGTTTCTTCCTTTCCGTCGGCGACCGCCATATGACGCCGATGAAGTCGCCGGTTGTCAGCCGGCCGGCCGGTCCACCTCTGTCCGTGGCCGGACCACACCCTGCCCGTATGCCGCGTGCGCGAGGTGCGCACGCGGCATACGGGACGGGGTCAGTTCTTCGAGTAGAGCTCGACGATCAGCTGCTCGGTGAGGATCGTGTCGATCTGCTCACGCACGGGCAGCTGGTGCACAAGGATCTGCAGCGAGCCCGGGACGACCTGGAGCCAGGCCGGGGTGGGGCGGTCGCCGTAGGTCTGGCGGGCCAGCTCGAACGGGAAGGTGTTCGCGGACTTGGCGCGGACGGTGACGATGTCGTACTGCTCGACGCGGTAGGACGGGACGTCCACGCGCACGCCGTTGACCTCGAAGTGGCCGTGGGTCACCAGCTGGCGGGCCGCACGGCGGGTGCGGGCCAGGCCGGCGCGGTAGACCACGTTGTCCAGGCGGGACTCGAGGATCTGCAGCAGGTTCTCACCGGTCTTGCCCGAGCGGCGCGAGGCCTCCTCGTAGTAACCGCGGAACTGCTTCTCCATGACGCCGTAGGTGAAGCGGGCCTTCTGCTTCTCCTGCAGCTGGGTGAGGTACTCCTTCTCCTGCATCCGGCGACGGCCGTGCTGGCCGGGCGGGAAGGGACGGAGCTCGAAGTTCTTGTCACCGCCGACGAGGTCGACCTTGAGGCGACGAGACTTCTTGGTGATGGGTCCGGTGTAACGGGCCATGGTTCTCTACTCTCTCCTGTCCCGTGGCTCAGACGCGGCGGCGCTTGGGCGGACGGACACCGTTGTGCGGCGAGGGGGTGACGTCGCTGATCGCGCCGACCTCGAGGCCGGCAGCGGTCAGGGACCGGATCGCGGTCTCACGACCGGAGCCCGGGCCCTTGACGAAGACGTCGACCTTGCGCATGCCGTGCTCCATGGCGCGGCGGGCGGCGGCCTCGGCGGCCATCTGGGCGGCGTAGGGGGTGGACTTGCGCGAGCCCTTGAAGCCGACCTGGCCGGCAGAGGCCCACGAGATCACCGCACCGGTGGGGTCCGTGATCGAGATGATGGTGTTGTTGAACGTGCTCTTGATGTGGGCCTGGCCCACGGCGACGTTCTTCTTCTCCTTGCGGCGGACCTTCTTGGCGCCGGCGGTACGGCTCTTGGGGGGCATTACTTACCAACCTTCTTCTTGCCGGCGACGGTGCGCTTCGGGCCCTTGCGGGTACGAGCGTTCGTCTTGGTGCGCTGCCCGCGCACCGGGAGACCGCGGCGGTGGCGAAGGCCCTCGTAGGAGCCGATCTCGACCTTGCGGCGGATGTCAGCGGCGATCTCACGTCGGAGGTCACCCTCGTGCTTGACGTTCGCCTCGATGTAGTCGCGGAGCTTGACCAGGTCCTCGTCCGTGAGCTCACGGACGCGGGTGTCGGGGTTGACCCCGGTGCTGGCCAGGGCCGCCTGGGCGGTCGTGCGACCGACCCCGAAGATGTAGGTGAGAGCGACCTCGACGCGCTTCTCGCGCGGGAGGTCCACACCGACAAGACGTGCCATCTTGTGGATTCCTTTGTTCACCGGAGGTCTGGAGCAGTACCGGTCCGGGCGAGTTCCCGAGGTCTGTCTCGGGGCACCGGTCCCCGGCCTCCGGGCCGGGGGTGACGTCCTGGTCGGTGTGGGAACACCGCGCACAGGGGCCGGGTACTGCAGTTCTTCACTTGTGCGTCTCGCGAAAGCTGCGAGGTCGTGCTGGGGCCGCGCCCACGAGGGGCCCGGTGGTGGAGCTGCTCAGCCCTGGCGCTGCTTGTGGCGCAGGTTCTCGCAGATCACCATGACCCGGCCGTGGCGGCGGATCACCTTGCACTTGTCGCAGATCTTCTTGACGCTCGGCTGGACCTTCATAGCCTCTGCTTCGCCTCGATCTGGGCCGCTGACCTCGTGGCCAGCGGGTACTGCATCAGCGGTAGCGGAAGACGATCCGGCCACGGGTCAGGTCGTACGGGCTGAGCTCCACCACCACGCGGTCCTCGGGGAGGATCCGGATGTAGTGCTGGCGCATCTTCCCCGAGATGTGAGCGAGCACCTTGTGACCGTTGGTCAGCTCCACCCGGAACATGGCGTTCGGGAGAGCCTCGACGATCGTGCCCTCGATCTCGATGACACCGTCCTTCTTGGCCATAGCCTCCACAATCTGCTGTCGTATCCGCCCGGATGGCGGACACACGAATGCGGCGCGCACGTCGCGCACCGACGCACAAGTCTACGCCAGACCCCCGCTGAGCACGAAATCGTGCTCCAGGGGCCGGCCGAGGGCCCGCGCAGGCTCAGCCGAGGGGCGCGAACGGGACACCAGCGGCCTCGAGCCGCTCCCTGCCCCCGTCGAGGGCGGTCAGCACCCAGATGCCGTCGTCGGTGACCGCCACCGAGTTCTCCCAGTGCGCCGCCCGCGAGCCGTCGGTCGTCACGACCGTCCAGTCGTCCTCCAGGACGCGGGTGTCCGCGCTGCCGAGGGTCACCATCGGCTCGATGGCCACGGTGAGGCCGGAGCGCACCGTGGGCCCCTTCTCGCGCACCCGGTAGTTCGGGACCTGGGGGTCCATGTGCATCGCGGTGCCGATGCCGTGGCCGACGTAGTCCTCGACGATGCCGTACTCGCGCCCGGACCGCTCCCCCGCCTCGACGAGGCTGTCCTCGACGGCGGCACCCACGGCATACAGGGACTCGCCCACCGCGAGGGCGGCGATGCCGGCCCACATCGAGTCCTCGGTGGCGTCGATGAGCTCAAGGTCCTCCGGCCGGCCCGCCTCGCGGCCGCCCACGACGAGGGACAGCGCGGCGTCGCCGTGCCACCCGTCGACGATGGCGCCGCAGTCGATCGAGATGAGGTCGCCCTCCTGGAGCACCCTGCTGCCCGGGATGCCGTGGACGACCTCGTCGTTGACGGAGGTGCACAGCGTGCCGGTGAACCCGTGGTAGCCGAGGAACGACGGCGTCGCCCCGCAGCCGCGGATGTGCTCCTCGGCGAGCTCGTCGAGCTGCCGGGTCGTCATCCCGGGGCGGACGGTCTGGGCCATGAGCTGGAGGGTCTGCCCGACCACCAACCCGGCCCGGCGCATGCGCAGGATCTGGTCGGGGGTCTTGGTCTCGACGCGGGACCTGCCGAACATCAGGAGGCTGCAGCCCCTCGCAGCGCGGCGGTGATGCGCTCGAACACCTCGTCGACCGAGCCCATGCCGTCGACCTGCACGAGCAGGCCACGGGCGGAGTACACCTCGGTCAGCGGGGCGGTCTCGCGGCGGTAGATGGCCTGCCGCTCGCGGATGACCTCCTCGCTGTCGTCGTCGCGACCCTGCTCCTCGGCGCGCTTGAGCAGGCGCTGGACGACGGCGTCCTCGTCGACGGTGAGCTCGAGCACCGCCTCGAGGCGGTGGTCGTGCTCGGCGAGGATCGCGTCGAGGGCGTCGACCTGCGGGGCGGTGCGCGGGTACCCGTCGAGCAGGAAGCCCTGCTCGGCGTCCGGCTCGAACAACCGGTCGCGGACGATCGCGTTGGTGATCTCGTCGGTGACGTAGCCACCGGAGGCGAGGACCTCCTTGACCTGCAGGCCGAGGGGGGTCTCGTTCTTGATGTTGGCGCGGAAGATGTCGCCGGTGGAGATGGCGGGGATGCCGAACTCGGCGGCGATCTTCGCGGCCTGCGTGCCCTTACCGGCGCCGGGCGGGCCGAGGATGATGAGGCGCATCAGCGGAGGAACCCTTCGTAGTGACGCTGCTGCAGCTGGGACTCGATCTGCTTCACGGTCTCCAGGCCCACACCGACGATGATGAGGATGGAGGTGCCACCGAACGGGAAGTTCTGGTTGGCGTTGACGAGCACCAGCGCGACGAGCGGGATCAGCGAGATGAGGCCGAGGTAGATGGCCCCGGGGACCGTGATGCGGGTGAGCACGTAGTCGAGGTACTCGGCCGTGGGTCGCCCGGCGCGGATACCTGGGATGAAGCCGCCGTAGCGCTTCATGTTGTCGGCGACCTCGACCGGGTTGAACGTGATCGACACGTAGAAGAACGTGAAGAACAGGATCAGGCCGATGTACAGGAGCATGTAGATCGGGTGGTCACCCCGCACGAGGTTGTTCTCGATCCACGTCACCCAGCCGGCCTGGTTGCCGGTGGCCGACCGGTTGAACTGTGCCACGAGCGAGGGCAGCGCGAGCAGCGAGGAGGCGAAGATCACGGGGATGACGCCGGCCATGTTGACCTTGAGCGGGATGTAGGTCGAGGTCCCGCCGTACATCTGGCGGCCCACCTGCCGCTTGGCGTACTGGACCGGGATGCGGCGCTGGCTCTGCTCGACGAAGACGACGAGCGCGATGATCAGGAAGCCGAGCAGGATGACGCCGACGAACACGTCCCAGCGGCCGTCCTGCTGCTGGATCGCCCACAGCGACCCCGGGAACGAGCTGGCGATCGAGGTGAAGATCAGCAGCGACATGCCGTTGCCGATGCCCTTGTCGGTGACGAGCTCGCCGAGCCACATGACCACGCCCGTGCCGGCGGTCATGGTGAGCACCATGATGACCAGGGTCGGGATCGACTCGTTCGGCAGGATCTTGGTGCAGTCCGGCCCGAAGAGCGCCGACGGGTTCTGCGCGAAGGTGATCAGCGTCGAGGACTGCAGGATCGCCAGGCCGATGGTCAGGTAGCGCGTGTACTGCGTCATCTTCGTCTGGCCCTGCTGGCCCTCCTTCTTGAGGGCCTCGAACCGCGGGATGACCACGGTGAGCAGCTGCACGATGATGCTGGCCGTGATGTACGGCATGATCCCCAGCGCGAAGATCGACAGCTGCAGGAGCGCGCCACCGCTGAAGAGGTTGGCCAGGCCGAGCACGCCGGAGTTCTTGGGCGCGCTCTTGATGCAGGCCTGCACGGCCGAGTAGCTCACGCCCGGGACGGGCACGTGCGAGCCCAGCCGGAAGATCACGATGATGAAGAGCGTGAACAGCAGCTTCCTGCGCAGGTCCGGCGTCTTGAACGCACGGGTGAAAGCGGTGAGCACAGGTCCTCCTGGTGGCGCGGGGGTCCCCCGCGGGAACGGTCAGGCAATCCTGAGAACGATACCCCGGGACTGCAGGGGCGCCGTACGACAGGCGGCAGCCGGGATGTCACCCCGACGGCCAGGGCGCCGCGGGCCGGCCCCGAGGGTACGGGCCCGGCACGGCAAAGACGTATGCCGCGGGCTCACGAAGAAGTGAGCCCGCGGCATACGTCGTGGTGCGGAGACGTCAGGCGGAGGCGACCGAGCCGCCAGCGGCCTCGATCTTCTCCTTGGCGCTGGCCGAGACCGCGTCGACGGTCACGGCGACCTTGACGTCGATCTCGCCGGTGCCGAGCACCTTGACCGGGTAGCCGTCACGGACGGCACCCTTGGCCACGAGGTCGTCGACGGTCACGTCGCCACCCTGGGGGTAGAGGGCGGAGAGGCGGTCGAGGTTGACGACCTGGTACTCCACCTTGAACGGGTTCTTGAAGCCGCGCAGCTTCGGCAGCCGCATGTGCAGCGGCATGGAGCCACCCTCGAACCGCTCGGGCACCTGGTAGCGGGCCTTGGTGCCCTTGGTGCCACGACCGGCGGTCTTGCCCTTGGAGCCCTCACCGCGACCCACGCGGGTCTTGGCGGTCTTGGCGCCGGGGGCCGGACGCAGGTGGTGCAGCTTGAGGGCCGAGCCCTCCGAGGCCTTGGCCTCGGGAGCCGCAGCCTTGGCGGCGGGCTTCTTCGCAGTGGCCTTCTTCTCGGCCATGGTCAGTCAACCTCCTCGACGGAGACCAGGTGGGTCACCGTCTTGACCATCCCGCGGATCTCGGGACGGTCCTCCTTGACGACGACGTCGCCAATGCGCTTCAGACCGAGGCTGCGCAGGGTGTCGCGCTGGTTCTGCTTGCCACCGATCTCGGAACGGGTCTGGGTCACCTTCAGACGAGCCATCACGCACCAGCCTTCGCGGCCTCGCGGCCGGCGGCCTGGGCGCGCAGCATCGCAGCCGGGGCGACCTGGTCGACCGGCAGGCCACGGCGGGCGGCCACGGCCTCGGGGCGCTCGAGGCCACGCAGGGCCTCGACCGTCGCGTGGACGATGTTGATGGCGTTGTCCGAGCCCAGGGACTTGGACAGCACGTCGTGGATGCCGGCGCACTCCAGGACCGCACGCACCGGGCCACCGGCGATGACACCGGTACCGGGAGCGGCGGGACGGAGCATGACGACGCCCGCGGCGGCCTCACCCTGGACGGGGTGCGGGATGGTGCCCTGGATGCGCGGGACCTTGAAGAACTGCTTCTTGGCCTCCTCGACACCCTTGGCGATCGCGGCGGGGACCTCCTTGGCCTTGCCGTAGCCGACACCCACGGTGCCGTCGCCGTCACCCACCACCACGAGGGCGGTGAAGCTGAAGCGGCGGCCACCCTTGACGACCTTGGCAACGCGGTTGATGGTCACGACGCGCTCGACGTACTGGCTCTTCTCGGCCTGGTCGCGTCCGCCGTCGCGGCGGTTGTCGCGGCCGCCACGGCGGTCGCCGCGCTCGCCGCGGTTGTCGCCGCCGGCGGCGCCAGTGCCTCGACGCTGGGGTCCGGGCATCAGATGTTCCTCATCTCAACGGTTGCGGTGTTCTTGGCGGTCATCACAGGGCCAGACCACCCTCGCGGGCGCCCTCGGCGATGGCGGCGACCCGGCCGTGGTAGCGGTTGCCACCCCGGTCGAAGACGACGGCCTCGATGCCGGCGCTCTTGGCGCGCTCGGCGAGGAGCTCGCCGACCTTGCGCGCCTTCGCGGTCTTGTCGCCCTCGAAGGTGCGCAGGTCCGCCTCCATCGTGGACGCCGACGCGACGGTCTTGCCGACCGTGTCGTCGACGATCTGCACGAAGACGTGGCGCGACGAGCGCGACACGACCAGGCGCGGACGCGCGGTGGTACCGGACACCTTCTTGCGCAGGCGCAGGTGACGACGTCCGCGTGCAGCGGACTTGCCCTTGGCTCGCTTGACGGTCATTGCCATGGCTTACTTACCAGCCTTTCCGACCTTGCGACGGATGTGCTCGCCCGCGTACCGCACGCCCTTGCCCTTGTACGGGTCGGGCTTGCGCAGCTTGCGGATGTTCGCGGCAACCTCGCCAACCAGCTGCTTGTCGATACCCTGGACCGAGAAACGGGTCGGGTTCTCGACGGCGAAGGAGATGCCCGCGGGGGCCTCCACGGTGATCGGGTGGCTGTAGCCGAGCGCGAACTCGAGGTTCCCGCCCTTGTTGGCCACGCGGTAACCCGTGCCGTGGATCTCCATCTTCTTCTCATAGCCCTCGGTGACACCGAGCACCATGTTGTTGATGAGCGAGCGGGTCAGGCCGTGCAGGGCACGGGACTGGCGCTCGTCGTTGGGGCGCTTCACCTCGACGGTGCCGTCGGCCTGCTCGACCGTGATGGGCTCGGCCACGACGTGGCTGAGCTCACCCTTGGGGCCCTTCACCGTGACGGCCTGGCCGTCGATGGTGATGTCGACACCGCTCGGGATGGCGACCGGGAGTCGTCCGATTCGCGACATGTCGAATCCCCTTACCAGACGTAGGCGAGGACTTCCCCGCCCACACCCTTGGTCGCGGCCTGGCGGTCCGTGAGGAGGCCAGACGAGGTGGAAATGATGGCCACACCGAGGCCGCCGAGGACCTTGGGCAGGTTCGTCGACTTGGCGTAGACGCGCAGGCCGGGCTTGGAGACACGGCGCACGCCAGCGATGGAACGCTCGCGGTTGGGGCCGTACTTCAGCTCGATGGTCAGCGTCTTGCCGACCTCGGCGTCCTCGACCTTCCAGCCGGCGATGTAGCCCTCGGCCTGGAGGATCTCGGCGATGTGGGACTTGAGCTTGGAAAACGGCATGGAGACTGCGTCGTGGTGCGCCGAGTTGGCGTTCCGGACGCGGGTCAACATGTCCGCAATCGGGTCAGTCATGGTCATGGGCTTCTCCGCCCTCTCTCACCGCGGTTTCACTGCGCCTGTCGCGCAGCGACCTTCGATGTAGAAGAAATTCGTGGATGGGTGGGGTCTTACCAGGAGCTCTTGGTCACGCCGGGGAGCTCGCCGCGGTGGGCCATCTCCCGGAGGCAGACACGGCACAGGCCGAACTTGCGGTACACCGAGTGCGGGCGGCCGCAGCGCTGGCAGCGCGTGTAGGCACGAACCTTGAACTTCGGCTTCTTGTTGGCCTTGTTGATCAGGGCGGTCTTCGCCATGTCAGTTCTCCTTGAAGGGGAAGCCGAGCGCCTTGAGCAGAGCGCGGCCCTCGTCGTCGTTGGTGGCGGTGGTCACCACGGTGATGTCCATGCCACGCACGCGGTCGATCCGGTCCTGGTCGATCTCGTGGAACATCGACTGCTCGGTCAGGCCGAAGGTGTAGTTGCCCTTGCCGTCGAACTGCTTCGGCGACAGGCCACGGAAGTCGCGGATGCGGGGCAGCGCCACGGACACGAGGCGGTCCAGGAACTCCCACATGCGGTCGCCGCGCAGCGTGGTGTGCGCGCCGATCGGCATGCCCTCGCGCAGCTTGAACTGCGCGATCGACTTGCGGGCCTTGGTGACGATCGGCTTCTGCCCGGTGATGGCGGACAGGTCGCGGATCGCGCCCTCGATGAGCTTGGCGTCCTTGGCGGCGTCGCCCACACCCATGTTGACGACGACCTTGACGACGCCGGGCACCTGCATGACGTTCGCGTAGCCGAACTGCTCGAGCAGCTGGCCCTTGATCTCGTCGGTGTAGCGCGTCTTCAGGCGCGGGGCCGACTTCTCGGCGATGGTGTCAGTCATGTTCCTCACAGGTCCTTGCCCGAGCGCACCGCGACACGGGTGCGGCTGGCCTTCTCGCGGCCGCCACGCTCGACGGTCTCGACGCGGGTCTTGACCCGGGTCGGCTTCTTCTCGGACGGGTCGACGATCGCCACGTTGCTCACGTGGATCGCGGCCTCCTGGACGACCAGGCCACCGGTGCGGCTGCCGCGAGCGGTCTGGCCGGCCTTGGTGTGGCGGGTCACGCGGTTGACGCCCTCGACCAGCACGCGCTGGGTCTCGGGGTAGACGGCGATGACCTTGCCCTGCTTGGCCTTGTCCTTGCCCGTGAGGACCTGGACGAGGTCGCCCTTCTTGATCTTCATCTTTGCAGCCATGGCTCAGAGCACCTCCGGCGCCAGCGAGATGATCTTCATGAACTTCTTGTCGCGCAGCTCGCGGCCCACAGGGCCGAAGATGCGGGTGCCACGGGGGTCGCCGTCGCCCTTGAGGATGACGGCAGCGTTCTCGTCGAACTTGATGTAGCTGCCGTCCGGCCGCCGGCGCTCCTTGGTGGTGCGCACGATGACCGCCTTGACGACGTCGCCCTTCTTGACGTTGCCGCCGGGAATGGCGTCCTTGACGGCGGCGACGATGACGTCACCGATGCCGGCGTAACGACGACCCGAGCCACCGAGAACACGGATGCACAGGATCTCCTTGGCACCGGTGTTGTCGGCGACGCGCAGTCGCGACTCCTGCTGGATCACTTCTCACTCCTGTCGTCGAGCTGGTTCTCACCCGCGGGTGAGCCTGGCCGAACTGTGGTGGTCTGGTCCGGTCCCGCGGCCGCCCCTCGGGGAGGGGCGCCGCGCGGGCCGGGGGTGCGGGCGGACCCGCAGGTGCTTACTTGGCCTTCTCGAGGATCTCGACGACGCGCCAGCGCTTGGTGGCCGACAGCGGTCGGGTCTCCATGATCAGGACCCGGTCGCCGATGCCCGCCGAGTTCTGCTCGTCGTGCGCCTTGACCTTGCTCGAGCGACGCATGACCTTGCCGTAGAGCGCGTGCTTCACGCGGTCCTCGACCTCGACCACGACGGTCTTGTCCATCTTGTCGCTCACCACGTAACCCTGGCGGGTCTTGCGGTAGTTGCGGTCGGTCGCCGTCACGGCCTCATCCTTCACGTTCTCGCTCATGCCGACTCCTCCGTGGTGGCCGGAGCCTGTCCGATCCCGAGCTCGCGCTCACGCAGCTCGGTGTAGATGCGGGCGATGTCCTTGCGGACCGCGCGCAGTCGGCCGTGGTTGTCCAGCTGGCCGGTGGCCGACTGGAAGCGGAGGTTGAACAGCTCCTCCTTGGCCTTGCGCAGCTCGTCGACCAGGCGGTCGTCGTCGAGACCACGCAGGTTCTCCGACGTCAGGTCCTTGGATCCGACTGCCATCAGATGTCACCACCCTCACGCCGAACGAAGCGGCACTTCATCGGGAGCTTGTGCATCGCCAGACGCATGGCCTCGCGGGCCACCTCCTCGGAGACACCCGAGACCTCGAACATGACGCGGCCGGGCTTGATGTTGGCGATCCACCACTCGGGGGAACCCTTACCGGAACCCATGCGGGTCTCGGCAGGCTTCTTGGTCAGCGGACGGTCGGGGTAGATGTTGATCCACACCTTTCCGCCACGCTTCATGTACCGCGTCATGGCGATACGAGCGGACTCGATCTGGCGGTTGGTGACGTAGGCGGGCTCGAGGGCCTGGATGCCGTAGTCGCCGAACGCGATCTTGGTCCCGCCCTTGGCAGCGCCCGAGCGACCCGGGTGGTGCTGCTTGCGGTGCTTGACTCGACGAGGAATCAGCATGGCGGTCAGGCCTCCTCAGTGGCAGCCGGTGCGCTCGCCTCGGGGGCGGTCGCCTCGGCGGCGGTCGTCTCGGTGGCGGCCGGGGCCTCGGTCCGCTCGCGACGGGCGCGGGCGGGACGGTCGGCGCCGTCGCGGCGCGGGCCACGGCTCGGGCGCGGGGCGGCAGCCTGCTGCTGGGCCAGCTCGCGAGCGGTGACGTCACCCTTGTAGATCCACACCTTCACGCCGATGCGGCCGAAGGTCGTGCGGGCCTCGTAGAAGCCGTAGTCGATGTTCGCGCGCAGGGTGTGCAGCGGCACGCGACCCTCGCGGTAGAACTCGGTGCGCGACATCTCCGCGCCGCCGAGGCGACCGGACACCTGGACACGGATGCCCTTGGCGCCGGCGCGGGTGGCGGACTGCATGCCCTTGCGCATCGCCCGACGGAAGGAGACACGGGCCGAGAGCTGCTCGGCGATGCCCTGGGCGACCAGCTGCGCGTCGATCTCGGGGTTCTTGACCTCGAGGATGTTCAGCTGCACCTGCTTGCCCGTGAGCTTCTCGAGCTCGCCGCGGATGCGGTCGGCCTCGGCGCCACGGCGACCGATGACGATGCCCGGGCGCGCCGTGTGGATGTCCACGCGGACGCGGTCGCGGGTGCGCTCGATCTCGACGCGGGAGATGCCGGCGCGCTCCATGCCCTCGGACATGAGCTTGCGGATCGCCACGTCCTCCTTGACGTAGTCGCGGTAGCGCTGGCCCTCCTTGGTGGAGTCAGCGAACCAGCGGCTCTTGTGCTCGGTGGTGATGCCGAGGCGGAAGCCGTGCGGGTTGACCTTCTGGCCCATTAGCGGGTGCCTCCCTTGGTGGTCTTCGGCGTGACGACCACGGTGATGTGGCTGGTGCGCTTGTTGATGCGGGCCGCGCGGCCCTGGGCGCGCGGGCGGAACCGCTTCATCGTCGGGCCCTCGTCCACGAAGGCAGCGCTGACGACGAGGTTGCGCTCGTCGAACGCCTCCGACGCCTTGTCCGCCTTGACCCGGGCGTTGGCGACGGCGCTCTCGAGCACCTTCTTCACCGGGTCGGACGCGGACTGCGGCGCGAAAGTGAGCACCGCGACGGCCTCGGTGACCTGCTGGCCACGGATGAGGTCGACCATGCGGCGGGCCTTCATCGGCGTGACGCGCACGTGGCGCGCGACGGCCTTGGCTTCCATCACGTTGTCCTTGTTCTCAGTGGAGGCGGCCATCAGCGACGACGCCCCTTCTTGTCTTCCTTCACGTGACCCTTGAACGTGCGGGTCGGCGCGAACTCACCGAGCTTGTGGCCGACCATCGACTCGGTGACGAACACCGGGACGTGCTTGCGGCCGTCGTGAACGGCGAAGGTGTGGCCCAGCATGTCGGGCGAGATGACCGACCGACGCGACCAGGTCTTGATGACGTTCTTCGAACCCGCTTCGTTCTGGGCGTCCACCTTCTTCTGCAGGTGGTCGTCGATGAAGGGGCCCTTCTTCAGACTGCGAGGCATGTTTCCAGGCTCCTATCAGCGCTTCTTGCCAGTACGGCGGCGACGGACGATCATCTTGTCGCTCGGCTTGCCGGGGCGGCGGGTGCGGCCCTCGGCCTGGCCCCACGGGCTGACCGGGTGGCGACCACCGGAGGTCTTGCCCTCACCACCACCGTGCGGGTGGTCCACCGGGTTCATGGCGACACCGCGGACGGTCGGGCGCTTGCCCTTCCAGCGCATGCGGCCGGCCTTGCCCCAGTTGATGTTCGACTGCTCGGCGTTGCCGACCTCGCCGACGGTCGCGCGGCAGCGCAGGTCGACGTTGCGGATCTCACCGGACGGCATGCGCAGCTGGGCGTAGGGGCCGTCCTTGGCGACGAGCTGCACGCGCACACCGGCGGAGCGGGCGATCTTCGCGCCGCCCCCGGGCTTGAGCTCGACGGCGTGGATGACCGTACCGGTCGGGATGTTGCGCAGCGGCAGGCTGTTGCCGGGCTTGATGTCGGCGCCGGGGCCGTTCTCGATCGCCATGCCCTGCTCCAGGCCACGGGGGGCCAGGATGTAGCGCTTCTCGCCGTCGGCGTAGTGCAGCAGCGCGATGCGGGCGGTGCGGTTGGGGTCGTACTCGATGTGAGCGACCTTGGCCGGCACGCCGTCCTTGTCATGGCGACGGAAGTCGATGACGCGGTAGGCGCGCTTGTGGCCACCACCGATGTGGCGGGTCGTGATCCGGCCGTTGCTGTTGCGGCCGCCGGACTTGCTCAGGGGGCGGACCAGCGACTTCTCCGGCGTGGAGCGAGTGACCTCGACGAAGTCGGCAACGCTGGAGCCACGACGCCCGGGCGTCGTCGGCTTGTACTTGCGGATACCCATGTTTCGAAGTTCCTTACGTCTCTTCAGCGTTCCCGTCAGGCGCCGGCACCGAAGATGTCGATCGAGCCCTCGCGGAGGGTGACGATCGCACGCTTGGTGTCCTTGCGCTTGCCGAGGCCGAACCGCGTACGGCGGGTCTTGCCGGGGCGGTTGAGGGTGTGGACGGAGTCGACCTTGACGCCGAAGATGCGCTCGACGGCGATCTTGATCTCGGTCTTGTTCGCACGCGGGTCGACGATGAAGGTGTACTTGCCCTGGTCGAGCAGCGAGTACGACTTCTCGGAGACCACAGGCGCGATCAGGATGTCGCGCGGGTCCTTGCCAGCAGCGAGGGTGCTCACTTCGTCTCCTCCTCAGCCGCCTCGGCCTCGGCGGCCTTGGTGGCGGTGGCCTTCTTGGCGGCGGCCTTCTTCGCGGGGGCCTTCTTGGCCGCCGGCTTCTCGGCGGGCGCCTCGGCGACGGCCTCGGTCACGACGACCTCGGCCTCGACGCCGCCGACCGGCTGGGCACCGTTGACGAACGCGTCGAGGGCGGCCTTGGTGAAGACGACCTCGTCGGCGCACAGCACGTCGTAGGTGTTGAGCTGGTCGGCCGCGAGCACGTGCACGCCCTCGACGTTGCGCACCGACTTCAGCGACACGATGTCGCTGCGGTCGAGCACGACGAGCAGGTTGGTGCGGGTGGTCAGGCCGGCCAGCAGCGCGACGGCGTCCTTGGTGGACGGGGCGTCACCGGTGACGAGCGACTCGACCACGTGGACGCGGTCGTGACGGGCCCGGTCGGAGAGGGCGCCACGCAGGGCAGCGGCCTTCATCTTCTTGGGGGTCCGCTGGCTGTAGTCGCGCGGCTGCGGGCCGTGGACGGTGCCACCACCGGCGAACTGCGGCGCGCGGGTCGAGCCCTGGCGGGCGCGGCCGGTGCCCTTCTGGCGGTACGGCTTGCGGCCACCACCGCGGACCTCGCCGCGCGTCTTGGTGGCGTGCGTGCCCTGGCGGGCGGCAGCCATCTGCGCGACGACGACCTGGTGGATCAGCGGCACGTTGACCTGGACGTCGAAGATCTCGGCGGGGAGGTCAGCGGCAACGGTCTTGGTAGCCATGTGGGTCAGGCTCCCTTCGCGGCCGTGCGGACGAGGACGGTGCCGCCGCGGGGGCCGGGGACGGCACCCTTGACGAGCAGCAGGCCCTTCTCGGCGTCCACGGCGTGGATCGTCAGGTTCTGGGTGGTCTGGCGCACGCCGCCCATGCGGCCGGCCATGCGCATGCCCTTGAAGACGCGGCCCGGGGTGGCGCAGCCACCGATCGAGCCCGGCTTGCGGTGGTTCTTGTGCGCACCGTGGGAGGAGCTGACGCCCTTGAAGCCGTGACGCTTCATGACACCGGCGAAGCCCTTGCCCTTGGTGGTGCCGGTGACGTCGATGTCCTGGCCCGCCTCGAAGCTCTCGACCGTGACCTCCTGGCCGAGCGTGTACTCGGCGGCGTCGGCGGTGCGGAGCTCGACGAGGTGGCGACGCGGCGTCACGCCGGCCTTCTCGAAGTGGCCGGTGAGCGGCTTGGTCACCTTGCGCGGGTCGATCGCGCCGAAGCCGATCTGGACCGCGGCGTAGCCGTCGGTGTCGGCGTCGCGCACCTGGGTCACGACGCAGGGACCGGCCTGGATGACGGTGACGGGGACGAGCCGGTTGTCGGCGTCCCACACCTGGGTCATCCCGAGCTTGGTGCCCAGGACGCCCTTCACGGTCTTGGTAGCAGTGGTGGTCATGTCGTCAGCCTCAGAGCTTGATCTCGATGTTGACGTCAGCCGGGAGGTCGAGGCGCATCAGCGAGTCGACGGCCTTGGGCGTCGGGTCGATGATGTCGATGAGGCGCTTGTGGGTGCGCATCTCGAAGTGCTCGCGGCTGTCCTTGTACTTGTGGGGCGAACGGATGACCACGAAGACGTTCTTCTCCGTGGGCAGCGGCACAGGGCCGACCACCGTCGCACCGGCACGGGTCACCGTGTCGACAATCTTGCGCGCCGAGTTGTCGATGACCTCGTGGTCATACGACTTCAGTCGGATGCGGATCTTCTGTCCCGCCATCTCCGTTACGTCTCTCTCTCGCCGTACAGCTTGCATGTGGCCGGCTCACGGACTCCGACCCCCGCGGTCGGGTGTGTCGCACCCGTTCCACGGTCCGACGACATGGGTTTCCCCGGTGTCGTGCGGTTGTGTCAGACATCCGGCGGAGCCGGGGCTTGCGCTTCCCTGGAGTGTCGCCCCTGCCCACGTCGTGGAGCCGGTTCGAGGTGTGTCACCGGGGGTGGCACCACCGACATGGGTCGGCGACGCGCGTCAAGCAACCGGTCCAGTGTGCCAGAGCCCCCCGCGACCTACCAAATCGGCCTCGGGGCACCCGGCATACCGGCACTCGTGGCGCGTCGTGCCCCCGGCCTCGAGCGTATGCCGTGCCCACGCCGGGGCACGACAAGGCCCCCGGACGCCTCGTCCGGGGGCCTTGTCGCAGCGCGCCGTGGCAGGGAGGCCGACGCGGACGCCGTCAGGGTCGCGGGCCGCCCAGCACGCCCGCGTCGAAGGCCTTGAGGACCGACGCCTTGTCCGCGGCGCTCAGCGTCCCGGCCTTGACCGCAGCGTCCAGCCGCGTGACCAGGTCGGAACGGTGCTCGGCCTCGCGCTGGGAGCGAACCGAGTCCAGCGCGGCCTGCACCTTGGACTCGCTCACGCCGAGCGCCTTGGCCAAGGCCGCAGCCATCGCCTTCTCGCGGGCCGTGCGGTCCGCCTCGGACGGCCGCGTGCCCTGCGCCGGGGGCGTGGACGGCCTCGTCGCCTCCCGCGCCGACTGCAGCGCGGCAGACAGCTTCGACTCACTCACGCCCAGTGCCTTGGCGAGGGCGGCGGTGTCCATCCCCGTGCCGGGGCCGCCCCGGTGACCACCCGGGCCGTGGCCGTCCCCGTCGCCGTCCGGGCGGGGGGCCGCCGGAGCGGTGGCCGCCGTGCCGGTGGTGGGGGTGGGCGTGGCGCTGGCGAACGCCTGGCTCGCACCGATCCCTGCGGCGACGGCGGCGACGGCGCCGACCGCGGCGACCGTGACTGACCTGCTGACGGGGGCCATGCGGACTTCCTCTCGTGGTTCTGCACGGTGCCACGCAGCCGTGCGGGGCACCTGCCACGATGCTGCCGGCCGGGGCTTGCCCCCAGCCGTGCCCAACCTGTCAGGAACCTGTCACCGTCCGCCGCTGCCCTCCTGCCCGGCTGACGAGCGCTGCCGGAGCTCGCGACCCTCGGCCACCTGCGCCGCCAGCTTCTCCTCCTTCTTCCTGGAGACCCGGGTGTCCCGAGGCGGCAGCTGCAGGGTCTCCTCGGCGACGATGCCGGACTGCAGCTGGCGGGCCCGCTCGAGCTCGGAGTCGACCTCGGCGCCGAAGAGCAGCGCGAGGTTGGTGATCCAGATCCACAGGAGGAAGACGATGACGCCGGCGAGCGAGCCGTACGTCTTGTTGTAGTTGCCGAAGTTGGCCACGTAGAAGCCGAACAGCGCCGACGCCACGACCCACACGACGATGGCGATCGTCGCCCCGACGCTGATCCAGCGGAACCGCGGCTGCCGGACGTTGGGGGTGGCGTAGTACAGCAGGGCCACCAGCAGGATGACGACGACGAGCATGACAGGCCACTTGGCGACGTTCCACACCGTGACGGCCGTGCCGCCGAGGCCGATGGTGTCGCCGACGGTGCGGGCCACCGGTCCGGTCACGACCAGCCCGACCAGCACGAGCGCGACCAGGACGATGCCGACCAGGGTGACGAGCAGCTGCACGGGACGCAGCTTCCAGAACGGGCGTCCCTCGTCGATCTGGTAGATCCGGTTCATCGCCCGGCCGAACGCGCCGACGTAGCCCGATGCGGACCACAGCGCGCCGAGGATGCCGACCACCAGGCCCAGGCCTGCCGCGTGGGACGAGGTCATCTGGTCGATGGGGCCGCGCAGCTGGTCGGCTGCACCGCTCGCGCCGAGCTGGCGGAGCATGTCGAGCATCGTGGACGTGGTCGACCTCCCCTGCCCGAAGACACCGAGGAGGGAGACCAGCGCCAGGAGCCCGGGGAAGACGGCGAGCACGGCGTAGTACGTGAGGGCCGCCGCGAGGTCGGTGCACTGGTCACGCCCGAACTCGGCCCAGGCCTTCTTCGCCGTGTACGTCCAGGCAGGCTTGTCCAGCTGTGGGGGCGAGTCGACCTTCTCGTCGTGCTCGGCCGGTGGCGCCGTGGCGCTCCGCCGTGTGCTGCTGCCCTCGTCCGCCATCGTGCTCCTCTCCCGTGCTGTCGTGGTCCTCCCCCACGTCCTGCCCGTTCCCGCTCCCGCCAAACACGGGCCGAAGCGGCTCACGACAGCCCCGTGCACGACAGAATCGGCCCATGACCTCGCCTCCTGCGGGACCGGGCCGCGCCCGCCAGTCGCTCGTCTACCGTGCCGGCGTCCTCGGCCACCGGCCCGCGGTCCCGACCGACTCCGCCGAGCTCGAGGCCCGGGCCCGCGCGCAGATGTCGCCGCGCGCCTGGGCGTACGTCGCCGGCGGGGCGGGCGAGGGCGCCACCATGCGCGCCAACCGGGAGGCCTTCGACCGGTGGCGGATCCTGCCGCGCATGGGCGCGGGACACGTCGACCGGGACCTGTCCGTCGACCTGCTCGGGCGCACGCTGCCCACTCCCCTGCTGCTCGCCCCCATCGGTGCCGCCGCGCTGGCCCACCGCGACAGCGACCTGCACATCGGCCGCGCGGCCGCGGCGACCGGCGTTCCGTACGTGCTGTCCAACCAGGGGTGCTCGCCCATGGAGGAGGTCGTCGCGGTGATGGGCGACTCCCCGCGCTGGTTCCAGCTCTACTGGTCGACCGACGAACCCCTCGTCGACAGCCTGCTGCGGCGGGCGGAGGCCAGCGGCGCCGAGGCCGTCGTGGTCACCCTCGACACGACCATGCTCGGCTGGCGCCCGCAGGACCTCAACCTCGGCAGCCTGCCCTTCAGCCAGGGCATCGGGATCGCGCAGTACACGTCCGACCCGCGGTTCCGGGAGGTCGTGCGCGAGCGGGTGGCTGCCGCCGCGGCCGGAGGCGGGAAGGCCGACGTCCAGGTCACCCTCGGCGCCCTGCGGTCGCTGCTGTCGATCAGTCGCGAGCACCCCGGTCGCACCCGGGCGAACCTGCGCTCCCCCGAGCCACGGGCCGCCGTGGAGACCTTCCTCGACATCTACTCCAACCCGGGCCTGACCTGGGACACCCTGGCCACGGTCAAGCGGCGGACGTCCCTGCCCGTGCTCGCCAAAGGCGTCCTGCACCCGGACGACGCGCGCCGGGCGGTCGAGGCAGGCATGGACGGCATCGTGGTCAGCAACCACGGGGGCCGGCAGGTCGACGGGGCGGTCGCCTCCCTCGACGCCCTGCCCGGGGTCCGCGAGGCGGTCGGGCCCGACCTGCCGGTCCTGCTCGACAGCGGCGTGCGCACCGGCTCGGACGTGGTCAAGGCGATTGCACTCGGCGCGACGGCGGTGCTGCTCGGACGTTCCTACGTGTACGGGCTCGCGCTGGCCGGGGCCGACGGGGTGCGCGACGTCGTGGCCAACGTCGTCGCCGAGCTCGACCTCACCCTCGGGCTCAGCGGGGTGGGCTCGGTCCGCGACCTCTCGCCCGACCTGCTGGTCCCGGCGCCCTGACAGCCGTCACCGGTCGTCCCCGGCCGGCCCGACGGCACACCGGCACACGCAAGGGGCCCCGCAGCCGAAGCTGCGGGGCCCCTTGACGAGCCGAGGCGTCAGATCACTTGTTGATCTTGGTGACGCGGCCGGCGCCGACGGTGCGGCCGCCCTCGCGGATGGCGAAGCGCAGGCCCTCCTCCATGGCGATGGGCTGGATGAGCTCCACCTTCATCTCGGTGTTGTCGCCGGGCATGACCATCTCGGTGCCCTCGGGCAGGTGGACGACACCGGTCACGTCAGTCGTACGGAAGTAGAACTGCGGACGGTAGTTGTCGTAGAACGGCGTGTGCCGGCCACCCTCGTCCTTGGACAGGATGTAGACGTTGGCCTCGAACTCCGTGTGCGGGGTGATCGAGCCGGGCTTGCAGATGACCTGCCCGCGCTCGACGTCCTCGCGCTTGGTGCCACGAAGCAGCAGGCCGACGTTCTCGCCCGCACGACCCTCGTCGAGCAGCTTGCGGAACATCTCGATGCCGGTGACGGTGGTCTTGGCCGGGACACCCGGGTGGATGCCGACGATCTCGACCTCCTCGTTGACCTTGAGGATGCCGCGCTCGATGCGGCCGGTGACGACGGTGCCACGACCGGTGATCGTGAAGACGTCCTCGACGGGCATGAGGAACGGCTTGTCGACCTCGCGCTCCGGCTCCGGGATGGCGGAGTCGACGGCGTCCATGAGGTCCAGGACCGACTGGCCCCACTCGGCGTCGCCCTCGAGGGCCTTGAGCGCCGAGACCTTGACGACGGGCAGGTCGTCACCGGGGAACTCGTAGTCGGACAGCAGCTCGCGGACCTCCATCTCGACGAGCTCGAGGATCTCCTCGTCGTCGACCATGTCGGCCTTGTTCAGCGCCACGACGATGTAGGGGACGCCGACCTGGCGGGCCAGGAGGACGTGCTCCTTCGTCTGCGGCATCGGGCCGTCGGTGGCGGCGACCACGAGGATCGCGCCGTCCATCTGGGCCGCACCCGTGATCATGTTCTTCACGTAGTCCGCGTGGCCGGGGCAATCGACGTGCGCGTAGTGACGCGACTCGGTCTGGTACTCGATGTGCGCGATGGAGATGGTGATACCGCGCTGCTTCTCCTCGGGCGCCTTGTCGATGTCCTCGAACGCGAACTGCGGGTTCAGGTCCGGGTACTTGTCGTGCAGGACCTTGGAAATCGCAGCCGTCAGCGTCGTCTTACCGTGGTCGATGTGACCGATGGTGCCGATGTTGACGTGCGGCTTAGTCCGCTCGAACTTTGCCTTCGCCACTTGATGTCCTCCTCAGGACTCTCTGGGTGATACGCCGTACGACCTGGTAGGACGTGGCGCGGATCTGTGGGTGGTACTTGGGGGTGGTGCTGGGTGGTCCTACGACCGCGGTGCGCGACCGGTAATGCTACCGGTCACTCGCCCCGGGTCTTCTTGATGATCTCCTCGGCCACAGCCTTGGGGACCTCGGCGTAGGAGTCAAACTCCATCGAGAAGCTCGCCCGGCCCTGCGTCTTGGACCGCAGGTCGCCGACGTAGCCGAACATCTCCGACAGCGGGACGAGGCCGCGGACGACCTTGGCACCGCTGATGTCCTCCATGCCCTGGATCTGGCCACGGCGGGAGTTGATGTCACCGATGACGTCGCCCATGTAGTCCTCGGGCGTACGCACCTCGACGGCCATCATCGGCTCGAGCAGCACGGGGTCGGCCTTGCGGACGGCCTCCTTGAGCGCCATGGAGCCGGCGATCTTGAACGCCATCTCGGAGGAGTCGACGTCGTGGTACGCGCCGTCGAGCAGGGTCGCACGGATGCCGACGAGCGGGTAGCCCGCGAGCACGCCGTACTGCATCGCGTCCTGGATACCGGCGTCGACCGACGGGATGTACTCGCGCGGGACGCGACCACCGGTCACCTTGTTCTCGAACTCGTAGAGCTCGCCGGACTCGGTGGTGTCCAGGGGCGCGAGGCTGATCTGGACCTTCGCGAACTGGCCCGAGCCACCCGTCTGCTTCTTGTGGGTGTAGTCGAGCTTCTCCACGGTGCGGCGGATCGTCTCGCGGTAGGCCACCTGCGGCTTGCCGACGTTGGCCTCGACCTTGAACTCGCGCTTCATGCGGTCCACGAGGATGTCCAGGTGGAGCTCGCCCATGCCGGCGATGATCGTCTGGCCGGTCTCCTCGTCGAGGTGGACCTGGAAGGTCGGGTCCTCGGCGGAGAGCTTCTGGATGGCCGTCGACAGCTTCTCCTGGTCGCCCTTGGTCTTGGGCTCGATGGCGACCTGGATGACCGGCTCCGGGAAGGTCATGGACTCCAGGACGATCTGCTCGTTCGGGTCGCAGAGCGTGTCACCGGTGGTGGTGTCCTTGAGGCCGATGGCGGCGTAGATGTGGCCAGCCAGCGCCTCCTCGACCGGGTTCTCCTTGTTGGCGTGCATCTGGAAGAGCTTCCCGATGCGCTCCTTCTTGCCCTTGGTCGAGTTCACGACCTGCGAGCCCGCGGCGACGCGGCCGGAGTAGACCCGGATGAAGGTCAGGGTGCCGAAGAACGGGTGGGCGGCGACCTTGAAGGCCAGCGCGGAGAACGGGGCCTCCTTGCTCGGCTCACGGGTCATCTCGACGGACTCGTCGCCCGGCTTGTGGCCCTTCATGGCCGGCACGTCGAGGGGCGACGGCAGGTAGTCGACGACCGCGTCCAGCATCGGCTGCACACCGCGGTTCTTGAACGCGGAGCCGCAGAAGATCGGGTACAGCTCGGAGGTGACCGTGAGCTTGCGGATGCCCGCCTTCAGCTCGTCGATCGACAGCTCCTCGCCACCGAGGTACTTCTCCATGAGCTCGTCGTCGGACTCGGCGACGCGCTCCACGATGTGGTTGCGGTACTCCTCGGCCTTGGCCTGCAGGTCCGCCGGGATCTCCTGGATCTCGTACTTGGCGCCCATGGTGACGTCACCCTTGGCGTCGCCCGGCCAGACCAGCGCGCGCATGTAGAGCAGGTCGACGACACCGATGAAGTCGTTCTCGGAGCCGATCGGCAGCTGCATCACCAGCGGCTCGGCGCCGAGGCGGTCCTTGATGGTCTGCACGGTGAAGTAGAAGTCGGCACCGAGCTTGTCCATCTTGTTGACGAACGCGATGCGCGGGACGTCGTACTTGTCGGCCTGGCGCCAGACGGTCTCGGACTGGGGCTCGACGCCCTCCTTGCCGTCGAAGACGGCGACGGCGCCGTCGAGCACGCGCAGCGAGCGCTCCACCTCGACCGTGAAGTCCACGTGGCCGGGGGTGTCGATGATGTTGATCTGGGTGCCCTCCCAGAAGGAGGTGACCGCGGCAGACGTGATCGTGATGCCGCGCTCCTTCTCCTGCTCCATCCAGTCGGTGGTCGACGCGCCGTCGTGCGTCTCACCGATCTTGTGGTTGACACCGGTGTAGAAGAGGATGCGCTCCGTCGTCGTCGTCTTGCCGGCGTCGATGTGCGCCATGATGCCGATGTTGCGGACCTTGTTGAGGTCCGTCAGGACGTCGAGTGCCACTCGTTTCTCATCTCGCTCGTTGCGGAAGTTCTGTGTTGCGCGCGGCAGGCGGTGGCCCGGCCGCGGGGCCCCGGTGCACCGCCCGCGCGAGGCGGGCGGCACACCGGGTCGCTGTCACCAGCGGTAGTGCGCGAAGGCCTTGTTGGACTCGGCCATCTTGTGGGTGTCCTCGCGACGCTTCACCGCGGCACCGAGGCCGTTGGACGCGTCGAGGATCTCGTTCATGAGGCGCTCGGTCATCGTCTTCTCGCGCCGCTGGCGCGAGTAGCCGACCATCCAGCGCAGGGCCAGGGTCGTGGCGCGGTTCGGCTTGACCTCGACCGGGACCTGGTAGGTCGCGCCACCGACACGGCGGGACTTGACCTCCAGGGTCGGGCGGATGTTGTCCAGCGCGCGCTTGAGGAGCACGACGGGGTCGGAGCCGGTCTTCTCACGGCAGCCCTCGAGGGCGCCGTAGACGATGGTCTCGGCGATCGACTTCTTGCCGTCGAGGAGGATCTTGTTGACCAGCGCGGTCACCAGCGGGGACTGGTAGACCGGGTCGACGACGAGGGGGCGCTTCGGCGCGGGTCCCTTGCGAGGCATTACTTCTTCTCCATCTTCGCGCCGTAACGGGAACGGGCCTGCTTGCGGTTCTTGACACCCTGGGTGTCGAGCGAGCCGCGGATGATCTTGTAGCGCACACCCGGCAGGTCCTTCACACGGCCGCCGCGCACGAGCACGATCGAGTGCTCCTGCAGGTTGTGGCCGACGCCCGGGATGTAGGCCGTGACCTCGATGCCGCTGGTGAGGCGCACACGGGCGACCTTCCGCAGGGCCGAGTTCGGCTTCTTGGGCGTGGTGGTGTAGACGCGGGTGCAGACACCGCGGCGCTGCGGCGAGCCCTTGAGGGCAGGGGTCTTGGTCTTGGTGACCTTGTCCTGCCGGCCCTTGCGCACCAGCTGGTTGATCGTAGGCAACCTGTTCTCCGTACGTTGTCGATTGTCTGCGCCCCCGGGCGTCTCGCGACGCGCCTCGGGCGCTCCTTGGTGTTGTCGCCGTGTCCGGCCCCCGCACTCGGGTGTGTCGGACGTGGCGCTCTCCCCTGCACTTCCCACGGCAGACCCTTGCGGATCGGTCGGAGGTTGCCCGGCGAGAGGTGGTGCCTTCCCGGCGGCCCCTCGTGCTTCCACGGTCGGCGCCGGCTCCGGCGGTCGCGTCCGAGGCAGACCTCAGACACAGTGTTCAAAGATACCGTCTGCGCAGGAGCCGTCCAAATCCGTGGAGCAGCACCCCACCGCGGTCCCCCGCACGGCATTCCCCCGGTACAACACCGCAGGTGCCGCGCGTATGCCGCATCCCTCCCCACGTGTTGCCACGAGGTGGTCACCGAGCGGCCGTTTCGGCGGGTGCGTGACCACTGGCCGGCGACAGGTGGGCACAACGCGAGGGCGGGTATGCCGTGTGTCTCCACACGGCATACCCGCCCTCGGTGGTGCGGGGAGACTCAGTCCAGACCGAGCTCGGCGTCGTCGAGGCGGATCGCCTCGCCGGAGCCGGGGCCGAACACCGGGTAGTCGTACTCGTAGTTCGGCATCGAGTACATCGCGGCCTTGGCCTCCTCGGTCGGCTCGACCTTGATGTTCCGGTAGCGCGGGAGACCCGTGCCGGCCGGGATCAGCTTTCCGAGGATGACGTTCTCCTTCAGACCCAGCAGCGGGTCCGACTTGGCGTTCATCGCGGCCTCGGTGAGGACGCGGGTCGTCTCCTGGAAGGAGGCGGCCGACAGCCAGGAGTCCGTGGCCAGCGAGGCCTTGGTGATGCCCATGAGCTCGGGGCGACCCGAGGCCGGGCGACCGCCCTCGGACACCACGCGACGGTTCTCGTTCTCGAACCGGCCGCGCTCGGCCAGCTCACCGGGGAGCAGGTCGGCGTCGCCCGACTCGATGATCGTGATCCGGCGCAGCATCTGTCGGACGATGACCTCGATGTGCTTGTCGTGGATCGACACACCCTGCTGGCGGTACACGTGCTGGACCTCGTCGACGAGGTGCATCTGCACCGCACGCGGGCCGAGGATGCGCAGCACCTGCTTGGGGTCGATCGACCCCTGCGTCAGCTGGGCGCCGACCTCGACGTGCTCGCCGTCCTGGACCAGCAGGCGCGCGCGCTTGCTGACCGGGTAGGCGTGCTCCTCCGAGCCGTCGTCCGGCGTGAGCATGATCCGGCGGGTCTTGTCGGTGTCCTCGATGGACACGCGGCCCGACGCCTCGGCGATCGGGGCGACACCCTTGGGGGTGCGCGCCTCGAACAGCTCGACGACACGCGGCAGACCCTGCGTGATGTCGTCACCGGCCACACCACCGGTGTGGAAGGTACGCATCGTCAGCTGGGTGCCGGGCTCACCGATCGACTGGGCCGCGATGATGCCCACGGCCTCGCCGATGTCGACCAGCTTGCCGGTGGCCAGCGAACGGCCGTAGCACGCGGCGCAGGTGCCGACGTGCGACTCACAGGTGAGCACCGAGCGGACCTTGACCTCCTCGACGCCGGCGGCGACGAGGGCGTCGATGACGACGTCACCGAGGTCGATGCCGGCCTCGGCCAGCGTCGAGCCGTCCTTGACCACGTCGGCCGCGAGCGTCCGGGCGTAGACCGAGGTCTCCACGTCGTCGTGCTCGACCAGCGCGCCGTCGGCCGTCTTGCGGGCGATCGGCATGGTCAGGCCGCGCTCGGTGCCGCAGTCGTCCTCACGGATGATGACGTCCTGCGACACGTCGACGAGGCGACGCGTGAGGTAACCGGAGTCGGCGGTCCGCAGCGCGGTGTCCGCCAGGCCCTTGCGGGAACCGTGCGTGGAGATGAAGAACTCGAGCACCGAGAGGCCCTCGCGGAAGTTCGCGCGGATCGGTCGCGGGATGATGTCACCCTTCGGGTTCGACACCAGGCCACGCATACCGGCGATCTGCCGCAGCTGCATCCAGTTACCACGAGCACCCGAGGACACCATCTTGTAGATGGTGTTGGTCTTCGGGAGGTTGGCCTCCATCTCCTTGGCGACCTCGTTGGTCGCCTGCGTCCAGATCTCGATGAGCTCCTGGCGACGCTCGTCGTCGGTGATCAGACCACGCTCGTACTGGGTCTGGACCTTGGTGGCCTTGGTCTCGTAGCCCTCGAGGATCTCGATCTTGCGCGGCGGGGTGACGACGTCGGAGATGGCCACCGTGGTGCCCGAGCGGGTCGCCCAGTGGAAGCCGTAGTCCTTCAGCGCGTCGAGGCTCGCCGCGACCTGCACCTTGCTGTACCGCTCGGCGAGGTCGTTGACGATCGAGGAAAGACGCTTCTTGTCGACGACCGCGTTCACGAACGGGTAGTCCACCGGGAGCGTCTGGTTGAACAGCGCGCGACCCAGGGTGGTCTCGACCACGAGCGAGGCGACCTGGCCCTGCTCGTTGGCCTCGACACCCTCGGGCAGCTCCGTGCCGGGCACCGGGACGACGTCCAGGAGCCGGATCTTCACGACGCTGCCGAGCTCGAGCTCGCCGGCGTCGAACGCCATCCGGGCCTCGGAGACGCTCGCGAACGCGCGGCCCGAGCCCTTGCCGTTCTCCACCTCGGAGGTGAGGTGGTACAGGCCGATGATCATGTCCTGGGTGGGCATGGTCACCGGACGGCCGTCGGCCGGCTTGAGGATGTTGTTCGAGGACAGCATGAGGATGCGGGCCTCGGCCTGCGCCTCAGCCGACAGCGGCACGTGCACGGCCATCTGGTCACCGTCGAAGTCCGCGTTGAACGCGGTGCAGACGAGCGGGTGGATCTGGATGGCCTTGCCCTCGACCAGCTGCGGCTCGAAGGCCTGGATGCCGAGGCGGTGCAGGGTGGGTGCACGGTTCAGCAGGACGGGGTGCTCGGTGATGACCTCCTCGAGCACGTCCCACACGACCGGGCGGGCCCGCTCGACCATGCGCTTGGCCGACTTGATGTTCTGCGCGTGGTCGAGGTCGACCAGGCGCTTCATCACGAACGGCTTGAACAGCTCCAGGGCCATCTGCTTGGGCAGGCCGCACTGGTGCAGCTTGAGCTGCGGGCCGACGACGATGACCGAACGGCCGGAGTAGTCGACGCGCTTGCCGAGCAGGTTCTGGCGGAACCGGCCCTGCTTGCCCTTGAGCATGTCGGACAGCGACTTCAGCGGACGGTTGCCGGGGCCCGTGACCGGGCGACCGCGACGGCCGTTGTCGAAGAGGCTGTCGACGGCCTCCTGCAGCATCCGCTTCTCGTTGTTGACGATGATCTCGGGCGCACCGAGGTCGAGCAGTCGCTTGAGGCGGTTGTTGCGGTTGATGACGCGGCGGTACAGGTCGTTCAGGTCGGAGGTCGCGAAGCGGCCACCGTCGAGCTGCACCATCGGGCGCAGGTCCGGCGGGATGACCGGGACGGCGTCCAGGACCATGCCCGCGGGCTTGTTGCTCGTCGCCTGGAAGGCGGTGACGACCTTGAGCCGCTTGAGGGCACGGGTCTTCTTCTGGCCCTTGCCGGTGGCGATGATCTCGCGCAGGAGCTCGGCCTCGGCCTCGAGGTCGAAGGTCTGCAGGCGCTTCTGGATCGCCGCCGCGCCCATGCCGCCCTCGAAGTAGAGGCCGAACCGGTCGCGCATCTCGCGGTAGAGGATCTCGTCGCCCTCGAGGTCCTGGACCTTGAGGTTCTTGAACCGGTCCCAGACCTGCTCGAGGCGCTCGATCTGCTGGTCCGCGCGCTTGCGGATCTGGTTCATCTCGCGCTCGGCGGACTCGCGCACCTTGCGGCGGGCGTCGGCCTTGGCACCCTCGGCCTCGAGCTCGGCCAGGTCGGCCTCGAGCTTCTTGGCGCGGGTGTCGATGTCGGAGTCGCGCTTGTTCTCGAACTCCTTCTTCTCGACCTCGATCTGGGCCTCGAGCGAGGGCAGGTCCTTGTGGCGCTGCTCCTCGTCGACCGAGGTGATCATGTAGGCCGCGAAGTAGATGACCTTCTCGAGGTCCTTCGGGGCCAGGTCGAGCAGGTACCCGAGGCGCGACGGGACGCCCTTGAAGTACCAGATGTGGGTGACGGGGGCGGCGAGCTCGATGTGGCCCATCCGCTCACGACGCACCTTGGCGCGGGTGACCTCGACGCCACAGCGCTCACAGATGATGCCCTTGAAGCGGACGCGCTTGTACTTGCCGCAGTTGCACTCCCAGTCCCGGGTGGGGCCGAAGATGCGCTCGCAGAACAGGCCCTCCTTCTCCGGCTTCAGGGTGCGGTAGTTGATGGTCTCCGGCTTCTTGACCTCGCCGTGGCTCCACTGGCGGATGTCCTCCGCCGTGGCCAGGCCGATGCGCAGCTCGTCGAAGAAGTTGACGTCGAGCACGTGGTTCCTTCTCTCGTGTCTCTAGGTAGAACTCAAGGGGGTGGTCGTCAGGAGGGGCGGTGTGCCGCGTGGCCGGCGCTGGGCGCGGCCACGCGGCCCACCGTCACACCTCCTCGACCGAGCTGGGCTCGCGCCGGGACAGGTCGATTCCGAGCTCCTCGGCCGCGCGGAAGACGTCCTCGTCGGACTCCTTCATCTCGATCGCGGTGCCCTCGCTGTTGAGGACCTCCACGTTCAGGCAGAGGGACTGCATCTCCTTGATGAGCACCTTGAAGGACTCGGGGATGCCGGGCTCGGGGATGTTGTCGCCCTTGACGATGGCCTCGTAGACCTTCACGCGGCCCTGGACGTCGTCGGACTTGATCGTCAGCAGCTCCTGGAGGGCGTAGGCGGCGCCGTACGCCTCGAGCGCCCACACCTCCATCTCACCGAAGCGCTGGCCACCGAACTGCGCCTTACCACCGAGCGGCTGCTGGGTGATCATGGAGTACGGGCCGGTGCTGCGGGCGTGGATCTTGTCGTCCACGAGGTGGTGCAGCTTGAGGATGTACATGTAGCCGACGGACACCGGCTCCGGGAACGGCTCGCCGGAGCGGCCGTCGAAGAGCCGGGCCTTGCCCGTGCCGTCGATGAGGCGGACGTCGTCGCGCGTCTTGAGCGTGGAGTCCAGCAGACCCACGATCTCGTCCTCGCGCACACCGTCGAACACAGGGGAGGCGACGCGGGTGCCGGCCGGGGCCTGGCGTGCGTCCTCGGGGATGAGCTTGGCCCACTCCGGGTTCTCCGCGATCTCCCAGCCGCGGCTGGCTGCCCAGCCGAGGTGGAGCTCGAGGATCTGGCCGACGTTCATACGACCGGGGACACCGAGCGGGTTGAGCACGACGTCGACGGGCGTGCCGTCCTCGAGGAACGGCATGTCCTCGACCGGCAGGATCTTGGAGATGACGCCCTTGTTGCCGTGGCGGCCGGCGAGCTTGTCACCGTCGGTGATCTTGCGCTTGTTGGCCACGTAGACGCGCACCAGCTGGTTCACGCCCGGGGGCAGGTCGTCGCCCTCGTCCTTGTCGAAGACCTTGACGCCGATGACGGTGCCGGTCTCGCCGTGGGGCACCTTGAGGGAGGTGTCGCGGACCTCGCGGGCCTTCTCGCCGAAGATGGCGCGCAGCAGGCGCTCCTCCGGGGTCAGCTCGGTCTCGCCCTTGGGCGTGACCTTGCCGACGAGCAGGTCGCCGTCGCGGACCTCGGCACCGATGCGGATGATGCCGCGCTCGTCCAGGTCGGCCAGGACGTCCTCGGAGACGTTCGGGATGTCCCGGGTGATCTCCTCCGGGCCGAGCTTGGTGTCGCGGGCGTCGACCTCGTGCTCCTCGATGTGGATCGAGGAGAGGACGTCGTCCTGCACCAGGCGCTGGCTGAGGATGATCGCGTCCTCGTAGTTGTGGCCCTCCCACGGCATGAACGCCACGAGCAGGTTGCGCCCGAGCGCCATCTCGCCACCGTCGGTGGCGGGACCGTCGGCGATGACGCCGCCGGCCTCGACCCGGTCACCCTCGTTGACGACGACGACCTGGTTGTACGAGGTGCCCTGGTTGGAGCGCGCGAACTTGGCGATCCGGTAGGTGCGGGTCGAGCCGTCGTCACCGGCGACCGTGACGAGGTCGGCGGAGACCTCGGTGACCACACCGGCGACCTCGGCCCGGACGACGTCGCCGGAGTCGAGGGCGGCGCGGTACTCCATGCCGGTGCCGACCAGCGGCGCCTCGGACTTGACCAGCGGCACCGCCTGGCGCTGCATGTTCGAGCCCATGAGCGCGCGGTTGGCGTCGTCGTGCTCGAGGAACGGGATCAGCGCGGTCGCGGCCGACACCATCTGGCGGGCCGAGACGTCCATGAAGTCGACGTCCTCACCCGGGATGTAGTCGACCTCGCCGCCCTTGGTGCGGACCAGGACGCGCTCGTCGGTGAAGTTGCCCTCGGCGTCGATGACGGCGTTGGCCTGCGCGATGACGTGCCGGTCCTCCTCGTCGGCGGACAGGTAGTGGATCTCGTCCGTGACGCGGCCGTTCACGACCTTGCGGTACGGCGTCTCGATGAAGCCGAACGCGTTGATCCGCCCGTAGGACGCGAGCGAGCCGATGAGGCCGATGTTCGGGCCCTCAGGGGTCTCGATCGGGCACATGCGGCCGTAGTGCGACGGGTGGACGTCACGGACCTCCATGCCGGCGCGGTCACGGGACAGACCACCCGGGCCGAGGGCCGACAGACGCCGCTTGTGCGTCAGGCCCGCGAGCGGGTTGTTCTGGTCCATGAACTGCGACAGCTGCGAGGTGCCGAAGAACTCCTTGATCGAGGCCACCACGGGGCGGATGTTGATCAGGGTCTGCGGCGTGATCGCCTCGACGTCCTGCGTGGTCATGCGCTCGCGAACGACGCGCTCCATGCGGGACAGGCCGGTGCGGACCTGGTTCTGGATCAGCTCGCCGACGTTGCGCAGGCGGCGGTTGCCGAAGTGGTCGATGTCGTCGACCTCGACCACGACCTCCTCGCCGTTCTTGCCCGTGAGGGTGGACTCACCGGCGTGCAGGGCGACGAGGTACTTGATCGTGGCGACGATGTCGTCGACCGACAGCACCGACTCCGACAGCGCGCCGGGCACGCCCAGCTTGCGGTCGATCTTGTAGCGACCGACCTTGGCCAGGTCGTAGCGCTTGGTGTTGAAGTAGAGGTTGTCCAGGAGGGTCTGGGCGGCCTCACGGGTCGGCGGCTCGCCCGGGCGCAGCTTGCGGTAGATGTCGAGCAGCGCGTCGTCCTGGCCGGCCGTGTGGTCCTTCTCCAGGGTGAGGCGCATCGACTCGTAGTCGCCGAACTCCTCGAGGATGTCGGCCTCGGTCATGCCGAGGGCTTTGAGGAGCACCGTGACCGACTGCTTGCGCTTGCGGTCGACGCGGACGCCGACCATGTCGCGCTTGTCGATCTCGAACTCGAGCCAGGCGCCACGGCTCGGGATGACCTTGGCGGTGTAGACGTCCTTGTCGGAGGTCTTGTCCGGGGTGCGCTCGAAGTAGACGCCCGGGCTGCGGACCAGCTGGGAGACGACGACGCGCTCGGTGCCGTTGATGATGAAGGTGCCGCGCTCGGTCATGAGCGGGAAGTCGCCCATGAAGACCGTCTGGCTCTTGATCTCGCCGGTGGTGGTGTTCATGAACTCCGCCGTGACGAACAGCGGGGCGGAGTAGGTCTGGTCCCGCTCCTTGCACTCCTCGATGGAGTACTTGACCTCCTCGAAGCGGTGGTCACGGAACGACAGCGACATGGAGCCGCTGAAGTCCTCGATGGGCGAGATCTCCTCGAAGATCTCCTCCAGGCCCGAGCGGTCGGGGACGTCGCCCCGGCCCTCGGCCTTCGCCTCGGCGACCCGGGCCTGCCAGCGCTCGTTGCCGAGGAGCCAGTCGAAGCTCTCGGTCTGGAGAGCCAGGAGGTCGGGGACCTCGAGGGGTTCGCGGATCTTCGCGAAGGACAGACGGCCGGAAGCCGTCCGTGCGGTGGACACAGTCTGAGTCGCGTTGCGCGAGGCAGCCAAGGAGGGGTCCTTCCACGGGCCTTGTGTTGAAACCGATGCCGCGCCGACCACCATGTCGGCCACGAGGAGCACCGGCCACGGATCCGTGCCGGAGGGCACGGCGAAGGGCAGGTGTCGATGGGGTCGGCGAAAGAGGGCAGCGCAAAGGATGAGCATAGACCCACGAGGGCAGGACTGTCCAACCGCGTCCAGCCGGTTTTCACCAGGGCTGTCGACGGGGGTCTCGCCGGGGCCGCAAGCCCCGGGTTTCGGATCGACGCAGACGAGGATGACGGGCGAAGGGCGGATCGTCAAGGGGAACGGACGGCGTGGCGCGCGTGCCGGCCCCCGGGACGACTGCGACGACGCCCCGTCCGGGGCGTCGTCGCAGGTCAGGCGGGGTGCGGCGGCCGGGTCAGAAGGCGTCCACCTTGCTCACCAGCCAGCGGTCGCCGACCTTCGTCATGGTCGCGATCACCCGGTTCTGGTCGACCACGGGCTGCTTCTGGTCGGCCCCGACCCGGGCCTGGTTGACGAACGCGAGGACCTTCACGGTGGTCGGCGAAGAGCTCATGACGCCCACGTCGGAGACCTTGGCCTGCACGACGGTCTGGTTCTTGACCGCCATCGGCTTGATCGTCTTGTCCATGGCGCTGGTGAACTCGCCCTTGAAGGACCCCGTCAGCAGGCCCTCGACCTGGGCGGCCTGCCCGTCGATCGTCTTGTAGTTGTAGCTGAGCAGCTGCTCGACGGAGGTCCTGGCCTGGCTGGCCGCGGCCCGGTCGGCCCGGTCCTGGGCGCCGCCGTCCTGCAGGGCCAGGCCCAGCACGACGCCGAGGGCGGCAAGGCTCGCCACCAGAACGAGCACGGGCGCCACCCAGCGGCGCCGTCCGTGGGACGGGGTCACCGCGGCCGTCGAGGACGCCGTGGTCGCCTCCGGGCGTGCTGCCCGAGCCGGCGCCGCCTGCGCCGGTGCAGCCTGTGCCGGTGCCGCCTGCCTGCGCGGCTTCTGCGCAGCAGGAGCCGGGGCCGGCGTCGACGGCGCCTCGCGCGCCTGCGAGGAGGCCGGGACCGCTGCCTGGGGGCGCGAGCGGCCCCGCTCCCCCGCGATCCGGCGCCGCGCGGCCGTCCTGGAGTCACCCGACGAACTCAAGGTTCTCCACCTTCCACGTGTCGCCGACCTTCCGCAGGTCCAGGCGCATCCGGTATGTCTTGGTCTCGCCGGCCGGCACCGCCGTGTTCTTCGTCGGCGCGACGACGCCGACGAGGGCGACGGCCGAGTCGCGGTCGCCCGAGACCAGCGCGGCCTCGGAGCGCTGCACCGTGGAGACCGTCTGGTTGGCGACGAGGACCTTCTTCAGCTCGTCGACCGACGCGGAGTAGCTCTTGAGGAACTCCCCCGTCGCCCCGGCCCGCACGCGCGCGGTGTCCGCGTCGACCTTCTGGTAGTCGACCGTGACGAAGTTGATGGCGAGCTGGCGCGCCGCCGCCGTCGCCGCGGCGTGCGCCTGGTCGGTCTGCCGCGCGGCATACCACTCGCGGCCCGAGGTGGCCGCGAGCACGACGGCTGCGACCAGGACCACGGCGGCGAGCAGCCACACGTGCCTGGGGGTGAGGTTCAGGGCCTTCGGCCCGGTGCGGGGGTTGGTGTCCGTGCTCGGCTCGGGCGCGGGGTCGCGCTCGGTCGCCGTCACCGCCCTCCCGGCGTGGGTGGTGAACGTGGTCATCGAGCAGCCTCCTTCATGATCCACAGCCACGAGGGGTCGGAGCCGCCGTCCGTGGGGGGCGTGGGGACCGACACCTGTGGCGTCGGGATGCCCAACGAGGCAGCCATCCCCGGGGATACGGGCTGGTCGCCGAAAGCCAGCGGCACGGCGGAGCCCGTGCTCGAGGAGGGGCCGGGGGCGTTCTGGGCCCCGCGCACCGTGGTGCCCGAGCCCCGGGGCGCGGTGCAGCGCGCGGACGTGTTCGCCTTGCCGCCGGACGTGTCGGTCGGGGAGCGCCGCTTGGTGCCGCCGTAGCCCTGGGTGCAGACCGGCGGGCTCTGTGCGAGCGCGAGCCCGAAGTGCGCGGTGCCGTCGCCCGGCACGACGGTGTACCCGCCCGCCACGACGTCGGGGTAGGTGACCAGCAGCTGCTGGATGCCGTCGACCCGGGAGGTGGTCACCTGCCCGATGGTGATGAGGTTGGCCAGGAGGGTGGCGAGGTTGCCCTGGTTGTCGCGGATGAGGGTCTGAAGCTCCTGCGAGGCGACGGCCCCGCGGTCGAGGACCAGGCGCAGGTCACCGTCGGAGGACTTGAGGGTGGCCGTGAGGTCGGCGAAGTCCGACGCGAACGTCTTGACCTGCCCGGAGGTGTCGCGCTGGGTGTCCAGCACGATCCGTCCGTCGTCGAGGAGCTTGACCGTCTGCGGGAGGGCCTCGGTGGCGGAGCGAGTCAGGCGGTCGCCGCTGTCGAGCAGGCGCTGCAGGTCGGTGCCGCCGTCGGCGAAGCCCTTGCCGAGCTCGTCGACGACGACCTGCAGGTCACGCTTGTCGACCGAGTTGACCGTGTGGTCGAGGTGCAGCAGGAGGTTGTCGACCCGCAGGGGGTAGCCGGTGTCCTGGCGCGGGACGGTGTCCCCGTCCTTGAGGTCGGGGCCCGAGCCGGTGCGGGGCTGGAAGTCGAGGTACTGCTCGCCCACGGCGGAGCGGTTCTCGACCACGACCCGGGTGTCCTTGGGGATCTCCACCCCGCGGTTGATCCGGGCGTCGACGAGCACGCCGTCCCTGGACAGCCGCAGCCGCTCGACCCGGCCCACGGTCACCCCGCGGTAGGACACCTCGGAGCCGACGAAGATGCCGCCGGACTGCTCGAAGTCGGCCGAGATGCGGTACTGGCCACCCGCGACCCGGTCGTACAGGCCGACGTACTTGGCCGACAGCACCGACACGGTGAGCAGGGTGATCATCAGGAACGCGAACAGCTGGACCTTGACCCCTCGGCGGATCATCCGGCACCTCCCGAGCACAGGATCGGGATCGAGCACACGGGCGTCGTGGGGGTGCTGGACGGCGTCGGGGCGGGAAGGCTGGGCAGGCCGCCGGTGGGCAGGGTGCCGGTGGGCAGCGGGATCGGCAGACCGAGGCCGCCGCCACCGCCGCCCGAGCCGCCGCCGGAGCCGCTGCCCGAGCCGCTGGACAGGTTGCCGGCAAGGTCCTTGAGGTTGAGGTCGAGGTCGGCCGACATGTTGGTGAAGTCGCCCTTCATGGCCGCCGTGGTGCCGTCCGAGAACGGGTAGGTCAGCAGCAGCTGCATCGACTTCGGCAGGGCGTCGCCCGCCTTGGTGAGCTGGCTGAGGATCGGCTGCAGGGCCTTGAGGTTGGCCGCGGTGTCGGCCTTGCTCTGGGAGATGACCCGGGTGCCGACGTCGCCGAGGCGGCTGAGGGCCTGGAGCATCTGCACGAGCTGCTGGCGCTGGTCGGCCAGGACCTTCAGGCCCTTGGGCATCGACTCCAGGGCTTTGGCCAGGTCGTCCTTCTGCGCCTCGAGCTTGGCGGCCAGCTTGTCGATGTTGTCGATGGCCCGGACGATCTCGGCCTTCTGCTGGTCCAGGCCGCCGACGAAGGTGTCGAGCTGCTTGATGACGTCGCGGATCTGGGTCTGGTTGCCCCGCATGGCGTTGTTCAGCTCGGTCTCGATGGTCTTGAGCTGGGCGACGCCACCGCCGTTGAGCAGCAGCGACATCGCCGACAGCACCTCCTCGACCTCGGGGTTGCGCCCCGTGCGGTCGATCGGGATGTTGTCGCCGTCGCGCAGGCGGCCCTCCGGTGCGGCCCCGGTGGGCGGTGCGAGCTCGACGTACTTCTCGCCGAGCAGCGAGGTCTGCTTGAGCTCGGCGACGGCGTTGTCGGGCAGGTCCACGGACTTGGGGATGCGCAGGGTGACCCGGGCGGTCCACCCGTTGAGCTCGATCTTCTCGACCGACCCGACGGTGACCTGGTCGACCTTGACCGAGGACTGCGGCACGAGGTCGAGGACGTCGGCGAACTCGGCGGTCACACGGATGACGTCGCCGTGCTGGGCGGCGCCGCCGGGCAGCGGCAGGTCGAACGCGCCCTGGCAGCCGCTCACGGACACCACCGCGGCACCCACGGCGAGCGCCACGAGCGCCCGGCGGCGCGGCATACGGGACGGGGTCGTCATCGTGCACCTCCCAGGAGGCCGCCCAGGGTCGGGTCGGCACCGTTGACCACGACGGCGGGGGCGGCGGACGACGCGGCGGCGCCGGTCGCGGTCCCGCCCTGCGGGATCGCGGACAGCAGGTTGACCGGCAGCTTCACCCCGGCGCCCGAGAGCTGGCCCAGCAGGTCCTCGACCGGCTTGAGCGCCTTCTTGGCCTGCGAGCAGATGGCAGCGGCGCGCGGGTTGTTGCTCGCCTCGACGAGGCTGCACACCAGGTTGTCGAGCTTGAGGTTCTCGTTGATGTTGGCGCGGGTGTCGAGGGTGCCGGTCGCGGGGTTGTAGGCGTTCTGCAGGTTGCTGATGGCGACCGGGGCGTTGGTGAGGGTCTCGGCGAGCGCGTCGCGCTGCTTGGCGACGGTGCCGGTGACCGAGGCCAGCTGGTCGAGGTTGGTGGTCAGCGCGGCCCGGTTGTCGTGGACGAACGAGCTCACCTCGCTCAGGGCGACCGCGAGGTTCTTCAGGGCGGCGGCGAGGTCGTCGCGCTCCCCGTCGAGCTGCTGGGAGACCGTGGCGAGGTCGGCGTTGAGCCGGCGCACCTGGTCGTCGTTGGTCGCCAGCATCGTCGTGAAGGTCTGCAGGTTCTTCACCGTCCCGAACAGGTCGTTGCGGCCGCCGGAGAGGGTCTCGAGCGCCTTGGACAGGTCGTGGTTGGTGTCGTGCAGCTTCTGGCCCTGGCCGTCGAGGTTGGCCGCGCCGGTCCTGAGCACCTCCGAGAAGGCACCGTTCTTGTTCGCCCCGTCGGGACCGAGGGCGACGAGCAGGTCGTCCAGGCTCTGGGAGATCCGGTCGAGCTCGACGGGGACCGCGGTGCGGTCGAGCGGGATCGTCGCGCCGTCCTTCATGACCGGACCCGCGTGGTATGCCGGGAGCAGCTGCACGTAGCGGTCGCTCACCAGCGACGGGGCCACGACCGCGGCCTGGGCGTCGGCCGGCACCTTGTACCTGCGGTCGAACTCGAACCGGACCCGCACCTTGTCCCCCATGGGCGTGACCTCGGTGACCTTGCCGACCTGGACGCCGAGGATGCGGACGTCGGAACCGGGGAAGAGGCCGACGGCGCGGGTGAACTCCCCCGTCACGTGGACCGCGTCCTGGCGCGGCCAGAACGCGTACGCACCGGCGGCGAGGGCCACGACGGCGAGGGCGGCGACGAGCTTGCCCACCAGCCCCACGCGGGGCAGGCGCGGCAGCGAGTGACGACGGGCCATCAGTTGCCACCTCCGGGCGCGGCGACGGGGGTCGTGAGGTTCGCGATGTAGGTGTCGAACCAGCGGCCGTTGCCGAGGACGTTCGCGAAGAGCCGCGTGAACGGCGCCATCGCGGCGATCGTGTCGCTGAGGTCCTGCTCGTGCTTCTGCAGCGTGGCCAGGACCTTGGTGAGCTGGTCGAGGGCCGGCTTGAGCTCGGCCCGGTTGTCCCGGACCAGGCCGGTGATCTGCTGGGCCATGGCGGAGGTGTTGGTGAAGAGCGTGTGGATGGCGTCCTTGCGGGCGTTGAGCTCCACCATGAGCAGGTCGGCGTTCTTGATGATCGACTCGACCGCCTTGTTCCGCTGGGCGACCGTGCCGCTGACGCTGTTGGCCGAGGCGAGCAGCTGCTTGAGCTGGGCGTCGCGCGAGGCGATGGTGCGCGAGAGCCGGCCGAGGCCGTCGAGCGCGGCCCGGACGTCGGCGGGGCTGTCCTTGAACTCGGTGGCCAGCGTGGTCAGCGACTTCGCCAGCTCGTCGGTGTCGATCCGCTCGCTGGTCGTCGCCAGGTCGGTGAAGGCGTTGACGATGTCGTAGGAGGAGACCGTGCGGTCGAGCGGGATCTGCGAGTCGGCCCTGAGCTGGCCGGTCCCGCCGGGCTCGAGGGCGAGGTACTTCTGCCCCAGGAGGGTCTTCATCCGCACCGAGGCGCCGGTCTGGGTGCCGAACTTCACCGGCTCGGTGACCTTGAAGTCGACCACGACGTGGTCGCCGGCGAGGTCGACCTTCTCCACCTTGCCCACCTTGACGCCGGCGATGCGGACGTCGTCGCCCTTGAGCAGGCCGCCGGCCTCGGAGAAGGCCGCGCTGTAGTGCCGGCCGCCGCCGAGCAGGGGCAGGTTGCCGATGTTGAACGCCAGGACGAGCAGGACGGCGATGACGGTCAGCCCGGCGGCCCCGATGGGGACCGGGTTGCGCTCACGGAAGGGGATGCTCACTTGCACCTCGCAGCGGAGAGTGCGGCCGGCTTCTCCAGGGGCACCTTGACGGCGGGCAGCCCCGGTCCCGCCGAGGGGATGACGACCGAGCCGCTGAAGTCGCACATGTAGAAGTTGAACCAGGAGCCGTACGTCGCGGTCCGGGTGATCGTGTTGATCTTGCCCGGGGAGGTCGAGAGGAACTTCTCGAACGCTGCGGTGTTGGACGGCTTGTTGAGGTTCTGGCCCAGCGCCCGCAACTGCGAGACGTCGTCCTTGATCGACGGGCGCGTGACCTGGAGCAGGTCCGCGGTCTGGGCGGTGAGCGAGTTGATGTTGGTCAACGAGGCCCCGATGGTCTTGCGGTCGGCCGCCAGCCCGGAGACGAACCGCTGGAGCTGGTCGATGAGCTCCTTGAGGGCGGCGTCGTGGGCGTCGACGGTGCCGAGCACGGCGTTGAGGTTGTCGATGGTGCGGCCGATCACGGCGTCGCGGTCGGCGAGCGTGGAGGTCAGGGACGCCGTCTTGGCCAGCAGCGAGTTGATGTTGCCGCCCTCGCCCTGCAGGACGCTGATGATGTTGGACGACAGCTCGTTGACGTCCTTGGGCGACAGGGCCGCGAAGAGCGGCTTGAACCCGTTGAACAGCGTCGTCAGGTCCAGGGCCGACTGCGTGTGGTCGAGCCCGATGCGCGCGCCGTCCTTCAGGGGCGTGGCTCCCCCGACCTCCTGGGTGAGGGCGATGTAGCGCTCCCCGACGAGGTTGCGGTACTTGATCGTGGCCTTGGTGCCGGCGGTGAGGACGCTCGTCTTGAGCACGTCGAAGGTGACGTCGGCGTGGATGCGGTCCTTGTCCACGGCGATGGCCTTGACCTCGCCGACGCGCACACCGGCGATCCGGACCTCCTGGCCTGCGGCGAGGCCGGTGACGTCCTGGAAGACCGCGTGGTACGTGTTCTTGTCGCCGAACTGGGTGTTGGCGATCGTCGCCGCGAGCGTCCCGGTCGCGAGCAGGGTGGCGACGACGAAGACGATGAACTTCACGAGACTGGCACGGGTGCTCATCGCTGGCTCACCACCGATCCGCGGAGCATGGGGCCGGCGAGCAGGGTGGTGATCGCCGTGGAGCCGCTGGTGCGCTGTGCGCCGAGCAGGGCGGAGACGAGTGCCTGCTCCTGCTCGGTCCCGGCGAGGCCGGCGTCCGGGTCGGGTATGCCGACGCCGGAGGTCCCGGCGAACATGCCCGGCAGCGCGCTGCCGGCGCTGGACCCGGAGGCCGAGGTGCCGTCGGCGAAGTGGATGCCCTTGCGCGGGTTCGCCTGGCTGCCGTAGTGGTCGGGCAGGCCGTAGCAGGTCGGGCCGCGGTGCTCGCCCCAGCGGGGCTCCTCCCCAGGGCGGTACCCCTGACGCTGCGGGGTGGTCTCGACGGTGATGTGGAAGGTCGCGTCGCGCCAGGCCTGGTCGATGCGGGGGATCCAGTTGGTGAGGGCCTGCGCCATGCAGGGGTACTCCGGCGAGTAGCGGGCGAAGAGCTCGAGGCTGGGGCGGCTGACCTGCCCGACGCGGATGATGCGGTCACCGTTCGCGTCGAGGAAGTCGGCGGTCGTGTTCGCGAAGCCGGCCGTCCCGGCCAGGAAGCCCGCCAGCTGGTCCTTCTTCGTCACGATCGTCGTGTTCGTCGTGATCAGGTTCGTCGCCGCCCGCACCAGGTCCGGCGCCGCCACGGCATACGTGCTCGCCAGGTCCGCCAGCCCGCTGATGTCCGCCTTGATCACCGGCATCTTCGGGTTCAGAGCCTTGAAGTAGTCGTCCACCAGCACCAGGTTCTGGCCCAGCCGCGTCCCCCTGCCCTCCAGCGCCGACGCCAGCGCGTTCAGGGTCGTCGCCAGCTTGTCGGGACGCACCGTCCGCAGCAGCGGCAACAGGTCGTCGAACACCTTCTCCAGCTCGATCGCCACGCTCGTGCGGTCCTGCCGGATCGTGTCCCCGGACTCGAGGTGCCGCGCCGGACTGCCCGCCTGCGGCGAGACCAGGTCGACGTAGCGCTCGCCGAACAGCGTCTTGGGCAGCAGCCGCGCGGAGACGTCGGCCGGGATCAGGTCGACCGTCGAGGGGTCGAGCGCAAGCACCAGGCGCGCGCCCTTGCCCGTCGTCTCGACCTTGCGCACCTCGCCCACGATCAGCCCCCGCAGCTTGACGTCGGAGGACGCCTGCAGCTGGGAGCCGACCCGGTCGGTGAGGAGGGTGACGGTCACGACGGGGGTGAAGCGCTTCTGGAAGGAGGCCACGGACAGGCCGACGAGCAGGAGCACGACCACGACGAAGCCGACGCCGTACGCGCGGTTGCCCAGGCGCGACATCCAGCCGCGCGCGGGTCCCACGCCGTCCTCGGGGTGCTGCGACATCTGCTACCCCGCGATCCGGACGGTCGTGGTGGCGCCCCACACGGCGAGGGAGAAGAAGAAGTCCACGATGTTGATGGCCACGATCGAGGTCCGCACGGCCTTGCCGACCGCCACGCCGACGCCGGCCGGGCCGCCGGACGCGGTGTAGCCGTAGTAGCAGTGGATCAGGATGATCACGACCGCGAAGACCATGACCTTGAGGAAGGAGTAGAGGACGTCGATCGGCGGCAGGAACAGGTGGAAGTAGTGGTCGTACGTGCCCGCCGACTGCCCGAAGTAGTGGACGACGATGAAGCGGGTCGCGCCGTAGGAGGAGAGCAGGCCGAGCACGTACAGCGGCACCACGGCCACGAAGCCGGCGATCATGCGGGTCGTCACGAGGAACGGCAGCGACGGGATGCCCATGACCTCGAGGGCGTCGACCTCCTCCGAGATCCGCATGGCGCCGAGCTGGGCGGTGAAGCCGCAGCCCACCGTGGCGGCGAGCGCCAGGCCAGCGACCAGCGGGGCGATCTCACGGGTGTTGAGGTAGGCCGAGACGAAGCCGGTGAACGCGCCCGTGCCGAGCTGGTTGAGGGAGGAGTACCCCTGCAGGCCGACCTGGCTGCCGGTGAAGAAGGCGAGAAAGGCGATGACGCCGACGGTGCCGCCGATGACGGACAGGGCACCGGAGCCGAGGGAGACCTCGGCGAGCAGCCGGATGACCTCCTTCTTGTAGCGGCGGAGGGTGCGCGGGCTCCAGGCGAGGGAGCGCACGTAGAAGCGCATCTGCTCGCCCAGGCTGTCGAGCGCCCGGCCGGGGCGACCCGCGAGGTCCATGACCTTGCTCATTCCGGCACCTCCTTCAGATCTTCTGGGGGACGACTTGGAAGTAGACGGCGCTGGCGACGAAGTTCACGACGAACAGGAACATGAAGGTGATGACCACGCTCTGGTTCACCGCGTCGCCGACACCCTTCGGGCCGCCGCCCGCGGTGAGGCCCTTGTAGGAGGCGACGACGGCGGCGATGAAGCCGAAGATCACCGCCTTGATCTCGGAGGTCCACAGGTCGGCGAGCTGGGCCAGCGCCGTGAACGAGGCGATGTACGCGCCGGGCGTGCCGCCCTGGATGATCACGTTGAAGAAGTAGCCGCCCGCCACACCGACGACCGACACCAGGCCGTTGAGGAGCAGGGCCACGAGCATCGCGGCGAGCACGCGCGGGACGACGAGCCGCTGGATCGGGCTGATGCCCAGCACCTCCATGGCGTCGATCTCCTCGCGGATCTTGCGCGAGCCGAGGTCGGCGCAGATCGCCGAGCCGCCGGCGCCGGCGATGAGCAGCGCGGTCACGATCGGGGAAGCCTCACGGATGACGGCGAGCACGGAGGCAGCGCCGGTGAAGGACTGCGCGCCCAGCTGGCGGGTCAGCGTGCCGAGCTGGAGGGCGATGACGGCGCCGAACGGGATCGAGACGAGCGCGGTCGGCACGATCGTCACCGAGGCGATGAACCAGCACTGCTGGATGAACTCCTTGGCCTGGAACGGCCGACGGGGCAGCGCACGCACCACGTCGAGGACGAGCGCGAAGAGCGAGCCGCTCTGCCGCAGCGCACCCGTGAGCGGGTTGCTCATGACAGGGCCTCTTCGGGCTGCGTGGCACGGGGCGTGGTCAGGCCGGCGTGGTGCGACTCGAACGAACCGGGAGGCGGCGTGACGCCGTTGGCGCGGCACCACTCCCCCGCCGGGCGCTCACCGCGGCGCGGCGAGCCGTCGCTGGTGCGCAGCTGCAGCGGGATCGGGGGCAGGGGCGGCAGCTCCTGGCCGGACTCGGCGGCCAGCTCGTCGGCGTCCTTCTCCTCGGACATGCCGATGGGGCCGATGGTCTGGGCGTTGAGGAACTGGCGCACGACCGGCTCCTCCGAGCTCAGCAGCATCTCGCGCGGCCCGAACATGGCGAGGTGCTTGTGGTAGAGCAGGCCGATGTTGTCGGGCACGGTGCGCGTGGAGTTGATGTCGTGCGTGACGATGAGGAACGTCGCCTCGATCTGGGCGTTGAGGTCGATGAAGAGCTGGTTGATGTAGCTCGTGCGCACCGGGTCGAGGCCCGAGTCGGGCTCGTCGATGAGCAGGATCTCGGGGTCGAGCACCAGGGCCCGCGCCAGGCCGGCGCGCTTGCGCATACCGCCGGAGATCTCGCCGGGCAGCTTGCCCTCGGCGCCTTGGAGGCCGACCAGCTCCATCTTCTCGAGCACGATGTTCCGGATCTCGGTCTCGGACTTCTTCGTGTGCTCGCGCAGCGGGAACGCCACGTTGTCGAACAGGTTCATCGAGCCGAAGAGCGCACCGTCCTGGAACAGCACGCCGAAGAGCTTGCGCACCTCGTACAGGTCGTGCTCGCGCAGCCGGGTGAGGTCCTGGCCCTGGATCCAGATCGAGCCGGCGTCGGGCTTGAGCAGGCCCACGAGGGTCTTGAGGAAGACGGACTTGCCCGTGCCCGAGGGGCCGAGCATGACGGAGATCTCGCCTGCAGGGAGGGTCAGCGTGACGTCGTTCCAGATCAGCTGCGACCCGAATCGCTTGGTCAGGCCCACGACCTTGATCTCTGTGCCCACGTCTCACCTCGTCGTGAAAATGCATGCCCGATGAGGGCCCCGGTTCGCACAGCACAACGAGTCGGGCCGTCGCAGGTTACGGCCCGGTAGCGAAGGCCGCATGTCGGACGAAGCGGCCGTTGGGGACTCCCCCGGCGGGAAGCGCGCGGGTCGGGGATGCTCGTCCCATGGCCGACGACACGTTGCGGTGGGACATCCGCTCCCCCGTGCCGCGCTGGCTGCGGGTGGCCTCGTGCCTGGTGCCGCTCGTCGCGGTGGCCGGCCTGGTCGCGGACGTGGTCCGCGGTCTGCCGCAGGGACGGGTCGTGGGCCAGGTGGTGTGGGTGCTGCTCACCGGCAGCGCGGCATACCTCGCCAACCGGCGGCAGGAGGTGGTCGTCGACGCCACCGGCATACGCATGCCGCTGCGCCGTCCGGTCGCATGGGCGGACGTCGACCACGTGGAGCAACCGGGGCCGTGGGACTCGGTGGTCCGGGTCGTCGCGCCCGACGGCAGCGTGCGCCCCACCGGGCTGCCGTCGCGGTTCGCCCAGGACGTGGCCCGCATCGGCGACAAGCCCCTGCGCCGCCAGGCGTAGGGACAACGCAAACACACGGGGACGCACGAAGGCGGGCCCGACCGTGGTCGGACCCGCCTTCGCGGAGTTCGTGCTCCCTAGAGGGAGCGCGAGGTCACTTGAGGGTGACGGTGGCCCCGGCGCCCTCGAGGGCCTCCTTGGCCTTGTCGGCAGCAGCCTTGTCGACCTTCTCCAGGACCGGCTTCGGAGCGCCGTCGACGAGGTCCTTGGCCTCCTTCAGGCCGAGGGAGGTCAGCGCGCGGACCTCCTTGATGACCTGGATCTTCTTGTCGCCAGCGGACTCGAGGATGACGTCGAACTCGTCCTGCTCCTCGGCGGCGGCGGCCTCGCCGCCACCGGCGGGGGCGCCGGCAGCCGCGACGGCAACCGGGGCCGCAGCGGTGACGTTGAAGGTGTCCTCGAACTGCTTCACGAACTCGGAGAGCTCGATGAGGGTCATCTCCTTGAAGGCCTCAAGGAGCTCGTCGGTGGAGAGCTTCGCCATGGTGGGCGTCCTTTCTTCTCTTACTTCGTATGCCGTGAGTGGCGGTTTGGTTGGTGAGCGGGCCCCGGGGGGTCAGCTCTCGTCGCCACCCTCGGCGACGTCTGCGGTGGCCTCGGCCGCGGGGGCCTCGGCGGGGGTCTCCGGAGCGTCGGCCGCGGGGGCCTCGGCAGCCTCGGTGCCAGCGGCGGCCACGGGGCCCTCCGCCTCGACCTTGGCCCGCAGCGCGTCGACGACCCGAGCGGTCTGCGACAGCGGCGCGGCGAAGAGGTAGACAGCCTGGCTGAGCGACGCCTGGAGGGCACCGGCCAGCTTGGCCAGGAGGACCTCGCGGGACTCGAGGTCCGCGAGCTTGGTGATCTCCTCGGGAGACAGGGCCTTGCCGTCGAGGACGCCGCCCTTGATCACGAGGAGGGGGTTCGCCTTGGCGAAGTCACGCAGGCCCTTGGCGGCCTCGACCGGGTCGCCATCGACGAAGGCGATGGCGGAGGGGCCGACGAGCTGGCCGTCGAAGGCCGTGACTCCGGCCTCCTTGGCGGCGAGCTCGGTGAGCGTGTTCTTCACGACGGCGAAGGTGGCGTTCCCGCGCAGCGAGTTCCGCAGGTCGGTGATCTGCTTCACCGACAGCCCGCGGTACTCGGTCAGCACGGCCGCGCCGGAGTTGCGGAACCTGTCCGACAGCTCGGCGATGGCGGCAGCCTTGTCAGCCTTGGCCATGGGGCCTCCCTTCCGTGGTGTGTGACCGCCCGGGTCCGGCTCCCACATGAAGAAAGCCCCGGCGCAGGGCACGGGGCTCACGGCATACCGACGAAGCGGTATCTCGGTGTTTCCGGCCTGCGCTGGCGCCCACCTCAGGTGGGACCTTCGGTCTCCGTGCCGGGCACGGCGACAACCAAGCGGTCTCTGGTCAGCGCCCAGAGTACGCGGCGGGGGCCGCAGCGACCAAATCGCTGCGGCCCCCGCCACCCGGGACGGGTCGCGCTCAGCCGGTGGGGAGCTTGAAGGTGCCCACCTGGTCGGCCGGCGGCGCGGTGATCGTGGACTTCTTGCCCCAGTCGGAGAAGGTGATCTTCAGCGTCTGGCCCTGGACCTGCGTGGTCATGAGGGTGGGGCGGTCCTGCTTGTCCAGCGTGTAGTGCGCGGTCACGGGCGCGACCGACGGGGCCGCCGTCGAGCCGCCCGTGCCACCGAGCAGCTTGGTGGGGTCGATGGTGACCTCGTACTCGGTCGTGTCGCCGGAGGTGCCCACGACCTTGGCCTTGGTCCCCTGCAGCGCCTTGGCGAACTGGCGCGGGTCGTTGTCCTGTCCGCCCAGGCCGGCGAACATCTTGCTCACCGGGTCGTCGGCCTTGGGGTCGATCTTGACCCACGGCTTGTCCGTGCCGGGCAGGCCCTTCATGTAGATGACGCCGCCGAGCGAGACCACCTCGAGCTTCTCGCCCTGGATCTCCATGGTCATCTGCTGCTCCATCGAGCTGTCCTTCATGACGAAGCTGCCGCTGGCCTTGCCCTGGCCACCGAAGTCCATCGCCATCGAGCCGGAGCCGGCCGCCACCATGGCGTCGGTCATCCGCTTGGCGAGGGCGGCTCCGTCGACGGAGTCGCCGGACTTCACCGCCGCGGGCGAGGAGCTCTTCGCCGCGGTGCCCGAGCCCGAGTCGGTGGCGCTGCCGCAGCCGGCGAGCCCGAGTGCCGCCGCCAGCGCGGCAGCGGCGATCGTCGTGCGCTTCATGGGTCCCCCTCGGTCGACCGCGTGCGGCGGTGCGTCTGGTTTCCGGGGGTTCGTCCCCCCGCGTTCCGCACCCACCCTACGGCCTGCCCCGGACGAGGAAGGTCGGGGATGCCGCGAGCCCGCCACCTCGAGGAGGTGGCGGGCTCGCGGTCGGCGCGGGGACGCGGGGGCTCAGGCCTCCGCGTTCTCCTCGCTGAGCAGGTTGCGGGTGCGGGTGTAGTCCAGCGGGATGCCCGGGCCCATCGTGGTGCTCATCGTGGCCTTGAGGATGTAGCGGCCCTTGGAGGCGGACGGCTTGAGCCGCAGGACCTCCTCGAGCGCGGTCGCGTAGTTCTCGACCAGCGACTTCTCGTCGAACGAGGCCTTGCCGATGATGAAGTGGAGGTTCGCGTGCTTGTCGACGCGGAACTCGATCTTGCCGCCCTTGATGTCGGAGACGGCCTTGGCGGTGTCCATGGTGACGGTGCCGGTCTTCGGGTTCGGCATGAGGCCGCGCGGGCCGAGGACCTTGCCGAGGCGACCGACCTTGCCCATCATGTCGGGGGTCGCGACGACGGCGTCGAAGTCGAGCCAGCCGCCGGAGACCTTCTCGATCATGTCGTCGGAACCGACGAAGTCGGCGCCGGCCTCACGGGCGGCCTCGGCCTTGTCGCCGTTGGCGAAGACCAGGACGCGGGCGGTCTTGCCCGTGCCGTGCGGCAGGTTGACGGTGCCACGGACCATCTGGTCGGCCTTGCGCGGGTCGACACCGAGTCGCATCGCGACCTCGACGGTCTCGTCGTACTTGGCCTTGGCGGCACCCTTGGCGAGGCGGACGGCCTCGAGCGGGGCGTAGGACTTCGCGGCGTCGATCGTCTCGGCGGCCGCGCGGTAGGCCTTGCTGCGCTTCATGTTCTGCTCCTGTTGTCTGTACTGCGGTTGGAGTTGTGGTCAGTCGGACCAGCGCTGGTCCTGCCACGGGGTCCGGTGTGCCGCTGGGGCGGCACACCGGGAGACCTCACAGGGAGGTGTCGATGCCCATGGAACGGGCGGTGCCGGCGATGATCTTCATCGCCTGCTCGACGTCGTTGGCGTTGAGGTCTTCCATCTTCTGCTCGGCGATGGCGCGGACCTGGTCGGCCGTGAGGGAGGCGACCTTGGTCTTGTGCGGCTCGCCGGAGCCCTTCGGCACGCCAGCGGCCTTCTTGATCAGCTCGGCGGCCGGCGGCGTCTTGGTGATGAAGGTGAAGGAGCGGTCCTCGTAGACCGTGATCTCCACCGGGATGACGTTGCCGCGCTGGGACTCCGTCGCAGCGTTGTACGCCTTGACGAACTCCATGATGTTGACGCCGTGCTGACCGAGGGCGGGACCCACGGGCGGAGCCGGGGTGGCCGCACCGGCCTGGATCTGCAGCTTGATGAAGCCGGAGACCTTCTTCTTGGGAGGCATGTCTGTTCCTTCTGTGGTGGTGGGCCGACGCCGTGGGCGATGACCCGGTTGCAGGCCCGGGAGACCGTGCGGTCACCCCGGGGTGTGCCGTCCGGTCAGATCTTGGCGACCTGGTTGAACGACAGCTCGACCGGGGTCTCCCGGCCGAAGATCGAGACGAGCACCTTGAGCTTCTGGGTGTCGGGGTTGATCTCGGAGATCGTCGCCGGGAGGGTCTCGAAGGGGCCCTCCATGACCGTGACGGACTCGCCGACCTCGAAGTCGACGACCGCGACCTCGCGGGGCTTGCCGGCGGCGGCACCCGTGCCGGTCGCACCGGCGGCGGCCTGCTCGGCACCGAGGTCGGACGGCGCCAGCATGGTGAAGACCTCGTCGAGGCTCAGCGGCACCGGCTGGTGGGCGTTGCCGACGAAGCCGGTGACGCCGGGGGTGTGCCGGACGGCGCCCCACGACTCGTCGGTGAGGTCCATGCGGACCAGGACGTACCCGGGCATCCGGACACGGCGGACCAGCTTCTTCTGGCCGTTCTTGATCTCGGTGACCTCCTCCATCGGCACCTCGGCCTGGAAGATGTAGTCCTCCATGTTGAGGGAGGTCGTGCGGTTCTCGAGGTTGGCCTTCACGCGGTTCTCGTAGCCGGCGTAGGAGTGCACGACGTACCACTCGCCGAACTGGCTGGCGAGCATGTCCTTGAACTCCTGCACGGGGTCGCCGGCCGGTGCGTCGACGGGCTCTGCGACCGCGGCCGCCTCGGGCGCGTCGCCCGGCTCCTCCACGAGCTCGGCGTCGTCGGCAGGGGCGGCCTCGACCTGCTCGTCGACGGTCACGGGGGCGTCGTCAGTGGTCTCGGGCTCGGCGGACTCGCCGGCGAGGCCGTCCTCGAGCTCGAGGGACGTACCGTCGACCGAGGTCAACTCCGTCTCGGGCTCGGCGTTCTCGGTGGTCCACTGGTCGGACACGCTGATGACCTACTTCCTTCTGGGAGACCCGGGGGAACCGGGCACGTGCGGCAGGGCGGCGACTAGCCGCCGAAGACCCACAGGACGAGCTTGGTGAAGCCGAAGTCGATCGACGACACCAGCGCCATGATCACCGTCACGAACACGATCACGACGATCGTGTAGTTGACGAGCTCGGAGCGCGTCGGCCGGACGACCTTGCGCAGCTCGTCGAGGATCTGGCTGACGAACAGCGACACCGCCCGGAAGAACCGCGACACCGGGTTGCCGCCCTTGCCGCCCTTGCGGCTGGTACGACCGGAGCCGCGGGTGCCCGCGCTCACATCCGTCACGACGTCTGCTCTCCCTGGGGTGTGCCGCGCCGCCGGCTGACGTCACGGGTCCTGCTGTGCGCAGGGCAGGAGGGACTCGAACCCCCAACCGCCGGTTTTGGAGACCGGTGCTCTACCAATTGAGCCACTGCCCTACGGGAGCGCCGGTGGGGCGGTGCTCCCGCTGGCCGACGCCGACCGGGTTCCGGGCACGCCGGAAGCATGGTCGAAGTCAACCGAGGAGCAAGCATACGTGAGGCGCGGGGCCGAACGCGAACTCGCCCCGGGCCGCCCCAGTCCTGCGCCACGAGCGGGGAGCAGCCCCGGACCGCACCCGCAGGTGACCGGCGTCCGGACGCCGCCGCGCGGCATACGGGGCCTCTGGGACCATGGGGCACGTGACCGAGCAGAGCACCCCCACCGCCACCCCCCTCGCCGAGCGCTCGCAGGACGAGCTCGACACGTTCGCGCAGGAGCAGCAGGCAGCGTACGACGCCCTGGTGCAGCGCGGCCTGAGCCTGGACCTCACCCGCGGCAAGCCGGCCAGCACCCAGCTCGACCTCGCCGACGGCCTGCTGTCCCTCCCCCACGGCACGACCGACGCCGCCGGCGTCGACACCCGCAACTACGGCGGGCTCGAGGGGATCCGCGAGCTGCGCGAGATCTTCGCCGAGCTGTTGTGGGTCTCCCCCGAGCAGGTCGTGGCGGGCGGCAACTCCTCGCTGACGATGATGCGCGAGGTGCTGGTCGACCTGTGGCTGCACGGCGCCGTCGACGGCGAGCGCCCGTGGGGCACGGAGGAGAAGGTCCGCTTCATCTGCCCCGTCCCCGGGTACGACCGGCACTTCACGCTGCTCGACTGGTTCGGCATCGAGATGGTGACCGTGCCCATGCACGAGGACGGCCCGGACGCCGAGGCGATCGCCGAGCTCGCGGCCAAGGACCCCAGCATCAAGGGCATGTGGGTCGTCCCGACCTACGCCAACCCCACCGGCTCGGTCGTCACCCAAGAGGTGGCGGCGCGGCTGGCGTCGATGGAGACGGCCGCGCCGGACTTCAAGATCTTCTGGGACAACGCGTACGCCTTCCACCACCTCACGCAGGACGAGGCCAAGAGCGCGGACATTCTCAGCCTCGCCGCGGCGGCCGGGCACCCGCACCGCCCCGTCATGTTCGCCTCCACCTCCAAGATCACGTATGCCGGCGCCGGAGTCGCCTTCCTCGCGGGGTCGGTGGAGACGGTGAAGTGGTACACCGGCCACCTCGGCAAGGGGGCGATCGGGCCCGACAAGGTCAACCAGCTGCGGCACGCCCAGTTCTTCGGCTCCGCCCAGGGCGTGCGCGACCACATGGTCAAGCACCGCGAGATCATCGCCCCCAAGTTCGCCGAGGTCGACCGCATCCTCGACGAGCGCCTCGGCGGCCTCGGGGTGGCCGAGTGGACGCACCCGACCGGCGGGTACTTCGTCAGCCTCGACGTCCTCGACGGCACCGCCGCCCGCGTGGTCGAGCTGGCCAAGGCGGCCGGCATCGCGCTGACGCCGGCCGGGTCCTCGTTCCCGCACGGCGACGACCCGCGCGACCGCAACATCCGGCTGGCGCCGACCTTCCCACCGCTCGAGCAGGTCACCGCGGCTATGGAGGCCGTGACCACCTGCGTCCTGCTGGCGAGCGCCGAGAAGCTGCGCTCGCGGGCCTGAGGCCGGGACGCCCACCTGGAGGGGCGGTCAACGGTTCCTCGCCCTGCGGGGAGGGACCGCTCGCCGCCCCTTCGTCGTCGGGACCGACGGGACCTTCTGCTGGTTGCGAGGTGCCCCCTGCTGGCGTTGGCTTGTCCCATGAGCGACCAGCCAGGAGTGGAGAGCATCGAGGACGACGCGACCGGCAGCTACAGCGTCGACGACGCCGTGGACGCGGGCATGGGACAGGGCGAGCTGCTCGACACCAGCGAGGGCGACAACGAGCCCTGGTCGCCCCCGGACATGCAGCCGCGGGGCACCGAGTGGGGCACCACGGCGGCCGAGCAGGAGCAGGGCGAGTCCCTCGAGCAGCGGATCATGCAGGAGGAGCCCGACCCGGCGAGCGCCTACGGCGCCCCGGACAACGAGTCGGGGCTCGACGAGGACCCGCGGGACCGCGTCGGCGGCGACGACCCCGACTCGATCGCGGCCGAGGACGACTTCGTCGGTGACGCCGAGGTCGGCGACGTCGCCGCCGGTGAGCTCGTCGAGCAGGACGAGGGCGTGCGCGAGGACACCGAGAAGGACATGGACGCCAGCGAGGCGGGCTTCGCCGAGGGCCCCGAGGAGACCGCGATCCACATCGTCGAGGACTGACCCCGGCGGGGCCGGGAATGTACCCGAACCCGGCCCACCTGTGAATCCCCGCGAGGACGATTTCTCGCGGGGATTCACGTTCCTAGACTTCCCGCCACGTGGCGCCGGTCGGCGCGCCCGTGACCGGGGAGGGGCAGGTGTACCTCAGCGAGCGCCCACGGACGCAGTCCGGGCCGCAGGCGCCTGCGGCTGACCGCGGCGACGAGCCGCGCGGGGACGGGCGGAGCGGAGGTCGGCCGGCCGGGGACCGGCGGAGCGAGGGCCGGCGGAGCGAGGGCTGGCGGCCCGGGGACCGGCGGCGCGGTGTCGGCAGCACGGTGGTGCTGCTGGGGCTCGTCAGCCTGCTGACCGACGTCTCCTCGGAGTCGGTGTCGGCCGTCCTGCCGCTCTACCTCACCGCGGTGCTGGGCCTCTCCCCGCTCGCCTACGGCTTCGTCGACGGCCTCTACCAGGGCGTGAGCGCGCTCGTGCGGATCCTGGGCGGCTGGCTCTCGGACCGGGCCGACCGCCCCAAGTGGGTGGCGTTCGCCGGCTACGGGCTGTCCGCCGTGACCAAGGTGTTCCTCCTGCTGGCGCAGGGGCTCGGGGCCGTGACGACCGTCATCACGCTCGACCGGCTGGGCAAGGGGCTGCGGACGGCGCCGCGGGACGCGATCATCGCGGCGTCGACACCGGAGCACGCGCTGGGGCGAGCCTTCGGGGTGCACCGGGCGCTCGACACCACGGGCGCGGCGATCGGCCCGCTGATGGCGTTCGCGATCCTGTGGTTCGTCCCGGGCGACTACCGCGGGGTGTTCCTCGCCTCGCTGGCCGCCGCAGTCCTCGGGCTGGCGCTGCTCGGTCTGATGGTGCCCGACCTGCGACCGCGCCGCCGGGCGGCAGCCGCACGGACGGCGTCCGCCGGACTACCCGGCGCCGACCCCGACGACACCGCCCCGGGACCCGCTCCACGAGAGGCTCCAGGACCCGCTCCCCTGGTGACCCCGTCGTGGCGGTCGTTGCGGGACCGCTCGTTCGGGCGCGTGGTGCTCGCCTCCGGGGTGCTCGGCGTGCTCACGATCAGTGACGGGTTCCTCTACCTGTCGCTGCAGCAGCGTGACTCGTTCGCCGCGACGTGGTTCCCGTTGCTCTTCGTCGGCACCAACGTCGCCTACCTCGCCCTGGCGGTGCCGTTCGGCCGGCTCTCCGACCGGCTCGGCCGCGCCCGGGTGCTCGTCGGAGGGCACGTCCTGCTCGTGGGTGCGTACCTCCTCGCGGCGCTGCCCACGGGCGGCCTCGGGCTGACCCTCGCCTGCCTCGTGGCGCTCGGTGCGTTCTACGCGGCGACCGACGGGGTGCTCGCGGCCCTGACCTCCCAGCTGGTACCGGCCGGCGCGCGGGCCCGCGGCATCGCGACCGCCCAGACCGTGCAGGCGCTGGCCCGGTTCGGCTCCTCCCTGGTCTTCGGGGCACTGTGGACCGGGCTGGGGCGTGGCCCGGCGGTGGTCGCCGTCGCGGTCGCCCTCGCCGTGGCGGTCCTGGCCTGCGGCTGGCTGCTGCGCGGGCTGGGCAGCAGCACCCCCGCGGCGGCCGAGGTGGCCGCGTGAGCACCCGCGCCCGCCTCGCGGTGCTCCTCGCCCTGGCCGTGGTGCTGGTCGGCGGCACCGCGGCATACCTCGTGGGGTCCCGCGACGCGCAGCTGACGGCGGCGCGCGCGGCGCCCGCCCAGGCCACCGTCGCGGCGGCGAGCGTGGCCTCGGGCCCGCGGATCGTCTTCCGGAACACCGCGATCGGACCTGACTACGGGCGCGTGGCCATGGTGCCGCTGTCCGCCCCCGGCGGCCCGCGGGCGATCACCGGCACATCGTGCGACCGCGTGTTCGCGGCGTCCGGCCACACGCTCTGCCTCGCGTCCGAGACCGGCATGGTCGCCGGCTACTCGGCGCGGGTCTGGGCCGACGCCGGGGGGCCGAAGCTGGACCTGCCCCTCACCGGGACCCCGAGCCGGGCCCGGCTGTCCGACGACGCGAGGTTCGCGGCGACGACCAGCTTCGTGGCCGGCGACTCCTACTCCTCCGCGCACTTCTCGACCCGCACCGTCGTCACCGAGCTCGCCACCGGGAAGTCGGTCGACCTCGAGGCCTTCCGGCTGGTCCACCGGGGCCGCGCCATCACCCCGGCGGACCGCAACTTCTGGGGCGTGACGTTCGCCGCCGACGACGACCACTTCTACGTGACGGTGCAGTTCTCCGGCACGACGTGGCTCACGTCCGGCCAGCTGTCGACCCGCACCGTGCGGACCGTCCGCTCGGACGCCGAGTGCCCCTCGCTGTCCCCGGACGGGACGAAGGTGGCGTACAAGAAGCGCGGCGACCGGCGCCCGGGCGACTGGCGCCTGGCCGTCATGGACGTCGCGACGGGGCGCGAGACGGTGCTCGCGGAGCAGCACTCGGTCGACGACCAGGTTGAGTGGCTCGACGACGCGACGATCCTCTACGGGCTGCCGGGCGAGGGCACGGCCGCGGCCGAGAGCAACGTGTGGGCCGTCCCCGCCGACGGCACCGGCTCACCGAGGATGCTCATCGCGAAGGCGTGGTCCCCCGCCGTCGTCCGCTGACCAGGTGCAAGACTGCACGCCATGTCGCGAGCGGTGGTGGACCTGCCCAAGGCGCACCTCCACCTGCACTTCACGGGGTCGATGCGGGTCACGACGGTGCACGAGCTCGCGGCCCGGCACGGCATCCGGCTGCCCGACGCGCTGACGAGCGACTACCCGCCGCGGCTGAGCGCCCGCGACGAGCGCGGCTGGTTCCGGTTCCAGCGGCTCTACGACGCGGCGCGGGCCTGCGTCCGCGACGAGTCCGACCTGCGCCGGATCGTGCGCGAGGCCGCGGAGGACGACGCCGCCGAGGGCTCCCGCTGGCTGGAGATCCAGGTGGACCCCACGTCGTACGCCCCGTTCGTCGGCGGCATCACGCCGGCGCTGGAGATCGTCCTCGACGAGGCCCGGTCGGCCTCCGCCGCCGGTCCCACCGGCGTCGCCGTCGTCGTGGCCGCCAGCCGCATCCGGCACCCGCTCGACGCCCGGACCCTGGCGCGGTTGGCGGCGCGGTATGCCGGTGAGGGACCGGGCGAGGTCGTGGGCTTCGGGCTCAGCAACGACGAGCGCCGGGGCGTGACCGAGGAGTTCGCGCCGGCCTTCGAGATCGCCCGTCGCGCGGGCCTCGCGCTCGTGCCGCACTCCGGGGAGCTGCTCGGGCCGACGGCCGTGGAGACGACCCTGGAGTCGATCCGGCCCGACCGCATCGGGCACGGAGTGCGGGCGGTCGAGGACCCGCGGGTCCTCGAGCTCGTCGCGGAGTCGGGCGTGGCCCTGGAGGTCTGCCCGCACAGCAACGTCGCCCTCGGCGTCTACGGCAGTGCGCAGGACGTGCCGCTGCGAACGATCGTCGAGCACGGCATACCGGTCGCGCTGGGCGCGGACGACCCCCTGCTGTTCGGCTCCCGGCTGGCACCGCAGTACGAGTCCGCGCGCGCGGACCTCGGGTTCTCCGACGAGGAGCTGGCGGCCCTGGCCCGGGGCTCCTGGCGCGCCTCGCGGGCACCGGAGGACGTGCGCAAGCAGGCCCTCGAGGGGATCGAGTCCTGGCTGGCGGGCTGAGGTCCCGGCCGGCGCGTCAGAGGCTGGTGCCGACGAGGACCGGCTCGTTGACGAGGGTCACGCCGAAGGCGGCGTCGACCCCGTCGCGCAGCTCACGCGCCAGCGCGACGACGTCCCGGGCGGTGGCGTCGCCCCGGTTCGTGACGGCCAGGGTGTGCTTGGTGGACAGGGCGGCCGGCCCGGGCATGCGGTGGCCCTTGCCGAAGCCCGCGTGCTCGATGAGCCAGGCCGCGGAGGTCTTGACGTCGCCCTCGGCGTCGGCGAACCGGGGTGGCCTCGGGCCGTCGGGCCCCAGCCGCTCGGCCGCCCGGCGCTCGAGCTCCTCGAACCGCTGCGGCGACAGGATCGGGTTGGTGAAGAACGATCCGCACGACCAGGTGTCGTGGTCGTCCTCGTCGAGGACCATCCCGCGGCGGCGGCGCTGGGCCAGCACCGCCTCGCGGGCGTCCGCGAGCGGGACGCGGTCGCCCACCTCGACACCGAGCTGGCGGGCGAGGTCGGCGTACGCCACGGGCCGGCTGAGCTCGCTGGGCACCAGCTGGAACAGGACGTCGAGGACGACGTACCGGTCGGTGGCCTTGAAGACGGAGTGCCGGTAGGTGAAGGCGCAGTCGGCGTTGGCGACGGTGCGGACCACCTGGTCGCGCCGGTCCCACACCCGCACCGAGGCGATCGTCTGCGCGACCTCCTGGCCGTAGGCGCCGACGTTCTGCACCGGCGTCGCCCCGGTGCCGCCGGGGATGCCCGACAGCGCCTCGATGCCGGCCCAGCCCTCGGCGACGGCCCGGGCGACGAGGTCGTCCCAGGGCACGCCTGCCGCGACGCGCACCATGACGCCGCCGCACAGGTCGGCGGACTCGACCGTGATGCCGTCGGTCGCGACCCGCAGGACGGTGCCGGCGAAGCCCTCGTCGGCCACGACGACGTTGGACCCGCCGGTGAGGACCAGCAGGGGCTCGTCGGCGTCGTCGACCTCGCGCGCGGTGTCGACGACCTCGTCGGTCGTCTCTGCGGTGACCAGCCGGGCGGCCGGGCCGCCGACGCGCATGGTGGTCAGGGGCGCGATGGGCGCGTCGTGCTCCTCGCGCATCAGGCGAGTGCCACCACCGCGAGGCACCGGCCGAGCGCCTTGGTGCCCTCGGCGGTCACGGTCAGCTCCACCGTGGCCCGGCGGGACTCCTCGTCGAGGGACTTCACGGTGCCGGACACCTCGAGGTCGGCGCCGTCGCGGGGGACGACGACCATCGAGGTGAAGCGGGTGCCGAACTCGACCACGCGGCCGCCGTCACCCACCCACTCCTCGAGCACGGCACCGGCGGCGCCCATGGTCCACATGCCGTGGGCGATGACGTCGGGCAGGCCCACCGAGCGGGCGAAGTCCTCGTCCTGGTGGATGGGGTTCTGGTCGCCGGAGGCGTTGGCGTAGGCCACGAGGGTGTCGCGGCCGACGTGCACCGTCGTGGGGCCGAAGGTGTCCCCGGCGGTCACGTCGTCGAAGCGGCGGACGGCCATGCTCACTCCCCTCCCCGGACGACGATGGTGGAGGTCGACGTGCACAGGGCCTCGCCGTCCTGCGTCGCGAGCTCGGTGCGGGTGGTGACCATCGAGTGACCGCCGGCCTGGCGGATCGAGTCGACGGTGAGCGTGCCCACGACCGAGTCGCCGGCGGTGATGGGCCGGTGGTGCACGAACTTCTGCTCGCCGTGGACCACGCGGCTGTAGTCGATGCCCGCCTCGGGGTCGGCGACGTACTGGCGGTCCACCTGCTGGGCGATGCTCACCGCGAAGGTGGGCGGCGCGATGACGTCGCGGTAGCCCGCGGCCCTGGCGGCCTCGGCGGAGGAGTGCACCGGGTCGTGCGAGCCGACCGCCTCGGCGAAGGCCGTGAGCATCGCCGCGTCCACGGCATACGGGCCACTGGGCGGGTAGGTGCGCCCCAGAAAATCTGCGTTGACGGCCATGGCGCCCACTCTAGGGGCGGGCCCGGACGGGCACCGACCCAGCCCACAGCCGCGCCCCGGGGACGACGAAGCCGCCCGGCGGACGGGTGGGCCCAGGAGCACGTGGCGGCCGCCGCCCCGGGGACGACGAAGCCGCCCGGCGGACGGGTGGGTCCGGGGCGGCTTCGGGGTGCGCCTGTCGGCGCGCTGCTCAGCGGGTCTCGCGGTGCAGGGTGTGCTTGCCGTCGCGAGGGCAGAACTTCTTCATCTCCAAGCGGTCGGGGTTGTTCCGACGGTTCTTCTTGGTGATGTAGTTGCGCTCCTTGCAGTCCACGCACGCCAGGGTGATCTTGGGGCGGACGTCTGCGCTCTTGCTAGCCACGGGGCAACCTGCTCTCGAAACTGACGGTGTCTGAAACTCGTGTGATCGGCCGCGGTCGACGCGGCAGCGACACATCAGGGTACGCGACCTCGGGCCGAAACCTGAAATCGCAGTTGTAGCGGGAGCGGGGCTCGATCCCGCGACCTCACGATTATGAGTCGTGCGCTCTAACCAGCTGAGCTACCCCGCCTCGGGGTTCGACGCCCTGCGGCGCCGGACCAGAGCCCCCTGTCGGAATCGAACCGACGACCTTTTCCTTACCATGGAAACGCTCTGCCGACTGAGCTAAGGGGGCCTGCCCATCGTGCGCAGGCGTGGCCTGCGCGGAAGTGCGACGGTGAGACTACAGGGTGAGCCCGCCGGGAGTGAAATCGACTGCCACGACAGCCGGCAGGGTCGCTGCCAGCGGTGCGAGGGCGGCTCCGGAGGCCGGTCCTGCGAGGGTGGCGGGCCCCCGGCGCGGGCGGTTCACAGCCTCGTCGCGGTGCGCACGAGAGCGGCCAGCGACAGCGAGGTGCTGTGCGGCGGCCAGGCGATGACGGTCGTCACCCGCGGCGCGTCCACGACGGGCACCACGGCGTGCTCCGACCCGAGCTGGAGCCGGACCGACTCGGGCAGCACCGCGCTGGCCCGCCCCAGGCCGACGAGCTGGAAGAGCTCGGTCGAGCCGTGGATCCCGACATCCGGGCCCGCACCGGCAGGAGCGGGGAAGCGCAGCGGTGCGTCGGTCAGCGCCTCCACCTCCGACAGCTCGACCCGGTCCCGACTCGAGAGCGGGTGGCCCGCGGGCAGGACGGCGACCTGGCCCTCGTCCTGCAGCACCTCGGTGTCGAGGCCGGCCGTGGAGTCGAACGGCAGGTGCAGCAGCGCCACGTCGGCGCGGCCGTCACGCAGGATGCCCTCCTGCTCGCCGGGGCCGCAGAGCAGGAGGTGCACGGGGACGGCGCCGGGCTCGGCGGCATACGCGTCGAGCAGCTTGGCCAGCAGCTCGACCGAGGCGCCGGCCTTGGTGACGAGGACGAGGCCGGGCCGACCGTCGGCGCCGGCGGCCCGACGGGTGCGCCGCTCGGCGGCGGAGACGGCCGCGAGCGCCGCCCGCCCCTCGCGCAGCAGCACCTCCCCGGCCGGGGTCAGGGCCACTCCCCTGCTCGATCGCTCGAGCAGGGTGGCACCGAGCCGGCGCTCGAGGCGCTGAACCGCCCGGGAGAGAGGGGGCTGGGCCATGCCCAGCCGCTGGGCCGCGCGTCCGAAGTGCAGCTCCTCGGCGACGGCGACGAAGTACTGCAGCTCCCGCGTCTCCACCTGCGCCACGGTAGACCGCACACTGGGCCCCGGGCGATACCCGCCGGGTATCGCCGGCGACCGAACCGGTGTTGGCCGTGGCCGCCGGCGCGCGCCGAGGGTGGGGGCATGACACGAAGCACCAACGAAGCCACCAGCCACGCCACGACGACCAGCAGCACCGCGCCCGACGCCGAGAGGGCGGCCGCGAGCCGGCCGACCACCGCCCTGGTCACCGGCGCGAACAAGGGCATCGGCTACGAGATCGCCGCGGGCCTGGGCGCCCTCGGCTGGAGCGTCGGCGTCGGCGCGCGTGACGACGCCCGGCGCGAGGCCGCCGTGCAGCGGCTCCGGGACGCCGGGTACGACGCCTTCGGCGTGCCCCTCGACGTCACTGACGACGACAGCGTCGCGGCGGCGGCCGCGCTGCTCGAGGAGCGGGGCGGCCTCGACGTCCTCGTCAACAACGCCGGCATCACCGGCGGGATGCCGCAGCTGCCCAGCGAGGTGAGCGTCGAGCAGCTGCGCCGGGTCCTCGACGTCAACGTGTTCGGGGTCGTCCGCACGACCGGGGCTTTCCTGCCCCAGCTCCGGCGCTCCGCCCACCCGCGGGTGGTCAACATGTCGAGCGGGGTGGGCAGCCTCACCCGGCAGGCGGCGACCAGCGACCCGCTGGCGACCGGCCCGGTCTCGGGCGCCTACTCCCCGTCGAAGACCTACCTCAACGCCGTCACGCTGCAGCTCGTCAAGGAGCTCGCCCAGCGCGGCGAGCAGCGCATCCTCGTCAACCTCGCCTGCCCGGGCTTCGTCGCGACGGACCTCAACGACTTCGCCGGCGTCCGCAGCCCGCAGGAGGGTGCTCAGGTCGCGATCCGGCTGGCGACCCTGCCCGACGACGGCCCGACGGGCGGCTACTTCGAGGACGCCGGCCCGATCCCCTGGTGAGCCGCGGTCAGCGGAAGGCCGACACCCCCGTGAGCGCCTCGCCCACGACGAGCGTGTGCATCTCGACGGTGCCCTCGTAGGTCAGCACCGACTCGAGGTTGTTCATGTGCCGGATGACGGGGTACTCCAGGCTGATGCCGTTCGCCCCGAGGATGGTCCGCGCGGTGCGGCAGATCTCGAGGGACTCGCGGATGTTGTTGAGCTTGCCGAGGCTGACCTGGGTCGGCGTGATGGTGCCGGCGTCCTTGCGACGGCCCAGGTGCAGCGCGAGGAGCTGGCCCTTGACGAGCTCGAGGGCCATGTCGGCGAGCTTCTGCTGGGTGAGCTGGAACCCCGCGAGGGGACGTCCGAACTGGTGCCGCTCCACGGCATACCGGCGGGCGGTCTCGAGCGAGGAGCGGGCGGCGCCGAGCGAGCCCCAGACGATGCCGTAGCGCGCCTCGGTGAGGCAGGACAGCGGGCCCTTGAGCCCGCGCACCTCGGGGAACACCGCGTCGGCGGGCAGTCGGACGCCGTCGAGCACGAGCTCGGAGGTGACCGACGCCCGCAGCGACAGCTTGTGCTTGATGAGCGGCGCGGAGAAGCCGGGGGTGTCGGTCGGCACGACGAACCCGCGGATGCCCTCGTCCGTCTGTGCCCAGACCACCGCGACGTCGGCGATCGAGCCGTTGGTGATCCACATCTTCGAGCCGTCGAGCACCCAGTCGGCGCCGTCGCGCCGGGCGCGGGTGCGCATCGAGCCCGGGTCGGAGCCGTGGTCGGGCTCGGTGAGGCCGAAGCACCCGATCGCCTCTCCCGCGGCCATGCGCGGCAGCCACGCCTGCTTGTGCTCCTCGCTGCCCCAGCGGTGGATGGCGAACATCGCCAGCGACCCCTGGACGGACACGAGGGACCGGATGCCGGAGTCGGTCGCCTCGAGCTCGAGGCAGGCCAGGCCGTAGTCGACCGAGCTCAGGCCGGCGCAGCCGTAGCCCTCGAGGTGCATGCCGAGCAGCCCGAGGCCGCCGAGCTCGCGGGCGAGGCCCCGGATGTCGTCGACCTCGCCGCGCTCGAACCAGTCCGCGACGTGCGGCTCGACCCGCTTGTCGAGGAAGGCGCGGGTGCTGTCCCGGATCGCCTTCTCCTCGTCGGAGAGCAGGTCGTCGATGCCGGCGAGGTCGAGCGGGTTCCGGTCCATGGGGCCAGTCTGCCGCGCCGCGGCGCCGGCGTGCCCGCAGCCGTGGCTGGTGTCACTCCCCGGTCAGGGCTTGGGGTGGGCCAGCTCGCTGATCCGGGCGATGGCGTAGGCGTAGCCGCTGGGGCCGCAGCCCACGATGACGCCGGTCGACACCGCGGACAGGTAGGAGTGGTGCCGGAACTCCTCGCGGGCGTGCACGTTGCTCAGGTGCACCTCGAAGACCGGGACCGACACGGTGGCGAGGGCGTCGCGCAGCGCGATGGAGGTGTGCGTGTAGGCGCCGGCGTTGACGACGAACCCGACCGCCTCGTGGCGCAGCTCGTGGATCGCGTCGATGAGGTCGCCCTCGTGGTTGCTCTGGCGGAAGTCGACGGCCAGCCCGGCGAGGCTCGCGGCCTTGCGGCACAGGGCCTCCACGTCGGCGAGGGTGTCGTGGCCGTAGACCTCGGGCTCCCTCTCACCGAGCAGGTTGAGGTTGGGGCCGTTGAGGACGACGACGGTCGGCTCGCTCATGGGGGCAGCTCCTGTGCTGGCGGGGTGGGCCGTCGGTCCGGACCCGTTGGTGCGGGCCACTGTGGCACGGCCCGGTCGCACCTACAGGGTAGGACAGAAGTTCGGCATGTCCGGTGGAGCCGCAGGTCAGCCGTTCGGTGACGGGCTCCGGGGTGCCGCGCCCTGCGGCACCCCGGAGCCGTCGCGTCAGCGCAGGACGCGGCGCAGGAGCAGGACCGCGACCACCGCGGCGACCACCGCGAGCACCGGCTTGGCGTAGGTCTTCACGAGCACCGGCAGGACCGTCGAGCCGAGGTCGAGCGCCTCCTGGGGTACTGGCTGCCTCGCCGCGGCGCGTTCGGCCCGCGAGGGCGGGTATGCCGTGGTGCCGGGCGCGCCCGCCTGCGCAGGCGCCGGCGTGGCCGGGCCCGCGGCGGCCGGAGGCCCGGCCGCACCCGCCGCGGCCGGTGCGGCAGCACCCGCACCGGCAGCCGGTGCCTCCGCGGACCGGGTGGACGGCACGGGCTCGGGGGCGGCCTCCTCCTCGGGCGCGCCACCACCGATCCGGCCCTCGATGCAGGCGACGAACTGCTGGAGCAGCTTGTCGGACACGTCCTGCATCACCCCGCGACCGAACTGCGCGGGCTTCCCCGTGACGGCGAGGTCGGTGACGACGTCCGCGGTCGTCCCTCCCCCGTCCGCCTCCGACAGCCGGATCGTCACGGTGGCACCGGCCGTGCCGTTGCCCCGCTTGTCCTTGCCCTTCGCCTCGATCACCGCGTGGTGGGTGGCGTCGTCGCGCTCCACGAAGGACCCGGACCCGGCGTACTGCAGGGCGATCGGGCCGAGCTTGACCTTGACCGTCCCGGAGAACCCGTCGTCGGTGACCTCGGTGACCGCAGCACCGGGGAAGCAGCTCCCCACCGCCTGGAGGTCCATGAAGGTCGCCCAGGTCTCCTCGACGGACGCCGGGACGGTGAACGAGTGGGTCAGCTCCACGCGTTCACGCCCCCGCCGCCGCGAGGACGGCGCGCCGGGTCAGCACCGTGGCGAGGTGCCGGCGGTAGTCGGCGTCGCCGTTGAGGTCCGACGGCGGGTTGGTGCCGTCGGCGGCAGCCGCGCAGGCGTCGCGCACCGCGTCCTCCGTCGCCGCAGTGCCCACCAGTGCCTGCTCCACCGCGGTGGCCCGCAACGGTGTGGACCCCATGTTGGTCAGCCCGATCCGCGCCTCGGCGATGCTGCCGCCGTCGACCCGGACCGTCGCCGCGACCGCGACGATCGACCACTGGTGCGCCACCCGCACGAACTTCTCGTAGCGGCTGCCCCAGCCGGTGTGCTTCGGCACCCGGATCGCCGTGAGCAGCTCGCCCTCGCCGACCGCCGTCTCGAACAGGTCGCGGAAGAAGTCGCCCGCCGCGACGGTGCGCTCGCCACCCTGGCCTGCGACGACGAGCTCGGCGTCGAGCGCGAGCACCGGGGCACCGACGTCGCCCGCCGGGTCGGCATGGACCAGCGCACCACCCACCGTGCCGCGGTGGCGGATCTGGGGGTCTGCGACCTCCTTCACCGCCGCGTGCAGGACCCCCGCGTGCTCGCGCACGAGGTCGGAGGCGAGCACGTCGGCATACGTCGTCATCGCACCGATGACGATGCTGTCGCCGTCCTCGCGGATGCCGCGCAGCTCCTCGACCCGGCCGAGGTCGATGACCTTGTCGGGGGCGTTGAGCCGCATGCGCAGGATGGGCAGCAGGCTCTGGCCGCCCGCGAGCACCTTGGCGTCGTCGCCGGCCTGCGCGAGCGCTGCCAGCGCGTCCGCGACCGAGGTGGGGGCGACGTACTCGAACTGCGCCGGGATCACTGGCCCGCTCCTTCCGCCGAGGCGCTGCTACTGGGGTCGGCCGGGGCCTGGTTGGGCGCGCCGTCGTCGAAGTGGGGCTGGGCCTCGGGCGTCGTGCCAGCGGCCTGCTCCCCGCCCGCCGAGCGGATCGCCCGCCACACGCGCTCGGGCGTGCACGGCATCTGGATGTCGTGGACTCCCATCGGCCGCAGCGCGTCGACGACCGCGTTGACGACGGCCGGGGTGGACGCGATCGCACCCGCCTCGCCGACTCCCTTGGTGCCCAGGGTGTTGGTCGTCGAGGGCGACGTGGTGTTGTCGGTGACGAAGCTGATCGTGTCGGCAGCGGTGGGCAGCGTGTAGTCGACGAACGAGCCGGTGACGAGGGTCCCGTTGTCGTCGAAGACCGCCTCCTCCCACAGGGCCTGTGCGATGCCCTGCACGAGGCCACCGTGCACCTGCCCCTCCACGATGATCGGGTTGACGATCTGCCCGACGTCGTCGACGCAGACGTACGACCGCATCCGGACCTGGCCGGTCTCGGTGTCGACCTCCACGGCGCACAGGTGCGTCCCGTGCGGGAAGGAGAAGCTCTCCGGGTCGAACGTGGCGTCCGCGTCGATGCCGGACTCCATGCCCTCGGCGAGGTTGTGCGAGGTGAACTGCGCGGCGGCGACCTCGGTGATGCCGATGCCCTTGTCCGTCCCCTTGACGGTGAACCGGCCGCCGGAGAACTCCAGGTCGTCGACGCTGGCCTCGAGCAGGTGGGCGGCGACGAGCTTGGCCTTGGCCACCACCTTGTCCGCAGCTCGGACCACGGCCTCGCCACCCACGACCAGGGAGCGGGAGCCGTAGGTGTCGAGCCCGCGCGGGGCGATCTGGGTGTCGCCGTGCAGCACCTCGACGTCCTCGAACGGCACGCCCAGCCGGTCGGCCGCGATCTGGCTCCACGCCGTCTCGTGACCCTGCCCGTGTGGCGAGGTGCCGGTGATGACCTCGACCTTGCCGGTCGGCAGCATGCGGATCGAGGCGTGCTCCCAGCCGCCGGCCCCGTAGTTGAGGGTGCCGAGGACACGCGAGGGTGCCAGGCCGCACATCTCGGTGAACGTCGAGACGCCGATGCCGAGCTGGACGGGGTCGTTGCGGTCGCGGCGCTCCTGCTGCTCGCGGCGCAGCGCGTCGTAGTCGAACAGCTCGCGGGCGCGGGCCGTCGCCGCCTCGTAGTTGCCCGAGTCGTACGTCATGCCGGCCACGGAGGTGAACGGGAACTCGTCGTGCGTGATCCAGTTGCGCTCGCGGATCTCGAGCGGGTCGACCCCGACCTCCGCGGCCAGCTCGTCCATGAGCCGCTCGATGGCGTACGTGGCCTCGGGCCGTCCGGCCCCGCGGTAGGCATCGACCCACGTGGTGTTGGTGAGGACGGTACGGACCGTGAACCGGTAGGCGTCGAACTTGTAGATCGCGTTGAACATCCACGCGCCCAGGACCGGGACGCCGCCGCCGACGAGACCGACATAGGCCCCGAGGTTGGCGACGAGGTCGACCTTGAGCGCGGTGACCTTGCCCTCCTTGGTCGCCGCGAGGGTGAGCGTCTGGTACTGGTCGCGGCCGTGGTGGCCGGAGACCAGAGACTCCGAGCGGGTCTCGGTGTACTTGACCGGCTTGCCGACGTGGCGGGCGACGGCGAGGGTCACGAACTCCTCGGCCGTGGTCTGCAGCTTCCCGCCGAACCCACCGCCCACGTCGGGGGCGATGACGCGGACCTTCGACTCCGGCATACCCGTCGTGGCCGCGATGAGGAAGCGCAGGATGTGCGGCACCTGCGTCGAGGTCCACACGGTCACCTGATCCCCCGTCGGGTCGACCACGGTCGAGCGGGGCTCCATGAAGGCGGGGATGAGTCGCTGCTGGCGGTACTCGCGCTCGATGACGATGCCCTCGGCCCGAGCCTTCTCGATCGCCTCGTCGACGTCGCCGCCGGTGCCGCCCTGCGCCGAGTCCAGGGTCCACACCGCGGAGGTGTTCGTCCCGAGGTCGGGGTGGGCCAGGACCGCGTCGCTGACGGCCTCCTTGGCGTCGAGGACCGCGGGCAGCTCGTCGTAGTCGACGTCCACCAGCTCCGCCGCGTCGCGGGCCGCGGCTGCGGTCCGCGCCACGACGGCCGCGACGATCTCGCCGGCGCAGGCGACCCGGTCGATCGCGAAGGGCAGGTGGGCCGGGGTCTTCTGGTCGGTGGTGATCGGCCAGGCGTTGGCGACGGCGCCCTGGGTGTCACGGACGTCGGCGCCCGTCACGACGGCCACGACACCCGGCGCCCTGCGGGCGGCCTCGGTGTCGATGCCTGCGATGGTCGCGTGCGCGAACGGACTGCGCACCATGGCGATGTGCAGCATCCCGGGGAGCACCATGTTGTCGGTCCAGCGGGTCCGGCCGGTGATGAGGCGCTGGTCCTCCTTGCGCAGCCGGGCCCTGCCGACCTCGCCCGCCGCCGTGTCCGGGCGGTCGTCGACGGCGGTCACGACTGCGCTCCGGCGGTGGCGCCCTGGCCGGCTGCCTGCTGCACGGCCCTGACGATGTTGTGGTAGCCGGTGCAGCGGCACAGGTTGCCCTCGAGGCCGACCCGGATCTCCTCCTCGGAGGGGTTCGGGTTGTCGCCCAGGACGTCGATGGCCTGCATGATCATGCCGGGCGTGCAGTAGCCGCACTGGAGCGCGTGGCACTCGTGGAACGCCTTCTGCACCGGGTGCAGCTCGCCCCCGCTGGCAATGCCCTCGATGGTGGTGACCTCGTGGCCATCGGCCTGGACCGCGAGGACGTTGCAGGACTTCACGCTGTGCCCGTCGAGGTGGACCGTGCAGGCACCGCAGTTGCTGGTGTCGCAGCCCACGACCGTGCCGGTCTTGCCGAGCGTCTCTCGGAGGTAGTGGACGAGGAGCGTTCGCGGCTCCACCTCGTCGGAGTAGTCGACGCCGTCGACCGTCACGTTGATGCGGGTCATTCGATCACCTCTCTGTGTTCGAAAACGCTGCGCGTGGTGCGCCCTGCACGACCCCGGCTCCTCGGATCCTCACCCGAGCAGCCCGCGGGCCACAACCATCACTGCGGATGGTTCGTCGGGTGGTCCCCTCCTCCTGCGGAGGGTGTCGGGGAGGACGGGGAGGAGGACGTCGAGGCGAGCTCGGCGCCGTGGTGGTGGATGGGGCCTTCGCGGTGGGCCAGGCGCTCGCCGCGGCCACCCCAGCGCAGGGCGACGATCTCGGCCGCGATGCTGACTGCCGTCTCCTCGGGCGTGCGCGCGCCGAGGTCCAGGCCGATGGGGCTGGACAGGCGCGCGAGCTCGTCCTCGGACAGCCCCGCCTCCCGCAGCCGCTCCAGCCGGTCCTCGTGGGTCCGCCGCGAGCCCATGGCGCCGACGAAGCCGACCTCGGGCAGCCGCAGCGCGATCTCGAGGACGGGGACGTCGAACTTGGGGTCGTGGGTCAGCACGCAGACGACGGTCCGGCCGTCGACGCGACCGGCGTCGCGCTCGGCCGCGAGGTAGCGGTGCGGCCAGTCGACGACGACCTCGTCCGCGTCGGGGAACCGCGACCGGGTCGCGAAGACCGGCCGCGCGTCGCACACCGTGACGCGGTAGCCCAGGAAGTGGCCCTGGCGCGCCACGGCGGCGGCGAAGTCGATGGCGCCGAAGACCAGCATCCGCGGGCGCGGGGCGTACGACGCGACGAACACGCGCATGCCCTCGCCGCGACGCTCGCCGTCGGGGCCGTAGGTGAGCGTCTCGGTGCGGCCGGCGGCGAGCAGCCCGCGTGCGTCGTCGGCGACGGCGTCGTCGGCCCGCGCGCTCCCGAGCGAGCCCTCCACGGTGGGGCGCGCTGCGTCCGAGCCCATCGCGGTGGTGTCGCGACTGACCTCACCCGTGCCCTGCGCGGGACCCCCGTCGAACGTCCCGTCCTCGGGCCGCACGACCAGCCGGCGCCCGACGCGCGACGGGTCCGGGTGCTCGATGACGGTGGCCACCGCGACCGGGCGGCCCGCCTCGACGTCGGCGGCGACCTCCTCGAGCTGGGGGAAGGTGGTGCGGTCGACCGCCTCGACGAAGACGTCGAGGATGCCCCCACAGGTGAGGCCGACGGCATACGCGTCGTCGTCGCTCACGCCGTAGCGCTGCAGCTGTGGGACGCCGTCGGCGACGACAGACTGGGCGAGCTCGTAGACGGCGCCCTCGACGCACCCGCCGGACACCGAGCCCACGGCCTCGCCACCCGGGCCGACGAGCATCGCCGCGCCGGGCTGGCGCGGGGCCGAGCGCCAGGTGCCGACGACCGTGCCGACGCCGACGGTGGCACCCGCGCGCCACCACCGCAGCAGCTCGTCCATCACGTCACGCACGCGCCACCACCTCCACGAGCTCCTCGAAGGTCGCCATCGAGTGGCCGGCCACGAAGTCGTCCACGTGCGGCAGCGCCGCGACCACCCCCTGCTGCACCGGCTGGTAGCCGGCCTTGCCGCGGTGCGGGTTCACCCAGACGACCCGGTGCGCGACGGCCCGCAGCCGGCGCATCTGCTCGCCGAGCGCCGCCGGGTCCGAGCGCTCCCAGCCGTCGCTGAACAGGACGACCACCGCGCCGCGGGCCATGCCGCGGCGCCCCCAGCGGTCGAGGAACGCGGCCACCCCCTCGGCCAGGCGGGTGCCGCCTGCCCAGTCGGGCACGACGTCGCCGCAGGACGCGAGGGCCCGGTCGGCGTCGCGCTGCCGCAGCGCGCGGGTGACGTGGGTGAGGCGGGTGCCGAGCGTGAACACCTCCACGGGCAGGCCGGAGGTGGCGTACGCGTGGGCGAGCCGCAGCAGCGAGTCGGCGTAGCCGCTCATGGACCCGGAGACGTCGACCAGCAGGACGACCCGGCGGGGTCGCGTGCCGCGACGGCGCCATGCGATCGGCCCGGGCTCCCCCATCCGGCGCAGCTGGTCGCGCAGGGTGCGGTGCGCGTCGACGGAGCCGCGCGACGCGGCGGTCCACCGGTGCGCCCGGCGGCGGGGCGCGCGCGGCCGCAGGTGGGCGAACAGGTCCGAGAGCCGGGCACGCTCGGCCGGGCTCAGGGCCGCGACGTCCCGGTGGCGCAGCACCTCGGTGTCGCTGGCGGTCGCGCGCAGGACGTCGTCCTCGGCGGCCGCACCGGTCCCGGCGTCCACCGCGTCGAGCGAGGCCTGCGGCACGGTCGTCGGCTGCGCCTGCCGCGGCCGGGTCCGGGCGCGCTCGAGGCCGAACCACGCGGCATACACCTGGTCGTAGCGCTCGAGGTCCGCCGGTGAGCCGCACAGCGTCGCCCGCCCCGCCCAGTAGACGCCGCGCTCGGAGCCGGCGCCGACCTCGGCGACGGCGGTGAGGTACGTCCGCTCGCGGTCGGCCGTGACGGCCACGCCGGCGGCGCGCAGGGCGCGGGCGAACCCGAGGAGGATCGCGTCGGGCGCGTGGTCGCCCCCGGCGGGGGCGGCCTCCTGGGTCCGCACGCTCATCGCGACAGGATCCGGTCGAGGGCGGCGCGGACGCGCTCGGCGTCCTCGCGGTACTTCACGGCGGCGCCGAGGCTGACTGCGGCGGTCTCGAGGTCGAGCTCCCGGGCGCCGAGCTCCTGCAGGGCGCGCGCCCAGTCGAGGGTCTCGGCGACTCCCGGCGGCTTGACGAGCCCGCCGTCGTCGCGCAGCCGGTGGACGGCCGAGACCACCTGTGCGGCAAGGGATTCCGACACCTCAGGGGCACGGCTGCGGACGATCTCGAGCTCGCGCTCCAGGCCCGGGTGGTCGATCCAGTGGTAGAGGCAGCGGCGCTTGAGCGCGTCGTGCAGCTCGCGGGTGCGGTTCGAGGTGAGGACGACGACCGGTGGCGTCGCGGCGGTGACCGTGCCCAGCTCGGGGATGGTGACCTGCCACGTCGAGAGCACCTCGAGCAGGAACGCCTCGAACTCGTCGTCGGCGCGGTCCACCTCGTCGACGAGCAGGACGGCGGGCGCGTCCCGCAGCGCGCGCAGGACCGGGCGGTCGAGCAGGAACCGCTGGTCGAACAGCTGCTCCTCCACCGCGCGGACGTCACCGGCGTCGGCCGCCACGGCCTCGACCGCACGCAGGTGCAGGATCTGGCGCGGGAAGTCCCAGTCGTACAGCGCCTGGCTCGCGTCGATGCCCTCGTAGCACTGCAGCCGGATCAGCGGCAGGTCGAGCGCGCCGGCGACCGCCTCGGCGAGGGCCGTCTTGCCGGTGCCGGGCTCGCCCTCGAGGAGCAGCGGGCGCTGCAGCCGCAGCGCCAGCCAGGTGACGGTGGCGAGGGCGTCGTCGGCGAGGTACCCGGTGGAGGCGAGCCCGTCGCGGAGGTCCCCCGTCGTCGCGAAGGCCTCCCGTGGCTCCATGGGCACAGCATCACAAATGCGCGCCCCCGAAGGAACCCCTGCGGCCCGGCCGCCGCGACGGGCGGTCGGTCAGGCGACGTCGGCGGGCGTGTCCGTGTCCCGCCCGGTGGCGAGGTCGCCGCACTCGACCACGACGTGGTCGTGCGTGGCGAGGTAGTCGCGGGCGCCGGAGTCCCCGTGCAGCGTCGCCAGGACCCCGTCCCAGTGGTCCCGCCCGATCACGACGGGGTGCCCGGGGAGACCGGCGTATGCCGCGCGGCCGAGGGCGCGGCGCCCGTCAGCGCCCGCGGTGGTCGCCGCAGCGGTCGCCGCAGCGGTCGCCGTGGTCGTGACGGCGCCGGCGGCCGTGACGGTGGTGGTGACGCGGCGGACGACCTCGGCGTCGACGTCGGGCAGGTCCACCAGGAGCAGACACACGGCGTCGGCGCCGCTGTCCCGGACCGCCGTGAGGCCGGCGCGCAGCGACGCGGCCTGCCCCGTGGCCCAGTCGGGAGCCTCCACGACGAGGTCGGCGGCACCGGCATACCGGCGCACCTCCTGCGCCTGCGCGCCGACGACGACGAGCACGGGGTCGCAGCCGGACTCGCGCAGGACGGCCAGGCCGCGCTCGACGAACCGGCGCCCGCAGGGTTCACGCAGCAGCGCCTTGGCGCCGCCCATGCGCCGGCCACCACCCGCGGCCAGCAGCAGGCCGGCCACGCTCACGAGGATCGGCTCCGTCGCACGGGCCCACCCTGCCACGACGCGCCGAGGGCCGTGGTCAGGTCAGCGCGCGTCGACCCAGGCCAGCGCGAGTCGTCCCAGGTCAGCGGGTGTCGCCCTGAGGTCGGCGGGTGTCGTCCTCGCCGGCACGACGCTCGTCGAACTGGCCGGGCGCGGCAGGGTCCTCGACGTACCGGTTGCCGGCCACGAGCTCGGTGGCGACGGCATCCACCCACCGCGCCGGCTGGTCCACGACGCCGCGCTCGGCGAGCGCCTGGACGAGGGTCGTGGCCACCGCACCCGGCTCCCTGCCGCGGGCGTCACGGCCGACGCCGTCGATGACCTCCTGGATGACGGCCTGGGTCCGGCGGTGCCGGGCGTGCTGGTCGTCCTGCATCTGGGCCAGGTCGCGGTCCTGCTCGCTCATCGCGTCTCCTTCGGGGTCGGGAAGCCTCCACGAGCGGCATACCCAGACTTGGCGCGGTCATGCCCGCGCCACGACAGCGCGCGAAGGTGCCCGGGGAGCGGGGCCCGGCCGCCGGAGCGCAGCAGGGGCGGGACCGCCGCAGCGGCCCCGCCCCCGAGACGTGCGCTCAGCCCTTGAGGCCGGCCTCGACGGCGGCGATGATGCGCGGGCGCAGCTCGGCGGCGCTGATGACCGCGTCGACCGACCCGACCTGCACGGCCCGGTGGATGCTGTGCACGGAGTCGAACTCGGACGCGACCTGGCCGAGCTTCTCCGAGCGCACCGACGCACGGACCTCCGCCAGCTCGGTGGCGAGCTCCGCCCGGCGTGCCCCGGTGGCGGCGTTGACGGCCGCCTCGAGCTCGGTGACCCGCGGGTCGGCCGCGGTCCGGGCGTCGACGTCGCGCGAGAACACCACGGCCGCTGCCGGCGCGCCGCCGATGACCGACGCGAACGAGCCCTCGACCGCGAGCACGGTCATTCGCGGGTTGAGCGCCTTGGAGAACACGACGAACGCGCCACCGTGGTAGCGGCTGACGACGCAGAACACGATCGGCCCGTCGAAGTTCACGATGGCCCGGCCGATCTCCGCGCCGTACTCGAGCTGCAGCTGGCGCATCGACTCGGGCGACCCGTCGAAGCCGGACAGGTTCGCGAGCACCACGACCGGGCGGTTGCCCGAGGCCGCGTTGATCGCCCGCGCCGTCTTCTTCGACGACCGCGGGAAGAGCGTGCCCGCGGTGTAGGTGTCGGGGCCGTCGGTGGGCGGGAAGCCGCGGCGGGCGACGTTCTTGGACTCGATCCCGATGAGGCAGACGGGGATCCCGCCGAGGTGGGCGTCCTGGACCACCGACGTCTCGGCGTCGGCCATGCCGGCCCAGCGCTCGAGGGTGGGGTGGTCCTGGTCGGCCACGGCCGCCATGAGCGTGCGGATGTCGAACGCCTTCTTGCGGTCGGGGTTGGTCGCCACCGAGAAGATGTCACCGACCGTCGTGAACCCGGAGTCGGGCAGCTCGTGCGGGAAGACCGTGACGTCGCGGTCGACCGGGTCGGACGTCCTCGCCCGGCGCGGGCCGTCCTCGCCCGGGTGGACGTACGTGTGCTCGTAGTGCGCCAGCAGGATGTCGCGGGCTCCGGCGAGGTCGGGGGCCCAGTACTGCGCCTGTCCGTTGGGGCCCATGACGCGGTCGTACCCGCCGATGCCGTGGTTGTCCTCGGCGCTGACGCCACCGGAGAAGTCCAGTGACTGCTTGCCGGTGAGGACCATCGCGCTGTCCGGCGTCATGACGAGGATGCCCTTGGTGTGCATCAGCATCGTGGCCTCGGCGTTCCAGTACGGCTGGGCCCCCACGTTGATGCCGGCCACGACGATGTTGATCTCGCCGCCGTCCTGGGTGAACTCCACGATCCGCTTGAGCGCCCGGGCCACCCAGTCCATGTTCTCGGTGCCCGAGTCCATCGAGATGCGGGCGCCGGCCGACAGGGCGAACCACTCCACCGGCACGCCCATCTCCTGGGCGAGGTCGAGGGCGGCAATGACGCGGGTGCACTCGGCCTCGGAGACGGCCCCGAGCGCCTTGAGCGGGTCACCGCACAGCAGCACGCGCGTGACGCCCTCGGGGTAGCGCTCGGTGGGCGTCGTGATGACACCCGCGATGATGCCCGCCTTGTTGAGGCCGTAGGGCCGGTCGACCGGGACGAGCGAGCCCTTGTCGTCGAGGTCGTACTCGGTGGCGGTGCCACCCGGGCCCGCGATCATGGCCTGCAGCTCGTACGGGTACACGACGCCGCGGCGCCGGGCACGGACGACCTTCTGCGCGTAGTCGTCCAGCGGCTTGAGCCGCTCGGTCGGCGGCTCCTCGACGGAGGTCACGACCCCTGAGCCGGGCTGGTAGTGGAACCGCGCGGCGAGTGGGGCGCTGGCCCCGTCGGGGGTGGCGATGCGGCCCTGGACGAGGACCTCCTCGATGCCCGCGCCGGCCGTGAGCGGCGAGATCTTCGCCTGCAGGGCGGTGAGCTGGTCGAGGTTGGCCTCCACCGGGGGCCAGATGTGGACCCAGACGTGGTTCATGTCGAGGCGGGCGCCGGCGGCACCGCGCGCGGACCGGGCGCGACGGATCGCCTCGAGGCAGTTGGCGATCGCGCGCTCCGCGTGCGGGAGGGCGGTGACCCGCCCCTGCTCGTCGCGCACGACGGCGAGCTGGCGCACCTGGGCCAGCGCCACGAGCCGCCGGTCGTCGGAGTTGCCCGGGGCGACGCACTCGTAGAGCAGGACGTCGGCAGGTGCCTCGAGCCGGGTGACCTCGAAGTCGCGCAGCCGCCACAGGTTGAGCCGGCGGCCCACCATCGGGTGCACGCCGCGCACCAGCCGGTCCTCGACCATCGTCCCGTCCTCGGGACGGAAGCTGAAGTACCCGACCGGCCGTCCACCGCCGGGGCAGACGGCGACGGCGACGCGTCGCACCTCGCGGGCGAACGGCAGCCCGGTCAGCGCGGCCGCGAGCCGGGCCGAGGCGTCCTCGGGCGACTCGGGCTCGTCAGGCCAGGCGAGGTAGAGGTCGACGACCGCCTCGTGCCCCTCCGCGCGCTCGGCGAGCTGGGCCGCGACGCCCTCGACCAAGGAGCTCCCCGGGGAGAGCTCGTCCACCCGGCCCACGGTCGAGACCAGGTGCGTCGGCCGGCCGTCGAGCGCGTAGTCGGCCACGGCATACGGGCGCTCGCCGACCTCCACCTCACGCAGGCCGGTGAGGGCGTGCTCGCGGTAGTGCCGCTTGACCAGGACGGCGAGCATCGGCTCGCGGCGCGGGACCCCGCGCTCGAGCCGGTCGGAGAGGAACTGCACGATCTGCTCGGGGATGGCAGCGAGCTGGTCCATCCGCTGCGCCCGCTCCGGGCCCTCGGGCATGGCCTCGAGGGCGGCCACCTCGTCGGCGACCCCGCCGAGCACGCTGGCCCGGTCGGCGTCGACGAGTGGCTGGTCGAACCAGCGGAACCGGACGCTGCGCGCGAGGTCGCCGATGACCGGGAAGCGCAGCTGCGTCGCGACGACGAGCCGGTCGAGCACCTCGCGCGCGGCGGCGTCGAGCGGCGGCTCGGGGCACGGCTCGGCGATCCAGCGCTGGAGCAGCGCCGTGCCGAGCGCGACCTCCGGGGCCGAACGCTGCTGGGCGAGGAAGACCCGGAAGACGGCCTCCTCGAGCTCCGGCGTGCGGTCGAGCCCGTCGACCGCGTAGTGCCGCAGCACCTGCGACAGCTTGTGGCGGAAGTGCTCGGGCAGCGCCCCGCGCTCGACGTCGAGGCTCTGCAGGTAGGTGTGGAAGTGCTCGCGCGGGCTGTGCACCCGGTGCTCGACGTGCTCGTCCTGGCCGGCCGGCCGGTTGCGGCTGAGCTCGGCGAAGTCGGCGAGGACCTCGAGCACCGCGACCTCTCGGCCCACCTGCGACTCGCCGCGGGCGGTGAGCTGGTCCCGGGCCGCGAGGTATGCCGTGAGGGCGTCACCGCGCGGGTCGACGTCGTAGCCGAGCAGCATCGCGCACAGGTCGGCGCGGGTGCGGCGGACGGCGACGTGGGGGTCGCCGTCAGAGCCGTCGCCGTCGGGCAGGTCGAGGTCGACCGCCTGCTCCGCCACGGGTGCCGCGGCGGCCTCGGCCCCGTCGTCGACCGGCTCGAGGCGCACGAGCGGCGCCCCCGTCTCGACCTGGCTGCCGGAGGAGACGAGCAGCTCCTTGACGCGCGCGGCGAACGGCGCGGGCAGGACGGTCTCCATCTTCATCGACTCGAGCACCAGGACCGGGGCGCCCTGCGCGACCTCGGACCCCACGGGCACGGGCGTCGCGACGACGAGCGCCGGCGCGGGGGAGCGCAGGACGCCCCCCTCGTCGCGGCTGACCCGGTGGGTGACGCCGTCGACCTCGACCAGCTGGACGGGTCCGTGGGTGGCCGTGGTGAGCCGGTGCAGCCGGCCGCCGACGGTGATCCTGCTGGTGTACTCGTCGAGGCGGTCGAGGTCGGCGGTCACCGTCTGCTCGGAGGCCGGGCCGGCGACCGTGACGCGGAACCGGTGCGGCCCGGTGCGCCAGACCGTGACCTTGTACGCCGTGCCGCGCAGCTTGAGGTCGATGGCGCGGCCGGTGCGGTGCTGGACCTGCGGCCGCCCGCCGCGGGCGGTCTCGAGCAGGCGGGTGCGCTCGACGCCCTCCTCGTCCTCGTACGCCTCGATGCCGGCGGCGACCAACGCGATGCCGGAGTGGCGGTGGGAGACCAGCCGGCCCTCGGCCCGGACGCGGTCGATCCAGCCGGTGTCGGCGGTGCCGTCGACGACCTCGGGCTGGTCGAGCAGGTCGAGGATGAACGACTTGTTGGTGGCGCCGCCCTCGATGACGACGGTGGTCTCGGCCATGGCGCGGCGCAGGCGGGCGAGCGCCTCGTCGCGGTCGGCGCCCACGGCGATGATCTTGGCGATCATCGAGTCGAAGTCGGCGGGGATCGAGTCCCCTTCTCCCACACCGGTGTCCACGCGGATGCCGGGACCCGCGGGCAGCGTCAGCAGGGCGATGCGACCAGGCGAGGGCGCGAAGTCGCGGTCGGGGTCCTCGGCGTTGAGCCGCGCCTCGACGGCGTGCCCGACCTCGACCGGGCGCTCGCCCTCGAGCCGGCCGCCGGAAGCCACGTGGATCTGCAGCTTGACCAGGTCGGTGTCGGTCGTCGCCTCGGTGATGGGGTGCTCCACCTGGAGGCGGGTGTTCACCTCGAGGAACGCGAAGAACTTCTCGCCCGGGTGGTAGAGGAACTCGACGGTGCCGGCACCGGCATACCCGACGGCGATGGCGAGCCGCTCGGCGGCGGCCTTGACCTCCGCCACCTGCTCGGGGCCGAGGACGGGCGAGGAGGACTCCTCGATGACCTTCTGGTTGCGGCGCTGCACCGAGCAGTCGCGCACGCCGAGCGCCCACGCCGTGCCCTGGCCGTCGGCGATGACCTGCACCTCGACGTGGCGTGCGCCGGTGACGAGCTTCTCGAGGAAGACGACTCCGGAGCCGAATGCGCGCTGCGCCTCGTCGCGCGTGCGCTCGTAGGCGTCGGTGAGGTCGGCGTCGGAGTCGACCCGGCGGATGCCGCGCCCACCGCCGCCCGCCGTCGCCTTGAGCATGAGGGGGTAGCCGATGCGCGCGGCCGCGGCCTTGGCGTCCTCGAGGGTGTCGACACCGCCGCGGCTCCACGGGGCGACCGGGACCCCGACCTCCTCGGCGATGAGCTTGGAGCCGATCTTGTCGCCGAGCTTGCGCATGGCCTCCGGGCTCGGACCGATGAACGTCACGCCGATCCGCTCGCACAGGGCGGCGAAGTCGGGGTGCTCGGCGACGAAGCCCCAGCCGACCCACGCCGCGTCGGCGCCGGTCTCGCGCAGCGCCCGCTCCAGCACGGCGTAGTCGAGGTAGGGCCGGTTCGCGGCCGGGCCGAGGTCGTACGCGGCGTCGGCCTCGCGCACGAACATCGCCCGCTTCTCGCCCTCGGTGTGCAGCGCCACGGTCTCGATCCGGTGGCCGCCGTCGCCCGCCTGGGCGTTGAGGTCGCGCACCGCGTGGATGAGACGCATGGCGGCCTCGCCGCGGTTGACGATGGCGATGCGCGAGAACATCGGGCGGGCCTCCCAGGAGCAGGTGACGGACGACGCGACCCGTCCGCCCGGGGGCGTGGGTCACCGCCCGAGCCTGCCACCCCGGGACGGTGACTCGCGAGTAATGCGGGGTCCGGTGTGCCCACCTAGGGTGGACGGCATGGCACGGGCCGGCTCGATCCTCTGGTTGCGCAGGGACCTGCGCCGCGGCGACCTGCCCGCGCTGGGGGCCGCCGCCGAGGCCGCCGGCGACTCCTCGGTGCTCGTCCTCTACGTCCTGGACCCGACGCTGTGGAAGGGCGCCGGGGACGCCCGCCGCGCGTGGCTGGCCGCGACGCTCGAGGCCGCCAACGAGGCGTACGACGGCCGTCTCTGCCTGCTGAGCGGCAACCCGCGGACCGTCGTCCCGCGCGTGGCGAAGGAGACCGGCGCCGGCTCGGTGCACGTGTCCCGCGAGACCACTCCCGCCGGCCGCCGGCGCGACGAGGCGGTGCGAGAGCGCCTCGAGGAGGCCGGGGTCGGCTGGGTCGAGACCGGCACCCCGTATGCCGTGGGCCCCGGGTCGGTCGTCAACGGCAGTGGCACCGAGTACAAGGTCTTCACGCCGTTCTCCAAGGCCTGGCGCGACCACGGGTGGCCCGACCCGGCGAGCGAGCCGAAGGGGATGACCCTCTCCCGCGTCGCCTCCGACGACGACGCGTGGAAGGAGGTCCGGGCGGCGCTGCGCGGCAAGGACCTGCCCGAGATGCCCGACGCCGGGGAGCAGGCGGCCCTGCGCCGCTGGCACGACTTCCTCGACGACGGGCTCGCCGACTACGGCGACCGGCGGGACCGGGCCGACCTGCCCGGCGTCTCCCGGATGTCGGCCTACCTCAAGATCGGGGCCATCCACCCGCGGACGATGCTCAAGGACCTTGCCGGCCGCCGGGGCAAGGGGGCCGAGACGTACCGCACCGAGCTGTGCTGGCGCGAGTTCTACGCCGACGTCCTGTGGCGGCACCCCCAGTCGGCCTGGGCCGACCTGCGGCCGGCCCTGCAGGGCATGACGTACGAGTCGCACGAGGACCTCGTCGAGGCCTGGCGGCAGGGGCGCACCGGCTACCCGGTCGTCGACGCGGCGATGCGCCAGCTCCTCAGCGAGGGCTGGATGCACAACCGCATGCGGATGGTCACCGCGAGCTTCCTCACCAAGGACCTGCACGTGTGGTGGCCCGTGGGCGCCCGGCACTTCCTCGACCACCTCATCGACGGCGACATCGCCTCGAACAACCACGGGTGGCAGTGGGTCGCGGGCACGGGCACCGACGCCTCCCCCTACTTCCGCGTCTTCAACCCGGTCACGCAGGGCCAGCGCTACGACCCCGACGGCGACTACGTCCGCCGCTACGTGCCCGAGCTCGCGCACCTGTCGGGTGCCGCGGTCCACGAGCCGTGGAAGGCCGACGGCGGCTACGAGCACGGGTACCCCGAGCGCATCGTCGACCACGCGGAGGAGCGGCTCGAGGCGCTGCGCCGCTACGAGGCCACCCGGGCGTGACGTCGTGATCAACCCGGTGGCGGAGATCCGCGCGTTCGTCCGGGCCGCGCTGGTCCAGCCCGTGCCACGAGACCACACCGAGACCGACGCCGCGTTCCGCCGGCGCCGGGTGGTCGCGGTGGTCACGCTGGTCGTCGGGACGGTCGTGCTCGCCCTCGCCCTGCGGATCGAGCCGGGCAACGTGCTGTTCTACCCCGCGTCGTTCGGCCTCGCGGTCGTCTGGGCGGTCGGCGCCCTGCTGTCCGGACCGCTCCACCTCGGGCACGCGCGCACCCGGGCCGGCGGGTACGACGCCCGCCCGGTCGTGCAGTCCCTCGCCCTCGGCGCGCTGCTGCTCGGCGTCTTCCTGGCCGGCGGCCTCCTCGTGGCCCGCATCCCGTTCCTGCGCGACCCGGTGAACCAGCTGCTCGACCACGCCCGGCTCGGGTCGCTCGCCCTCGTCGCGGTCATCACCGCGGTCAACGGCATCGCCGAGGAGCTCTACTTCCGCGGCGCCCTCTATGCCGCGGTCGGCCGCAAGCACGCCGTCCTCGTCACGACGGTCGTCTACGCGCTCACCACGGTCGGCGCCGGCATACCCCTGCTCGTCCTCGCCGCGGCCGCGCTCGGCCTGATCGTGGCCCTCCAGCGCCGGGTCACCGGCGGGGTCCTGGGCCCGATGATCACCCACCTCACCTGGTCGCTGGGGATGCTCTTCCTGCTCCCCCACGTCCTCGGGACAGGAGCCCCATGACCACCGTCCTCGTCACCGGAGCCACCGGCTACATCGGCGGGCAGCTCGTGCCCGTGCTGCTCGACCGCGGCCACCACGTGCGCGTCCTCACGCGGTCCCGCAAGGGCCTCGCCGGCCGCCCGTGGGCCGACCGGGTTGAGGTCGCCGAGGGCGACGCCTCCCGCGGCGAGGACGTGCGGCGGGCCCTCGAGGGCGTCGACGTCGCGTACTACCTGCTGCACTCGATGGACGGCGGCGGCTCGTTCATCGAGCGAGACCGGTCGATGGCGCAGACCTTCGCCGACGCCGCGGGCGAGGCGGGCGTGGGCCGCGTGGTCTACCTCGGCGGGCTGCACCCGGAGGGCGAGCTGTCCGACCACCTCGCCTCGCGGGTCGAGGTCGGCGAGACGTTCCTGCGCGGGCCGGTGCCGGCGGTCGTGCTGCAGGCCGGCGTCGTGCTCGGCAACGGGTCGGCCTCGTTCGACATGCTGCGCCACCTCACCGAGCGGCTCCCGGCGATGGTCGCCCCCAAGTGGGTGGGCAACCGGATCCAGCCGATCGCCGTGGCCGACGTCGTGCACTACCTCGCCGGGGCGGTGGACCTGCCCGAGGGGACCAACCGCACCTTCGACCTCGGCGGCCCGGAGGTCATGACGTATGCCGAGATGATGCAGCGCTACGCGTCGGTGGTCGGCCTGCGGCCGCGGCACGTCGTGAGCGTGCCCGTCCTCACCCCGCGGCTCGCCGGGCTGTGGGTCGACGTCGTCACGCCGATCCCCGCCGGCCTCGCCCGCCCCCTCGTCGGCAGCCTCGTGCACGAGGCGGTGTGCCGCGAGGACGACATCCTCGAGGTCCTCGGACCGCCCCCGGGCGGTCGGACCGGCTTCGACGAGGCGGTCCTCGCGGCCGTCGCCGACGTGGACCCCCACCGGTGGAGCCGCACGCTGGCACGGACGTCCGCCGTGGTCGGCGCCGCCGCCGTCGTCGGGTCGCTGCTCACCGACCCCACCTCCCGGTGGTACCGCCGGCTCGACAAGCCGTCGTGGCAGCCGCCGGCCGGGGCGTTCCCCGTCGTCTGGACGGCCCTCTACGCGACGACCGCCGTCGTCACGGCCCGCGCCAGCGCCGAGCTGGCCGAGCGTGGCGACACCGCCGAGGCCAAGGACCTCGAACGCGCGCTGGTCGCCAACATGGTCCTCAACGCCGGGTGGTCCGGCCTCTTCTTCCGCGCGCACCGGCTCGGCCTGGCCACCGCGGGCGCCGCCGCCCTCGCCGCCAGCAGCGCGGACCTGGCCCGCCGCGTCGGCAGCACCGGCAAGGGCAAGGCCGCCGGCATCGGCGCGTATGCCGCGTGGTGCGGCTTCGCGACCGTGCTCACCGCCGCCATCGCCCGCCGGAACCCGAGGGCAGGACGATGACCACCTTCGACGCGCGCAAGGTGTCCAAGGCGGTCGTGCCGTACACCCGCCAGCAGGTCTGGGAGGTGCTCTCCGACCCCTCGGCCGTCGCCCGGCTGACGCCGATGGTGCGCGGCATCGAGGGCGCCGGCGACCTGTGGCGGTGGCGGCTGGCGCCGATCGAGGTGCTCGGCAAGGACATCGGGCTCGCGTTCACCGAGCGGATGGAGTTCAGGGAGCCCGAGCGGATCGAGTTCACCCACGAGCCCGACGGCCACGAGCGCGCCGGGGTCAACGGCACGTACACGCTGACGGCGGCCGGCCGGGGCACCCGGCTGGCGATCGACCTGGCCGTGGAGGTCGACCTGCCGTTCCCTCGGCTGGCCCGCCCGGCGGTCACGACGTCGATGCAGGCGGTGCTCGTCGCGATGGGGGCCGGGTTCGCCCGGCAGCTCGACCGGCACCTGTCCGGCTCCTAGGCCGGCGGCCTGGCCCACGCGGGGTCGGTGGCCAGCGGGCCCAACGGGTCCGGGGCACCGGTGTCGGCGCCGCGGGCTGCCGGGGAGCCGGGGGCGGGAGCCGCGAGCGCGCGACTGATGGCCCGGGCCACCGGCACGGGCCGGGATCCCGCCGGCAGCAGGTCCCGCACGTAGTCGTCGTCGCGGCACACCATGTCGTGGCGCAGGCTCGCGACGAGGGACCGGACGGTCGAGGCCGGGACGTCCGTGAACAGCGGCGCCACCCGCGCGACCAGCGCCGTCGGCAGCAGGGCCGGCACCTGCAGCGCGCGTCCGCCGGCCAGCCGCGCGTAGAGCCGCAGCAACGCGGCATACGACATGCGCTCCCCGCTCCCCACGTCGTAGGTGCGGCCGCCCCCGGACGCCGTCAGCGAGCCCACCAGCGCCGCCACGACGTCGCTCACGGCGACCGGCTCGACGGCGCTGCGCATCCACGACGGCACGACCTGCACCGGCAGCCGCCGGCTCAGCTGGCGCATGATCTCGAACGACGTCGACCCGGCCCCGACGACCATCGCAGCGCGCAGCGCCCAGGTCGGGACCCCGCTGTCGCCGAAGACCTGCTCGACCTCGAGCCGTGAGCGCAGGTGCGGCGAGAGGTCGCCCTCGGGGACGTCCGGGACGAGGCCGCCGAGGTACACGATGCGACCGACGCGCGCCCGCACCGCGGCGTGCGCGGCGTTGTAGGCGCCCTCGCGGTCGGCGGTGGTGAAGTCCGGGCCGGCCAGGCCGTGCACGAGGTAGACCAGCGCGTCCGCCCCGTCGGCAGCGTCCCGGGCCGCGGCCCGGTCGGCGACGTCGAGCCCGGCCACGCGCACGGCACCGGCCCACGGGAACCGCCGGGCGCGTGCCGGGTCGGTGAACGTCGCGGTGACCTCGTGTCCGTCCGCGAGCAGCGCGGGGACGAGCCGGCTGCCGATGTACCCGCCCGCGCCCATCACGGTCACGCGCACGCGAGGTCCTCGGAGGTCGGGGTCGGCACCCGCCCAACCTAACCCGGCGGGCCGGGTCGCACCGGCGGGCGTCGCACGGCTCCCCCGCCCGGCGGCACTGCCTCGAGGTGCCCACACCGGACGACCCGGGGCGCGGCCCGCCGCCGCGGTCTCAGGTGGTGCGGGTGACCTTCGACAGGCCCCGGGGGGCGTCGGGGTCGTGGTGACGGGCCACGGCCATCGCGTGCGCCACGCGCTGCAGCGGGATGATCTCGAGCAGGGGGCTGAGGTCCTCGCGCACCCGCGGCACGGGCACCACGACGTTCGCCGGCCCGAGCGACCCGTCGCCCACGAGCGTGACGTCGGCGCCGCGGTCGGCGAGCCGGGCCAGCACCGGCTGCATGGCAGCGCCGGCCGTGCCGTGCGGCGCCACCGCCACGACCGGGCGGTCCTCGTCCACCATGGCCAGGGGGCCGTGGAGCAGGTCGGCACCGGAGAACGCGTGCGCGGCGAGGTAGGAGGTCTCCATGAGCTTGAGTGCCGCCTCGCGCGCGGTCGGGTAGGCGTAGCCGCGACCGGTCACGACCACCTTGTCGACGAAGCGGAACCGCGCGGCGACCTCGTCGGCGGCCGGTTCGGCGACCGCCTCGGCTGCGAGCCGGGGCAGGTCCGCGGCAGCGCCGGCGTCGCCGCCGTCGAGAGACTCGACGAGGAGCCAGAGGGTGAGCAGGGTGGCGGTGTAGGTCTTCGTCGCGGCGACGGCCCGTTCCACCCCCGCGCCGATGTCGAGCTGGAGGGCGGCCGCCTGCGCCAGGGGCGAGTCCGGGGCGTTGGTGACCGCCAGCGTCAGCGCCCCGGCGCGACCGGCCGCAGCGGTCGACTCCACGAGGTCGGGCGAACCGCCGGACTGGCTCACAGCGACCCAGAGGACGTCGCGCAGGTCGGGCTGCGCGCCGTATGCCGTGATGGTGGACGGGGACGCGAGGCCACACGGCAGGCCGAGCCGGATCTCCACGAGGTACTTGAGGTAGAGCGCCGCGTGGTCGCTCGTGCCACGCGCGGCCACGAGGACGAAACGCGGGGCAGCGGAACGGATACGGGCCGCCACGGCCGCGCGGTCGGCACCGCCGGTCCCGCTCAGCAGCCGCTCGAAGACCGCCGGCTGCTCGGCGATCTCGGCGGCCATGAGCACGCCGGGGCGGTTCTCCTCGGTGCTGTCGCCTGCTCGCTCCATCGGGGACTCCTCTCCGCGCTCACACCGGGTCGGGGAACACCAGGGGTCCGAGCTCGGCGCGCGCGATCGTGTGGGCCATGAACCCGGGGACGTCGTCGATGCTGAACCGGTCCACCCCGGCGGCCACACAGCTCAGCAGCGTGTCGACCCGCATCATCGGCGCCGTCCACTTGAGCAGGACGTCGCGGGGGACGACCTGGCGCATCGCCTTGACCTCGCTGAAGCTCGGGAGCGTGGAGCGCCACAGGCCACCCTGCACGAGCCAGATGCCCGTGTGGGCGAGCTTCTCGCAGGCGTCGAGCAGGACACACCGGCTCAGCCCCCGGGTGTCCACGACGGCGCGCACGCGCGCCCCGACGCCGGAGGCGAAGTGCGCCACCTCCTCGACCTGCTCCAGCAGCCCGACGAGGTCGCCCTCGACCCGGTCCGCGGGGGCCATGACGGCCAGGTCGTCCGCCCCCTCCCGGATGAGGTCACGCGCCTCGACCTGCAGCGGGCGGGGGTCCGAGTCGTCCAGCCCCAGGGCCGTCACCACCGCCGGCCCGCGGTGGGCAAGCGTGGCGGCCGCGGCACGGACGTGCCCGGGCCGCGTGAGCACCGCGCCGACGCCCCAGTCCACCGCGACCGCGCAGCCCAGCTCGACTGCGCTCGTGGTCGGCGGCCGGTCCCCGTGCGCGCCGTACAGCCGGAGCTCGAGCAGGGCCAGCACCTCGCCCGGGGTCACGCAGCCCCGCTCGAGCAGGTCGGCCGAGCTCAGGACGTGGCGCGCAGCGGCGCCCTCCGCGAGGGTCGCCCGGCGCCCCGGCGTCTGTGCCACGCTCGTCTCCCCTGCTGGTTCCTCATCCGTGATGTCGCGAACGTCCCAGACTCTGGCGGTTGGTGGGACTTGCCGGCATCCTGCCGGCGCACGCACCGGAGTAGTGCGGGGGAACCAGCCGACCACGCGGGGCGTCCTCAGGCAACCGGCAGGGTGACGGTGAAGGTCGTCCCGCGCCCCGGCGTCGAGCGCACGTCGATCGACCCGCCGTGCCGGGCCACGATGCGCTTGACGATGCTCAGGCCGAGGCCGGTGCCGGGGACGGAGAGCGCGTCGGGGTTCGTGGAGCGGAAGAACTCGGTGAACAGACGCGCCTGGTCCTGCGCGGAGATGCCCATCCCCTGGTCGACCACCTCGAGCACCGCGTGGCCGTCGCTCTCCTGGGCCCGCACCGTGACCCGGCCGCCCTCGCGGCTGAACTTCACGGCGTTGCCGACGAGGTTGTCCAGCACCCGCGACAGCTCGTCGGCGCTGCCGAGGACGGTGAGCTCCTCGTCCTGCTCGTGCACGAGGCCCACGCCGCCGCGGGTCGCCGCCGGCGCGAACATCTCGAGCGCGTCGTCGACCAGCTGTCGCACACCGACCGGGGCGCGGACGAGCGGGCGGTCCGGGTCGCTGAACCGGCCCAGGACGAGGAGGTCGTCGACCAGGCCCTGCAGCCGCCGCACGTTGCGCTCGATGACGCCGAGCGACCAGGCGGCGTCGGCGGAGGGGTCGTCGCGGAGCATCTCGACGTGGCCGACCACCGAGGCCAGGGGGTTCTTCAGCTCGTGCGACACGGTCGAGAAGAGCGTGGCCCTTGCCCGCTCGGTGGCCCGGAGGTTCTGGACCAGCTGCCGCTCGAGGGAGAAGAGCCGGGAGTTGAGCACGGAGCGCCCGAGGTCACGGCCGATCTCGAGCGCGGCGGCGGTCTCTGCGTCGCTCCACGTGGGGTAGGACCCGGCGCGCGTGCAGACGAGGTACCCGAGGCACTGCGACGCGGCGCCGATCGGGGCCAGCAGCAGGCTGTGCGAGCCGGACCGGCTGATGAAGTCGATGACCCGCGCCCGCTCCTCCGGGCCGACCAGGTCGTCTGCCTCCGTGTCGCTCGCGGCCACGGTCACCGTCCGGCCGAGGGCCCACGCGTCCTCGGCGACCCGGCGCACGAGGTCGACGAGCGCCGGCGGGGTCGGGGGGAACCGTCCCGGCCAGGTGGCGGTGCGGCCCTCGCCCGGGGCGTCCCCGAAGGTCCGCACCCACAGCTGCGTGCACCCGAGGCCGGTGGCCACCGGCTCGGCGACGGCGTCCACGACCTCTCCCGGCTCCAGCACGGCATTCGACACGCGGGCGACGGCCTGGACCGCCTGTGCGAGCCTGACCCGCTCGGCCAGCCGGGCGCGTTCCTGCGCAGCCGCGAGGACCACCCCGGCCTGGCCGGCGAAGACCTCGAGCACCACCCGCTGCAGCGGACCAGGGCGGTGCCCGGTCACCGGGAGGTCGACGTTGAGGACGCCGGCCAGGTCGCCGGCGGCGGTGAAGAACGGTGCGAACAGGGTGTCGTTCGGGTGCCAGGCGTCGTCGTCGGCACCGCCGTCCCAGGTGGAGTCCACCCACCCCGCGGGCGAGGACCCAGGCAGGCGGTCGTGCGGAACGAAGCGCAGGGCGCCCCACTCCTCGGCCACGGCGAACTCGGCGTCCACGACGTGCCGGGGCGTCACCCTGCCCAGCACGGCCTCCCGCGCCCCGGCGTCACCACCGACGGCGACGGCCTCGAGGTCGCCGTCCACGCGGACCAGGCTGAGGGCCGCCACCCGGAACAGCGCGACCTCGGCGGCGCTCTCGACGATGCGCTCGTAGAGCATGCGGTCGTCGGCGGCAGTCGCCGCCTGGGTCATGATGGCGCCGATGCTCCGGAGTGCACCGATCTCCCACGTGTCGACGTCCACGACCTCTACTCCCCTGCGAATGCTTGCCGTTGACAACGCTAGCCGGACAACGGTCGCGAAGCAGGCAGAACCGGGAGGAACCAGACGAACGGACGACCGGCTGCGACGACCCCCCGGTCTCCGCTCCCCCATCGGCGGCAGCGGGGACGGCCGTAGGGTTTCGGAATGACCGGTTCGGGAGGTGGGGTGGCGACCCTGGTCGCGATCGGTGTGGCACCGCCGGGCGGCGGGGGCCGCGTGGCACTGCACCGCTGGGACGGCGCGTCCGTGCTCTCGGGGCCGGTGGCGCAGGTCCCGGTCGAGGCGCCCACGTGGCTGCGGTGGTCGGCCGGCGGCGACCTGCTCGTCGTGGCGAGCGAGGTGGGTGCCGGGCGCCTGGTCACGCTGGAGGTCGTGGACCCACCGGGCTCGGTACCAGCGACGGCACCGACGACGGCACCGGCGGCGGCACCGCGGCTGCGCCGGGTCGCGGACGTCGCCACCGGCGGTTCGCACCCGTGCCACTTCGCACCGACCGGGGACGGCGCGCACGTCGTCGTGGCCAACTACGGGGACGGCGTCGTCTCCCTGCTGGCCGTCGACGGCGGCGCGCCGACGCGGCTCCTCGACTCGGTGCGGCTGACCGGTTCGGGACCGGTCGCGGACCGGCAGGAGGGCAGCCACCCGCACCACGTGGCGCCCGCGGGCGACGGCACCGTCAGCATCGTGGACCTCGGGTCGGACCGGGTCCGGACCTTCGAGGTGTCGGGCGGCCGCCTGCACCACGTCGCCACGACCGACCTGCCGGCAGGGACGGGACCACGGCACCTCGTCCGGGCCGCCTCCTCCAGCGCGGCCTTCCTCACCTGCGAGCTGAGCGGGCAGGTGATCCGACTGGCCGAGGAGACTCCGGGCAGGTTCAGCGTGGTCGCGACCGCCGCCGCGTCGTCACGACTGGGCCACGACGACGTCGCGCACGTGGCGCTCGACGACGCACGTGGCCTGCTCCACGTCTCCAACCGCGGACCCGACACCGTCAGCACCTTCGACGTCACCGGGGACGGGCTGCGCCTGGTCGGCGAGGTCGACGTCCCGGCCCACCCGCGGCAGTTCACCGTGGCCGGCGGCCACCTGCTGGTCGGTGGCCTGCACGGCGGCGCGGTGTCGGTCCACCCGCTGGCCGCCGACGGACGGCCCGGCCCGGGGGTGGTCACCTCCGTGGAGGCGCCGGCGTGCGTGGCCGTCCGCCCCGGGCGTCAGGGCGCCGGGACGGACGGCGAGCGGTTCAGGCCGAGCGAGGGGTGATCTCGCCCATCGGCCCGAAGCCGGAGACCTCCTCGGCGTCGACGTAGATGATCTGCGGCTGGGCCGAGACGATGTCGGGCATCTCGGCCATGAACCGGGCCACGTGCGCCTGCTTCATGTGCTCGCCGCCGGCGTCCGCGTCGCGGAACCCCTCGATGCACACGTAGGTGTCCGGCTCGGTGAGGCTCTGGGAGAACTCGAAGAACACGCAGCCGGGCTCCTCGTTGACGGACTTGGCGTAGTAGTCCGACAGCTCGCGCCACTCCTCGAGCTTGTCCTCGCGGATCGGGAACTTCACGGTGATGAGGATCATCGGGTCGGTCTCTCCTTCGTGCAGGTCGGGGGTGGGTGCGGCGTTCCTCGAACCTATGCCGCTGCCTGTGCCGGGGCGACCGGGGGCTCGGCCGAGGGCGCGCGCCCTGCGACCGCGGACTGGATGCGCGCTCCGAGCACGCCCGAGGCCCAGCCCAGGAGGGCGCCCACGACGAGGGCGATGGCGGTGGGCCAGAAGCCGAAGGCCGTGCCGAAGTACGCGGCGGCCCCGACGAACGCCCCGGGGATGAAGGACAGCGGGGCCCAGCCGGCCTGCAGGCACATCAGGGCAGCGACCACGCCCACGGCGATCGCCAGGGCGCCGGGGAACGACGCGACGTGCAGGAACGCCGCCACCAGCCAGCCGTAGGCCAGGCCCGACAGGTTGGCGGCCAGGCCGCGGGTGAAGCCGATGCGTCCGCCACCGGCGGCGAAGTAGCAGGCCCAGGCGAGGAAGCCGACCCACGTGACGAGCTCGAGGCTGGAGCTCACCTGGGTCCAGATGCCGGCGAGCACACCGATCGACACGGCGACTCCGACGTAGTTCTTCATGACGGACTCCTTTGTCCGGGAGGGGAAAACGCTGCTGGGTGCTCGGCCGGTCAGGGCACGAGGATGGCGCGCCCGCGGACGGCGCCGTTGTCGAGGTCGGTGACCGCCTGCTGGAAGTCGTCGAGGGCGTACTTCTGCGTGTGCAGGGTGACGGCCCCGGTGGCGGCGAGCGCCATGAGGTCCTGCAGGTCGTTGTAGGACCCGACGAGGTTGCCGATGACGTTCTTCTCGGTCGAGATGAGGTCGATGGTCGGCACCACGACGTCCTCGCCGTACCCGACCACGTGGTAGTCGCCGGCCTGCCGGGTCATCGCGATCCCCTCGGAGGTGGACCCGTTCTCGCCGACGAAGTCGACGACCACCTCGGCGCCGTGCCCACCGGTGAGCCCGAGCACCGCGTCCACCTGGCCACCGTCGGCGAGGACTCCCTGGTGCGCACCGATCGACGTGGCCAGGTCGAGCGCCGCCTGGTTGCGGTCGACGACGACGAGCCGCGCCGGGGAGAGCGCGCGCAGCACCTGGATCCCGATGTGCCCCAACCCTCCTGCGCCGATGACGACGCAGGTGTCGCGCGGCGTCAGGCGCCGGGCCGCCTTCGCGGCAGCGTGGTATGCCGTGAGGCCGGCGTCCGCGAGCGCCGCCACGTCCGCGGGCTCCAGGGAGTCGTCGATCTTCACGACCGAGCGGGCGGACGTGAGGAGGTACTCGGCATACCCGCCGTTGGTGTCGATGCCCGGGAAGGCGCTGGACTCGCAGTGCACGTCGTCGCCCGAGCGGCAGGCGCGGCACAGCCCGCAGGTGATGAGCGGGTGCAGGATCACCTTGTCGCCCTCGCGGACGTTGGTCACGGCGGAGCCGACGGCGTGCACCCACCCGGCGTTCTCGTGCCCGATCGTGTAGGGCAGCTGGACCTGCGACTTCTCGGCCCACTGTCCCTCGAGGATGTGCAGGTCGGTGCGGCAGACGCCGGCACCGCCGATGCGCACGACGACGTCCCACGGACCTTTCGCCTCCGGCACGGGGACCTGCGTCATCTCGAGCTTCTGGTGGTAGCCGACGACCTGCACGGCTCGCATGGTGCTCATGTGTGGGTCTCCTTCAGGGTCAACGGGATCAGGTGGTGGTGGTCGGCGGGCTCGGCGCCGTCGGGGCGGAACACCTGGTCGGCGCCGGCCCCGTCGTAGCGGGTGCGGAGCAGCCCCCGGCAGAAGTGGGCGTTGCCGTCGATCGAGATGCGCGTGGCCCGGGCCCGGCGCAGCGCGAGCGGTACGTCGTCCGTCGCGTAGCCGGTACCCCGGTGGTCGACCAGCACCACGGCGTCGGGGTCGTCCGGCAGGCCGAGGGCGGCCCGGCGGCGCAGGAGCGCGTCGGTGGTGCGTCCGGGCGGGAGGTCGCGAAGCCGCACCTCGCCGACCTGCGACAGGTCCAGCGACGGGTCGGCGCGCAGCAGGTCGGTGAGGCAGCGCTCGGCCGCGGCCGTGTGGGCCTTGCGCCGGAACGTCCACCGCAGGTCCTCCAGGCTGCTCTCGGCCTCGTGGCCGAAGGTGCCGACGTAGCCGGCGTCCGCCGCCAGCCCGGCGTTGATCAGGGCCGAGTCGTGGTGGTCGTCGAGCTCGACGACCACCCGGCCGACGCCGTCGAGCGCCGTGAGGGCGTCCTTGGCGTCCGAGGCCATGAGGTAGGCGAAGTTCGGCGAGCAGAACGAGGTGGGCAGGCGCAGGTGGACGGTGACGTCGGAGCCGTCGACCTCGACCGACCGGACGAAGCCGAGGTCGGTCACCGGCTCGTCGAGCTCGGGGTCGATGACGGTGTCGAGGGCGCGTCGGACGGCAGCCCTCGACACCGTCTGCTCGGAGGCGAGGACGGTCATGGCGTCAGACCGTGGCCAGGTCGGCGGCGGCCGGGTCGCGCGGACCGGTCTCGGTGGTCTCGGCCTCGGGCAGGCGCAGCTCGGCGGGGACGTCGATGCCGTACATCTTCGCGGCGTTGAGGCCGAGGATCTTCTTCTTCTGGTCCGTGGTGATCGGGGCGTACTCCGTCATGTCCTCGGGGATCTGGAAGTCGACGAACCGCTCGACGAGCCAGCGCGGGGTCCAGATCGCGTAGTCGCTGGAGAAGAACAGCCGGTCCTCGCCGACCCAGTAGAGGAGCTCGCCCATGATCTGCGCGAAGTACCGCGGCCGCGTGTGGATGAACGGCATGGCGACCGCCAGGCCGCCGTAGACGTTGGGCTCCTGCGTGGCGATCCAGCAGTAGTCCTCCAGCCGCGGGAGGCCGACGTGCTCGACGATGAAGTTGAGGTCGGTGAAATCGGTGGCGACGTGGTCGATGTCGGCGACGTCGAACGCGTCACGGTCCAGCGGCCGGATCGTGGGGCCCTTGTGGACGTGGATGTTGGTGATGCCGAGCTCGCGGCAGACCTCGAAGTAGCGGTAGGCCCAGGGGTCGTCGAGCTTCCAGCCGCGCGACTCGCCGTGCCACTCGGCCGTGTAGAGCTTCACTCCCTTGAAGCCCATCGCCTCGTGGTCGCGCCGCAGGTCGTCCAGGCCCTGCTCGCCGTTGCGGGGGTCGAAGTTGTGGTTGTACGTCAGCTTGCCGGAGTTGGCCGCGGCCAGCTCGTACGCCTCCTTCGTCTGTCCGAAGCCGTTTGTGTAGAACTCGGTCAGGGCGGCGGGCTGGAAGATGGCGTGGTCGACGTAGCCGTCCTCGAACAGGTCCTTCATCAGCCGCTGGCCGCCCTGGTAGAGGTAGTCCTCGTACGACCACACCTCCGCCTCGGGCGAGAGGTTGCGGTGGTAGTCGTAGAAGCAGTCGATGAACTGCTTGCCGTGCTCGTTGCGCAGGTTCTCCGGACGCGCGTCCCAGAGGGCGATGTGCGCGTCGACGATGAAGTAGTTCTCGCCGTCCTTGGTGTACATGGCCTTCTCCTTCTCGCGACGCCGTCGTCGCGGACTGCAGCGACGGTAGGAGCCGGTCGTGGCCGGTGACAGGGGGTCGTCGTCTCACTTTGAGACCCCGCCCCGTCTCACTTTGAGACGCGAACCCGTCGCCTCGACGAAGACCCGGCGTTACCGTTTCGGGGAGCGAGAGGAGGTCGACGATGACCGCCGACCACGAGGCCGCCCTGCCCCGCCGCGTGGGCGCGCCGACCGGGGCCCCGTGGGACTCCACGGCCTCCTCCGCCCCTCCGTCGAAGCGCCTGCTCGCGTCGTGGCAGCGCAGCGAGGAGTACGGCGTCTCGCTCGAGTCGGTCGACCCCGTGTGGGCCGGCTCGGTGGTGCCGGACTCGCTCTTCTTCGAGTGCGGCCACGAAGTCCTCACCAGCCTGCACCGGACCCTGGCCGACGAGCCGCTCAGCCTCATGCTCACCGACGCCGACGGGCTGGTGCTCAACCGGTTCTCGGGCGACACGAGCCTGCTGCGCGCCCTCGACCGGGTGCACCTCGCGCCCGGGTTCGCCTTCTCCGAGCGCGAGGCCGGCACCAACGGCCTCGGGCTCGCCCTGGCCGACCGGGCCCCCTCCCTGGTCCGGGCCGAGGAGCACTACAGCGCCAGCCTGTGCACCTACACGTGTGCGGCGGTCCCGGTCATCGACCCCGTCGGCGGGCGGCTCGAGGGCTGCGTCAACATCACGACGTGGTCCCGGTCCTCGGCCGGCCTGCTGCTCGCGCTCGCCGAGTCGGCGGCCTCCACCACGGCGGCCCTCATGCTCGCCCGCTCCAGCGGCCGGACCGCCCGCTCGCAGCCGCGAGGTGCCGTCTTCCGGGTCCAGCGTGCACGCCTGGAGCCGGCGGCGGGCACCATCCGGTCGATGTCGGCGGCGTGGACCGACGCCCTGGAGACGGCGACGTCGGCGTTCCGCGCAGGCCACACCGTCGCCGCGGTCGGCGAGTCCGGGTCGGGCCGCGCCACCCTCCTCGGCCAGGCCCTGCGCCGGGCCCACCCCCGCATCCGCGTCCTGACGGCCGACGTCCCCGCGGCCGAGGACGTCGAGGCGTGGCTGTCCCTGTGGGTGCCCGAGCTGGCCAAACCCGACACCGCCGTCGTCGTCGAGAACGTCGACGCCCTCCCGGCCTGGGCGGCATACGAGCTGCGGCAGCGCGCCACGGCGGCCGTGGCGGACCGGCCGCCCACGGCCGAGGGCGGCCTGGCCTGGGCGGTCACCGCCCGGGACCTGGACATGGTGCCGGCGCCCCTTGCCCCGCTGGTCGGCAGCGTCGTGGAGGTGGCGCCGCTGCGCGAGCGCCCCGAGGACGTGCTGGCCCTGGCCCGGTGGGTGGCCCACCAGGCCCGCATGCGCGAGGTGGACTTCACGCCGGCGGCCGAGCGCGCGCTGCAGGCCCACGACTGGCCGGGCAACGTCGACGAGCTCGTCAGGGTGGTCCACGACGCGGCGGGCCGCTCCGAGACCGTCGACGTGCGGCACCTCCCCCCGGCGTTCTCGACCCACCCCGCGCACCGCCTCTCGCGCATGGAGACCCTGGAGCGCGACGAGATCGTCCGGGCCCTGGCCCGCGACGGGGTGAGCGTCGGCGAGGCCGCCGCCGATCTGGGCATGAGCCGCGCGACGCTCTACCGCAAGCTGCGGTACTACGGCGTCTCGCGCTGAGCGCGGCACTCCAGCAGCCGCGGACCGGCGGCCTCGACGTCCCACCCGCCGTCGTGCAGCAGCTGCCGCCACTGTGCCTCGGTGCGCTCGCGGCCGCCCAGCATGACGAGCATGTGCAGGTCCATCCACGGCGTCCAGTCCCAGGCCTCGGCGTCGGCCAGGACCATCTCGACGACCAGCAGCCGCGCGCCGTCGGGTGCCGCCCGGCGGCAGGCGCGCAGGATGCGCAGGGCCTGCTCGTCGTCCCAGTCGTGCAGCACCACGGCCATGACGTAGGTGTCGGCGACGGGCACGTCCTCGAAGAAGCTGCCCGCGACGAAGCGGCAGCGGTCCGCGGCCCGGGAGGCGGCCATGAGGGCGAGCGCCTGCTCGCGCACCGACGGCAGGTCCAGCACCGCCCCCGACAGGTGCGGGTGGGCCTCGAGCACGGCGAGGAGGTTGGTACCGGTGCCGCCGCCAATGTCGACGACGGAGGTCGACCCCGACCAGTCCCTCGCGAGCAGCACCTCCCTGCGCTGCCGGGAACCTGCAGCCATGGCCGCGTTGAACCGCGCCCCCTCGTCCGGGTGGCTCGACAGCCAGTCGAACATCGGCATCCCGCGCTGCCGCTCGAACGCCGAGCCGCCCTCGCGCAGGGCCACGAGCAGGTCGGCCCACGCGGCATACCCACGGTCGGTGTGGATGTCGACGAACGGAGCCACGGTCGTCGCGGCGTCCCTGCGCAGGAGCCGTGAGACGTCCGTGTGGACGACGCCGTCGGGCCCGGTGTCGAAGACACCGACCGTGCGCAGCGCCCGCAGCAGCCGCGTGAGCTGCAGGGCCGGTATGCCGGTGTGGCCGGCGAGCGCCTCGAGCGGCACCGGCTCGTCCCCGACGCGGTCGGCGAGGCCGGTGTCGACCACCACGCCGAGCGCCTGGGTGACCATGTAGCCGCCGAGGAGCCGCATGACGTCCTGTGCCGGTGGGAGCTCCACGGTCCGGACGGTACGCGCGGGACCGCCCGTCCGGGTCAGCCGTCTGCAGCAGGACCGCGGTGTCAGAAGTGGGACTTCAGGGCGCGCAGGACCCAGCCGAGGTGCTCGTCGGCCCAGCCCAGGGTGGACAGCGTCGAGTCCACGATCTGCGGCGGGAAGCGGACGAGGGTGTCGCGCAGCACGAGGCGGTCGAAGTCGACCAGGACCGGCCCCGTCCGCGGCTCGCCGTTGGGGTGCCGGAAGGCGACCCCGGCGGACTCCATGATGCGGATCATCTCCTGGGCGATGAGGCCGTACCCCACCGTCGTCGGGTGCACGCCGTCGAGCGAGAACAGGCCGCCCTGGTCCCGGCCGCCGTGCCCGTCGCCGCTGAGGAAGCGCGAGTCGATCGGCGGCTGCAGGACCTGCAGGGTCGCCGGCAGCGGGTACGGCGTCCACCAGGGCGGCCTGGCGTTGACGTCGTTGATGTACCGCCGGGCGGCGAGGCGGTCGAGCATGCCCGCGATGTCGAGCAGGTACCAGTCCCGCACGGTCCCGTCCGGCGCGCCGCCGCTGCGCTCGGTGCGCACCACGCCCTCGATGTCGGTGTTGAAGACGTCGATCGCGTAGTCGACCGCACGCGCCTCGTCGCCGGTGATGTGGACGTCGCGGCCGGCGTTGAACGCCTGGTCGGTGACCCACGGCCTCGCGTAGTAGGGGAAGTAGCGCGACCCCGGCTGGACCTTGCCGCCGATGCCGCGGGCGATCGGCGCGATGGTCACGTGCGGGACCGTGCACCAGATGACGTGCCGGGCCCGGATGCCGCGGACCGCCTCGACGACGTGCCCGAGCTCGGACCGGAAGTGCTCGGGACGCCAGATCGTGTACTGGCCCTTGCCCGTCAGGGAGTCGTACCCGGGGCCGCTCCAGCGGACGGTGAGGTCGGTGACCGTGCGCAGGGCGTTGTTGGCTCCCAGGAAGACGATGAGGGTCTCGATGCCGTCGTCGGTGTCGTCGTCCTTGTCCTCTCCGAGCCGGGCCGCCGCCTCGAAGACGGACAGCGTCTTCTCGCTGTCGCCGCGGGGGTAGACGCGCAGCGCCGCGCGTTCGCTGTTGTGCTCCACGACCTGCTGGAGCAGGTCGTCCTTGGGCGTCCCCACCTGCTGCTCGAGCAGCTCTGCCGTCCAGTCCAGCGCGTCCCGCAGGTCCCAGCCGTACATGCCGAGGGCGTGGTTGATGCCTGTCGCCGTCGGGGGGACGGCGCCGGGGCCGCGCTCCCAGTAGTCCTCGACGTCGTCCATGAACTGGCGCGCCCGGAACAGCGCGAGTGGCAGCTCCCACAGGCTGATCGCCGAGCCCACCTGCGACTCCAGGTCGCGCATCAGCAGCTCGAGGTTGATGGGCAGGCCGCCGAGCCCCGGGTAGCGCGGGTAGCGGAAGCCGTCGAGCCACCCCAGCTCGTAGGCGATGATCGCACCGTACGACAGGTCGGTGTTGAAGACGGCCCCGCTCTGGAAGCCGTGGCTCAGCGAGTCCCCGATCACGACCAGCCGGTTGCGCGGCGCGCCCGTCCACGACTGCGGTGGCAGCGTGACGCCCACGGTGGCGTCGAAGCAGGGCACGCGGGGGCCGGCCGCGCGGGCCGCCAGGTCCTTCACCTCGTCGGGGGCGTCGGGCGGGACGGTCTCGGCCGTCACGGAGGGGGCGCGCGTGCCGTCGGGCATGGCCGGTCACCTTTCTCTGCGGTGTGCGTCGTTCGGGGTGTGCCGTGTGCGTCGTCCGGGGTGTGCCGTGTGCGTCGTCCGGGGTGTGTCGTGTGCGTCGTTCGCAGTGGGTCAGCGCACCCGCCTGCGCGCGACCGTGAGCTTCCCCGCGGTCTTGGGCCCGTACTCGCCGTCGGCGAGCAGGCCACCGGCCCGCTTCTGGAAGGTCTTCACCGCGCCGGAGGTCATGGGCCCGAAGTCCCCGTCGACCTGCAGGCGCGAGGCCTGGACCTTGTTGAGGCAGCGCTGCAGCTGCTTGACGAGCACCCCGGCGCTCCCCCGCCGGAGCATCGGCAGGCCCGGCGGCGCGACATCGCTGCCGGTCGCCGCGCCACGGGCCGCCGCGTGCGCCGGCGCCGCCGCCCGCACGGCCGCCTGCCCTGGCCCGGCATACTCCGGGCGCCCGTAGCCGACGATGGTGGAGGCGTAGCGCGCCCGGCGCCGGCAGGCGTCGGACGTGTTGCCCTCGATGGTGTAGACGACGCCGTCGCGGACGCCCGTCACGAGGCCGATGTGGTCGATGGCGCCGATGCGGTTGGTCTCGTCCCAGTCGAAGAAGACGATGTCGCCGCGGCGGATGCCGGCGATGTCGACGTGCCACTGGCCCTCGCGCCGGAAGCGCTCCGCGTGCCAGACGGTGAAGGCGTAGTCCCGCCCGAAGCAGACCGGCCCGGCGTTGCCGGAGGCGTTGGCCCAGTAGGTGATGCTCTGGTTGCACCACGGCGCCGTCGAGAAGACCGGGCCGTTGCGCTGGGAGTACCAGCGGGTGATCGTGTTCGGCCTGCCCGTCAGGCCCAGCGACCGTTCGGCCGCCCTGACCATGTCCTCGACCCCGGTCATCACTGCCCCTCCTGCCCCGCGGGACCGCCCGGTCCGGCCGCCGGTCCGCCTGCCGCCGGCCCACCCGCCGCCGGTCCGCCTGCCGCCGGTCCGCCTGCCGCCGGCGCGGGGGGTGCGGTCGTGCCGGCGGCGGGGGGCCCGTAGATCCCCTGCGCGTCCGGGGCGCCGAACTCCTTCTCGAGCAGCTCGGCCTCCTCGTCCTCGCTCTGGTCCTTGCGCGCGTTCCCGGTGTCGCGCAGCTGGTCGAACTGGTCCTGCTGGGTGGCCGCGTCGGGCTCGTCGACGGGACGGTCCTTCTCCGGCACGGACCCACCCGTCGCGGGTGCCTCCTCCTCGGGCCCCGCAGGCACGGGGCTCCCGGTCACGGGCTCCCCGGCTGCGGTGGCGTCCGGGCCCCCGGCTCCGGGCACAGGAGGTGGCTCGGTGCCCGTCGCGACGCCGGTCGAGCCTGCGTCGGCCGTCGGCACGGCGGCGGGAAGGACCTCCGCCTTGGAGTTCGGCAACGGCGCGTTCGCCTCGCCTCCCGGCAGGCCCTCGAGCAGGTCCTGCGCACGCTTGTCGAGCAACCGGGACAGCGCCTGCTGGGAGAACCCGAAGAGCAGGGCGTAGGCGAGGATCTGGCCCTGGTTGTCGAGGTTGGACAGGCCGGGTGCGAAACCGCCCTTGATGGCGACGAGGCCGAGGATGGCGGTCATCGCCCCGAGCGGGAACTTGAGGACCGCGAGCGCCACCGGCACGTCGTAGGGGTTGGCGGTGCCCTTGAGGTTGCGGATCGACAGCACCGCGGCGAAGGCGCCGCCCAGGCCGCCCATCGCCGTCGCCACGAGGATGTCCGGGGCAGTCGGCTCGGCACCCACACGCTCGCGCGACGGGCAGGCGATGATCTTCTCCCTGCCGGTGTCGAAGCACAGGGGGACCCAGCTCGGGTTCCTGGCGACGAAGACCAGCGTCACGACGACGCACACGAAGAGGAAGGCCGTGGCCAGCAGCACGATGTTGCGGAAGCTGCGCAGCTGCGCGTGCTCGAGGTCGAGCTTCTCGTAGCTGTCGCCGACCAGCCGCCGCATGCGCGGGCGCAGCCGCGCAGTGGGGAGCGCGTTCAGCTCGGCGATGGTCGAGCGTCGGGGGTCGTCCCGGTGCAGCGTGGCGTTGGCGCGGGCCACCACCATGGGGATCTCCGCGCGGAGCTCGGCGTCCGTGTACAGGTCGAGCATCGCGCTGCGCGCCGAGTGCATGTTCCGGTATGCCGCCTCGACCAGCGTCCCGCGCCACCAGTTCGCGAGGCGGCCGGGGATGGGGTCGTCGCGGAAGGCGGCCGCCCGGGCCCGCTCGACGAAGCCGTCGACGCCGACCGCCACCATCTCCTGCGGCTCGGTGAGGTCACCCCGCGCCCGGGCCGCGTCGACGCGCATCTTGAGTCGGTTCGTCTCGACCGCCACCTGCTGCACCCAGATCCGACGGCGCGGCGCCGTGGCCTCCCCTCCCTGGCCTGCGCCCATGGTCCTCACCCCCACGCTCCCCGGGCCTGCGGCGCCCGTGTGGGCTCAGGGTGACGGGTGGTGCGTCACGCCACCGTCACGGCTGTGTCACGCCGACCGAGGACAGTGGCGTCCGCACCCGTCCGGTAGCGGTGCAGGAGGGCGGCCATGAGCTCCGAGGGCTGCACCCCGAGCTCCCGGTCGAGCAGCCGGGCGTACCGGTCGTGCTGGCGGACGGCCTCGGCCACGTTGCCCTCCTGCAGGTGGACGGACAGGAGCAGCCGGTGGCCGCTCTCGCGCAACGGGTCCGCCTCCACCAGGGCCAGGGCGACCTGGAGCGCCTCCCCCGCCCTCCCCCCGTCCAGCAGGGCGGTCCCGATGACGTCGAGCGAGTACAACCGCAGCTGGCGGAAGCGGTCCCGCTCCTCCACCACCCACTCGTCGTACCACCCGGTCAGCAGGTCGCCGCCCAGGCGGCGCAGCGCCTCGCCGGCGGCGAACAGCCTGGGAGGTGGCTGGCGCGTGGCGAGCACCTGCTGGGCATCGGGGAGCAGGCCGTGCAGGTCGACGACGACGTGCTCGGCCAGCGCGAGCCCGGTCCCGCAGGTGCGCACCAGGGCGGGCCCAGGGAGGGCGGCGATGCGCCACAGGGCGCTGCGCAGGCTGGCACCGGCGTGCTGCTCGTCCGCGTCCGGCCAGAGCGTGGCGCTGACGAGGGACCGTGGCGTCGGCCTGGCCAGCAGGGCCAGGAGCGCGAGCAGCCGCTGCGAGGCGGCCGGCAGCTCGACCGGTTTGCCCCGGTCGCGCAGCTCGAAGTCGCGCACGACGCCGAGCGAGACCTGCGTGTCGAGGTGGGCGCTTGCGGTGGCGTCCAGCACGGTCCTCACCCCTCATCCGGAGCGACGACGGCGCGGCTGGGCCTCCGAGTCGGTGTGGGGCCCGCCGGGGACGGCGGACGCCCACTCCGTGGGTCCCTGCAGGCCCGAAACGCGCCGTTTCACGATCCAGACATCGTAAAGCGACGCTCCGGGCCCCAAATACAGCGGATGACGGAGCACCGCACAGCCACCGACAGGTGGGAGGGCAGAACGGACTGTGCGTTGCCCCGGGAGCCGGGGCAACGCACAGTCGCAGGTGAACCGCCCGTCTGCGGGGCTCGGGCAGTCGGGTCAGCCCGCGTGCTCGACCAGTAGGCGGGTCAGCCCGCGTGCTTGGCCAGGGCGAGCCAGGTCTCGACGACGGTGTCGGGGTTGAGCGACATCGACTCGATGCCCTGGTCCATGAGCCACTCCGCGAGGTCCGGGTGGTCCGACGGGCCCTGGCCGCAGATGCCGATGTACTTGCCCTGCGTGCGGCAGGCCTCGATCGCCATGGCGAGCATCTTCTTCACCGCGGGGTCGCGCTCGTCGAAGGCGTCGGCAACCAGGGCCGAGTCGCGGTCCAGGCCGAGGGTCAGCTGGGTCAGGTCGTTCGACCCGATCGAGAACCCGTCGAAGTGCTCGAGGAACTCCTCGGCGTTGACGGCGTTCGACGGGACCTCGCACATCATGACGACCTGCAGGTCGTTCTCGCCGCGGCGCAGCCCGTTCTGGCCCAGCAGGTCGATGACACCCTTGGCCTCGGCGATCGTGCGCACGAACGGGATCATCACCTTGACGTTGGTCAGCCCCATCTCGTCGCGAACGAGGCGCAGCGCCTCGCACTCCATCGCGAAGCACTCGGCGAACTCCGGCGACAGGTACCGCGCCGCGCCGCGGTACCCGATCATCGGGTTCTCCTCGTGCGGCTCGTAGCGGGACCCGCCCAGCAGGCCGGCATACTCGTTGGACTTGAAGTCGGACATGCGCACGATCACCGGCTCCGGTGCGAAGGCGGCCGCCAGCATCGAGACGCCTTCGGCGACGCGCTTGACGAAGAAGTCGCGCGGGCTGTCGTAGGCGGCGATGAGCGACTCGACCTCCGCCTTGACCGCGGGCTCCTGGTCCTCGAGCTCGAGCAGCGCCTTGGGGTGGATGCCGATCTGGCGGTTGATGATGAACTCGAGGCGGGCCAGGCCGACACCGCGGTTCGGCAGCCGGGAGAACTCGAACGCCTGGTCCGGGGTGCCGACGTTCATCATGACCTTGACCGGCAGCTCGGGCATGTCGTCCAGCGCCGTCTCCGTGACGGTGAACTCCATCATCCCCTCGTAGACGCGGCCGGTGTCGCCCTCGGCCGCGGAGACGGTGACCTCCTGCCCCTCCTGCAGGCTGGTCGTCGCGGTGCCGGTCCCCACGACGGCGGGGATGCCGAGCTCGCGGGCGATGATCGCGGCGTGGCAGGTGCGGCCGCCCCGGTTGGTGACGATCGCGCTGGCACGCTTCATGATCGGCTCCCAGTCGGGGTCGGTCATGTCGGCCACGAGCACCTCGCCGGCGACGAAGTCGTGCATCTGCTCCGCCGAGGTCAGCACCCGCACCGCGCCGGCGCCGATCTTCTGCCCGATGGCGCGGCCCTCGACGAGGACGGTGCCGCGCTCGTCGAGCCGGTACCGCTGCAGCGACGACCCGGTCTGGCGCGACTTCACCGTCTCGGGGCGCGCCTGCAGGACGTAGAGCAGGCCGTCGACGCCGTCCTTGCCCCACTCGATGTCCATGGGGCGGCCGTAGTGCTCCTCGATGGCCAGCGCGTGCCGGGCCAGCTCGGTGACCTCGTCGTCGGTGAGGCTGAGCCGCTGGCGGTCTGCCTCGTCGACGTCGACGAACTCGATCGTGCGACCGACCTCGGTGTCGGAGGTGTAGACCATCTTGGTCGCCTTGGCGCCCAGGCCACGCTTGAGGATCGCCGGCCGGCCCTCGCGCAGCGCCGGCTTGTAGACGTAGAACTCGTCCGGGTTCACGGCGCCCTGCACGACCGCCTCGCCGAGCCCGTAGCTGCTCGTGACGAACACCGCGTCGGGGAAGCCGGACTCGGTGTCGATGGTGAACATGACACCGGAGGAGCCGATGTCGGAGCGGACCATGCGCTGGACCCCGGCCGAGAGCGCGACGGCCGCGTGGTCGAAGTCGCTGTGCACGCGGTAGGCGATGGCGCGGTCGTTGTAGAGCGAGGCGAAGACCCGCTTGATGGCCAGCAGGATCGAGTCGATCCCGCGCACGTTGAGGAACGTCTCCTGCTGCCCCGCGAACGACGCGTCCGGCAGGTCCTCCGCCGTGGCGCTGGAGCGCACCGCGAAGCTCACCTCGTCGCCGTGGTCCCCCACCAGCCGCTCGTATGCCGTGCGGATCTCGTCCTCGAGGTCGGCCGGGAAGGGCTGCTGCTCGACGGCCTCGCGGATCCGGGCGCCCACGTCGGCGAGCGCCCTGGTGTCCTCGACGTCGAGGCTGTCGAGCAGGCCGTTCACGGTGTCGACCAGCCCCTCGTGGGCCAGGAACCGCCGGTAGGCCTCCGCGGTCGTGGCGAAGCCGTCGGGCACCCGCACGCCCGCGGCCGAGAGGTGCTGGACCATCTCGCCGAGGGAGGCGTTCTTGCCGCCGACCGTCTCCACGTCGTCCAGACCGAGGTCTGCGAACCACACGATGTTGGCGGAGTCGTTGCGGGTCAAGGCGTTCCTTTCGGTGTGCGGCGGGGTGCCGCGTCAGCTGGGGGCGGGCAGCGTGCTGCTCTGCATGATGACGGCGGCCATCTCCTCCACCGACATCGAGGCGGAGTTGATGGACGGTATGCGGTGGGCTCGGTACAGCGCCTCGGCGCGGCGCAGCTCGTAGCTGCACTGGGCGAGGGTGGCGTAGGTGGACCCCGGGCGGCGCTCCCCCCGCACCTGGCTGAGGCGGGCCGGCGTCGACAACAGGCCGAAGCACCGGTCGACGAGGCCGCGGACCGGCCGGGGTAGCCCGCCGGACTCGAAGTCCTCCTCGACCAGCGGGTAGTTGGCGACCTTGATGCCGTGCTGGAGGGCAAGGTACATCGACGTCGGCGTCTTGCCGCAGCGCGACGGCGCGATGAGGATCAGGTCGGCGGCCTCGAGGTGGCGCAGGCTGGCGCCGTCGTCGTGCTCCATGGCGTACTCGATGGCCTTCATCCGCGCGTCGTAGCGCCGCTGGTCGCCGAGCCCGTGCAGCGCCGCCACCCCGTGGGCCGCGTTGACGTGCAGCACCCGCTCGATGGTGTCGAGGTGCGAGCCGAAGAGGTCGATGAAGGCGGCCTTGGTCTCCTGCAGGGCCATCCGGACGTCGTCGTCCGAGACGGTGGAGAACACCAGTGGCGAGACCGACTCGGTCACGGCGGCGTCGAGCTCGGCGACGACCGACCGGGCCTGCTGCACTGTCGTGATGAAGGGGAACTTGCGCCGGACGAACCGCACGGACGGGAACTGCTGCAGCATGAGGTTGCCCAGCGTCTCGGCGGAGATGCCGGTGCCACCGGCCACGAAGAAGACGGGGGTCGCCGGGGCGTCCTCGCGGGTGGTCTCCATCGTCCTCCTCTCCGGGACGGCCGCACCCTCGCTGGCGCGGCCGTGGGCCGATCGTGGCAGCCCACACCCCTCGGACGCCAGTTGGCCCAGCTACCCCCGGGACGAGGGTCGAACTTCGTCGGCGGCGACGCTCCCCGCACCCTCGCCGTCCGCGCGGACCACCAGGTCCGCGCGGACGCGCGTGCGCCGGACCAGCTCGGCGTTGACCTGGTCGTGGGTCCGCGCCCGCTCCCAGGCCTGGGCCTCGGCCCGCCCGTAGGACCGGTGCCGATCCGCGAGCCGCCGCAGTCGCTCGTCGTGGTCGAGGTCGAGGTACCAGACCGCGTCGAGGTGCCGGCGCACCTCGAGCCACGGGTGCTCGTCGAGCAGGAGGTAGTTGCCCTCCACCAGCACCACGGGGGTGTCCCGCGAGATGGCGATCCGGGCCGCGATGGACTCGTCGTGCTCGCGCAGGAACTCCGGCGCGTAGACCACGTCCTCCCGCTGGTCGCGCAGCCGCTCGAGGAGCTGCACGAAGCCGTGCGCGTCGAAGGTCTCGGGCGCTCCCTTGCGCTCGCGCAGGCCCAGGTCGTCCAGCACCTTGTTGGAGAGGTGGAAGCCGTCCATGGGTGCGGGTGCGGCGTCAGGCCCGAGGGCGTCGACCAGCTCCGCGACGAGCGTCGACTTGCCGGCGCCGGGCTCGCCGACCACGCCGACGATGGTGCGCCGGCCGGGGGCCGCGACGGCCCGCAGCCGACCGATGAGGTCGCGGAGGTGCTCGACGTCCCGCGGCGCGACGGGCGGGGCCTGCGAGCTCACGGCGCCTTGACCGCGAGCACCGCGCACTCGGCGTCGAGCAGCACCCGCTGCGCGGTGCTGCCCGTGACGAGCTTGCCGACGGGCGAGCGGCGACGGACCCCGATGACGATGAGGTCGGCCGAGACCTCCTCGGCCGCGGCGAGGATCTCCTGCGCGGCCGAGGACGCCGCCGTGGGCTGCCGGATCTCGTGCTCGAGCCCGAGACCGTCCAGCTTGGCGTCCAGGGCGTCGAGGTCCGCGGCCCTGGCGAACAGCGGGTGGGCGTTGTCGCCGTGGTGGCCGGTGTTCACGACGACGAGGCGTGCGTGGTCCCGCTGGGCGAACGCGATCGCGTGGTCGACCGCCGCCAGGCCCTCCGGGGTGGGGATGTAGCCGACCACGACGGTCACGACGCCCCACCTCCTCGCGCGGCACCGGCGCCGGCGATGTCGACGTCCGCGGGGATCTCCTCGGCGCCGGTGATGAACGAGACGACGTCGCTCATCGACACCCGGCTCGGCTCGACCACGCCGGCACGCCGCCCGAGCCGGTGGACGTGGATGCGGTCGGACACCTCGAACACGGCCGGCATGTCGTGGCTGATGAGGACGACCGGCAGGCCGCGCTCCTTGATCCGCCGGATCAGCTCGAGCACCTGGGCCGTCTCGCGGACGCCGAGGGCAGCGGTCGGCTCGTCCATGATGACGACCTTGCTGCCGAACATCGCGGCCCGGGCCACGGCCACCGCCTGGCGCTGGCCACCCGAGAGCGTCTCGACGGTCTGGGAGATGTCCTGGATGGTGGCGATGCCGAGCGAGTTGAGCTCGTCGCGGGCCGCGGCGCGCATGCCCTTCTTGTCGAGCAGCCGGAACCTGCCGAGCACGCCCTCGCGCCGTCGCTCGCGCCCGAGGAACAGGTTGCTCGCGATGTCGAGGGCCGGCGCGACCGCGAGGGTCTGGTACACCGTCTCGATCCCCTTGCGGCGCGCGTCGATCGGCGAGTGGAACCGGACCTCGTCGCCGTCGAGGGTGATGGTCCCCGCGTCGGGCTGGAGGGCGCCGGTGAGCGCCTTGACGAGGCTGGACTTGCCGGCCCCGTTGTCCCCGACGATGGCCAGCACCTCACCGGGGTAGAGGTCGAAGTCCGCGCCGTTGATGGCCGTCACGTGGCCGTACCGCTTGACCAGGCCGCGGCCGGTCATCACGGGCTCGCGGGTGGCGGTGCCGCCCGGTGCGCTCTCGCTTCGCGTCACGGTGTCCATCACGCCCTCCTGCGGGTCGCCTGGTCGAACGCGACGGCTGCGATGACGAGCACGCCGGTCGCGAGGTTCTGGTAGTTGGAGTCGATGCCCATCTGCGTCAGGCCACTGCGCAGGATCGCGACGATCAGGGCGCCGACCACCGTGCCGATCACGCCACCGCGCCCACCGAACAGGCTCGTGCCGCCGATGACGACCGCGGTGATGCTGTCGAGGTTGCCGGTCTGGTAGGCGTTGGGGTCCGCCGTCGGCGTGCGGCCCAGGGCCATCCACGCGGCGAACCCGTAGATCAGCCCGGCCACGAGGTAGACGCTCACGAGCGTCCGGTCGATGTGGATGCCGGTGAGGCGGGCCGCCTCGGGCTCGTTGCCCACGGCATACACGTGCCTGCCCCACGCCGTCTTGCCCAGGACGAACCACATGACCGCGAACAGGATCGCCGCGAGGATCATGCCGAGCGTGAACTGGACGCGCCCGAAGAGGTAGAGCGACGTGCCGAGCCAGGTGAGTGCACCGTCCGGGACCGCGAAGGTGGTGCCCGTGCTGTAGAGGTTCGTCACCGCGGTCATCACGGCGAGCATGCCGAGGGTGACGATGAACGGGGGCAGCTTGACCCTGGTGACGAGCAGGCCGGAGATCGTCGCCGCGATCGTGCACGCGACCAGGCCGGCGAGGATGGCCAGGCCGCTCGGCAGGCCGCCGATGGTCAGCCGGGTCAGCAGGAGCGTCCCGAACACGGCGATGGCCGCGTTCGCGAGGTCGATGCCGGCCGTGAGGATGACCAGCGTCTGGCCCAGCGCGAGGGTCCCGATGACGACGGACTGCTGGACGATCAGCGAGAAGTTGTCGATGTTGAAGAACGTGCTCGTGCTGACCGAGAAGAACACGATGGCGATGACGAGCGCGGCCGTCGGCCCGAGGACGGGGTTGCGGGCGAACGCCCTGCGTATGCCGTCGCCGCGGCTCCGGTGCTGGGTGGCGGTTCCCGAGGTGGTCGACATGGTCAGCCCCAGCAGTTCGCGGCGCCCCAGGTCGTGTCCTTGGACTCGACGCCGGGAACGGGCTTGTCGGTGATGAGGGTGGCGCCGGTGTCGATGAAGCCGCTGGGCTTGGTGCCCGACTTGGCGTACTCGACGACGGCCTTGACGCCGTCCTCGGCCATCTTCTTCGGGAACTGCATGACGGTGGCCACGAACTGGCCGTCCTTGACGTTCTGCACGCCGGCGCAGCCGCCGTCGATGGCGCCGACGATGACCTTGTCGGCGATGCCCTTCTCCTTGAGCGCCTGGTAGGCGCCCCGGGCGGCCGGCTCGTTGATGTTGTAGACGACGTTGACCTGGCCGCCGACGCGCTGCAGGAGGTTCTCCATGGCCGCCTGCGCCTTGGTCTGGTCACCCTGCGTCAGCGCGCTGCCGATGATGTCGGGCGTCTTGAGCGGCAGGCCCATCCCCTCGAGGAAGCCGTTGTGCCGCTGGATGCCGACCGAGGCGCTGGGGTCGAGGTCCATCGCGACGATCTGCGGCTTGGTGCTGCCCATGCGCGCCTTGACGTACTGGCCGAGCAGCTTGCCTGCCTGCTCGTTGTTCGTGGCGTAGGTCGCGGCGACGGCGTCGGGCGGCGTGGTCGCCGTGTCGAGCGCGATCACGATGACGCCGGCGTCCTGCGCCTTCTTGATCGCACCCAGCACACCGGCGGAGTTGCTCGGCGTGATGAGGATGCCCTTGACGCCCTGCTGCACGAGGTTCTCGATGGCGGTGACCTGCCCGGCGTTGTCGCCGTCGAACTTGCCGGCGAGGGCGATCAGGGTGTCGCCGTTCTTCTGCGCCTCGGCCTTGGCCGACTCGCGCAGCTTGACGAAGTAGGGGTTGCTGTCGGTCTTGGTGACCAGCCCGATCTTGATCGGGCCCTTGGACCCCCCGCTGCTGCCGACGGCGCCCGGTCCGGACGTCTTCGTGGTGCTGCAGGCACCGAGGGCGAGGGCCGTCGTCGATGCGAGTGCGACGGCCGCTGCAGCCGTCCGCGTCCTGCTGTGCCGGTTCATGTGCGTTCTCCTGGATCGAGGCCTAAGCGGCGTTGGTCGGGACTCGTGACCTTCGGCGTGATACCTCCGGACGTCCGTCACAGTAGGAGCGCGGACCGCCCGGGAGAATGGTTTGCGCAAATGCTTGCGCGAAAACTCGACGGCCCGGCACGATGCCACGGTGAGGCCTCCGCGGCGTACTCCTCGACTCGCAGACGTCGCCAAGCTGGCGGGGGTCTCGATCTCGACCGTGTCCCACGTCGTCAACGGGACCCGGTTCGTCTCCCCCGACACCCGCGACCGGGTCCGGCAGGCGATGACCAGCCTCGACTACGAGCCCCCGCCCCTTGCCGTGCGCAGCCGGTCGGGCCGCGCCATCGGCCTCGCCATCACGGGCGCTTCCAGCCCCTACTTCGCCGAGCTCATCCAGGGCGTGGAGTCCGAGGCGAGCCGCGCCGGTTTCGCGCTGCTGCTGTGCGACACCCACGACGACGTGCAGCGCGAGGCGGATGCCGTGTCGATGTTGTTGGCGCACAACGTCGAGGCGATCGTCATCGCCCCCACCAAGGGCTTCCAGTCCGAGACGCTGCCGCTCTTGCGCAAGCACGAGACGCCGTTCGTCTTCGTCGACCGCATGAGCGACGTCCGCTGCGACCAGGTGGGCACCGAGAACGAGGCCGTGTCCGTCGCGCTCGTCGAGCACCTGCTCGAGCTGGGGCACCGCAGGGTCGGCATGCTCACAGGTCTCGAGGGACTGTCGACGACGCAGGAGCGCTGGCGCGGCTACGTCAGGGCACATGAGCTCGCCGACGTGCCGATCGACCCGCGGCTCGTCGTACCCGCCCACTCGACCGTCGGCGGTGGCCGCGCGGGCACCACGGCCATGCTGCGGCTGGACGAGCCACCGACCGCGATCTTCAGCGGCAACAACGCCATGACCATCGGCGCACTGCTGGCACTCAAGCAGGGCGGTCGGCGGGTGCCGGAGGACGTCGCCCTCGTGACGTTCGACGACTTCGAGTGGGCCAGCGCCATGTCACCCGCGCTGACCGCCGCCGCCCAGCCGTTCCACGCCATGGGGGCACAGGCGGTCCAGCTGCTCATGCGCCGGTTGGAGGACCCCTTCGCCCCACGCCGGGTGGTCCGGCTGCCCGTGGAGATCGAGCACCGGGAGAGCTGCGGCTGTCGCGCGGAGCCGGCCACGACCTGACGACGTCGCGTCACATGGCGAAGGGCCCCGGACCGGCGTCTCCGCTGGTCAGGGGCCCTTCGCTGCACAGGGTGGCGGGTGAAGGATTCGAACCTTCGAAGCTTTCGCGACGGATTTACAGTCCGCTCCCATTGGCCGCTCGGGCAACCCGCCTGGTGCGCGTGGAAGGATAGCAAGGACCACCACGATTGCCGAAACCGGCGCCGGCGTGGCCTGCCCGCACGGGGCCGCCGGCGCCACAGGAAGGACCCACCCATGGCCGACAGCTCGTTCGACATCGTCAGCAAGATCGACCACCAGGAGGTCGCCAACGCCCTCAACAGCGCCTCGCGCGAGGTCGCCACGCGGTACGACTTCAAGAACGTTGGCGCCTCGATCGAGGCCAGCGGCCAGGACAAGGTGATCATCAAGGCCAACACCGAGGAGCGCGCCAACGCCGTCCTCGACGTCTTCCAGACCTGGTTGGTCAAGCGCAAGGTCTCGCTCAAGCACCTCGACGTCCCCGAGCGCGGGCCGCAGCTCTCCGGCAAGGAGTACCGCCTCGAGCTGGGCCTCAAGGAGGGCATCAGCCAGGAGAACGCCAAGAAGATCAACAAGATCATCCGCGACGAGGGCCCCAAGTCGGTCAAGTCGCAGATCCAGGGCGACGAGCTGCGGGTCACCAGCAAGTCGCGCGACGACCTGCAGGCGGTGCAGGCGCTGCTCAAGGGCAAGGACGACCTCGACGTCGCACTGACCTTCACCAACTACCGCTGAGCCGCGCGGGCGCCGCCGCGCCCATCGAACCCGGCCGGTGACACAGGTGTGGGGGGGGGGGGGGGGGCCCCCCCCCCCCCCCCCGGGGGGGGGGGGGGGGGGGGGCGGGGGCGCGCCCCCCCCCCCTCCAAAACCCCCCCCCCCGCGGGGCGGGGGGGGCGGCCCCCCCCCCCCCCCCCGGGGGCCCCCCCCCCCGGGGGGGGGGGGGGCCCCCCCCCCCCCCCCCACACCTGTGTCGGGAGCCGGTCAGGGCAGGTGCACCGTCACCTGCGCCTGCTCCCCGACCCCGAGCGGGACGGCCGTGGCGTGCGCACGGTCGGTCGCCCCGTCGTACCACCACGACTGACCCGTCTCGGGATCCATCAGCTGGAGCGTGAAGCTGCCGGCCGGCAGGGCGCTCGTCGTGAAGTCCGGACCGCCGAAGACGTCGAAGTCGCCGATGTACGACCCGTCCGCGGCGAAGACCTGGCCCACGAGGTAGTGGTCGACCGGGCTGCCGTCCGCCTGGAGCACCGTGCCCGAGATCTTCGAGGCGGGCGCCAGCTGGGCGTCGAACCGTACGTCCTTGAGCGCCTTGACCTTGAACGACTGCGCGGTCGCGGCGGTCGTCGCGTTCCCCGACCACTCGGGCGCGAGGTCGCCGGAGTAGTTCTCCGTGTAGACGAACGCGGTGTACGTCCCCGGCGGCACCCCGTGCACGGTGTACCGGCCGTCCGCGCCCGTCTTGGCGCTCCAGCGGCCCTCGCCGGGACCGGCCCGGCCCGGGTAGCCGCCGCCCACGTTGACCCAGGCGTCGGCCACGGGCTGCCCGTCGGGTCCGGTGATGGTGCCGCTGACCGTGCCGCCCGGCATCATCTGCACGTTCCGGACGGAGGTCGTCGCCCCCGCCTTGACCGTGATGAGGTCGGCGGTCGCCTGCGACGTCGCCTTGAACGCCCAGGTGAGCGAGTAGGCGGAGTCCTGCGTCACCTGCTGGACGGCGAGGGTGAGGGCGCCTGCCGGCAGCCCGTGCACGCTCCAGCGACCGTCGGCGCCGCTGCACTCGGACACCGAGCCCCGGACCCAGCCCCCGGCGCGGCCGAGGTAGGCGTTGGGGCAGACGTCGGACAGGACGGCGCCGGTCTTGGCGTCGACCGCGAGCCCGGTGAGGGTGGCGCCGGCGGCGAGCGAGGCGTCGACCGTCGCAGGCGTGCCGCGGGTCACGGAGAACTCGGCAGCCTGCCCCACGACCCTGGTGTCGCCCGAGAACTCAGAGACGTACCGCCCCTGCGGGTCGGTGAACTCGGCGATGTAGTCGCCCGCCTGGCTGACGTCGACCGAGTAGGCGCCGGTGTCGTCGGCGCAGCCCTCGCCCGCCCACTGGAGGTTGTCGACGTCGTCCCCGGGCGCGTACACGGTGACGCACGCACCGCCGACCGGCTGGCCCGTGGCGTCGCTGCGGACCGTGCCCTGCACCTTGGCGGCGGCCAGGAACCGGTCGTCGACCTGCACGGTGTCGCCCGCGGCGACCGTGAAGTGGTCGGCGGCGTCGGGCGTCGTCTGGCCGAACGCCCACTGGCTGGCGGGCCAGTCGGTGAACTGGACGGTGTACTCGCCCGGTCGGACCAGGGCGCTCCAGTGGCCGCTGTCGTCGGTCTGGGCGAATGCCTCGGTGCGGGCGTTCTCGCCCGTGGTCGAGACGTCCAGCTGCGCCCACTGGGCCGGCTGGCCGTCGACGCGCGTCAGCGTGCCCTGCAGGTGACCACCGAGCGCCAGGCCCACGTCCACGGTCGCCGGGGCGGTCACCGCCCGGGCCTGCTCGAAGGACGTCGCGTCCTGCGCCCACTCGCCCACGTGCTGGTCGTCGTACGCGCTGACGTCGACCTTGTACCCCGTGCCGGCCACCAGCCGGCCGACCGACCAGGTGCCGTCGTCACCCGCGCACGCCGACCCGGCGAAGTCCTGCGCCTCGGTGTACACCTCCACACACCCCGCCACGGGGGCGCCCGTGTCGTCGGCGGTGATGGTCCCGCCGAGCTGGGCGTCGCCCACCTCCCGCGAGTACGCCAGGGCGGTGTCCACCGTCGCCGGCGCCGTCACCGCCGTGGCCTCGTCGAAGGACGTGCCTCCCCCGCTCCACTGCGTGGCGTAGACGGAGTCCTGGCCGTAGACCTCGACCTTGTAGGCCGTGCCGGACTCGACGCCGTCCACGACCCAGTGCCCGGTGTCGTCGCTGCAGCCGCCACCGACCCAGGTGTAGGCCAGGTCGTACACGTTGGCGCAGCCTGCCACGGGGGCCCCGGTGGCTGCGGACGTGATGGTGCCGTCGAGCTGTGATGGTTCCGCGTGCGCGGGGGCAGCGAGGACACCGGTGGCCAGCACGGCCGCCGCGACGATCCCCCCGACCCGCGAAAGTCGTGCGCGCATCTGCGCCGTCCTCCCCTGGGCGTGAATGAAGCGAGCGCAACCTAGCAGCGCGCCGCGGCGCCGTGGGGCTTCCTTGGCACAGTCCTTACCGACCGACTCACCCACCAGCCCCGCCCACCGACCTCACCCACGGCCCCTCGGGCCGGCCCCGGACGCGCGTATGCCGCGTGGTCGAGGTGACCACGCGGCATACGCGTGAGTGCGGCCGGGCCCGCGCCCGGCGGTGGGGTCAGCGCAGGTCGAAGCGGTCGAGCTCCATGACCTTGGCCCACGCGGCGGCGAAGTCCTGGACGAACTTCTCCTGGGCGTCGGCAGCGGCGTACACCTCGGCGATCGCCCGCAGCTGCGAGTTCGAGCCGATGACGAGGTCGACCGGGGTGGCGGTCCACCTCGTCTCGCCGGTGGCGGCGTCCGCGATCTCGTACACGTTCGGGTCGGTCTGGGAGGCCTTCCACTCGGTGCCGGGCGCGAGGAGGTTGACGAGGACGTCGTTCGTCAGGGCCCCGGCGCGCTCGGTGAGGACGCCGTGCTTCCCGTCACCCGCGGAGACGCCGAGCGCCCGCAGGCCGGCGACGAGCACCGTCATCTCCGGCGCGGAGAGCTGCAGCATGTACGCGCGGTCGAGCAGCAGCGTCTCCAGCGGCAGCTTCTCGCCCTCGCGGACGTAGTTGCGGAAGCCGTCGGCCCGCGGCTCGAGGACGGCGAACGACTCGACGTCCGTCTGCTCCTGCGTGGCGTCCGTGCGGCCGGGGGTGAACCGCACGCTGACCTCGTGGCCACCCACGCGGGCGGCCTGCTCCACGGCGGCGACGCCACCGAGGACGATGAGGTCGGCGAGCGAGATGCGCTTGCCCCCGGTCTGCTTGTCGTTGAACTCGCGCTGCACCTTCTCGAGCGCCTCGAGCGTGCGGGCGAGCTGCTCGGGGTTGTTGGCCTCCCAGCTGCGCTGCGGCTCCAGGCGGATGCGAGCGCCGTTGGCCCCACCACGCTTGTCGGTGCCGCGGAAGCTGGCCGCAGAGGCCCACGCGGTCTCCGCGAGCTGGGTGACGGTCAGGCCGGACTCCAGCAGGGCCGTCTTGAGCTGCTCGACGTCCGAGGCGTCGACGAGCTCGTGGTCGACGGCCGGCACCGGGTCCTGCCACACCTGGGCCTCGGGGACCCAGGGCCCGAGGAAGCGCGAGACCGGGCCCATGTCGCGGTGGAGCAGCTTGTACCAGGCCTTGGCGAACGCCAGCCGGAACTCCTCCGGGTTCTCGTGGAACCGCCGCGAGATCTGCTCGTAGGCCGGGTCGGTGCGCAGCGCGAGGTCGGTCGTCAGCATCGTGGGGCGGTGCTTCTTCGCCGGGTCGTGCGCGTCCGGGGTGATCTCGTCGGCGTCCTTGGCGACCCACTGCCACGCGCCGGCCGGGCTCTTGGTGAGCTCCCACTCGTGCCCGAACAGCCGGTCGAAGAAGCCGGTGCCCGCACCCCACTGGGTCGGCGTCGCGCTCCAGGTGACCTCGAGGCCGCTGGTGATGGTGTCGCCGGCCTTGCCGGAGCCGTAGGTGTTCTTCCAGCCCAGGCCCTGGTGGTCGATCGGGCAGCCCTCGGGCTCGCGGCCGACGTACTCGGCCGAGGCGGCGCCGTGGGTCTTGCCGAAGGAGTGGCCGCCGGCGATGAGGGCCACGGTCTCCTCGTCGTTCATCGCCATGCGGCGGAACGTCTCGCGGATGTCGCGCGCGGCCTTGAGCGGGTCGGGCTCGCCGTTGGGGCCCTCCGGGTTGACGTAGATGAGGCCCATCTGGACCGCGCCGAGCGGGTTCGAGAGGTCGCGCTCACCGCTGTAGCGCTCGTCGCCCAGCCAGGTGTCCTCCGGGCCCCAGTAGATCTCCTCGGGCTCGAAGATGTCCTCGCGCCCGAAGCCGAAGCCGAAGGTCTCGAAGCCCATCGACTCCAGGGCGACGTTGCCGGCGAGGACGAGCAGGTCGGCCCACGAGATCGCCGAGCCGTACTTCTGCTTGATCGGCCACAGCAGGCGGCGGGCCTTGTCGAGGTTGGCGTTGTCGGGCCAGCTGTTGAGGGGGGCGAAGCGCTGCGCGCCCTGGCCGCCACCACCGCGGCCGTCCTCGATGCGGTAGGTGCCCGCGGAGTGCCAGCTCATCCGGATGAACAGGCCGCCGTAGTGGCCGAAGTCGGCCGGCCACCAGTCCTGCGAGTCCGTCATGAGGGCGGTGAGGTCCGCCTTCAGCGCCTCGACGTCCAGGCCGGAGAAGGCCTGCTTGTAGTCGAACGACCCGCCCAGCGGGTTCGACGCCGGGTTGTGCTGGTGCAGCACCCGCAGGTCGAGCTGGTTGGGCCACCAGTCCTGGTTGGTGTGCGGCCGATGACCCTTGGGCTCGGGCGCGGGGATCGCCGGGTTCTCGCTCTCGCTGCCGTGCTGCTGCGTGGCGGACTGCTCGCTCACTCGGGTTGCCTCTCTCGTCGTTCTCTTCGGTGGGTCGGTGGGTTCGTCTGACAGTGGGTGTGCCGGGTGCCCGGCTCCGCGCCGCGCGTCAGGCGGCGCACTCGGGGCACAGGCCCCAGTAGGTCACCTCGGCCTCGTCGATCGTGAAGCCGTGGTCGTCGGAGGCGTCGAGGCAGGGGCGGTGGCCCACCGCGCAGTCGACGTCGGCGATGGCCCCGCAGGAGCGGCACACGACGTGGTGGTGGTTGTCGCCGACGCGGGACTCGTAGCGGGCGACCGACCCGGACGGCTGGATGCGACGGAGCAACCCGGCCGCGGTCAGCGCCCGCAGCACGTCGTAGACGGCCTGGGTGGAGACCTGGCCGAGCTCCTCGCGGACGGCCCCGACGATGACGTCGGTCTCGGCGTGGGGGTTCTCGTGCACCGCGGACAGCACCGCCAGCCGGGGGCGCGTCACGCGCAGCGACGCGGTGCGCAGGGCGCGCTCGGCATCGGTGCGGGACGGCATACCGGCACCCTCGCGCACTTTCTGGAACGAGTCAAGAAAACAGGTGGGAACATCCCGGCGACCGGACGGCGACAGCGCGGCTGCGTCGCCGTCCGGTGCAGCCCGCCCCGGAGAGGCAGGCGAGCGGGTCAGCCGGGGATCGTGGCGTCGGGGTCGACCGACCCCGGTCCGTTGACCAGGCCCTCGACGTCGGCGGGGTCGACGACGTTGACCACGTCGACGGCCGCAGCCATGTCGGACCCGGCGACGGGCGGGACGACGCCCTCGCCGGCGGCGGCCTCGCTGGGCTCCTGCTCGGCTGCCGGGAGACCGGCGAGCACCGGGCTCGCCGAGTGGCGGCCGGCGGGACGGGCGAGCTGGAGGTCCACCCACGACGTGGGCGCCTCGCCGGCGACCGGGGTGGGTCGCGGGTCGCTGTGGCGCGGCGAGGACATCGCCTGGGTGACGGGCATGACGTCCGGGGTCTCCGCCTGGTCGTCGAGCTCGGCGGCCAGCCCCAGGGCCAGGCCGGTGATCTCGTCGTCGGCGAGACCGAGCTCGACCACGACGGCGCGGGCGTTCTCGGGACGGTCGGCCGGGTCCTTCGACAGCAGCCGCCACACGAGGTCGGCCAGGTCGTCCGGGACGCCCTCGGGCAGCGGCGGGGGCGGCTCGGTCACGTGGCTGAGGGCCGTCGCGATGGGCGTGCCCTTGTCGAACGGCCTGCGGCCGGAGAGCATCTCGTGCGCGACGACGCCGAGGGCGTACAGGTCGCTGGCGCCGGTGGCCGGCTTGCCGAGCGCCTGCTCCGGGCTGATGTAGTCGGGGGTGCCGAGCATCTCGCCGTGGCGTGTGTGGCCCGCCGCGTCGAGCGCGCGGGCGATGCCGAAGTCGGTGATCTTCGCGATGCCGTCGGGACGCATCATGATGTTCGCGGGCTTGACGTCGCGGTGGACGACGCGCGCCTCGTGGGCGACGCCGAGGGCCAGCGCGACCTGACCGATGATCGAGCGCACGACGAGCGGGGACTGCGCCCCCTCGCGCCGCAGCAGCGTCGAGAGCGGTTCACCGGGAACGAGTTCCATGACCAGGTAGGCCAGGCCGTCCTGCTCGCCGTAGTCGAAGAGGGTGACGATGTTGGCGTGCATGAGGGACGCCGAGTGCACGGCCTCGTCACGGAACCGCAGGGCGAACAGCTCCTCGTGGCCGGTGTCCGGTCGCATGACCTTGACCGCGACCTCGCGCTGGAGCACCTGGTCCACTGCCGACCACACGTCGGCCATGCCGCCGGAGGCGATCCGTGAGCCGAGCTCGTAGCGGCCACCGAGCACGAACCCCTCGGACAACCTGTTCATACGCGCACCACCGGGTGACACCTCCGTCGACGAGGCGCGCGTCGACTGACATCACGGGGGGACCTCGCAGGAACACAGCGTACCTCCGCCAAGACCCCTTCGCGCGCCATCCGGGAGGGCCGCGCACCGCGGTGACCTGCAGCAACACCAGTCACAAGGGTTTCGGTGCGCAACCAGTCCGCGCGCGCAGACGGGCCCGTCAGGCGTACCGGGCGCGCGAGCGCAGGGCCTCCCCGAGCTCGGACCGCGCGTCGACCATGCTGCGGCGCACCGCGGCCGAGACGTCGCCGCGCTCGAGCGCCGCGTCGACGAGCTCCGCGGTCGCCGGCTCGACGAGCACCCACGGGAACGACAGCGTCGCCACCCGCGCCAGGGCGTCCTCGCCCACCCACGTGCTCATCGCGGGCACGTCGGCGACGTAGCGCGCGGCATACGGCCGCAGCACGTCGTCCTGCGATGCCTGCCAGAACCCCTGCGCCAGGGCGTTGAGCTCGTAGTTGGAGCGCTCCCGGTTGGCGGTGAGCTCGCCCCACGCCCAGGCCTTCGACCCGGCGTCCGGCCGGGCCGCGAGGGCCTGCAGCGCGGCCAGCCGGCCCTGGAGGGTGTCGTCGCCCGCCCGCACCGACTCCACGAAGGCGCGGTCGACCAGGCCGCGCGCGGCGAGGTTGCGCACCGCGAGCCAGCCGAAGTCCGAGTCGCCCTCGAGCCCGGCCGGGCGGTCGCGCCCCTCGGCCCACGCCCGCAGGCGTGGCTCGTCGTCGGTGGTGCGGGCGAGGTAGCGGGCTGCGACGAGCGCGCGGGTGGAGCCGGGCTGAGCGGCGCCGAGCACGTCGGCGGCTGCCGCAGCCACGGTGCGGGTGGCGTCCTCGCGCTCCCCCGGCTGGAGGAACGCCGGGACGACCTTGCCCACGAGGTTGAGGGCGACGCGGTTGAGCACCGACTCGTTCGGCTCGTGCGGCCAGGCGCGGCCGAACGTGTCGACGACGACGCGCGGGTCGAGCGTCCCCAGGCAGACCCCGTCGAGCAGCGCGACCCAGGCGACCGCCCGGGCCTGCGCGTCGGGGATCGTCGCCAGCCGCTCCGGCACCAGCGCCGCACTGACCGGGTCGAGGGTCACCGTCGCCCAGGTCAGGTCCGCGGCGTTGGGGAGGACGAGGACGTCGTCGGGCACGTCGCGCAGCGCGGCGACCTCGGTGCGGTCCTGCGTCACCGTGACGCCGACGCGGAACGCCTCCGCGCCCTCCGCGAACCCGGCGACGTCGAAGGTGTGCGGCCGGTCGGCGGGGAACCGCTCGGGCACGACCCGCTCGACGACCCCGGCGGCCCGGTCCACGGCGAGGACGTCGACCCCGGCGGTGAGCAGCCACGCCCGCACCCAGGCCTGCAGGTCGGTGCCGGACGCGCGCTCGATCGACCCGATGAAGTCCGCCAGGGTGCCGTTGCCGTACGAGTGATCACGCAGGTATGCCGAGACGCCGGCCACGAACGCGTCGTCTCCGATGTGCTCGATGAGCTGGCGCAGGACGGCGGCGCCCTTGGCGTAGGAGATGCCGTCGAAGTCCTGCAGCGCCGCGGCCGCGTCCAGCGCGGCACCGCCCGCCACGGGGTGCGTCGAGGGGGTGCGCTCCGCGGCATACCCCCACACCTTGCGCGCCATGGTCGAGTCGACCCACGCGTCGGTGAACTCGGTGGCGGCGACGCAGCTGCGGTGCGCCATGTACTCGGCGAACGACTCGTTGAGCCACAGGTCGTCCCACCACTGCATCGTCACGAGGTCGCCGAACCACATGTGCGCCATCTCGTGCGTGACGGTGTTGGAACGGGCCAGCACCTCGTCGTGGGTCGCCGCCCCGCGGAACATCATCGTGTCGCGGAACGTGACGCAGCCCGGGTTCTCCATCGCGCCGGCGTTGAACTCGGGGACGAAGACCTGGTGGTACTCCCCGAACGGGTACCGGATGCCGAACAGCGAGTGGTAGTAGTCGAACCCCTGCCGGGTCACCTCGAGGATCTGGGGCGCCTCGCGCTCGAGCGCGTCGGCGAGCGAGGCGCGGGCGTGGATGCCCAGCGGTATGCCGTCGTGCTCGGCGCGCACGGAGGCGTAGGGCCCGGCGCAGACGGTGACGAAGTAGGTCGCCAGCGGCCTGGTCTCGGCGAGCTCCCACTGCCCGGGGACGGTCGACGTGGCCGCGCCGTTGCCGATGACGGTCCAGTCCTGCGGCGCCTTCACGGTGATCGCGTAGGGCGCCTTGAGGTCGGGCTGGTCGAAGCAGGCGAAGACGCGCGGCGCCGCGTCGAGGAACAGGTGGCCGTAGACGTACGGCCGGTCGTCGGCGGGGTCGACCGCCCGGTGCAGGCCCTGGCCGTCGCGGCTGTAGGCCATGACCGCCTCGCACTCCAGCACGTTCTCGGCCGCCAGCCCGTGCAGCGGCACACGGCCGTCGTCGAGCGTGGCGAGGTCGACGTGCTCACCGTTGAGGACCAGCACGCGCAGCTCGACGGACTTCACGTCGACGAAGGTCGAGGCGCCGGGGTCGCTGCAGGAGAACGAGATCCGCGTCCGGGAGTGGAACGTCTCCGGCCCGCGGTCGAGGTCGAGGTCGACCTCCATCCGCTCGACGGTGAGCAGCTCGGAACGCAGGCGGGCCTCGGCACGGGTCAACGACGGCATACGGCGATCCAACCATCCCGGTCACCGCGGGGAACGGCGGCCGCGGACGCCGGCGGACAGGGGCCGACTCCCACGCTCTGCACGGCCGGCGAGGTGCCGGCAGGGGGTTGTCTCCCCGGCGGATCTGGGGAACCATCACTACCCGAAGGTAACTTACCCGAGGTAACAACAAGGGAGTTGTTCCATGCGCCGTCCACTGCACCGACTGCACCGCGTCGCCGCCGGCCTGGCCGGACTGGCCCTCGCCGCCACCGCCGTCGCCGTCGCCACCCCGGCCAGCGCGGCCGGGCTGGACTACGTCGCCCTCGGCGACAGCTACTCGGCCGGCTCGGGCGTCTGGCCGCCCGACCCGACGGCGCCGCCCGCGTGCCTGCGCTCGAGCAGCAACTACCCGCACGTCATCGCGGGGACGACCGGGGCCTCGCTCACCGACGTGACCTGCGGAGCCGCCGAGACCAAGGACTTCTCCTCGTCGCAGTACCCGGGGGTCGCACCCCAGCTCGACGCGCTCGGACCGGGCACCGACCTGGTCACCCTCACCATCGGTGGCAACGACAACAACACGTTCATCGGGGCGATCGTCGCCTGTGGCTCGGCCGGCACCGCGACCCTCGGCTACGGCAGCCCGTGCAAGGACCTCTACGGCAGCAGCTTCGACGACGCCATCGACGCCAGGACCTACCCCGCCGTCCGGCAGGCGCTCGCCGACGTCCACGCCAAGGCTCCCAACGCCCGCGTCGCCGTGCTGGGCTACCCCTGGATCGTCCCGAGCTCTTTCGTCGCGAGCTGCTACGCGAAGATGCCGATCGCCCGCGGGGACATCCCGTACCTCCGGGCCCTGCAGGGCCACCTCAACGCGGTGATCGCCAAGGCCGCCAGCGAGACGGGCACGACGTTCGTCGACTTCTCGACGGCGTCGGACGGGCACGACGCCTGCACGCCGATCGGCACGCGGTGGGTCGAGCCGGTGCTGTTCGGCACCAACACCGTGCCGGTCCACCCCAACGCGCTCGGCGAGTCAGCCATGGCCAACCGCACCATGTCCGTCCTGCGCCTGCCCTGAGCAGCCCCGGGGACGGTCCCGGGACGACCGAAGCCCCCGACCGCGTGCGGTCGGGGGCTTCGGCGTGCTCTGTGGGAGCTCAGATGACGCGGACCTTCTCGGCCTGCGGACCCTTGGGGCCCTGCGTGATGTCGAACTCCACGCGCTGGGCGTCCTCGAGCGAGCGGTAGCCGCCCGAGTCGATCGCGCTGTAGTGGACGAAGACGTCGGGGCCGCCACCGTCCTGCTCGATGAAGCCGAAGCCCTTCTCAGCGTTGAACCACTTGACTGTTCCCTGTGCCATGGGATCTCTCGTTTCTTCCGGCCGGGTGGTTCGCGGTCGCGAGCCACCAGCTGCGCACACCACCACGACACGGGACAACCGCGAAAAGCAATGGGCCCGCACACCGGCGGGCCCACTCACACGAGGAACTGCAACTGCAACTGGGACCAGCATAGCGCCTCCGCGAGCCCCCTCGGTACACGCCCGCGTCCGGCGCCACACAGAGGGGTGCCGCGCGGAGGACTCGGCCGCGCGGCACACCTCGGTGCGGGAAGAGCAGGTCAGCGCTGGCGGAAGCCGTACGCCATCTGCTCGAGCCGGGCGATGCGCTCGGCCATCGGGGGGTGGGTCGAGAAGAGCCGCGAGACGTCCTGCGGCCGGAACGGGTTGGCGATCATCATGTGGCTGCTGTTCTGCAGCGCCGGGGTCGGCTGCAGCGGCGCCTGGGCCACACCGGCCTCGAGCTTGCGCAGCGCCGACGCCAGGGCCAGCGGGTCGCCGGTCAGCTTGGCGCCGTCCTCGTCCGCGTCGTACTCGCGCGTCCGGCTGATCGCCATCTGGATGAACATCGCCGCGATCGGCGCGAGCAGCGCCATGAGCAGCAGCACCAACGGGTTCGGGCGGTCCTCGTCGTTGCTGCCGCCGCCGAACATGCTCGCGAACATCAGCATCTGTGCGACCGAGGTGATGACGCCGGCGATGGCCGCGGCGACCGAGCCGGTGAGGATGTCGCGGTTGTAGACGTGCATCAGCTCGTGGCCGAGGACCCCGCGCAGCTCGCGCTCGTCGAGCATGCCGAGGATGCCCTCGGTGCAGCAGACGGCGGCGTTCTCGGGGTTGCGGCCGGTGGCGAACGCGTTGGGCGCCTGGGTCGGGCTGACGAACAGCCGTGGCATCGGCTGGCCGGCGGACGTCGACAGCTCGCGCACGATCCGGTACATCGCCGGCGCCTGGGCCTCGCTCACGGGGTAGGCGTGCATGGCGCGGATCGCGAGCTTGTCGGAGTTCCAGTAGCCGTAGATCGTCGTGCCGACACCGATGAGGGCGAAGATCCACAGGAACGACATGCTGCGCGTCGAGGCGGAGATGATGCCGCCGATCGCCAGGAGCAGGGCGAAGATCGCGCCGAACAGCGCAGCGGTCTTCAGCCCGTTGAAGTGGTTGTGCATGCCCGGTCAACGCCGCGTCGTCCCGCCGCGTTCCCAGCCGACGCCCAGCCTCAGTCGAGCAGCCCGAGCAGCAGCTGCGGGGCCACGCTGGTGGCCACGAGCAGCCCGCCGGAGAGCAGCAGCGCGACCAGCGCAGGCCGTGGCACCCGGCGCACGACGGCGGCGCTCGGGCCCGTCTCCGGGTCTCGCAGCAGCACCCCGAACCAGCGCAGGTAGACGGCGATACCGAGGACGGCGTTGACCACCGCCACCAGCGCGAGCGCCCACTGCTCGCCCCCGACCACGGGCCGCAGCGCGACGACCTTGGCCACCAGCCCGACGAGCCCCGGCGGCAGCCCGGCCAGGGACAGCAGGGCGAGCCCCAGGGCTCCGCCGAGGACCGGGTGGGAGCGCAGGAGCCCGGTGTATGCCGCGAGCGTCCGGCGGTCGCGCGCGACGCCCCGCGCCGGCGGCGCGGACGACACGACGTGGACGACGGTGAAGGCGACGAGCGTCGCGACGACGTAGGCCACCAGGTAGCCCGCGGACGCGGCGGCCGAACCCCGCGAGAGGGCCGACAGGGGCAGCACGACCCAGCCGGCCTGCGCGACGGTGGACCAGGCGAGCAGCCGCACGGGGTCGTCCTGGACGAGGGCGAGGACGTTGCCGAGGGTCATCGAGGCGGCCGCGACGACGCCGACCGCGGCGAGGACGGGACCGCCCGCCTCCGCGACCGGTCCGAGCACCACGACCAGCGCGGCGAGCGCCGCCACCTTGGACGTGGCGGCGAGGAAGGCCGCGACCGGCTCGCTGCCGCCGGTGTACGCCTGCGGTGTCCACACGTGGAACGGCACGAGGGAGAGCTTGAAGCCGAGCCCGGCGAGGAGCAGGAGCACGCCGAGGAGCAGCACGACCCGCCGGTGCGGGTCGGCCAGCGCCTCGGCCGCGGCACCCCGGGTGAAGACCGCCTCCCCCGTCGCGACGAGCCACAGCGCCACGCCGAGGACGACCACCGCGAACGACACCAGCGACGTGGTCAGCAGCGCGAGCGCCCCACGCCCGGCGGCGTCGGTGCCGCGGAGCGCGACGAGCGCGACCACCGGCAGGGTGGCGAGCTCGAGGCAGACGAGCCACGACCCGAGGTCGTGGGCGGCGGCCACCCCTGCCGCACCGGCGGTCGCCGTCAGGACGAGGCAGACCTGCACCGCCGGGCCGCCGCGCAGCCCGTCCGGACGCGGGGCGCCGGGCCACGCGAGCAGGAGCACCACGAACGCCGAGACGAGGGCCGCGAGCTGCAGCGCACTGGCGACAGGTCCCGCCTCGTAGAGGCAGGTCCCCGCGACCGCCGGGACGCAGAGCGTGCGCAGCGGCGCGGCCCCGGCCTGCAGAACGCCGGGCACGGTGAGCGCGACACCCGCCGCGAGGGCGAGGAGCCCGAGGCCTGCGTGGGCCCGGGCGGCCCGCGGCGCCACCGCGTCCACGACGAGGACCAGCACCGCCCCCAGGGCCGGCGCGAGCACCGGCCCGAGGACCATCCAGTCGACGGACACCAGCGTGGTCATCGCGCCGCCCCCACGAGGGTGGCCACGGCCGGGCTGGTCAGGGCGAGCAGGGGCCCCGGCAGGACGCCGAGCAGCACGGTGGCCAGCGCGAGGACGGCGATGACGTCCCACTCGCTGTCCCGGCTGTCCTCGATGAAGGGCTCGCGTCGCTCCCCCGCCCAGACGGTGCGCGCGACGCGCAGGGCGTAGGCCGCGGCCAGCACGGTCCCGAACGCGGCGACGACGGCCAGGCCGCGGAACAGCCCGGTCGGCCGGTCGTCGGCCGGCGACCAGGCGGCATACACGGAGAGGAACTCGCCCCAGAAACCGGCGAGGCCGGGCAGCCCCAGCGACGCGGCGAGCCCGAGGACGAGCGCGAACCCCAGACGGGGCGCGACCTCGCGGACCGCAGCACGCGCGGTGCGCAGGTCGGCGTCGCCCCAGCGCTCCTTGAGCCCGCCGACGACGACGAAGAGCAGGGCCGAGATGACGCCGTGGGCGATGTTCGCGAAGAGGGCCGCCTGCAGCCCGGTGCGCGTGCCACTGGCCAGGCCGAGGACGACGAACCCCATGTGCACCACCGACGAGTACGCGATGAGCCGCTTGAGGTCGCGCTCGACCAGGCAGGCGAGACCTCCCCACAGGATGCCGACCGCGCCCAGCACGGCCAGCACCGGCGCGACGCGCGAGAACCCCTCGGGCACCGAGGCGAGCGGCAGGCGCACCAGGCCGTACGTGCCCATCTTGAGCAGCACCGCGGCGAGCAGCACCGACCCGGCCGTCGGGGCGGTGGTGTGGGCGGATGGCAGCCAGGTGTGGAGCGGGAAGACCGGCACCTTGACGGCCAGCCCGGCGACGAGCAGCGCGGCGACGACGGTCTGGGTGCCGACGGGTATGCCGGTGCGGCCGCCCTGCGCGAGGACGTCGAGGTCGGCGGTGCCCGCCTTGGCGACGAGCGCGAGGATCCCGACGAGCATGAGGGTGGAGCCGAACGCGGTGTAGAGGACGAAGCGGCCGCCGGCGTCGGCGCGCGCCCGGGCGTCGTGCGGGTCGCCGTACCGGGTGATGAGGACCCACATCGGCACGAGCACCAGCTCGAAGGCGACGAAGAACAGGACGGCGTCGCGGGCGTAGAACGTCGCGAGCGCCCCGAACTCCACCAGCAGGAGGCAGGCGTGGAAGGCACCGGTCGTGCCGCCGGTGGGCGGCCGGTCGAGGGTGTGCAGCACGACGCCGACGCCGAGCAGTGCGGTCATCAGGAGCAGGGGCGCGCTGATGCCGTCGACCGCCAGCTGCCAGCGCAGTCCGAGCGAGGGCACCCAGGCCCGGTCGACGGTGGGGCGGACGATGACGGCCCAGAGGACCGCGCCGAGGGTGACGACGCTGGCGGCCGTCGCCACGGCGTTCGCGGCCCGGTGGCCGAGCCGGCGCCCGGCGGTGAGCAGCCAGACCGCCACCGCAGCCGGCACGACGAGGCTGACGAGGATCACCACAGCGCCACCCCCGCGACGGCGACGGCGACGACCCCGGCCACGACCCAGGCCAGCCCGGACGCGGCACGCTCGCGGTCGTGCACCCGCTGGCCGCCGCGGCCCGACCACCGGGCGGTCAGCGCGGCGCCGCGGACGTAGGCGTCGACGACGTCCCGGTCCAGGACGACGACGAGCCGGGCCAGCGCCAGAACGGGGGTGGCCACCGCGGCGACGTAGAGCCGGTCGACCCCCAGGCCGCGGTCGAAGAGCGGGCGGCGGTCGCCGACAAGACGGGTGGCGGGGTCGGGGTCGTCGACGAGCGGGACCCACCGCACCGCGAGCGCCGCGCCCACGATGAGCAGCACGCTGAGCAGGGCCACGAGCCAACCGATGTGGCCGCGCAGGTCCAGCAGCGGGGTGAGGACGACCAGGCCGCCCACCACGGACAGCACCGCCAGGACGGTCACCGCGGTGCGCACCGGCCGCGTGGCCGTGTCGGCCTCGTGCCGCGTGACGTCGGTCGTGGCGAGGTCGTCGAGGACGAGCCACGCGCGCATGCAGTAGGCGGCCGTCAGCGGCACCGTCGCGATGCCGGCGAGGAGCACCAGCCAGGCGCGGCCGTCCCCGGCGGAGACACCGGCCTCGGCCGCGCCCAGCACGTGCTCCTTGGAGACGAAGCCCACCAGCGGCGGGACCCCCGCGAGCGAGAGCAGGCCGACGAACATGGCCGGGCGGATCACGAGGTGACCGCGCAGGCTGCCGCGCAGCGCCGTCGCGGCGGTCCCGCCGACGGTGACGCTCAGCCACCCGATCGCGAGGAAGAGCAGGGCCTTGAAGAACGCGTGCGAGTACAGGTGCAGGACACCGGCGCCGGGGCCCTCGTCGCGCGGTGCCGCCGCGAGCGCCGAGAGCATGAGCGCCACCTGCGAGAGCGTGGAGTAGGCGAGCAGGCGCTTGAGGTCGCCCTGCCCGAAGGCCAGCACCGCGGCATACACCATCGTCACGGCGGTGCTCACCGCGAGCAGCCAGCGCACCCCCTCGCTGGCCACGAGGACGTCGAAGAGCTGCGCCAGGACGAACGTGCCCGCGGCGACCATGGTCGCCGCGTGGATGAGCGCCGACGCGGGCGTCGGGCCCTCCATCGCGTCGGGGAGCCAGTCGTGGAACGGCACCATGCCGGACTTGCCGAGCACGCCCACCACGAGGAGGGCGATGCCGACCTTCGACAGCGTCCCGGGCGCCCCCGCGAGCACCTCCTGGTATGCCGTGGTGCCGGCGTCCGTGGCGAGCAGCACCACCCCGAGGACGAACCCGACGTCGGCGAGGCGGGTGACGAGGAACGCCTTGAGCGCGGCCCGGCGCGCGGACTCCTTGCGGCTCCAGTGGCCGATGAGCAGGTAGGAGCACCAGCCCATGACCTCCCAGCCGACGAGGGTGAGCACCAGGTCGGCGGACTGGACGGTGAGCAGCATCCCCGCGCAGAACAGCGAGACGGTGGCGGCGAAGGTGCCGTAGCGGTCGTCGTCGCGCAGGTACCAGCCGGCGAAGGCCTGAACCGCCCAGCCGACCACCGCGACCACCACGGCGACGAGGGCGGGCGCGTCGGTCGCCTGCAGCTGCAACGGGATCCGCAGCTCACCCGCCTGCAGGGACGGCAGCAGGTGGAGCGCCTGCACCGGCCCGGCCGAGTGGACGGCGACCAGCTCGACGAGGGCCACGAGGAGGGTGAGCAGGGAGCCGACGGTGGCGACCGCCCGGGGGGTGCGCGGGCGCGGCCGGCGCGCGACCAGCAGGCCCACCAGTGCCGCTGCGGCCGGGACGAGGACGACCAGCCGGGCCGCTGCGGCGCTCACGGGCGGTCCGCCTCGAGGTCGACGTCGCCGCGCAGGCGGAAGACGGCCAGCACCACCGCGAGCGCAACGCAGACCTCGGCCGCCGCGATCGTGATGACGAACAGGGTCAGCACCGAGCCGGCGTTCCACCGCTCGTCGCCGGACGCCGCCACGGAGACCAGCAGCACGGTGGCGGCGTTGAGGACGAGCTCGACGCCGATGAGGACGAGGACGGCGTTGCGGCGGGCCAGGATGCCGTAGGTGCCCAGGCCGGCGAGGACGGCCGCGAGCAGGTACGGACCGGCGAGGTGGATCATGCCCGCTCCCCCGCGTCCACTGCCGCGTCGACCGGCTGGCCGACCGGCGATGCAGCCGGGCCGTCGGCGGGCTCGTCGGCCGGCTCGTCGGCGGCCACGATCGGCGTCTCCGGCTCGGGGGCGACCATCCGCGAGACGGCGAGCGCGCCGACGAGGGCGACGAGCAGCAGCAGCGAGAGCAGCTCGAACGGCCACACCCACGTGCCGAAGACCTGCCCCGCCAGCCGGTCGGTCGGCGTGTCGACCCGCGGCCGCGCCGGCCCCGCGAGCGGGAGGAGCGCGGCGCACAGGAGCGCGGTGACGGCGGCCCCGAGGACGGCGGCGAGGACCCGGTGCAGGCGGCTGGTCGACACCTCGCGGTTGGGGCCGATCGGCGCCCGGGTCAGCATGAGCGCGAAGAGGACGAGCACCACGATGGCGCCGACGTAGACGAGCAGCTGCACGAGCGCGACGAACTCGGCGCCCAGGACGAGGTAGCAGCCCGCGACCGACCCGAGGCAGACGACCAGCCACAGCGCGGCGTGCACGACGTGCCGGGTGGTGACGGCCAGCAGCCCGCTCGCGGCGGCGAGCACGCCCACCGCGGCGAACGCGACGTCGAGACCGGTCATGCCTCGTCCCCGCCTGCCTCGTCCGGGGCGGGTGGGGCTGCCTGGGCCTCGGCGGCCGCGGCCTCGCGGGGCGTCGCGCCGGCGGCGCCCGAGGGCGACTCGTCGCCGGCGCGTGCCGGCCGGACCCGGGCGGGCCGCTCGCGCGGCACCAGCCTGGACGCGCCACGGGCCGGCTTCTGGCTGGCCGCGACCTCCGCCGGCTCGGCCGAGTGCTCGTCGAGGGCCGGCGGCGGGGGCACGGTGGGCATCCACTGCCCGAGCCGGTCCTTCTCGTGCAGCAGGTCGCGGATGTCGAGCTCGGCGTACTCGAACTCGGGGCTCCAGTGCAGCGCGTCGAACGGGCACACCTCGATGCAGATCCCGCAGTACATGCAGAGGCTGAAGTCGATCGCGAACCGGTCGAGCACGTTGCGCTGCCGCTCGCGGCCGCCGGGCGTCGACGCCGGGATCGTCTCCTTGTGCGAGTCGATGTAGATGCACCAGTCGGGGCACTCGCGCGCGCACAGCATGCACGAGGTGCAGTTCTCCTCGAGCAGCGCGATGACCCCGCGCGAGCGCGGTGGCAGCTCGGGCGGGACGTCGGGGTACTCGGCGGTGTGCGTCGGCGTCGCGAGGGTGCGCGCCGTCGTGGCGAGCCCCTTGAGGATGCCGGGTATGCCGGTGCCGCCCGGCCTGCGTGCGGAGGGGCTCACGAGGTCACCACCACCCAGACGCCGGTGATCGCAAGCTGGGCCAGGGCCAACGGCACCAGCACGAGCCACGCCAGTCGCTGGAGCTGGTCCTCGCGCAGCCGCGGCCACGCCACCCGGAACCAGATGACGACGACGGCCACGACGAACCCCTTGAGCATCGTCCAGACCCAGCCGAGCTGGTCGGCGAAGGGCCCGTGCCACCCGCCCAGGTAGAGCACGGCGAACAGCAGCGACATCACCACGATCCCGGCGTACTCGGCCAGCAGGAAGAACGCGAACCGCAGCCCGGTGTACTCGGTGTACGCCCCGAACACGATCTCGGAGTCGGCCACCGGCATGTCGAACGGCGGCCGCTGGAGCTCGGCCACGGCAGCGACGAGGAACACGACTGCACCCGGGAGCTGCCACAGCAGCCACGCCGGCCGCCAGGCCTCGGCGATCCCTCCGAGCGACAGGGACCCGGCCGCCAGGCACACCGAGGCGACGGCGAGGACCATCGGCAGCTCGTAGGACAGCAGCTGCGCGGCGGCGCGCATGCCGCCGAGCAGCGAGTACTTGTTGGCGCTGGCCCAGCCCGCCATGAGCGTGCCGAGGATGCCGACGGCCGTGACGGCCAGGACGAAGACCGCGGACGCGGGGACGTCGGCCGCCACCACCGACGGCGACAGCGGGATCACGGCGAGCGCGACGAGGTAGGGGACGAGCGCCACGGCCGGGGCGAACCGGAAGACGCGGCGGTCGGCGGCCGCCGGGGTGATGTCCTCCTTCTGGACGAACTTGACCCCGTCGGCGACCAGCTGGGCCCACCCGTGGAAGCCCCCGGCATACATCGGGCCGAGCCGGCCCTGCATGTGCGCCATCACCTTGTGCTCCGCCTGGCCCACGAGCAGGGGCAGCACGAGGAAGGCGGCGAGCACCCCGACCGCGCGCAGTGCGACCTCGACGGCGGTCACCGCGGGCCCCACTCGGGGTCGGGGACGCCGGGGGCGCTCACCCGGCGGCGGCCGGTCGGCCGGGCGTGCTCGGACTCGCCGGGCTCCTTGGCCCCCGGCCACGCCTTGGACGCCCTGGCGGCGAGCACGAACGACTTGCGCAGGGGGGTGCCCTCGAACCCGTCGGGCAGCAGCAGCGGCCGCAGGCCGAGGCCGGTGCCGTCGTCGAAGCCGTCGAAGTCGAGCCCGAACATCTCGTGGGTCTCGCGCTCGTGCCAGGCCGCGCCCCGGAAGACGGGTGTCAGGCTCGCGAGCGCCTCCCCCTCGGAGACGCGGGTGCGCAGCAGCCGGCGGCGCAGCGCCCGCGGCGTGGAGGGGTCGAGCAGGTGGCAGACGACGTCGAACCCGGGGTCGTCGGTGGCGTCCGTCTGGTCGACGGCGGTCAGCCAGTCGAAGAACGCGTAGCCCTCGTCGCGGGCGGCGGTGACGGCGGCGACCCACTCGCCGGGCGGCACCTCGACCCGGTCCACGGACGCCGGGTCGCTCACGGCTGCTCCCCGGCGGCACCGTCGGCAGCCTGCACCGAGGGGGTCGTCGCGGCCGCCGTCGTCGCGGCCGCCGTCGTCGCGGCCGCCGTCGTCGCGGCCGGCGCCGTCGTCGCGGCCGGCTTCGGCGGCGCGACCAGGTCACGGGTCACCTCACCGGCTGCCGCCGTGCGGTGCCGCGCGTACTTGGCGCGGATCCCCTTGGTGGACAACGACTCCTGGCCGATCTGCTCCTGCAGCCGCAAGATGCCCTGCAACAGGGCCTCGGGCCGCGGCGGGCACCCGGGGACGTAGACGTCGACGGGCAGGATCGTGTCGACGCCCTTGGTGACGCTGTAGGAGTCCCAGTACGGGCCACCGGAGTTCGAGCAGGCGCCGAACGAGATGACGTACTTCGGCTCGGGCATCTGGTCGTAGAGGCGCCGGACGGCGGGGGCCATCTTGTCCGTCACGGTGCCGCTGACGACCATGAGGTCGGCCTGGCGCGGCCCCGGCGCGAACGGGATGACGCCGAGCCGGATGAAGTCGTGCCGGGCCATCGAGGCCGCGATGAACTCGATCGCGCAGCACGCCAGGCCGAAGTTGAACACCCACAGCGAGTAGCGCCGGCCCCAGTTGAGGACGACCTTGACGGGCGTCGGCGCCACGTCCTGGGCGGGGCCGACGCGGGGCAGCGGGAGGTCGACCGGCGCCATCACAGCCACCTCAGCAGGCCGCGCCGGGCCGCGTGGACGAGCCCGACGAGCAGGACGCCGACGAACACGCCGATCTCGACGAGCGAGTCCGCCCCGAGCCGGGCCGAGCGCACGACCAGGGCCCACGGGAACAGGTAGACGGCGTCGACCGCGAAGATGACGTAGAGGAACGCGTAGACGAAGTACCGCACCTGCGTCTGCGCCCAGCCCTGGCCGACCGGGTCGACGCCGGACTCGTACGTCGTGAGCTTCGCGCGGGTCGGGGCCTTCGGTGCCAGCAGCGCCCGGGCGGACATGGCCGCGACGAACAGCAGCAGGCCGACCACGACCACGGCGGCGACGACGACGTAGGGCGACACGCTGGCAGCCTAGTAGCCCCCCGCCCGCGGGTGTCGGTGCCGACCGCGGGCGCCTACCGTGTACCCATGCCGCGGCTCCCGCTGTTCCCGCTCGGCACGGTGCTGGTGCCCGGTGCCGAGCTCCCCCTGCAGGTCTTCGAGCCGCGGTACATCGCGATGCTCCAGGACCTCGTCGCCGGTGCGGACCAGCCCGACTTCGGGGTGGTCGCCATCCGGCACGGCCACGAGGTCGGCCCCGACGCCGCCCGGGACCTGCACGAGATCGGCTGCGTCGCCCGGGTGAGCGGGGCCGCCGCGGTCGGGGACGGCCGGTTCCTCGTCCTCGGCGAGGGCCGTCGCAGGTTCCACCTGGACCGCGTCGCGACCGAGGCCGGCACGGCATACCTGACGGGCGAGGTCTCGTGGCTCGGTGAGGAGACCGGGGACCCGGTCGAGGCGGCCGACCTGGCGAAGTCGGTGCGCGACGCGCTCGACGCCTTCGCCCGCGCGCTCGGGGCGCAGGACCTGGGCTGGCCCGACGACCCGACCGAGCTGTCGTACGCGGTGGGGACGGCGGCCTCGCTCGGGCTGACCGAGCGCCAGCAGCTGCTGGCTGCCCCCGACACGTGCGCGCGGCTGCGGCTCGGGCTGCGCATGGTCCGCCGGGAGACTGCGCTGACCCAGGGCCTCGGGCTGGCTCCGCGCGAGGCCGATCACGGCTTCAACCCGAACTGACCGGACGACTGGTCCCGTCGACCCGCTCGGTCGACCGGCTCGCACGCCCCGTGTGACCGCTCAGTCGACCCGCTCGAAGGGGTCCGCGTACCGGAAGGCGCCGTGGACCCCGTCGCCCCAGGCGGTGAGCCGGCGGAGCAGGAAGAACCGCGGCCCCCAGTCGTGCGGCGGGGTGATGCCGTGCTCGACGGCCGGCCCGAACCCGAACCGCGGGTAGTACTCGGGGTGCCCGAGCAGGACGACCCCGCGGACGTCGAGGGCGTCGGCCGCCCCGAGCGCGGCGTGCACGAGCGCGGAGCCGACCCCGGCGCCCTGGTGCTCGGGCAGGACGCCGAGCGGCCCGAGCGCCACGAGCTCACCGGCGCGGCCGTCGACCGTGGCCGCGCTCATGGCGACGTGGCCCACGACGACACCGTCCCGCTCTGCGACGAACGTCATGGCGTTCAGCAGGTCGCCGTCGGCCCGCAGCTCGTCGACGAGCCGCGCCTCGAGCGAGCCGTCGCTCGCCGGCCGGCCGTCCTCCGTGGGCCCGTGCGCGAAGGCGTCGCGGTGCAGCGCGTGCACGACGTCGTGGTCGGCGGTGGTCTCACGGCGCACCAGCATGGCTGGAGGGTATGCCGCGCAGCCGGCGCGGTCTCCCGGTTTTGCGCGGGCGTGGGGACGGCGGTGGTCAGCGGGCGACGAGGTAGCCCTCGGCATCGAGCGCCACGGGCACCGGGTCGATGATCTCGAACCCGTCGAGACCCTGCGGCTCGAGGTTGCGGAACCCGATGAGCACCCAGGACCCGTCGCGCTGCCGGACCAGCGGCGCGGCGAACAGGTTCGGCTCGGCGGTGAACGGCCGGGCGGCGTCGACGTCCCACGGCCCGAGCGGACCGGGGCCGGGCACCGACCAGGTGCAGTACTCGCCGGTGCGGGCGATGCGCTCGGGGGTCATCTCCTGCGGGTGGCAGGTGAAGACGAGCACCCACCGGCCGTCGACCTGCTTGACCTGGAGCACCTCGAGCTGGCCGAACCCGGTGCCGGTCTGGCTGAGCGGCGGCCCGAGGGTCCAGTGCTCGAGGTCGGCGCTGGTGGCGTGCCCCACGACGCCGTCGTCGTTGCGGCCCGCGCCGACGCCCCTGGCCGTGAGCAGCATGTGCCAGCCCTCGCCGCCGGGGTCGGGCAGGACGAGCGGGTCGCGCCAGGTCTCGCTCGACCCCTCGAGGTCGGGGCCCTGCGTGGGCGCCGGGGTGTTGGCGAGGTTCTTGTACCAGGTGCCGTCGACCCGCAGGGAGGGCTCGTGCGAGACGCGGGTCCAGTGGTGCAGGTCGTCGGACACCGCCGAGCCGACCCGCTGGTCGTAGACGTGGTGCCCCGCCGTCGAGATCGCGGTGTAGAACATCCGCCACCGGTCGCCGTCGCGGACGACCGACCCGGTCCAGATGGCCAGGTCGTCGAAGCCGGTCTCGGCCGGGCCGAGGCACTCGCCGAGGTAGTCCCAGGTGACCAGGTCGCGCGAGGTGGCGTGCCCGACCCGGGCCGCCGTGTGGCGCTTGGCCGGGTCGCCGAGCGACCTCGGCGCCTGGAGGATGAAGAGGTGGTAGAGGTCGCCGTCGTCGGCCACCCAGGAGTCCCAGACCCAGAGGTCGTCGAGCCGCAGCATGCGCACAGTGTGGCGGTGCGGCTGCGCCTCCGCTACCGGTCGTCCACCGATCCGCCGGCTCGCCAGTACCGCCCGTCGCGGCGCTCGAGGAACCCCTCCTCGACCAGGTACCGGCGCAGGGCCGCCACGTCCGGGTGGCGGGGCCGCAGCAGGTTGTTCACCTGCGTCTCGTCGTACGTCTCGCCCGGGGTGAAGTCCTGCGCGACGAGGTCGAGGACGACCAGCCGCTTGCGGATCCTCGTCGGCATCGAGCGCAGGGAGCCGTCGTCCGCGACGAAGGCCCGCAGCACGGCCTCGCGGTCCCGCAGGGCGTCGGTCAGGGCAGGTCGGTCCATGCCTCGACGCTAACGACGCCGCGCGCGCCCGGGCCACGCGTTTTCCCACGTCATGACGACTTCCCACACCCTGACGACGAAATGCGCGCGAAACACGCCCTTGGTCTACTGGCCACGCACCCGCAGGAAGGTCCCGTCGCACCCAGGAGGCCGCCGATGCACCTGTCGCCCGCCGACACCGAGAAGCTGCTGCTGTCCGTGGCCGGCATGGTCGCCCGCGACCGGCTCGCCCGCGGCGTGCGGCTCAACCACCCCGAGGCCGTGGCGCTGCTGTCGACCTGGGTGCTGGAGCGCGCTCGTGAGGGCGCCCTCGTCGCCGACCTGATGCAGGAGGGGCGCACCGTGCTCACCCGCGAGCAGGTCATGGAGGGCGTGCCCGAGATGCTCCCCAACGTGCAGGTCGAGGCGACGTTCCCCGACGGCCGCAAGCTCGTCACCCTCCACCACCCGATCGCCTGAGGAGCAGCGATGGCCACCAGCAGCACCGGCCCGGGGGCGGTCCGGGTCCGCCCCGGCACCGTGACCCTCAACGGCGACCGCACCGACGCCGAGCGGATCACCCTCGTCCTGGTCAACACCGGGGACCGCCCGATCCAGGTCGGCTCCCACCTGCACCTGCCCGACGCCAACCCGGCGCTCGAGCTCGACCGGGCGGCGGCGCACGGGTTCCGCCTCGACATCCCGAGCGGCACGTCGGTGCGGTTCGAGCCCGGCGTCAGCCGGGAGGTGGCCGCGGTGGCGTTCAAGGGGCGCCGGCGGGTGCCGGGCCTGCAGGTGCGCGACGGGGACGGAGCCCTCGATGGCTGAGCTGGACAGAGAGCGGTATGCCGCGTTGTACGGCCCCACGACCGGGGACCAGGTGCGCCTGGGAGACACCGACCTGTGGGTCGAGGTCGAGGATGACCTGACGGTCGGCGGTGAGGAGGTCGTGTTCGGCGGCGGCAAGTCGATCCGCGAGTCGATGGCGCAGGGCACGCGCACCAGCGCGGAGGGCGCGCTCGACACGGTCGTCACCAACGCGGTCGTCCTCGACCACTGGGGGGTCGTCAAGGCCGACGTCGGCATCCGCGACGGCCGCATCGTCGCGCTCGGCCGGGCCGGCAACCCCGACGTCGCCGACGGCGTGCACCCCGACCTCGAGATCGGGCCCGGCACCGACGTCATCTCCGGGGAGGGCCGCATCCTCACCGCCGGCGGCATCGACCTGCACGTGCACTTCCTGTCGACGAGCCAGGTGCACGAGGCGCTGGCGGCCGGCCTGACCACCCTCGGCGGTGGCGGCACCGGCCCGTCCGAGGGCTCCAAGGCCACCACGGTGACCCCCGGTCCGTGGCACCTCGCGAGCGTCCACCGGGGCCTGGACCACCTGCCCGTCAACGTGCTGCTCATGGCCAAGGGCAACACGGTGAGCGAGGCGGGCCTGGCCGAGCAGGCGCTCGCCGGCGCCGCGGCATACAAGGTGCACGAGGACTGGGGCAGCACCCCGGCGGCCATCGACGCGGCCCTGCGCGCGGCCGACCGCTGGGGCCTGCAGGTGACGCTGCACAGCGACAGCCTCAACGAGGCCGGCTACGTCGACTCGACCATCCGCGCGATCGGCGGGCGCGGCATCCACGCCTTCCACACGGAGGGCGCCGGCGGCGGCCACGCGCCCGACATCATCACCGTCGCCTCGCTGCCCAACGTCCTGCCCGGCTCGACCAACCCGACGCTGCCGCACACCGTCAACACCGTCGCCGAGCACCTCGACATGCTCATGGTCTGCCACCACCTCAACCCGGCGGTCCCGGAGGACCTCGCGTTCGCGGAGAGCCGGATCCGGGCGACCACCATCGCGGCCGAGGACGTCCTGCACGACCTCGGCGCCCTGTCGATGACGAGCTCGGACGCGCAGGCCATGGGCCGGATCGGCGAGGTCGTCACCCGCACCTGGCAGGTCGCGCACGTCATGAAGCACCGGATCGGCGCTCTCGGCGGCACCCTGCCCGCCGACAACGAGCGCGCCCGCCGGTACGTCGCGAAGTACACGATCAACCCGGCCGTCGCGCACGGCATCGACCACCTCGTCGGGTCGGTCGAGCCGGGCAAGCTGGCCGACCTCGTCCTGTGGGACCCGAAGTTCTTCGGGTGGCGCCCCGACGTCGTCGTCAAGGGCGGTGCGATCGTGTATGCCGCGCTGGGCGACCCGAACGCGTCCATCCCCACGCCGCAGCCGGTGCTCATGCGCCCGGCCCTCGTCGCCGAGGGCGGCGCGGGCGCGGACCGCTCGGTCACGTTCGTCGCGCCAGCCGCGCTCGAGGACGGCCTGGCCGACCGGCTCGGCCTGCGGCGGCAGCTCGAGGCCGTGCGGCCGACGCGGGACGTCACCAAGGCCGACATGGTCAACAACGACGCGACCCCCCGGATCGAGGTCGACCCCGAGTCGTTCGCGATCCGGGTCGAGGGCGAGCTCGTCGAGCCGGCGCCGGCGACCGAGCTGCCGCTCGCCCAGCGCTACTCGCTGTTCTGAGCGTGTCCGCGACCGTGCTCCCCCACCCCGAGTTCGCGGCGATGATGCTGGCCGACGGTCGGCTGCCCGTCGGCGCGCACACCCAGTCCGCCGGCCTCGAGCCAGCCCTGCTCGGCGGCCTCGACCCGGCCGACGTGCCCGACCTGGTGGCGACACGCCTCGCGACGGTGGTCGCCGTGGAGGCGGGTACCGCGGTCGTCGCCCGGCACCACGTCCTGGCCGGCCTGCCCATGGCGGCGGTCGAGGAGGCCTGGGCAGCGCGCACCCCGAGCGAGGTCACGCGGGACGCCAGCCGAGCGGTCGGGCGCGGCCAGCGCAGGCTCTGCCGGCGGCTGTGGCCGGGGAGCGCCGCCTGCGCCGCACTGGCGCCGCTCGCCCAGCCGTCCCGCCCGGTGGCCGTCGGCGCCATGGCCGCCGCGGGTGGCCTGGACGGCGCACGCACGGCCCGGCTCGTGGCGTACGACGACGTCCAGTCGCTGTGCAGCGCCGCCCTCAAGCTGTGCCCCCTCGACCCGGCGGAGACGACCGAGTGGCTGCTGGCCGCCGGGCCTGCGGTCGAGGCCCTCGTCGCCGAGGTCGCCCACCTCACCGAGCCCGCCGGCATACCCGCCGGCTCCGCCCCGCTCCTCGAGTCCTGGCAGCACCGCCACGGCTCCGCACCCCGGAGGTTGTTCCGTGCCTGAGAGCTCCCGCTCGTTCCGCCTTGGCGTCGCCGGCCCCGTCGGCACCGGCAAGTCGAGCCTCATCGCGATGGTCTGCCGCGAGCTGGCCGGCGAGCTGCGGATCGGCGTCGTCACCAACGACATCTACACCGACGAGGACGCCCGGATGCTGCGCGCGGCCGGGGTGCTGGACCCCGAGCGGATCCGCGCGGTGGAGACCGGGGCCTGCCCGCACACCGCGATCCGCGACGACGTCACCGCGAACCTGCTCGCGGTCGAGGACCTCGAGGCCGACTTCGCCCCGCTCGACCTCGTTCTCGTGGAATCGGGCGGGGACAACCTCACGGCGACGTTCTCGCCGGCACTCGTCGACGCCCAGGTGTTCGTCCTCGACGTCGCGGGCGGGGGCGACGTCGTGCGCAAGGGCGGTCCCGGCATCGCCCGTGCGGACCTGCTGGTGGTCAACAAGACCGACCTCGCACCCCACGTCGGCGTCGACGCGGCGCTCATGGCCGAGCAGGGTCGCGAGGCCCGCGGCGGGCGCCCGGTGATCGCCCTGTCGCGGCACGACCCGGCCTCGGTCGCCGAGCTGCGGTCGTGGCTGCTGCACCTGCTCGACCACCACCGCTCGGGCGCGCACACGCCGGTCGACCCCGGGCCGATGGCCCCGCACTCCCACGCCGATGGCACCGCGCACACCCACTGAGGCCGCTCCCGTGGTCGGCTGCGACCCGGCGCCCGGTGCGGCAGTGCCGCCGCGGCGCACCCGGGTCGCGGTGGCACTCGACGGAGGGCGGGCGCGCCTCGAGCTCGCCACCGGCCTGCTCGCCCCCCGGGTCGTGCGGGTGACGGGCTCTCGCGCCGAAGTGGCCCTCGTGGCCACGACCGCGACGCTGCTCGGCGGCGACGAGGTCCGGCTCGACGTGGAGGTGGGGACGGGCACGTGGCTGGACCTGCGCGACGTGGCCGGCACCGTGGCGTACCACGGGCGCGGCAGGGCCTGCCGGGTCGACGTGCGGCTGCGGGTGGCCCCGGGCGCGACGCTCACCTGGGCCGGCGAGCCGCTCGTCGTCTCGGGCGGGGCCGACGTCACGCGCACCCTCGACGTCGACGTCGCCGCAGGCGGCCGGCTGCTGCTGCACGACACCGTGGCGCTCGGCCGGTCCGGCGAGGCGGGCGGCGACCTGCGGTGCACCACGACGGCCTGCGCCGACGGACGGGCGGCGCTGGTCGAGGAGCTCCGGCTCGGGTCGTCGGCGCGGTCGCAGCCCGGGGTCCTCGCAGACGCCCGCATCGTCGACACCGTCACCGCGCTGGGGTGGCGGCCGACCGGGGCACCCGCCCTCCCCGGTGCCGACGTGTACGTCCTCGAGCACGGCGGCACCGTCGCGCGGGTCCTCGCGGGCGAGGCGCACGAATCGCGCCTGCGGGCGCTCTGGGACGTCTGGCGGGGCCAGCTCGGGGCCGCGGACGGAACCACCCTTGTGACGGATCCGGGCCGCCCGGGCCGGGCGTAGCGTCCGGAGCCTCAGGGGACCCAGCGAGAAGGAGCAGGTCATGGCCCAGTTCATGGACGTCCACACGAGCATGCAGGGAGTCACCGCGGAGGCCCTGCTCGAGGCGCACCGAGCCGACCTCGCGATCCAGGGCGAGGAGGGGGTGGACTTCAAGCAGGCGTGGGGCGACCCGAACACCGGTCACGTGTTCTGCCTGTCCGAGGGACCCGACGCCGAGGCGATCCAGCGGATCCACGAGCGCGCCGGGCACCCGTACGACGAGATCCACGAGATCACCGTCACCGCCTGACCGGGGTCGCCACCCGCCCGCGTCCGAGTGGCGGGTGGCCACCTGCTCTCCTCCGTGCCCGATCTACCATGGAAGAACGCCCGCACTGGCGGGAACGACACGGAGAACAGGTGGCGGAAACGCAGATGAGCAGCAAGTCCGTCCAGCAGCTCGACCGAGTGGTGATTCGGTTCGCTGGGGACTCGGGTGACGGCATGCAGCTGACGGGGGACCGGTTCACGAGCGAGACCGCCGCCCTCGGCAACGACCTGTCGACCCTCCCCAACTTCCCGGCGGAGATCCGTGCGCCCCAGGGCACCCTGCCGGGTGTCTCGAGCTTCCAGCTGCACTTCGCCGACCACGACGTGCTGACGCCGGGTGACGCCCCCGACGTCCTCGTCGCGATGAACCCGGCGGCGCTCAAGGCCAACCTGCGCGACCTGCCCCGCGGCGCCACGATCATCGCCAACACCGACGAGTTCACCAAGCGCAACCTCGGCAAGGTCGGCTATGCCGCCAACCCGCTCGAGGACGGCAGCCTCGAGTCGTGGCACGTCCACCCGGTCGCGCTCACGAGCATCACGGTCGAGGCGCTGGCCGAGTTCGACGGCCTGTCCCGCAAGGACAAGGAGCGCGCGAAGAACATGTTCGCGCTCGGCCTGCTGTCGTGGATGTACCACCGCCCCACCAGCGGCACGGAGTCGTTCCTGGAGAAGAAGTTCGGCAGCAAGCCGGAGATCCTCGCCGCCAACCTCGCGGCGCTCAAGGCGGGGCTCAACTACGGGGAGACGACCGAGGACTTCGCCGTCTCCTACGAGATCGCGCCGGCGACGATGGCCCCTGGCACGTACCGCAACATCACCGGCAACCTCGCGCTCGCGCTCGGCCTCACGACCGCGGCGCACCGGGCCGGCATACCGCTCGTCCTCGGCTCGTACCCCATCACGCCCGCCTCGGACATCCTGCACACCCTCAGCGGGTTCAAGCGGTACGGCGTCACGACGATGCAGTGCGAGGACGAGATCGCGGGCATCGGTGCCGCGCTCGGCGCGAGCTTCGGCGGGGCCATCGGCGTCACGACGACGTCGGGTCCCGGTGTCGCGCTCAAGTCCGAGACGATCGGGCTCGGCGTCAGCCTCGAGCTGCCGCTCGTCATCGTCGACGTCCAGCGCGGTGGTCCGTCGACCGGGCTGCCCACGAAGACCGAGCAGTCCGACCTGCTGCAGGCGATGTTCGGCCGCAACGGCGAGTCGCCGGTGCCGATCGTGGCGCCCCAGTCGCCGGCCGACTGCTTCCCGGCCGCGCTCGAGGCCGTCCGCATCGCGACGACCTACCGCACGCCGGTGTTCGTGCTGTCCGACGGCTACCTGGCCAACGGCTCCGAGCCGTGGGCCGTCCCGCAGGTCGAGGACCTGCCCGACCTCACGGTGCAGTTCGCCACCGAGCCCAACGGCACCGCCGCCGACGGCACCCCCGTCTTCCACCCGTTCCTGCGCGACGAGACCACGCTGGCCCGTCCCTGGGCCGTCCCCGGCACCCCGGGCCTCGAGCACCGCGTCGGCGGTATCGAGAAGGCCGACGTCACCGGCAACATCTCCTACGACCCCGACAACCACGACCTCATGACCCGGTTGCGCGCCGCCAAGGTCGAGCGGATCGCCGACACCATCGGCGACCTCGAGGTCGACGACCCCAGCGGCGAGGCCGACGTGCTGGTCCTCGGCTGGGGCTCGACGTACGGCCCGATCGCCGCGGCCGTCCGCAGCGTCCGGAACACCGGAGCCAAGGTCGCCCGGGCGCACCTGCGCCACCTCAACCCGTTCCCCCGCAACACCGGCGAGGTGCTGCGCCGCTACGACCGCGTCCTCGTGCCCGAGATGAACATGGGCCAGCTCGCGATGCTGCTGCGCGCGAAGTACCTCGTCGACGTCCACTCGTTCACCCAGGTGCGTGGCCTGCCGTTCACGACCGTCGAGCTCGCCGACGCGGTCGTGTCGCTGCTGGACGAGAGCCGGTCCGCCACCACCGACAGCACGCAGGAGGTCCGCGCGTGAACACCCCCCGAAGCCTCTCCCCCGCTTCGCTCCGCCGACGACGTCGCGGGGACCGCGCGTGAGCGCCATCGACCTGGGTATGCCGGGCAGCTCACCGGACGGCGGCACGGCCGGCGTCCCCCGCCTGCCCGACGACGCGGCCCGCCAGACCAAGAAGGAGTTCACCTCCGACCAGGAGGTGCGCTGGTGCCCGGGCTGCGGTGACTACGCGATCCTCGCCGCCGTGCAGGGCTTCCTGCCCGACCTCGGCCTCAAGCGCGAGAACATCGTCTTCGTCTCGGGCATCGGCTGCTCGTCGCGGTTCCCGTACTACCTCGACACCTACGGCATGCACTCGATCCACGGCCGCGCCCCGGCGATCGCGACCGGCCTCGCGACGAGCCGCAGCGACCTGTCGGTGTGGGTCGTCACGGGTGACGGCGACGCCCTGTCGATCGGCGGCAACCACCTCATCCACGCGCTGCGCCGCAACGTGAACCTCACGATCCTGTTGTTCAACAACCAGATCTACGGCCTCACCAAGGGCCAGTACTCCCCCACCTCCGAGGTCGGCAAGATCACCAAGTCCACCCCGATGGGCTCGGTCGACCACCCGTTCAACCCGGTCTCGCTGGCCCTCGGCGCCGAGGCGACCTTCGTCGCGCGCACGATGGACTCCGACCGCAAGCACCTCACCGAGGTCCTGCGCCGAGCCGCCGAGCACCGCGGGACGTCGCTGGTCGAGATCTACCAGAACTGCCCGATCTTCAACGACGGCGCGTTCGACCTCATCAAGGACCGCAGCCAGCAGGAGGCGCGCATCGTCCACCTCGCCGACGGCGAGCCGGTGCACGTCGGCCCCGAGGGCGACCGGCAGGTGCTCGTCCGCACCGCCGGCGGCGGGATGGAGTTCATGCCGGAGACCGAGGCGGAGGGCCGTGACGTCGTCGTTCACGACGTGGGCGCGCCCGACCCGACGCAGGCGTTCGCGCTGTCGCGGCTGGACTCCCCGGAGATGACGCACGTCCCGATGGGCGTCTTCCGCGACGTCGACCGTCCCACCTACGACGACCTCGTCCGTGGCCAGGTCGCGGCGGCCGTCGACACGGCCGGCGGCCGCGCCACCGACGCCGACCTCGACGCCCTCATCCGCGGGCGCGACACCTGGACCGTGGCGTGACGCAGGTCCCCGGAACCGCCGCGTGAGCGGCGGCGACGGGCAGCCGCGCGACGGGAGCGGTGCGGACCAACCGCAGCCCGGCAGGAGCGAGGCGGAGGAGTCGCGGCGCGGCGCGGCATACGGCTTCACGGCGTATGCCGTGTGGGGGCTCTTCCCCCTCTACTTCGCCGCGCTCAAGCCGGCGGGGGCGTGGGAGATCCTGTCCCACCGCATCCTGTGGACCCTGCTGCTGTGCCTCGTGGTCCTCGGGCTGCGGCGTGACCTCGTCTGGCTGCGCGACCTGGCGCGTCGGCCCCGCCTCGCCGGTGGCGTCACCGCGGCCGCCCTGCTGATCGGCGTGAACTGGGTCGTCTACGTCGCCGCGGTGCTGAACGACCACACGACCGAGGCCGCGCTGGGGTACTTCCTGAACCCGATCGTGACCGTCGCGCTCGGGGTGCTGGTGCTGCGCGAACGGCTGCGGCCGCTGCAGTGGGTCGCCGTGGCGATCGGCGCGCTGGCGGGGGTGTACCTGTCCGTCGCGGCCGGGTCGGTGCCGGTCATAGCGCTGACCCTCGCGTTCTCGTTCGGCGGCTACGGCCTCGTCAAGAAGAAGGTGGGCGTCTCCCTGACGGCGATGCAGTCGCTGTCCGCCGAGACGCTGGTCCTCGGGCCCATCGCGGTCGTCATGCTGGCGGTGCTGACCGTGCGCGGTGACACGACGTTCACGACAGACGGCGCGTGGCACATGACGCTGCTCGTCCTGGCCGGCGTCGCGACCGCCACCCCGCTCCTGCTCTTCGCCGCGGCTGCGCGACGGGTGCCGCTGGTGACGATCGGCCTGCTGCAGTTCATCACCCCGGTGCTGCAGCTGCTGTGCGGCGTGCTGCTGCTCCACGAGCACATGTCGACCGCCCGCTGGACCGGCTTCGCCATCGTCTGGCTGGCCCTCGTGGTGCTCACCGTCGACACCCTGCGGCACCGCACGGGCCTGGCGCGGGCGCGCGCCGCCGAGCTCGCCGACATCACGCCCTGAGCGGCGGCTAGAGCTCGTCCGGTCGGGTGGTCGGGGCGGCATACCCCTGCGGCAGCTGCGGTTCCGGTCCGGCGCGGTGTGCCGCGACGGCGACGACCACCGCGCCCTCACCGTCGGCCTCGACCGTCAGGCGCCTCGTGATCGTGGCGGGGACGCGGACGAACCGCCGCACGCCGAGCGACCCGCCACGGGCCACCTCCACGCCCTCGACGAGAACCCGGAAGCCGACCACTAGCTGGCCGTCGGTGAGGCCCTCGCGCAGCTCGACCACGTCGAACGCCGTCGGCTCGTCCCACTCGGCCAGCCACACGCCCGCGCCCCGCGGCTGCACGCGTGCGACGGCCGGCTGCCCGTATCGGCGTGCGACCTCTGCCCCGAATTCCGCCACCCGGTCGGCGTCCTCCGGCAACACGAGCCCGTCCCGAGCCGGGGGCACGTTGAGCAGCAGGCCCGCGCCCAGGCCGACCGACCGCTCGTGGATGGCCAGCAGGTGCTCGAGCGACTTGGGCTCGTCGTCCTCGCTCCAGAACCACCCGCGCCGCAGCGACACGTCGCACTCCGGCGGCAGGTAGCGCCGCTCCCCCAGCCGGCCCGAGGCGTCGGTGTACTGGCTCAGGGCGGTGGACTCGACGGCATACCGGACGGGGTCCTGCGCGAGGCCGTCCTCGTTGCCCACCCACCGGATCGTCGGTCGCCCCAGGTTGAAGACCATGGCGCCCGGCTGGTGGCGCTCGACGACGCCCATGATGCGCACCCAGTCGTAGTCGTACCCCTCCGAGCCTGCGCCGTCGAACCACACCTCCACCAGCGGCCCGTAGCCCGTGCACAGCTCGGTCAGCTGGCGCGCGTAGAAGTCGCTGTATGCCGCCGGGTCGGCGTAGCAGGGCGCGTTGCGGTCCCAGGGCGACAGGTAGAGGCCGAGGCCGAGGCCGTGCCGGTGGCAGGCGTCGGCAACCTCCGCGACGACGTCGCCGGCTCCGTCGCGCCACGGGGAGGAGCGCACGGAGTAGTCCGTCGTGGCGGTCGGCCAGAGGCAGAAGCCGTCGTGGTGCTTGGCCGTGAGGACGAGGTAGCGCGCGCCGAACGAGGTGGCCGTGCGCACCCACTGGTCGGCGTCGAGGTGCGCGGGGTCGAAGCTCGCGGCGGGCAGCGTCCCGTCGCTCCACTCGACCCCGTGGAAGGTGTTGAGCCCGACGTGGACGAACATGCCCGTGCCCAGCTCCTGCCAGTGCAGCTGCTGCGGCGTCGGCCTCGGGACGGACACCGAGCTCAGTCGCCGAGGACGCGGCGCAGGTAGTCGTTGGCGAACACGCGACCGGGGTCGAGGCGGTCGCGCACCGCGCGGAAGTCGTCGAACCGGGGGTACAGGACCTGCAGCCGCTCGGCGTCGAGGGTGTGCAGCTTGCCCCAGTGCGGGCGTCCGTCGTGCTCGGCCACGATCTCCTCGAAGGCCGCGAACGCGCCCGCGTCGTCCATGCGGTGGTACTGGTGCATGGCGATGTACGCGTTCTCCCGCTCGTACCCCGTCGACAGCCAGACGTCGTCGGCCCCGGTGAACCGCAGCTCCAGCGGGAAGGTCAGCGGCGGCCGGTACCGCTCGAGCCATTCGCGGACGGCCAGGACCACGTCGCGGGCGTGGGCCCTCGGAACGGCGTACTCGCTCTCGCGGAAGCGCACCGCGCGCTCGGCGACGAACACGCGCCACGAGTCGTCGGTGTACTCCCGCGCGCCGAGCAGCCGGGCGCTGACCGTGTTGAGGCTCGGGACGATCCGGGGGAGGCGCGTCGCCGCCCGGTTCGTCACCTCGTAGAGCCGGTTGGAGAGGAAGTCGTCGTCGAGCCAGGCCCGCCACGCGGGGAGCGGGTCGCCCGGGGCATCGGCCCCGACCCGGTCGTTGTGCTTGACGAGGACCCGGTCGGTGAGCGGGAACCAGTGCATGTCGACGTGGTCGTGGGCGGCCAGGTCGTCGTCGAGTCGGTCGAGGACATCGTGCAGGTCGGCGCCGAACTCGCGCGCGTGCAGCCGGAACCCCGGGACGCACTGCAGCTCGACCTCGGTGACCACCCCGAGCGCGCCGAGCCCGACCCGGGCCGCCTGGAACACCTCGGGCTCGACCTCCTGCGAGCAGGTCAGCACGGACCCGTCGGCGAGGACGAGCGTGAGTCCCCGCACCGCCGACGCGATGCCCTGGAACCGCAGTCCCGTGCCGTGCGTGCCGGTGGAGATGGCCCCGCTGATGGTCTGTTGGTCGATGTCGCCCAGGTTGGGCAGCGCGAGCCCCAGGGCCTGCAGGGCCGGGTTGAGGACGTGCAGCGGCGTACCCCCGAGGACGCGGACCCGACCGGTGACCGCGTCGGCGTGCAGGACGCCGCGGAGGCCGTCGAGCCGCAGCTGCACCCCGTCGGTGGTGGCAATGGCGGTGAACGAGTGCCCGGTGCCGACGGGCTTGACGCCGAGTCCCCGCTGCACCGCGTCGCGCACGGTCGCGGCCACCTCCTCGGTGCTGCGCGGGGTCGCCACCTCAGCCGGGTGGCAGGTCTGGTTGCCCGCCCAGTTGGTCCACGGCCCCGGCGACGTCACCGGCCGCGCCGTCATCCGAAGCTCCTCCCCTCGCCACGGTAGGTCGGCACGGTGTCGGCGAGCTCCCGTCCTCGGACGAGGTGCAGGCGCTCGAACCGCTCGCACATCTCACCGGCCTTCGCGTGGCGGAACCAGACCCGGTCGCCCACTCGGAGGTCGTGGGTTCCGTTGCCCTGCAACGGTGTCTGCACCTCGCCAACCCCTTCGCGACGCACCAGCCCCACGCTTGAGCGACCGTACGGCCGCGGGAGCCGCGACCGGCTCGCGGGACCCGAGGCGACGTAGCCACCCCCGAACGCCGTCGCGAAGCCGGGGCCGGGGCGCCGCACCACCGAGAGCGCGTAGGCCGCGGCGGGCCGCGGCGAGAAGTCGTCGTACCCGTCGAACAGCGTCGGCCCGTAGAGACCAGACCCGGCGGCGAGCTCGGTGACGACGGGGTCGCGACCGGTCACGTGCAGCGATCCCGTGCCGCCGGCGTTGACGAACTCGAGGTCGGCCACCTCGCGCAGGGCCGCGACGACCGCGGCCCGGCGCTCGAGCAGGCTCGCCGCCGACCTCCGCTTCACCACCCGGACAGCCGGGGAGGAGTCGGGGAGACCGGCGATCTGCGCGTCGTAGAACATCGTCCCGACCACCCGCAGCCCCGCCGCCTGCGCCGCCCGGGCCACCGCCACCGCGTCCTCGGGGGTGCGGACCGGTGACCGGCGCACACCCAGGTGCACGCGGCCCAGGCGCAGCGAGGAGTCGACGTCGACCGCCACGCGCAGCCCGTGCGGCCGGTCCACCGAGGCGAGCAGGTCCACGTGCTCGGCGCTGTCGACGGTCAGGGTCACCTGGGCCGCCAGGCGCTCGTCCGCCGCCACCGCGGCGATGGCGGGGCGGTCGACGCTGGGGTACGCCACGAACACGTCGTCGAGGCCCTCGGCGACCAGCCACGCCGCCTCCCCCACGGCATACGCCATCACGCCGTGGAAGCCCTCCATCCCGAGCACGCGCTCGACCAGGCTGCGGCAGCGCACGGACTTGGAGGCGACCCGGATCGGGGTGCCACCGGCCCGGCGGACCAGGTCGGCCGCGTTGGCGTCGAACGCGTCGAGGTCGACGACGGCCAGTGGCGGCTGCAGGTCGGCGGTGGCGGCGTCCCAGCGGTCGACGTCGGAGGTCACAGGCGCGACGATACCCACGCCTCTTCCTCAACGGCCCCGGCACGCGCAAAACGGCAGTTGCGCGCACGAAACGGGGCTGCGGAACTTCCGTTTCGTGCCAGCAACCGCCGTGTTGCGGTTCAGGAGCCGCGGGCCGGTATGCCGCGTGCGCCTGGGGTGGGTCAGCCGACGCGGGTGACGACGCTGGTCGCCAGGGCGTGCAGCGCGTCCTTGGCGGCACCCTCGGGCAGCGGCTCGAGGACCTCCTGGGCGCGGCGGGCGACGGCAGCGGTGTGCTCGCGCGCCCGGTCCATGGCGGCGTTGCCGCGCAGCAGGCCCAGCGCCTCGGCGAGGGCGTCCTCGTCCTCGCGCAGGTCGCGCTGCAGCAGCTCCTGCAGGCGCGCGTCGGCCGGGTCGTCCGAGGCCAGGGCGTAGAGGACCGGCAGGGTGCGCTTGCCCTCGCGCAGGTCGGTGCCGGGGGTCTTGCCCAGCTCGGCCTCGTCGGACGACACGTCGATGAGGTCGTCGGCCAGCTGGAAGGCCATGCCGATCCGCTCGCCGAACTCGCGCATCACCTCGACGGTCTCCGCGTCGCAGCCGGAGAACATCGCCCCGTAGCGGGCCGCCGTGGCGATGAGGACGCCGGTCTTGTCGGCCAGCACGCCCAGGTAGTACTCGACCGGGTCGCTGCCCTCGGGCGCGTGCCGGGTGTCGCGGATCTGGCCCGCGCACAGCCGCACGAACGTCTCGGCCTGGATCTTGACCGCCTCGGCGCCGAGGTCGGCGATGATCGAGGACGCAGTGCCGAAGAGCAGGTCGCCGACGAGGATCGCGGTCGAGTTGCCGTAGCGGGCGTTCGCGCTCGGGGCACCGCGACGCACGTCGGCCTCGTCCATGACGTCGTCGTGGCACAGCGAGGCCACGTGCGTGAGCTCGACGCCGGCAGCCGCGGCCACGACGTCGGGGTTCGTGCCGGTGCCCAGCTGTGCCGCGAGCAGGGTCAGCAGCGGCCGGAACCGCTTGCCGCCCGCCTCGATGAGGTGGCTGTTCGCGCCCGCGATGAACGGGTCGTCGTGGTCGACCTCGCGCCGCAGCAGGGCGTCGACCTCGGCGAGCCCGCGCTGGAGCTCGTCGGACAGGTCGTCCGGCACGGTCGGCAGCGAGAGCCCGGGCACCGCCCCGCCCGACGCCACGGGCTCCGTCACCCCAGCGGACCGGGTCACGTCAACAGCCCGTGTCACTTCAACAGCCCGTGTCACTTCAACAGGAACTGCGAGGACCGGTCGGCCAAGTCGAGCACGTACGTCGGCAGGATGCCGAGCGCCAGCGTGACGAGCGTGCCGACGGTGATCGCGACGGTGAGGAACGGCGAGGCGGTCTCGGCCACCACGGGCTCACCGGCCGGCGGCTCGGTGAAGTACATGAGGACGATCAGCCGCACGTAGACGAACGCGGTGACCACCGAGGCGATGACACCGATGACGACCAGGGCGACGCCCGAGGTCCCGCCGAACGACACGGCCGGGGAGAACGCGGCGTACTTGGCGGCGAAGCCCGACGTCAGCGGGATGCCGGCGAAGGCCAGCAGCAGGAACGCGAACACGCCCGCGACCACCGGGTGGCGACGGCCCAGGCCGGCCCACTGCGACAGGTGCGACGCCTCGGACCCGCCCTGGCGGACCATCGAGACCACCGCGAATCCGGCGATCGTCATGAAGCCGTAGGCGACCAGGTAGAACAGCGTGCCGCTGACACCGGTCTTGTCGAAGGCCAGCACCGCCACGAGGATGAACCCGGCGTGGGCGATCGAGGAGTACGCGAGCAGCCGCTTGACGTCGGTCTGGGTGACGGACAGGACCGCGCCGACGACCATGGTCAGGGCGGCGACGGCGATGACCCCACCGCGCCAGTCCCAGCGGTTGCCCTCGGCGGCGACGTAGGCGAACCGCAGGATCGCGCCGAACGCCGCGACCTTGGTGCACGCGGCCATGAAGCCGGTGACCGGGGTGGGCGCACCCTGGTAGACGTCCGGGGTCCAGGAGTGGAAGGGCACGGCGCCGACCTTGAACAGCAGGCCGATCAGCACGAGCAGGACGCCCGGGAGCAGCAGCCCCTCCATCTGGCCGTTGGCGGCCGTGACCGCGGCGGCGATGTCGCTGAGGTAGACCGACCCGGCATACCCGTAGAGCAGCGCCGACCCGAAGAGGAAGAACGCCGAGCTGAACGCGCCGAGCAGGAAGTACTTGAGCGCGGCCTCCTGCGACAGCAGGCGGCGACGACGGGCCAGGCCGCACATGAGGTACAGCGGGAGCGAGAGCACCTCGAGCGCGATGAACATCGTCAGCAGGTCGCCGGCAGCCGGGAAGAGCATCATGCCCACGACGGCGAAGAGCGTCAGCGGGAAGACCTCGCTGGTGGCGAGGCCGGCGCGCAGGGCGGCGGCCTCGTGGGCCGAGCCGGGGATCGCAGCACCCATGGGGGTGAAGGCGTCGGCACCTTGGCCGCCGAACTTCTCCGCCATCGTGAGCACCCCGAGGGCGGCCATCGCGAGGATGGCGCCCTGCAGGAACAGGGCCGGGCCGTCGATGACGACCGCACGGGCCAGCGTGACGCCCTGGTGGTCGCTCTTCACCGAGACCGTGACGAGCACGACGAATGCCGCGACGAGCGTGACGAGCGCGACCGCGACCTGGGTGTTGTGGCGCACGCGGCGGGGCGCGAAGGCCTCGATGAGCACCCCGACGAGGGCACCGGCGACGACGACGAGCATCGGCGCCACCGCGCCGTAGTTCACGTCGGCGGCCTTGAAGGCGGCGGGCAGGGCCGTCGTGGCGAGGACCGTCATGGCGGGCATTACTTCGTGCTCCCGTCAGCAGCGGAGGAGGGTGCCGGGTCCGAGACGCCCACGTGGTGCAGCGTCGTCTTCACGGCCGGGTTGAGCAGGTCGAGCGCGGGCTTCGGGTAGAAGCCCAGCACGATGAGGACCGCGAGGATCGGCGCGACGACGAGCTTCTCGCGCAGCGTGATGTCGCGGACGGCGGCGCCATCGAGCTCCGGCTTGGGGCCGGTCATCATCCGCTTGTACATGAGCAGGATGTAGAGGGCCGCGAGGACGATGCCGGCGGTCGCGACCACGGCCGGGAACCGGTACCGCTGGAACGTCCCGACCAGCACCATGATCTCGGACACGAACGGGCTCAGGCCGGGCAGCGCCAGGCCCGCGAGGCCGGACACCAGGAAGACGCCGGCCAGCCCGGGGGTGACCCGCTGCCAGCCGCCGAAGTCAGGGATCCGCTTGCTGCCGCGGCGCGCGACGAGCATCGCGCCGACGAGGAACAGCGCTGCCGTCGTGAACCCGTGGTTGAGCATGTACAGCGTCGACCCGGCGCCACCGGTCGTGGTGAACGCGAAGATGCCGAGCACGATGAAACCGAAGTGGCTCACCGAGGTGTACGCGATCAGCCGCATGAGGTCGGTCTGGCCGATGGCCAGCAGCGCACCGTAGAGGACCGAGATGACGGCCAGCGCCAGCACGACCGGGGTCGCCCACTTCGAGGCCTCGGGGAACAGCTGCAGGCAGAACCGGATCATCCCGTAGGTGCCGACCTTGTCGAGCACGCCGACGAGGAGCACGGCCGTCGCCGGCTTGGCCTCGGTGGCGGCGTCGGGCAGCCACGTGTGGACCGGCCACATCGGGGCCTTGACCGCGAAGGCGAAGAAGAAGGCCACGAACATCCAGCGCTCGGCGCCCTGCGGCAGGTCCAGCCCGGTGAGCTTGCTGACGAGGAAGCCGTCGGAGCCGCCGGGGCCGTAGTGGTAGAGCGCGATGACGCCCACGAGCATCACGAGCCCACCGGCGAGGGAGAACAGCAGGAACTTCACGGCGGCGTACTGGCGGCGCGGGCCGCCGAAGGACCCGATGAGGAAGTACACCGGGATGAGCATGGCCTCGAAGAAGACGTAGAAGAGGAACACGTCGGTCGCGGCGAAGACGCCCACCATGAAGGTGGCGAGCGACAGCATGAGCGCGAAGTAGTTCTTCTCCCTCGCACCGCCCTCGGGCACGTCGTGCCACGCGGCGAGGATGCAGACCGGGAGCAGGACCAGGGCCATGAGGATCATGACGAGCGCGAGGCCGTCGACCCCGAGGGCGTAGGAGACGCCGAACTGCGGGATCCACTCGTGCCGCTCGGAGAGCTGGAACTGCTGGGTCGACCCGGTGTCGAACTGCAGCGCGGCAGCCACACCCAGCACGAGCGTCACCAGCGAGAAGCCGAGGGCCACCCGCTTGGCCTGGTCGGCCACGGAGGCCGGCAGCGCCGCGACGACGACCGCACCGATCAGCGGGACGAGCCCGATGACGGTCAGCCAGGGGAAGTTGGACATCAGTTGATCACCCACACAGCACCGAGGAGGACGACGACGCCGGCGAGCATCGTCAGGGCATAGGACCGAGCGAAACCGTTCTGGAGGCGACGCAGGCGGCTCGACGTGCCACCGACCAGGGCGGCCAGGCCACCGACCCCACCGTCGACGCCGCGGTTGTCGGCGAAGACGAGTGCGCGGGTCAGGTGGATGCCGGGGCGCATGAACGCACCCTCGTTGACGTCGTCCTGGTACAGGTCGCGCCGGGCGGCCCGGGTCAGCAGGGAGCCGGTCGGCTGCACCTGCGGGACCTCGTCACGCCAGTAGCGCATCCACGCCAGGGCGATGCCGCCGGCGACGAGCAGCAGCGTCAGCGTCATGAGGACCGGCACCGACAGGACGGCGTGCTCGTTCTCGTCGTGCGCGCCGACGACCGGCTCGAGCCAGTGCGTGAACGTGTTGCCGATCGCCAGGACGAGGCCGAGCAGGGCGGACCCGACGGCCAGCACCATCATCGGCACGGTCATGGTCAGCGGCGACTCGTGCGGGTGGACGTCGTCGGTCCAGCGCTTCTTGCCGTGGAAGGTCATGAAGAACAGGCGCGACATGTAGAAGGCGGTGATGCCGGCGCCGATGAGCGCGGCGCCACCGAAGACCCACGGCCGCCAGCCCTCGCCGACGAACGCGGCCTCGATGATCTTGTCCTTGGACCAGAAGCCCGAGAACGGCGGGACACCGAGGATCGCCAGCCAGCCGAGGCCGAAGGTCACCCAGGTGATCTTCATGGCGCCGGACAGGTTGCCGAACCGGCGCATGTCGACCTGGTCGTTCATGCCGTGCATGACCGAGCCGGCCCCCAGGAACATGCCGGCCTTGAAGAAGCCGTGCGTGAGCAGGTGGAAGATCGCGAACGCGTAGCCGACCGGGCCGAGGCCGGCGGCGAGCATCATGTAGCCGATCTGGCTCATCGTCGAGGCGGCCAGCGCCTTCTTGATGTCGTCCTTGGCACAGCCGACGACCGCACCGAACAGCAGCGTGATCGCGCCGACGATGACGACGACGAGCTGGGCGTTCGGCGCGTGGTCGAAGATGAAGTTGCTGCGCACCACCAGGTAGACGCCGGCGGTGACCATGGTCGCCGCGTGGATGAGCGCAGACACCGGCGTCGGGCCGGCCATGGCGTCACCGAGCCAGGACTGCAGCGGGAACTGCGCCGACTTGCCGCAGGCACCGAGCAGCAGCATCAGGCCGATCGCGGTGAGGACGCCCTCCCCCGCCGTGCCGGACGCCTGCGCGACACCGGCGAAGGTGACCGTCCCGAACGCCGCGAACATGATCATGATCGCGACCGAGAGGCCGAAGTCGCCGACGCGGTTGACGACGAACGCCTTGTTGGCGGCCGTGGCATACGCCGGGTTGTGGTTCCAGAACCCGATGAGCAGGTACGACGCGAGGCCGACGCCCTCCCAGCCGACGTAGAGCAGCAGGTAGGAGTCCGACAGGACGAGCAGGAGCATCGCCGCGACGAACAGGTTGAGGTAGGCGAAGAACCGGCGCTTGTCGGGGTCGTGCTCCATGTAGCCCAGCGAGTACACGTGGATCAGCGAGCCGACGAAGGTGATGAGCAGGACGAACACCACCGACAGCTGGTCGACCAGCATCCCGGCGTCGAGGTTGAACGACCCGGCCGGCACCCAGGTGAACAGGTGCAGGTGCTCGGCCCGGGCCTCGCCGTGGCGGCCGAGCATCGCGATCCACACGAGCAGGCCGACGACGAACGCCGCCCAGGACATGGCGACCGCGAACAGCGGGCCCCACTTGTCGGTGGCGCGGCCGCCGAGCAGCAGGACCGCGGCGCCGAGCAGCGGCAGCGCGACGAGCAGCCAGGCGTATGCCGTGACGCCGGTGGCCGCGGAGGCGGCCCCTCCGGCGGTGGCGAGGGTTGCGAGGGAAGTCACCGGGTGGCCCCTTCTACAGCTTCAGCAGGTTGGCGTCGTCGACCGAGGCCGACCGGCGGGCACGGAAGATGGCCATGATGATGGCCAGCCCCACGACGACCTCGGCCGCGGCGACCACCATGACGAACAGGGCGATCACCTGCCCGTCGAGGCTGCCGCGCATCCGCGCGAACGTCACGAACATCAGGTTCGTCGCGTTGAGCATGAGCTCGACACCCATGAACACGACGATGGCGTTGCGGCGCATGAGCACCGTCGCACCACCGATCGCGAACAGGATGGTCGCGAGGTAGATGTAGTTGACGAGGTTCATCGGGCGTCGCCCTCCTCGATCTCGTGCTCGATGGCGTGCTCGGCGTCGACGTGGCGGGTGGGCACGGCCACCTGCTCGCGGGCGTTGAGGACGCGCGAGACGGACAGCTCGCTGGGGGTGCCGTCGGGGAGCAGCGCCGGGGTGTCGACCGCGTTGTGCCGGGCGTAGACGCCCGGGACCGGCAGGCCGGCGACGTTGCGGTTCTCGCGGATGCGGCGCTCGGACAGCTGGCGCTGGGTCGGCTTGGTGCCGATCCGCTCGCGGTGGGCGAGGACCATCGCGCCGAGGGCCGCCGTGATGAGCAGCGCGGAGGTGACCTCGAAGGCCCAGACGTACTGGCCGAAGATGAGCTCGGCCACACCGGAGACGTTGCCCTTGGAGGCGTTGACCTCGGACAGGCCCTTCATCGGGCCGAACTGCACGCGCCCGACGGCGCTGAAGAGCAGGACCGCGAGGCCCAGGCCCAGCAGCAGCGAGGCGACCTTCTGGCCCTTGAGCGTCTCGACGAGGGAGTCGGAGGAGTCCACGCCCACGAGCATGAGCACGAACAGGAACAACATCATGACCGCGCCGGTGTAGACGAAGATCTGGATGATGCCGAGGAAGTCGGCCTCCTGGGCGATGTAGAAGATGCCCAGGTTGATCATCACGAGCGCCATGGCGATGGCGGCGTGGACGGCCTTCTTCGCGAAGAGCAGGCCCAGGGCCGCGAGGACGCTGATCGGGCCGAGGATCCAGAACATGATCTGCTCGCCCAGGCCGGTCATCGGTGCACCGCCTCGGTGGTCTCGCGGGTCGCCTGGCGGCCGTGCTCGACGACGTCGACGCCCTCCACCGGGTCACCGCTCGGGGCCAGGCCCTCCTCGGGCTCGGCGTGGTGAGCCTTCACCCACTCCTCCTGCTCGTCGGTCGCGCGGGCGACCTTGCCCTGGTAGTAGTCGCGCTCCTCGAGCCCGTCCACCATCGGGTGCGGCGGCAGCAGCATCCCCTCCTGCAGCGGCGCGAGCAGCTGCTCCTTGGTGAAGATGAGGTCGCCGCGGTTGTGGTCGGCCAGCTCGTAGAAGTTGGTCATCGTCAGGGCGCGCGTCGGGCAGGCCTCGATGCACAGGCCGCAGAAGATGCAGCGCAGGTAGTTGATCTGGTAGACGCGGCCGTACCGCTCACCGGGGCTGAACCGGCCGGTGCCGCCCTCGCTGTCGTCGTTGGACGCGCCCTCGACGAGGATCGCGTCCGCGGGGCACGCCCAGGCGCACAGCTCGCAGCCGACGCACTTCTCGAGCCCGTCGGGGTGGCGGTTGAGCTGGTGCCGCCCGTGGAACCGCGGCTGGGTCGGCCGCTTCTCCTCGGGGTACTCCTCGGTCTCCAGCTTGCGGAACATCGTCGCGAACGTGACGCCGAAGCCGCCGACGGGCGCGAAGAGGTCGGCGAAGAAGCCGCCCTTCTTCTCCTCGGTGGGGCGGTCAGGCATGGATGTCCTCCTCGGTGGGGTCGGACGCCCGGTCGCTCAGGGAGAGCGAGGGCTCGCGCAAGCGCTGGCCGGGCAGCGGCGGCACCGGGTAACCACCCGCGAACGGGTCGATCTCCTCCGGCGGTGCCGTGTTCCGGGCCGCGTCGCGCTCGATCTTCTTGTTGTCCCAGATCCACACGACGAGCAGCGCCGCCAGGGCGACCACCACGACGAAGACGATGCTGAAGACCGGGAACCTGCGGTTGCCGAGCGTGAACGCCGCGTCACCGAAGTAGCCGAGCTGGCTGCCGCGGATGAAGGCCACGACGACGACCCAGGCGAGGGTGACGGGGATGAGGAACCGCCAGCCGAACCGCATGAACTGGTCGTAGCGGACCCGCGGAAGGGAGCCGCGCAGCCAGACGAAGAAGAACATGAACAGCCAGAGCTTGATGACGAACCAGAGCAGGCCCCACCAGCCGTGGTTGAACATGCCGGAGTTGATCGCCGCGATGCCGGGAGGGGCCTGCCAGCCACCGAGGAACATCGTCGTGGCCAGGGCCGAGACGGTGAACATGTTGACGTACTCGCCGAGGAAGAACATCGCGAACTTCAGCGAGGAGTACTCGGTGTGGAAGCCACCGGTGAGCTCGCCCTCGCCCTCGGCGAGGTCGAACGGCAGTCGGTTGGTCTCGCCCACCATCGTGATGACGTAGACGAAGAAGCTGAAGAACGCCGGGATGATGAACCACAGGTCGGACTGGGCCGCCACGATCTGGGAGGTCGACATCGACCGGCTGTAGAGGAAGACGGCGACGAGCGACAGGCCCATCGCGATCTCGTAGGAGATGACCTGCGCGGTCGAGCGCAGTCCACCGAGCAGCGGGTAGGTCGAGCCCGAGGACCAGCCGGCGAGCACGATGCCGTAGACGCCGACGCCCGCGACCGCGAGCACCAGCAGCACCGCGACCGGCAGGTCGGTGAGCTGCAGCGGCGTGCGGTGGCCGAACATCGACACCGTCGGCCCCAGCGGGATGATCGCGAAGGACACGAACGCCATCGCACCCGCGATCGCCGGGGCGAGCGCGAAGACGAGCTTGTCGGCGTTCTTGGGGGTCAGGTCCTCCTTGAGCGCCAGCTTGATGCCGTCGGCCAGCGTCTGCAGCAGGCCGAAGGGGCCGGTGCGGTTCGGGCCCGGGCGCTGCTGCATCCGGCCGATGACGCGGCGCTCGAACCAGATGACGATGAGCGTGTTGACCAGCAGGAAGACGAACACGAACAGCGCCTTGACCAGGTGCAGCCACCACGGGGTGTCGCTGAAGTCCGCGGTCGGGTTGTCCCCGCCCGGCGCGGCTCCGGCGAGCGGCGCCACGAGGTGCGGTACGCCGGCGAGCACCTCGCCGGCATACGTCACGGTGCTCACGGGGTGACCTCCAGGGTGGTCTCGGCCTTGGCCAGGGTGACGACGGCCCCCGCGTCCACCGCCAGGGTGGCGCGCACGGCGCTGCCCGCGGAGTTCGTGGGCAGCCACACGACGTGGTCGACCATGTCCTCGGTGACCGCCAGGGGGGCGGTGACCGCACCGGCGGGTCCGGAGACGCGAACAGTGTCGCCGTCGGCCAGGCCGAACGCCTCCGCCGTGGCCGGCGAGACGCGGGCCAGGGTGCGGTGGGCGGTGCCGGCGAGGAACGGCTCGCCGTCCTGCAGGGACCCGCGGTCGAGCAGGTGGTGCCAGCTGGCCAGGACGACCTCGCCCTCGCCGAAGGCCGGCACCGCGGCCGGCTCGGCGGTGGGCGCCGGCAGCCGGTCGCCGCCCCACGGCCCGAGGGTGGCCATCTCGGCGCGGACCTCGGCGAGCGTGCGGGTGCCCAGGAAGGAGCCCATCTCGCTCGCCAGCATGTCCAGGACGCGGTAGTCGGACATCGCGTTGGTGTCGAGCGCGGTCGCGAACGGGCGGGTGCGGCCCTCCCAGTCCACGAAGGTGCCGCCCTTCTCGGCGTGGGGCGCGACGGGCAGCACGACGTCGGCGACCTCGGTCACCGAGGACGGACGGAAGTCCAGCGAGACGACGAACGTCTTGGCCAGGGCCTCCTCGCTGCGCGGGTCGGCCAGGTCGGCCGCGTCCACACCACCCACGAGCAGGGCGTCGACCTCGCCGGTCGTGGCCGCGCGCAGGATGCCCGCGGTGTCGCGACCGGGCTGGTCGGGCAGGCCCACGACGTCCCAGACGTCGGCGACCTGCTCGCGTGCGGCGGGGTCGCCGACGGGACGGCCGCCGGGCAGCAGGGTCGGCAGCGCGCCGGCCTCGAGCGCGCCGCGCTCACCGGCGCGACGGGGCACCCACGCGAGGCGCGCGCCGCTGGACGACGCCAGGGCCACGGCCGCGGAGAGCGCACCCGGCACGGTGGCCAGTCGCTCGCCGACGAGGACGATGACGCCGTCACCCTCGAGCGCCGCAGCGGCCTTCGCCGCCGCGCCGTCGCCCGTCACGCCGTCGCCGAGGGCGCGGAGCACCTCGGCCTCGGTGCCGGGGGCGGACGGGATCAGCGTGCCGCCGAGCTTCTCCAGGCCGCGCGTCGCGAACGGCGCCACGGCATACACGGCCGTCTTGTTCCGGCGGTGCGCCTTGCGCAGCCGCAGGAAGACGATCGGGCTCTCCTCCTCGGGCTCGAAGCCCACGAGGACGACGGTCTTCGCCTTCTCGAGGTCGGCGTAGGTGACCGCGCCACCCTGTGCCCCGTCGACAGCAGGTCCGGTCGCCACCACGGTGGAGGCGAGGAACTCGGCCTCCTCCTGCGAGTGCGGCCGGGCGCGGAAGTCGACGTCGTTGGTCGCCAGGACCGCGCGGGCGAACTTGCCGTAGGCGTACGCGTCCTCGGCGGACACGCGGCCACCGGTCAGGACACCGACGGCCTTGGCGGCCGCGAGCCCGCGGGCCGCGGCGGTGAGCGCCTCGGGCCACGACGCGACCTGCAGCTCGCCGTCCTCGTCGCGGACCATCGGGAACTCGAACCGGTCACCCGTGGTGGCGTACTGGAAGGCCCAGCGGCCCTTGTCGCAGTTCCACTCCTCGTTGACGGCCGGGTCGTTGACGGCCATCCGGCGCAGCACGGCGCCGCGACGGTGGTCGGTGCGGATCGAGCAGCCGGAGGCGCAGTGCTCGCAGACGCTCTGCGTGGACACGAGGTCGAACGGGCGGCTGCGGAAGCGGTAGGCGGCACCGGTCAGCGCGCCGACCGGGCAGATCTGGACCGTGTTGCCGGAGAAGTACGACTCGAACGGCTTCTCCTCGTAGATGCCGACCTGCTGCAGCGCGCCGCGCTCGACCAGGGCGATGAACGGGTCACCGGCGATCTGGTCGGAGAAGCGGGTGCAGCGGGCGCACAGGACGCACCGCTCGCGGTCGAGCAGCACCTGGGAGGAGATGTTGATGGGCTTGGGGTAGGTGCGCTTGACGTCCTCGAAGCGGGACACCGCACGGCCGTTGCTCATCGCCTGGTTCTGCAGGGGGCACTCGCCGCCCTTGTCGCAGACGGGGCAGTCGAGCGGGTGGTTGACCAGCAGCAGCTCCATGACGCCCTGCTGCGCCTTGTCGGCCACCTTGGACGTGTGCTGGGTCTTGACGTCCATGCCCTCGGACACGGTGATCGTGCACGAGGCCTGCGGCTTCGGCATCGCGCGCATCGACCCGTCCGGGCCGGGCGTCGCGATGTCGACGAGGCACTGGCGGCACGCGCCGACCGGCTCGAGCAGCGGGTGGTCGCAGAACCGCGGGATCTCGATGCCGACCTCCTCGGCCGCACGGATCACCAGCGTGTTCTTGGGGACGGACACGGCCACGCCGTCGATGGTGAGGTTCACCAGGTCGACGGGCGGCGGCGTGCTCGCGTCGCCGCCCTTGCTGACGGCGTTCCCGCCGGCGGCCGGGGAGGTGGTCACGGTCATGCGGACACCGAATCCTTCGCGAACAGGGTCGAGTCTCGACGGTCGAACGGGCAGTGGCCCAGCTCGAGGTGCTGCAGGTACTCCTCGCGGAAGTACTGGATGCTGCTGGTGATCGGGCTGGTCGCGCCGTCACCCAGCGCGCAGAACGACCGACCGAGGATGTTGTCACAGATGTCGAGCAGCTTCTCGAGGTCCTCCTCGGAGCCCTGCCCGTGCTCGAGCCGCCCGAGGATCTGCTTGAGCCACCAGGTGCCCTCACGGCACGGGGTGCACTTGCCGCAGGACTCGTGCTTGTAGAAGTCGGTCCACCGGTCGACGGCGCGCACGACGCAGGTCGTCTCGTCGAAGATCTGCAGCGCGCGGGTGCCGAGCATCGACCCGGCCGCGGCCACCGACTCGAAGTCGAGCGGGGTGTCGAGGTGCTGGTCGGTGAACAGCGGCGTGGACGAGCCACCCGGGGTCCAGAACTTCAGCTTCTTGTTGGGGTCGCGCATGCCGCCGGCCATGTCGAGCAGCTCGCGCAGCGTGATGCCGAGCGGGGCCTCGTACTGGCCGGGGCGCTTGACGTGGCCCGAGAGGCTGAAGATGCCGAAGCCCTGCGACTTCTCGGTGCCCATGCCGGAGAACCAGTCGGCGCCGTGGAGCAGGATCGGCGGGACCGAGGCGATCGACTCGACGTTGTTGACGACGGTCGGGCGCGCGTAGAGGCCCGCGACGGCCGGGAACGGCGGCTTGAGGCGCGGCTGGCCGCGACGGCCCTCGAGGCTGTCGAGCAGCGCCGTCTCCTCACCGCAGATGTACGCGCCGGCACCGGCGTGCACGGTGACGTCCAGGTCGAAGCCGGAGCCGTGGATGTTCTTGCCGAGGTGGCCGGCGGCATACGCCTCCTCCACCGCGCGCAGCAGGCGGCGGTAGACGTGCACGACCTCGCCGCGCAGGTAGATGAAGGCGTGGTTGCAACCGATCGCGAAGGAGGTGATCGCCACGCCCTCGATCAGGAACTGCGGCGCCGCCATCATCAGCGGGATGTCCTTGCAGGTGCCCGGCTCGGACTCGTCGGCGTTGACGACGAGGTAGCGGGGGCCGCCGTCGTCCGGGGGCAGGAAGCCCCACTTCATGCCGGTGGGGAAGCCGGCGCCGCCACGGCCACGGAGGCCGGAGTCCTTGGTCATCTGGACGAGGTCGGCCGGCTTCATGCCGAGCGCCTTCTTCAGCGCCTGGTAGCCCTCGTGCTTCTCGTACGTCGCGAGGGTCCAGGACTGGGGGTCGTCCCAGAACTTCGTGAGGATCGGGGTCAGCGTGGTGCTCACTTCGCGTCCTTCCCGTCGCCCTTGTCGTCGGCGTCGAACAGGGTCGCCGGGGCGACCGAGCCCTCACCGGGCTTCTCGTCCGGCTCGTTCGCGGGGCTGTCCGTGGAGTCCGAGCGACCGGGTGCCGTCTCGTTCGAGGTGGCCTGCGGCTGGTGCTCGTCCTTGGGCTGCTCGCCACCCTTGCCGTCAGGGGCGGTCCAGCCGCGCTCGTTCGCCAGGCGCAGGCCCTCGAGCGAGGCGGGTCCGGCGCCGACGCCCTGGTCGGCGAGACCGTCGCTGAAGCCGGCCAGCGTGCGGGAGACCTGCTTGAAGGTGCAGACGCGGGCGGGGCCACGCGTCGGCCGGACGTCCTTGCCCTCGCGCAGGTCGTCGACGAGCTGCTTGGTCGACTCGGGCGTCTGGTTGTCGAAGAACTCCCAGTTCGCCATGACGACCGGCGCGTAGTCGCACGCCGCGTTGCACTCGACCCGCTCGAGGGTGATCTTGCCGTCGGGGGTCGTCTCGTCGTGGCCGATGCCGAGGTGCTCGGAGACCTCGTCCCAGATCTGGTCGCCGCCCATGATCGCGCAGAGCGTGTTGGTGCAGACGCCGACGGTGTACTCGCCGTTGGGGTGGCGCTTGTACTGGGTGTAGAAGGTCGCGACGCCGGAGACCTCGGCCGTGGTCAGGTCGAGGACCTCGGCGCAGAAGTCGATGCCGCGGCCGGTGACGTAGCCGTCGACGCTCTGCACGAGGTGCAGCAGCGGCAGCAGGGCCGAGCGCTTCTGGGGGTAGCGGGCGACGACCTGCGCGGCGTCCTCGTGGAGCTGCGCGAGGACGTCCGCGGCATACGGCTCCTTGGACTCGGCGGGCACCGTGAGGTGGCCGGCCGCGGTCTGCATCCCGAAGTTGTCTCCGCTCATCAGCGGTCCACGCCTCCCATGACGGGGTCGATCGAGGCGACGGCGACGATGACGTCGGCAACCTGGCTGCCCTCGCACATCACGGCCGTGGCCTGCAGGTTGTTGAACGAGGGGTCCCGGAAGTGCGCGCGGTAGGGCCGCGTACCCCCGTCGGAGACCGTGTGGCAGCCCAGCTCGCCCTTGGGCGACTCGACCGCGGCGTACGCCTGGCCGGGCGGGACGCGGAAGCCCTCGGTCACCAGCTTGAAGTGGTGGATGAGCGACTCCATCGAGGTGCCCATGATCTCGCGGATGTGGTCCAGGCTGTTGCCCATGCCGTCACCGCCGATGGCCAGCTGCGCCGGCCAGGCGATCTTCTTGTCCGCGACCATGACCGGCCCTGCCGTCGAGGCGAGGCGGTCGATGGCCTGCTCGGCGATCTTGAGCGACTCGTACATCTCGTCGATGCGGATCCGCAGGCGGGCGTAGGCGTCGGCCTCGGTGCGGGTGATGACCTCGAAGTCGTAGGTCTCGTAGCCGCAGTAAGGGTCCAGCTTGCGCAGGTCGTGCGGCAGGCCGGTCGAGCGCAGGATCGGGCCGGTGATGCCCAGGGCCATGCAGCCGGCGAGGTCGAGGTAGCCGACGTCGACGGTGCGGCCCTTGAGGATCGGGTTCTCGTTGAGCAGCAGCTCGAGCTCGCCGAGGCCCTTGCGCACCAGCGGGATGGTGTCGCGGACCTTGTCGATGGCGCCCGGGGGCAGGTCCTGCGCGACGCCGCCGGGACGGACGAACGCGTGGTTCATCCGCAGGCCGGTGACCATCTCGAAGATCGACAGGATGCGCTCGCGCTCGCGGAAGCCGACCGTCATGACGGTCGTCGCGCCCATCTCCATGCCACCGGTGGCCAGCGCCACGAGGTGGGAGGTGATGCGGTTGAGCTCCATCATGAGCACGCGGATGACGCTGGCGCGCTCGGGGATCTGCTCGGTGATGCCGAGCAGCTTCTCCACCGACAGGCAGTAGGCCGTCTCGTTGAACAGCGGCGTGAGGTAGTCCATCCGGGTGCAGAACGTGGTGCCCTGCGTCCAGGTGCGGAACTCCATGTTCTTCTCGATGCCGGTGTGCAGGTAGCCGATGCCCGCCCGGGTCTCGGTCACCGTCTCGCCGTCGAGCTCGAGGATGAGCCGGAGCACGCCGTGGGTCGACGGGTGCTGGGGGCCCATGTTGACGACGATGCGCTCCTCGTGGAGTGCTGCTGCCTCGTCGACGAGCTGGTCCCAGTCACCGCCGCTCGCGTTGAACACGTGCGCGCCCTCGGCAGCGGCCGCGTCGGCCCCGGAGGTCGCGTAGATGTCGTCGTGGGTCGTGGTCATCAGCTGTAAGACCTCCGCTGGTCCGGCGGCGGGACGGTGGCGCCCTTGTACTCGACGGGGATGCCGCCGAGGGGGTAGTCCTTCCGCTGCGGGTGGCCCGGCCAGTCGTCGGGCATGAGGATGCGAGTGAGCGAGGGGTGGCCGTCGAACTGGATGCCGAACATGTCCCAGGTCTCGCGCTCGTGCCAGTCGTTCGCCGGGTACGTCTCGACGATCGACGGGATGTGCGGGTCGGCGTCGGGGCAGGTCACCTCGACCCGGACCCGGCGGCCGCCGTGGGTGATCGACAGGAAGTGGTAGACCGCGTGCAGCTCGCGGCCCTCCTCCTGCGGGTAGTGCACGCCGGAGACGCCGGTGCAGATCTCGAACCGCAGGCTCGCGTCGTCGCGCAGCGCGCGGGCGACGGCGGGCAGGTGCTCGCGGCGCACGAAGAGGGTCAGCTCGCCGCGGTCGACGACCACGCGCTCGACCGCCTCGGAGTACGACGCGGTGCCGCCGACGAGGGCGGTCTCGAGCCGGTCCGCGAGCTCGTCGAAGTAGCTGCCGTAGGGCCGGGTGGCAGCGGCCGGGAACAGGATCGGGCGGACCATGCCGCCGTAGCCCGTGGTGTCACCGGTGTCGTGGGCACCGAACATGCCGTGCCGCTCGCCGATGACGACCGGGTCGGGGCCGGTGCCGGGGGCAGCGGGGAGCCGCTGGTCTTTCTCGCGGTCGACCACCGTGCCCGGCTGGGTGGCGGCGGTCGAGGCGGCGATCTCGGAGGCCGGCTGCTCGGTGGCCTCACCCTTGTCGGCGGCGGCGTCCTTGGCCTTGTTGCCCAGCACGTCGCTGTTCGCGGTCGCCTGCGTCGGGTCCTTCTCGGGTGTGCCGTCGGCCTTGTCGGGCGTCACGTCGTCCTTCTCGTCGGCCATCAGGCCACACCTCCACGAGCGGTGTCGTGCGAGTGCGCGTGGCCGTGGTCGTGGGTGTGGGTGTGGCCGACCGCCGACACGGGCAGCTGGTGCGGGCTGCGGCTGCCGGCGCCCTGCGCGAGCAGGCCGGTCATCTGGTGCGTCGGGGTGGCCGCGAGGGCGGCCTCCTCCGCGGCGCGCGCGGCCTTGACCCGGTTGACGCCGAGCTTGGAGCCCTGGATCTGCTCGTGCAGCGTCAGGATCGCGTTGAGCAGCATCTCCGGGCGCGGCGGGCAGCCGGGCAGGTAGACGTCCACCGGCACGATGTGGTCCACGCCCTGCACGATGGCGTAGTTGTTGAACATGCCGCCGGAGCTGGCGCAGACGCCCATCGAGATGACCCACTTGGGCTCGGGCATCTGGTCGTAGACCTGGCGCACCACGGGGGCCATCTTCTGGCTGACGCGGCCGGCGACGATCATGAGGTCGGCCTGGCGCGGGGTGGCGGAGAACCGCTCCATGCCGAACCGGGCGATGTCGTAGTCGGGCGTGCCGACGGCCATCATCTCGATGGCGCAGCAGGCCAGGCCGAAGGTGGCCGGCCAGACCGAGCTCTTGCGCATGTAGCCCGCGACCTGCTCGACCGTGGTCAGCAGGAAGCCGGCGGGCAGCTTCTCCTCAACACCCATCAGGCGATCCTTCGTTTCGAGGGCGAACCGGGCGCGGTCCGGCGGTCGTGCCTACGGCGAGTGCACGGCATACGGATCAGTCCCAGTCCAGGCCGCCGCGGCGCCACACATAGGCGTACGCGACGAAGACGGTCAGGATGAACAGCACCATCTCCACGAGCGCGAACAGGCCGAGCTTGTCGAAGGCCACCGCGAACGGGTAGAGGAACACCGACTCGATGTCGAAGATGATGAACAGCATGGCCGTCAGGTAGTACTTGATCGGCACGCGCCCGCCACCGGCCGCCTGGGGCGTCGGCTCGATGCCGCACTCGTACGCGTCGAGCTTGGCCCGGTTGTAGCGCTTGGGGCCGGAGATGGCGGCTGCGAAGACGGAGAAGACCGCGAAGCCCCCACCGATCGCCAGCAGGAACAGCAGCGGGACGTAGGGGTTGCTCATCGCCGTGCCACTTCCCTTCTGTTCGTGCGCCCGGAGGGGCGTTCGTCGTGGTCTGCCTGGGGGCATGCGGACGCCGTGACGACGGTCACGCAGTGCCCAATCCTAGGAGCGTGCCCGGAGAATGCACGCGCGGGTCCCCCAGCGGTCGTCATGCGTCCGGCGCCATCTTCGACAGGGCCGTGATGAGGCGGTCGCTCGCGTCGCCTCCGTGCGGCTCGGCGAGGTTGGCCATCACCTTGAGCAGGAACTTCATGAGCGTCGTGCGGGGCAGGCCGTACTTGGTCGCCAGCCGCATGACCTCGGGGTTGCCGATCATCTGGGCGAACCAGCGGCCCAGCGTGTAGTACCCGCCGAGCGAGTCCTTCATGACCTTGGGATAGCTCTGCAGCACCCGCTCGCGCTGGGCGTCGGTGCCGCGGGCGAACGCCTGCGCGATCACCTCGGAGGCGAGCCGGCCGGACTCCATCGCGTAGGCGATGCCCTCGCCGTTGAACGGGTTGACCATGCCACCGGCGTCGCCGACGAGGAGCAGGCCGTTGTCGTAGTGCGGCTGGCGGTTGAAGCCCATGGGGAGCGCGGCGCCCCGGATCGGGCCGACCATGGTCTCGTCGTTGTAGGTCCACTCCTCCGGCATGGTCGCGACCCAGCGACGCATGACGTCCTTGTAGTCGGTCTTGCCGAAGGCGCTGGAGGTGTTGAGGATGCCGAGGCCGACGTTGGAGGTGCCGTCGCCGACGCCGAAGATCCAGCCGTAGCCGGGCAGCAGGACCTTCTTGCCCTGCTCGTCGGTCGACCACAGCTCGAGCCAGGACTCGAGGTAGTCGTCGTCGTGCCGAGGGCTCGTGTAGTACGTGCGGACGGCGACGCCCATCGGGCGGTCCTCGCGCTTCTCCCGGCCCATCGACAGGCTCAGGCGCGAGGAGTTGCCGTCGGCGGCGACGACGAGGGGCGCGGCATACCGCAGCTCGGGGCCGGTGGAGCGGCCCTTCTCGTCCGTCGCGCGGGCGGTGACCCCGACGATGCGGCCGCGGTCGTCGAGGACCGGGCCGGTGACGTTGGTGGACTCGCGCAGGCGGGCCCCGTGCTTGACCGCGTGCTTGGCGAGGATGTCGTCGAAGTCCTGCCGCGTGCGGACCAGGCCGTAGGGCGGGAAGCTCGCGAGGTCGGGCCACGGCAGGGACAGTCGCATGCCGCCACCGATGATCCGCAGCCCGTGGTTGCGGATCCAGCCGTCCTCCTCGGGCGTGGGGATGCCCAGGGTGATGAGCTCCTTGACCGCGCGCGGGGTGAGCCCGTCGCCGCAGACCTTCTCGCGGGGGAAGGCGGTCTTCTCCAGGACGAGGACGTCGAGCCCCGCCATCGCGAGGTAGGCCGCCGTGGCCGAGCCCGCCGGGCCGGCGCCGACGACGATGACGTCCGCCGTCTCCGTCGGGGTCGCGGCCGAAATCGCCGCGCTGGTCGTCTCTGTCACCCTCGTGCCTCGCTTGTGAACGTCTTCACGAACTGCTCCTGCGGAGACTACTCCGCTCCCCGGCGATGGTCACCAGTGAGGGCAGCCTTACCTGAGCCGGTAGAAGTGCCCACTCTTCGCCACCGGCTGGAACCTTCCGTCGCAGGACGAAGAGTGGGCACTTCTACGCGCCGGGGGTCAGGCCGTGGGCTTCACCGCTCGGTGGAGGGCGACGATGCCACCCGACAGGTTGCGCCACTCGACGCCGTCCCAGCCCACGCGGCGGACCGCCTCGGCGAGCTCGCGCTGCGCCGGCCACGCCTGGATCGACTCGGCGAGGTAGACGTAGGACTCGGGGTTCGAGGACACCTTGCGGGCGATCGGGGGCAGCGAGCGCATGAGGTACTCGGTGTAGACCTTGCGGAACGCACCGTTGGTCGGGTGGCTGAACTCGCACACGACCAGCCGCCCGCCCGGCCGGGTCACCCGCAGGAACTCCGCGAGCGCCGTCTCGACCGAGGCGACGTTGCGCAGCCCGAACGACATCGTCACCGCGTCGAAGCTGTCGTCGGCGAACGGCAGCCGCATCGCGTCCGCGGCCGTGAAGCCGAGGTCCGGCCGGCGCTGGTTGCCGACCCGCAGCATGCCCAGCGAGAAGTCGGCCGGCACCACGTGCACACCCGCGTCGGCGAACGGCTCGCTGCTCGTGCCCGTGCCGGCCGCGATGTCGAGCACGGTCTCGCCCGGCTGCGCCGCCACGGCCTTGAGCACCGCGCGCCGCCACAGCCGGTCCTGCCCCAGCGACAGGACGTCGTTGGTCAGGTCGTACTTGCCGGCCACGTCGTCGAACATCGCGGCGACGTCACGGGGGTCCTTGTCCAGGCTGGCGCGGGTCATGGCACCCATCCTCCCAGAGCGCGTGACCGGCGCCTCACCGTCCCGTCGCCGTCCGGCCCCACCCCCGGTCGTAGGCTTTCCCCCGACATGAGCAGCCTGCCCACGCCCTCGGGGGCCGCGAGCCTCCAGCCCGCGCCCCTGGTGACGCGCACCGTCGCGCTCGACGACCCGGGGCCGCTGCTCTCGCTGCTCCCCGACCTCGGCGACCCGCGGGCGCTCACCAGCTGGGTGCGCCGCGGCGAGGGCCTGGTCGGCTGGGGCCGCGCGCTGGAGTTCACGGCGCACGGCGAGGACCGGTTCGCCGAGTGCGAGCGCTGGTGGCGCCAGGTCGTCGACACCGCCGTCGTCCGCGACGACGTCCAGGTGCCGGGCACCGGGCCGGTCACCTTCGGCTCCATCTCGTATGCCGCGGGCTCACCTGCCGGCGCGACCCTGGTCGTCCCCGAGGTGGTCGTCGGCGCGCGCGACGGCCGCTGGTGGGTGACGACGATCGGCACCACGTCCGAGCTGCCGGCGCCGGTCGCCCCGAGTGCCCAGCGCGAGCCGGGCGAGCCCGTGGGCGTCACCTTCGCCGACGGCTCGCTGTCACCCGCCCGGTGGGCGGTCGCCGTCGACGAGGCGGTCCGGCGGATCACCGGCGGCGAGCTCGACAAGGTCGTGCTGGCGCGCGACCTGCGGGTGCAGGCGACCGAGCCGGTCGACGCGCGCTGGCTGCTGCAGCGGCTGGCCGAGCGCTACGACACGACGTGGGTCTTCGCGGTCGACGGGCTCGTGGGTGCGTCCCCGGAGATGCTGGTGCGCCTCGAGCGCGGTCTCGTGACCTCGCGGGTCCTGGCCGGCACGATCCGACGCACCGGCGACGACGAGCACGACCTGGCGCTGGCCGGCTCGTTGGCCCGGTCGAGCAAGGACCTCGAGGAGCACGAGTACGCCGTGCGCTCCGTCGCCGACGCCCTGCGCCCGCACTGCTCGTCGATGAACGTGCCCGAGTCGCCGTTCGTCCTGCACCTGTCCAACGTCATGCACCTCGCGACCGACGTGGCGGGGGTGCTGGCTGACGGCTCGACGTCGCTGGTGCTGGCGGCGTCGCTGCACCCCTCGGCCGCCGTCTGCGGGACGCCCTCCGACCGCGCCGACGCCGTCATCACCGAGCTCGAGCACATGGACCGTGGCCGCTACGCCGGCCCCGTGGGGTGGATGGACTCCAGCGGCGACGGCGAGTGGGCGATCGCGCTGCGCAGCGGCGCCTACGAGACCGGCTCGACCACGTCGATGCGGCTGTTCGCCGGGTGCGGCATCGTCGCCGGCTCGGACCCCGACGCCGAGGTCGCCGAGTCGGACGCCAAGCTCGTCCCGATGCGCGACGCCCTCACCGGCCGCTAGCCGGCCCGGAGCGCCTCGCGGGCGAGGGCCGACATGCGGTCGCGCTCGTCGCGGTGGCGGGACCGGTCCAGTCGCACCTCGACCACCGTCGTCCCGACCGGCTCAGCCGCCACCAGCCCGGCCAGCTCCGCCGCCCCACCGGCGACCACGTGGTGAACGCCGTGGGCGGCGCACAGGGCCGCGAGGTCGGTCCCGGTCGGCGTGCCGAAGACCCGCTCGAAGTCGTCGGCGAGCTGCGGCGACCCCGGCTCGAGCAGCGTGAAGATGCCGCCCCCGTCGTCGTTGACGACGACGACGGTGAGGTCCGGGCGCCGCTCCAGCGGCCCGACCAGGACCCCGTTGGCGTCGTGGAGGAAGGTCAGGTCCCCCATGAGCGCGTATGCCGGTGCCGCGCCGGCCAGTGCCAGCCCCGACGCGGTCGAGACGCACCCGTCGATGCCGGCCAGCCCCCTGCTCGCGACGACGTGGACCGGTCCGCCACCGCGGCGTCCCCCGGCGACGTCGACGTCGCGGACTGAGTTCGATGAGCCGAGGAAGAGGGTGGCCCCGTCGGGCAGCGCCTCGAGCACCGTGCGGGCGACCGCGCTGCCGCTGGGCCAGGCCGCACTGGTGGCATCGAGGGCGGCGGCGACCCGCTCCCCCGCCCGGCGCCACTCGCGGGCCCAGTCCGTCTCCGCGGAGGGACCACCGCTGTCGCCGAGGGAGTCCAGCACCGCCACGGGATGGACGGCAGCCACGGACGGACGCGAGCGCACCCAGGCGTGGGTCCCGACGGCCTCGACCCGGGTCCCCGGCCGCCGAAGCAGCGCCGACACGGGCCGCGAGAGCGTGAGGCGCCCGACCGTGACGACCCGCTCGGGCGCGTGGGCGTCGAGCCAGTCCGGGTCGGCGAGGACGAGGTGGCCGTGGGGCAGGACGCCCTGCCGCGGGTGCGGGCCGAACGGCTCGGCCAGGACGGGCCACCCGTGGCTGGTCGCCCAGCGCACCGCGCGCTCGAACTGGTCCGGCTCGGGCAGGTCGCCGACGACAACGAGGGTGCGTGCCGGCTGCGGGTCGACGGCGACCGCGGCGGTCGAGGAGGCCGCGACGGCCGGGGCCGTGGGCGCCCCGTCGGCCTGCGACGGGTCGGCCAGCGGATCCCACGTGCCGGGCCAGGCGGGTGCGTCGGTGGGCACCAGCGGTTCGCGGAGCTGGACGTTGAGGTGGACAGGACCGGGCTCGCCGGGCCCGGGAGGGCCCGAGCGGGTCCCGGTCGCGGCGGCCACGGCCTCGCGCGCCGCCCTGCGCCAGGCGACCGCCTCCGCCACGGCCCCGTCGGCCTCGGTGGCCTCCGGTGCGGCGACGTCGGCGGACCAGCGGACGGCGTCGGCGAACATCCCCGGCTGGGTCGTGGTCTGGTTCGCGCCGGTGCCGCGCAGCTCGACGGGGCGGTCGGCGGACAGCACCACGAGCGGGACCACACCGTGGTGGGCCTCGAGGACGGCGGGGTGCAGGTTCGCCACCGCGGTCCCGGACGTCGTGACGACCACGGCCGGAACCCGCGTCAGCTTGGCCAGCCCGACGGCGAGGAACCCCGCGGACCGCTCGTCCACGCGGACGTGCATCGTGAGGCGACCCGCGCGCTCGGCGGCGAGCACGGCATACGCGAACGGGGCAGACCGCGACCCGGGGCACAGCACGACGTGCCGCACGCCCTGGCGCACCAGCTCGTCGACGACGACGGTGGCCAGCGCGGTCGACGGGTTCACACCGGGGATTGTGTCAGCCGGCCGGCCGCCGCCGACCGAGCCCCGTCACTGCAGGCCGAGGCCCCGGCGACCGGTCTCGTTGAGGTCCTCGACGTGGAACCGGTCCGGCCACTCGCGCTCGTAGTGCTCCTCGGGGAAGTCACTCGGGCTGGACCCGGTGAGGAACGCCTCGCGGACGCTCTCGGCATACCGCTCGTTGCGCGGGCACCACGGGGCGGCGGGGATGTACATGACGTTGCCCCAGCCCTTCTGGTCCTGGACGGGCGCGACGCTGTGGACCATGTCGCAGTGCCACCAGACGGAGTCGCCGGCCTTCACGTCGGGGATGCCGGCGAGGCCCTCCATGAGCAGCGCGTGCCACTTCCAGTCGGCAGGGAACACCTGGTTGACCGTGACGCCGCACATCTCGTCGTCCGGCACGTCGTCGAGCAGCGGGCGGAGCATGAGATAGGCCATCGCCTCGGGGATCGGGACGGTGTGCAGGACGCCCTGGTCGTGGTCCATGTCGGACAGTGCCGTCCAGCCCTGGAAGGTGCGGAAGACCGAGCACATCGTGGAGCCGGGGTACTGCGGGCCGTCGGTGCGGTGGCTGGCGTCCCAGGGGTCGTACTGCTCGACGGTGCCGTCGAAGAGGTGGCGGAAGGCCTGTTGGTAGGCCTGCGTCATCCACAGGTCGAGGGTGCCCGGGTCGAGGTGGGTGCCGAGACCCGCGGAGTCGGCGCCCTCGGGGCGCCGGCGGATGCGGTCGGGGTAGAGGGAGTCGCGGTGCGGGTCGAACCACCGGACCCCGTCGGACTCGGACACCCACTGGGAGTTGAGGAAGCCCTGGACGGTGGCCATCCGGTCGCTCTGGCGGGCCTGCATCTGGGCGCTCGACCAGTAGATCGGGTAGATCTCGGGCTTGGAGCCCACGCTGCCGAAGAAGTCGTCGCCCGGGCCGCGGTAGGCCTCGAAGAACCCGTTGCCCTCGACGTAGTCGACGATGTCGCGGTCCCACTGCAGCGCCTGCTCGCGCGGGAAGTGGCCGCGCACGACGAGGCAGCCGCGGCGCTTGAGCAGGGCCACCTGCTCGGGCGTGACGGTGCCGGCCTCGATGTCGGCGTAGTCGATCACCGGCCAGACCTGCTCGCCACGCTCCTTGGCCGCCGTGATCTCGGCGACCCGGTCGGCGACGAGCCGCTCGACGACGCCGAAGACCTCCTCGACCGTTCGACCCGACGCCTCGATGCGGGCGCGCAGCGCGGCCTTGACCTCGCGGATGGCGCCGGACAGGTCCGCCGGGACGGTCTCCCAGTGCGGCAGCTCGGGGCGGGTGGTCGTGAACGCCGGCGAGGTCATGACAGCTCCTTCGGTAGGACTCCTTACCAAACGTGAGGCTAGCCGGTTCCTGCTGTTTGGGCAACAGTCCTTACTAGAATGACCGCATGACTCCCGAGAAGCCGTCGCTGGACCTCCTGCGACGGCTCACCGACAGCCACGTGGTGGGCGCGGTGGTCGACCACGGGCGGCTGACCCGGGCGGCGCTGGCGAGCACCACGGGGCTGTCGAAGCCGACCGTGGCCGAGAGCGTCCGGCGGCTGGAGGCGGCCGGGGTCCTCGCCGACACCGGCGAGCGCAGCAGCGGTCCGGGGCGGGCGGGCCTGTACTACGACCTCGCGCCGGGAACCGGCACCGCGATGGCCGTCGCGATCGCCCCCGAGGGAGTCGTCGCCGAGGTGCTCGACGTGCGGGGTGCGGTCGTCGGACGGGGCACGGCGCAGGTGTCCCGGCCCGCCCGTCCGGCGACAGCGGCACGCGCGCTCGAGCGGGCGGCGCGGTCTGCCGTGGAGGCGGCTCGGGAGGAGGGCGCCGGGCCTGTGCTCCTCGCGGTCGTCAGCGCCGCCGACCCCGTGGACCGGGCGACGGGACGTCTGGTGCACCTGCCCGACGCGCCGTTCCTCGTGGGCGCCCTCGACCCCGCGGCCGTGCTGGCGGACCTCGTCGAGGGACCGGTCGTGGTGGGCAACGACGTCAACTGGTCCGCCCTGGCCGAGCTCGCCGCGCGGGTGCCGCAGGCCTCCGGCGGCTCGGACGACACCGCGACCGGCGCGGCGGCCGACGCAGCCGCCCACGCGGCGACCGGCCCGGACGCGACCCCCGCGGACTTCGCCTACCTGTACCTCGGCGAGGGGCTGGGGTGCGCGGTGGTGGCGGACGGCCGGGTGCTGGAGGGCGCGCACGGCCTGGCGGGCGAGGTCGCGCACGTCGTCGTCACCGGTGCGCGTGGACGCGCGACGGCGTTCACCGAGGTGTTCGCCGAGCTGGGGCTGCGGCACGAGGGTGGCACCGCCATCGACGTCGACCGGCTGCTGGAGGTCGTGCACGGAGGCGCCGCCGGTGGCGCACGGACGCTGCGCGTCCTCGCGACAGCGGTCGCGGACGTCGTGTCGGCCCTCGTCGCCCTCACCGACCCGCAGGAGGTCGTCCTGGGCGGGTCCTGGGGTGGGGACCCGACGGTCGTCGAGGCGGTGCGCGAGCGCGTGCGGGACGCCCGGCGCCCGGTCGGGGTCGGCCCGGCGACCGTGCCGGGTGCCGCGCTCGCCGGTGCCCGCGCCCGGGCCGTGGCGTCCCTGCGGAGCCACCTCGTGGAGCGTGGGGCCGGGCTGGCCAGCGCCTGACACGCCGCCCGACCTCGCCCAGCCACCACCTGACACGCCGCCCGACCTCGTCCGCTCATCGGCCGGCCTCGGGGACGCCGGGGACGCCAAGGACACGGGCGACGCGGTAGTCGCGCACGATGGGCGCGGTCCCCTCGCGCGGCACCAGGAACTCCCTGCTGCCCTCGCGCCACGCCACGGTCGACAGGTCCGTCGCCGAGTCGACGAGTGCGGCCGTGCGCGCGTACTCGCGCGTGGCGTGGGCACCGCTGGCCGTGTGGACGGGACCGCCGCGCAGGTCGCGGGTGACCGTGACCCACTCGCGTCGGTAGGGGTTGGCCTGACCCTCCAGGCGCGGCACGGCGTCCTGCACGTGCTCGAGCGACAGGACCGACACGTCCGCGGGGACCGGCATGCGCCCGACCGGCGAGCCCATGGTCACGACGTGCGTGACGCGGTGGGACGCCCGGAACCGCGTCGAGGAGGCCAACCCCGCAGCCACGATCCCGCCCAGGCTGTGCCCGGCCAGCAGGACCGGCTCGCCCGAGGTGTCGCGGCCCGTCTCGGCCATGGCCTCGTCGAGCGCTGCCGTCACACCCTGCGCGAGCGCCGTGGACTGGCCCGCCATGAGCCGCACGTCCGACGTGGCGTCGAACGGGTTGTCCCCCGCCTCGCCGCCCCACTCCTGGGTGCCGCTGACCTCGACGAGCCAGGCCGAGCTGCCGTCGGGCTGCGGCACCTCGACGACCCGCACGTGCCCCGGGTAGCGCTCGCCGTCGCTGAGGTTGCCGAGGTCGTCCGCGAGGGAGGCGAGGTCGTGCGGGGCCAGAGCGCCTGGCCGTGGGTACGCCTCCCGGGTGACGACGGCGCCACCGGTCTCGCGCAGCAGGCCCGCCGCCGCGGCGGTCTCGGCGATGACGCGGAGGGCGGCCTCGTAGTCGCCGGCGGGCCGGTCTGCGGTCGGCAGCCAGCGGGCGAGGGGCAGGAGCGTGGGCGCCAGCTCGACCAGGCCGTCGACCCCTCCGGCGAGGTCGGCCACCCCCGGGACGTCGAACACGGCCTCGTCGGCCGCGCCCGCGACGTCGACCCCGGCAGCGTGCAGGGCGAACACCCCCACGGCGAGCTCCGGCGCTGCGCGGGCGAGGGCGACGAACGCGACGTCCTGGGCGACCTCCACCGAGGCCGCGACGGCGCGCTCCGTCGCGCGGTAGGCCTCGACCGCACCCGCGGCCCCAGCCGACAGGCCGAGCAGGGCCGCGGCCTGGCCGCCGGCACCGACCGGCCCGCGAGCCAGGGCCAGCGCCGCCTGGGCCCGCGCGGCGCTGAGGGGTGCCAGCGCCGCGCTGGCGACCAGGCACGGGTCGACCGCCACCGTCGTGAGCCGCACGCAGACCGCCCCCAGGGCCGTCGCCTCCAGCGCCAGGACCCGCGCCGCGTCCTCGACCGCGGAGAGCTGCACCGCGGTGCCCGCGGCGCCACCGTGCACCCGGACCGACGGGGCTCCCGGCGCCTCAGCCATCGAGTCCCCTCAGCACGGTGCGCCCGACCCGTTCGACCGCCTGGCCGGCGGTGTGAGCTGTCGCCCGAGCAGCGGACGCCAGCTCGGCCACCACCACGTCGACCTGCCGGGCGTGGGCGTCGAGGAGGTCGGCGGCGGAGTCGAGACGGGCGGCCGTCACGCGCAGGGCGTGGGCCCGCTCCCCGACCCGGTCACGGAACAGCGCGCCCGCGGGCGAGTGCCACGGCACGTCGCGCAGGCCGTCGAGCCGCCTCACCGCCCCGCGCACACGCACCGCCTCCTCGCGCACCGCGGCCGCGAGTGCTCGGAGCCGCCCGGGGTCTGCCTCCACCCCGCCAGCGTGCGCGCCCGGCCCGCGGCTGCGTCCCCCGCGTGGCCTCCCCTGTGGACGAGCCCGACACGACGTCCCTGCTGTGGACAGCCGGGCGCGAACGCGGCTCACGTGGACAGCCCGCTCGGACCCCCGTCCCACGGGCGGCACCCACACCAAGGGCACTCGGGGGCAGGGCTCAGCCCGGCGGCGCTCCGCCGGTCAGGGGGTGGCGACCGGTGCAGCAGTACGCGTGGCCGTCGGGCGACCGCATGACGACCCACCCGTCACCGGGCCCGACGCGCTCGGCGCCGAGGGCCACGTGCCGGGCCGCCTCGACCTCGCGGTCGAGGCAGGCGAGGTCGACGTGACCCCGCACCGGTCCCCCGTCCTCGTCGAGCCGCTGCAGCAGGAACCGGACCGGCATCCCGTCGGGCCACGCCAGCCGCTCGAACTCCGGGGAGTCCACGTCCTGCACCGCCCACCCGGTGAGCGCCGACCAGAAGGCGACCTCGGCGGCATACCGGCTCGGCGGGATGTCGAGGCAGACCTGGTCGAGCAGGCTGTCCTGGCCGTCCCTGACCTGTCCCTCGCCGTGCTCCTCGGGGTGCCACCGGGTGAGGCAGAAGACGAAGCCGCCCGGCGACCGGCACACGACGACCCCCAGCACGCCCTCCTCGAAGTCCTCGTGCAGCACGGTCGCCCCCAACGCGACCGCCTCGTCGCGCGCCCCCTCCAGCGGGCCCTCGACGTCGAGGTCGACGTGGATGCCGCCCGGGCCACCGACCCGCTGCACCTTGACCCACGCGTCCCTTCGCTGCGGCAGCAGCGTGGCGAACTGGCCGGCCTCTCCCCGTCGCGGGGAGACGCGGGTGCGCGTCACGGCCCGCCAGAACTCCAACCCCTCCTCGTACCCAGCCGCGGGCAGGTCGAGGAACGCCCACACCCAGCGCACCCTCACGCGTCGGCCCCCTCCGCGCCGAGCAGGCCGCCGAGGTCGGCCAGGAAGAGCGCCTGCGCCAGGGCCGTCCGCTGCAGCTCCCCGGGATCGACGGACTCGTCGACGGCGTGGATGCGCGAGGCCGGCTCCTCGACCCCGAGCAGGAGGATCTCGGCGTGCGGGACCAGCTCGGCGAGCGCCGTGGCGAGCGGGATCGAGCCGCCCTGGCCGGTGGTGACCACGTCGCGCCCGAACGCCGTGTGCATCGCCCGTCCCATGGCCGCGTATGCCGGGCCGTCGGTGCGAGCGCGGAAGCCGTGGCCCAGCGACACCGGCCTGGCATCGACGTGGGCGCCGTAGGGGGTGTGCCGCACCAGGTGCTCGACCAGGAGCCGCTGGGCCTCCGCGGCGTCGACGTCGGGTGGCACGCGCAGGTTCACGACCGCCCGGGCCTCGGCGTGCACCGCTGCGGCCACCTGGGAGACCGGTGTGGCGTCGAGGGCGATCACGGTGGCCGCCGGGCGCGCCCACAGGAGGTCGGCGACCGTGCCGTCGCCGGTGAGGGGGTCGACGCCGTCGAGCAGGGCGGCGTCCTGGCGGAACCTGCTCTCCTCGAACGGGTTCCCGTCCCACGTCCCCGAGTGGTCGAGGCCGTCGACGGTGGTCTCGCCGGTGTCGTCGCGCAGGGTCGCCAGCGTCGCGACGAGGGCCTGCAGCGCGTCGGGCGCGGCACCGCCGAACATCCCGGAGTGCGCGGCGTGCTCCATCGTGCGGACGGTGACCAGCACGCTGCCGGTGCCGCGCAGCGACGTGGTCAGCGTCGGCAGCCCCAGCTCGACGTTGCCGGTGTCGGCGATGAGGAGGGCGTCGCAGTCGACGAGCTCGGGCGACTGACGGGCCAGCGCCTCCATGCCGCCGCTCGACTGCTCCTCGGAGCCCTCGCACACGACCGCGACCTCGACCGGCCACGCCCCCAGCACCTCGCGCAGCGCCCGCAGGGCCAGGACGGAGGCCATGAGGTTGCCCTTGCAGTCGGCGGATCCCCTGCCGTACCAACGGCCGTCGCGCTCGGTCAGCACCCACGGCGGCACCGTCCAGGCACCCGGGTCCGCGACCGGGACGACGTCGTGGTGGGAGTACAGCAGGACGCGGGGAGCGCCGACCGGTCCGGCGGTGCGACCCACCACGGCCTGCGACCCGTCCGGGGCGGGCAACGCCTCGACGCCGTCGAGCCCGACCTCCTTCAGAAGCTCGACGACCAGGGATGCCGCTCGCCGGCACTCCTCCACCGGCTCGATCGCCGGGTTGGCGACCGACCGGCAGCCGACGAGCCGCGCGAGGTCGTCGCGCACCCGCGGCATACCGGCCTCCACGGCCGCGGCCAGCCGCGCGGCGAGGTCCCCGCTCACGGGACCAGGTCGTCGAGGTAGAGCGGCAGCATCTCCCACCACGTCGGCCAGTCGTGGTCGTAGGACGGACCCCAGTCGTCGACGCGGTTGGGCACCCGCTTGTCGCCGAGCACCCCGGCCACCTCCCACGCGCCGCTCGGGTCCTCCCACCGACCCGACCCCGTCGCCAGGACGACGAACCGGGTGCGCAGGGTGTCGAGCTGCGGGCCCTCGAGTCCGGGCAGGAAGTGCAGCGGCGAGGCGTGGTAGAAGTCGTCGGTGAAGCGGCCGCCGATGAACCGCTCGATCGAGTACGTCCCGCTCATGCAGACGGCTGCCCCGAACAGGTGGGGGAAGCGGCACAGAAGCGCGAGGGAGTTGAAGGCGCCGATCGAGGCGCCGGCGACGACGACGGGCTGGGCGGAGGAGTCGGCCTGGATGGCCGGCACGACCTCCTCGGCGACCGTGCGCTGGTAGGCGTCGAACAGCCAGCGCCGGTGGTCGGTCGAGCCCTCGCCGCGCATCATCGCCTGCCCCGCCGCGCTGTCGCAGGAGTAGACCTTGACCCGGCCGGCCTCGACCATCGGCCAGAGGTGGCCGACGAGCTGGTTGCGCTCGACCTCCTCGGCGTCGCCACCCGCGGTCGGCAGGAGCAGCACGGGCGCGCCGTAGTGACCCCAGCGGACCAGGGTGACGTCGCGGTCCATGCGGTCCGAGTGCCAGCGCTCGGTCACCTTCACGTCGGGCTCCTCACTCGTAGACGAACTTCTGCGGCCCGGGGAACAGCCACGAGAGGCCGTCGCGCAGCCGGTCGCGCCAGTCCTCCCAGTTGTGGCCGTCGCGCGCCTCGACGTACTTCACGTCCATGCCCGCGGCGCGGAACACCTGCACCATCGACCGGTTCGGCGTGATGAGCGGCTCGTACGTGCCGCACGACATGAAGATCCGCTCGACCGGGGCCGTCGGCTTGGCGCGGTACCGGTTCACGAACTTCACCACCGGGTCGAACGGCGGCCCGCCACCGTGGTCCGTCCCGATGTCCGTGAAGACCAGCGACGCCGACTGCAGGAACAGCGAGCCGAACACCCCCGGGTAGCGCACCGCCGTCGACAGCGACGCGATCCCGCCGAAGCTGCTGCCCATGAGGCACCGGCCGGCGGGGTCGTCGACCAGGGGCAGGCGCTCGGCGAGGGTCGGGAGCAGCTCCCTCGCGATGAACCGGGCGTGCGGTGCGTGGTTGGGGTACTCCCTGAGCCGGTCCCGCGGGGGGACGAACGCCGCGACCAGCGGGGCCACGTCGAGCCGGTGGATGAGGTTGTCCAGCACGGTCTTCATCGCCGCGTAGTCGAGGTAGTCCGTGCCGTCGTGGACGACGAGGAGCGGGTAGCGCTGGGCCGTCGTGTACCGGGCGGGCAGGTACAGCCTCACCGGCTGCTCACGCCGGAGCGCCTTGGAGCGCAACGTGTCCTCGACGATCTCGCCCTGCCGCGCCTCGGGGTCGTCGTGCACCCAGTCGGGCACCTCGTACCCGGTCGCGGCACACACCGAGCTCGACCCGACGGGTGAGTGCGCGACCCGGGGGTTGAGCGGGTCGTTGAACGTCTCGTAGTGGTCGCCGCGGCGGGTCTCCAGCTGGTACTCGACCCGCGACCCGCTCGGCAGCTCGGTCGTGACGGCCCACAGGTCCGTGCCGGGCAGGAGCCGCATGGGCAGCGGGTCGGTCAGGCCCACCACGCGGTGCCGCACCCGCACCTCGTCGGCCTCGCCCCGGAACAGGAAGGTGACGCGCTCCCCCTCGACGATCGGCGCGCCGTACCGGGCGACGAACCGGTCCACGGACGCCGACCCCACGGGCAGGCGGTCGCGCAGCCGGTTGACCGCCAGCCTGCCGCTCACCGGACCACCTCTTCTCCGCCATGCACCGTGGCACGGCGTCCCGGGCCGCTCACCGCAACGCCTCGCGCATGTCGTGGACCGCACCGTCGAGCCCGAGGACGCGCGCCCCGGGCGGCAGCCCGCCGTCCTCGCCGAGCTCGATCGCGGTCCCGTCGTCGAGCAGGACGCAGTGCTGCTCCCCGAAGCGGCGCGCCAGCACCGCGCACCGCGCCGGGTCGTCGAGCCGCAGCCGCCGACGGGCGTGCGGCAGTGCGACGACCCCACGCACCCGGCCCAGCCCGCGGTCGTACACCTCGGCCTCGCTCGCGCCCTCCGGCCCGTGGTCGTGGAAGAGCACCACCCGCTCGGTCAACGCCATCGCGCCGGCCGACCAGGCCACGACGGGCAGCTCGTCGGGAATGCGGATCGCGAAGAGCCGCAATGCCCGCAGCAACGTCCCGACGTGGCCGCCGGTCAGCGCGAGCGCCGCCGAACCCGCCAGCAGGGCCGCGATCTCCCCGCGGTGCCAGCCGATCACGCCGCTGTCGTCGATCGGGGCCGTGGCGTCGAGGTCCGCGTAGAGCTCCTTGAGCTTCGCGGCATACCAGCGGTCGACGTGCCGCACGACCTCCACCGCGTCGTCGAGGGCGTCGAAACCGGCCCCGCGCCGCTGGAGGGCGTACGCGTCGTCGAGCGCGCCCTGGAGCCGCAGGCGGTAGACCGAGAGCAGCGCGTCGTGCCGGTCCCGGAAGGCGAGGCCGGCGGCGGCGAAGGCGGGGTCCTTCTCGAGGACGTCGAACATGCGGTGGTGCAGCCGCAGGTGCCGGGTGTCGCCGCCGAGGACGCTGTCGAGCTCGGCGACGTCGTCCTCACGCTCCTCCCAGCCCGCGTTGATCGTCGCGACCGGGCCCTCGACACCGAGGGAGCGCAGGGCGGTGCCCGCGGTCGTCATGAAGCGCTGGGGACCCAGCAGCACGGTGCGCATGGTGCAGCAGGCGCCTCAGCAGGCAACCGCGTGGACCTGGACCGTGCGGCCCACGTCGTCGAGCATCCCGCGCAGCACGTCGTAGTCCGGATGGCGCATCCGGACGTAGGCGTTGGCCATGTAGCCGGCCTCCACCGGCTGGGTCAGGTGGCCCTCGGGCGGGAAGTACGCGTCGATCACCCACTCGTTGTAGCGGTCCCGGATCTCGTGCAGCCCGCTGTGGCCGACGATCCGCCCGTCGCGGTCGGGCCGCAGGGCGATGATCCCGGCCGAGTAGGGCCGGCCCATCCGGCGCTCGGGCGTCCCGTGCACGATGACGTGCGCCCACTCGCGGTAGACGTCGACGTCGTTGCTCGCCGAGTACAGGTCCCAGCAGCCGACGCCCGGCGGCCGGGCGCCGATCTCGGAGAACTTCAGGCCCTTGGGCCCGTGGAACCACTCCATGTGGGTGGCGCTGGTGCCGATCCCGAGCGCCTCGATGACCCGCTGCCCGAGGTCGCGCACCTCGTCGTAGAACGGCGAGTCCGCCATCCGGTTCGTCGTGACGAACTGCGGCGAGATCCAGCGGGTGCGCATCGCCTCGAGGACGTTCGGGTAGTAGTGGGTCGTCCAGTCGTGGACGACGCCCCCCTCGTGGGCGATGGTGTCGTAGAAGCCCTCGTGCCCCTCGACGAACTCCTCGATCGCGATCGAGGTCGCGCCGTGCGACCCGAAGTCGGTGAGGGCGTGCGCCAGCTCGGCGTCGTCGTCGACGCGCACCGTGTCCTTGGCGCCGGCGCCGTCGCGCGGCTTGAGGACGAGCGGGTAGCCCACCCGCTCCGCGAACTCCCAGGCCTCGTGGGCGTGGTCGACGGCGGCCGAGGCCGCCGTCGGGACGCCGGCCTGGCGCAGCGCCTCCTTCATCGACGGCTTGTCGCGGCACAGCCACGTCGTGTGCACCGACGTGCCCGGTATGCCGGTCGCCTCGCGCACCTGTGCGGCGACCATCGTGTGCGCCTCCACCGTGGCCTCGAGCCGGTCGACCCACACCTTGGACTGGATGAACCTCGCGGCGTCGGTCATCTCGCGCAGGTTCGTCACCGAGCCGACCTTGTAGTAGCCCGACAGGGCTCCGCGCAGCTCGTCGTCGAGCGCCCACTCGTCGGACTCGCCGATCCCGAAGACGTTCGCCCCCACCGAGGCGAGGGCGAGTGCGAACCGGCGCTGGTTGGCCGGGAACCCCGGCTCGACGAAGACGATGTTCACCCGACCGACCGTAGCGGCGATCGGGTCCGCCGTCGCGTCACGCAGCGGCGTCCGGGACCTCAGCCGGCGAGCACGGCGTGCGCCGCCGCCACCCGCTCGCGCCACCAGCCCACCCGGTCCTCGGGTGCCGCCCACCGGTCGAGCAGTGCCGCGTCGGCCACGGCGTCGCGCACCTGGATGACGCCTCCGACGGGGACCTGCGGGTCGCTCGTGACGTCGCCCTCGAGCAGCGCCACCGTCCCGAGGCCGCACGCGTGCTGCAGGTCCGGCAGTGCCGCGGCCAGGGCCACGCCGGCTCGCATGCCGATGCTGGTGTCGAGCGCCGAGGAGACGACCGCCGGCAGTCCGCACTCGGCCACGACGTCGAGCGCCCGGCGCACCCCCGCCAGCGGGGCGACCTTGACCACCACGACGTCGGCGGCACCCTCACGGGCGACCCTGAGGGGGTCGTCGGCCTTGCGGATCGACTCGTCGGCCGCGACCGGGACGTCGACCCCGCCGCGGGCGAGCGCGAGGCGCAGGTCGCGGAGCTCCGGCACCGTGGCGCACGGCTGCTCGGCGTACTCCAGGTCGTGGACGGAGAGCGCGGTCAGGGCACGGACGGCGTCGTCGACCGACCAGGCACCGTTGGCGTCGACCCGGATGCGGCCGCGCGCGCCCAGCACGTCGCGCACGGCGGCGACCCGGGCGAGGTCCTCGGCCAGGGCCTGGCCGGGCTCGGCCACCTTCACCTTGGCGGTGGTGGTGCCGTCGTACCGCGCCAGCACCTCGGGGACCCGCTCGGCCGGCACCGCGGGCACGGTCGCGTTCACCGGCACCTCGGCCCGGACGGGCTCGGGCCAGCCCTGCCAGGCGGCCTCGACCCCGGCGGCGAGCCAGCGCGCGGCCTCCGGCGCGGCGTACTCGAGGAACGGCGAGAACTCGCCCCAGCCGGCCGGCCCCCGCAGCAGGGCCGCCTCGCGGACCGTCACCCCGCGGAAGCGGGTCCGCATGGGGATGGACACCACCCGCATCCCGTCGAGCAGCTCCGCGAGCGGCGGGAGGTCGGTCATGACGTCATTCCACCAGACCGGCAGACCCGGCACGCACGCGTCCGGACCGAGCCCCACTGCGCGGACCCGGCAATCCGGGCGCACCCCCACGCCGAATAGCGTTCGGACGAGTCCCCCCGACGTCAGGAGCCCCATGCCCACGCTGTCCGACTTCTCCGCCACCACCCTCGAGGGTGCCGAGCAGGACCTCTCCACGTATGCCGGGAAGGTCGCCCTGGTCGTGAACACGGCCAGCGAGTGCGGGTTCACGCCGCAGCTCGAGGGGCTCGAGCAGCTCTACCGCGAGTACGGCGATCAGGGGCTGGTCGTGCTGGGCTTCCCCTGCAACCAGTTCGGCGGCCAGGAGCCCGGCGACGCCGACCAGATCGGCCAGTTCTGCCAGCGCAACTACGGCGTGAGCTTCCCGATGTTCGACAAGGTCGAGGTCAACGGCGACGGCGCCCACCCGGTCTGGAAGTGGCTGCGCTCGGAGAAGGGCGGCCTGCTGGGCAGCGCGATCAAGTGGAACTTCACCAAGTTCCTCGTCGGCCGCGACGGCCAGGTCGTCAAGCGCTACGGCTCCACGACCAAGCCGGCCGACATCGCCAAGGACATCGAGAAGGCGCTCGCCGCCTGACGGGTGTTCCCGGGCGGAGGCGTCCGGTCGGCCGCTGACGCCCGCCGCCGACCTCAGCGCTCGCGGCTGGACAGCACGCAGAACTCGTTGCCCTCCGGGTCGCGCAGGACCGTCCACGGCGCGTCGCCCTGCCCCACGTCGGCCAGGGTGGCGCCGCGGTCGAGCAGGGCCCGGATCTCGGCGTCGCGGTCCTGGCTGCTGTGCGGCGCGAGGTCGATGTGCAGCCGGTTCTTCACCGACTTCTCCTCGGGGACCCGCACGAACACCAGGCCCTGCGCCTGCCGCCCCCACTCGTGCGGGTCCGTGATGGGGTCCTGCGACATGTGCCTGGGGATCACCGCGACCTCCTCGTCGTTCTCGAAGACGATCACGTAGTCCAGGGTCTGGGCCCACCAGCGCGCCTGCGCGGCGATGTCGTGGGAGTCGACGACGACGGAGTACCAGCGGAGGGCCATACCGGGACGCTAGGCCGTTCCACCGACAGCGACCAGCCCCCGGCCCCGCCGCCGCCCCGCCGACCACGCCGCATACCGCCCGCACCCCGCCGTTAGGCTCGCCCGGGTGAGCGAGCAGACGAGCGTCAGCGACACCTTCGACCCGGCGGCGTGGGACGAGGTCGACGGGTTCGACTTCACCGACATCACCTACCACCGGGCCAAGGACGTCGGCGCGGTCCGGATCGCCTTCGACCGGCCCGAGGTGCTCAACGCGTTCCGCCCGCACACCGTCGACGAGCTCTACCGCGCGCTCGACCATGCCCGCATGACGCCCGACGTCGGCTGCGTGATCATCACCGGCAACGGCCCCGGCCCGGCCGGCACGGGCAGCGAGGGCAAGTGGGCGTTCTGCTCCGGGGGCGACCAGCGCATACGCGGCCGCTCCGGCTACCAGTACGCCACGGGCGAGACCGCCGACACCGTCGACGAGGCGCGGGTCAGGGCCATGGGCGGGCGGCTGCACATCCTGGAGGTGCAGCGGCTGATCCGCACCATGCCCAAGGTCGTCGTCGCCGTGGTCAACGGCTGGGCGGCCGGCGGCGGCCACAGCCTGCACGTCGTCTGCGACCTCACGATCGCGAGCCGGGAGCACGCCCGGTTCAAGCAGACCGACGCCGACGTGGGCAGCTTCGACGGCGGGTACGGCTCGGCCTACCTCGCCCGCATGGTCGGGCAGAAGTTCGCCCGCGAGATCTTCTTCCTCGGCCGTACGTACACCGCCGAGGACATGCACCGGATGGGCGCGGTCAACCTCGTCGCCGACCACGCCGAGCTCGAGGCCACGGCGCTCGAGGTGGCCCGCGAGGTCCTGGGCAAGAGCCCGCAGGCGCAGCGGATGCTCAAGTTCGCGTTCAACCTCGTCGACGACGGGCTCATGGGGCAGCAGGTGTTCGCCGGCGAGGCGACCCGCCTGGCGTACATGACCGACGAGGCCGTCGAGGGCCGCGACCAGTTCCTCGAGAAGCGCGACCCCGACTGGTCCCCCTTCCCCTGGTACTTCTGAGCCGTCGGCACCCCGCCCGAGCCGTCCCGGCACCGGAGGTCGTCCTACCCGGACCCGCCCAGGTCCACCTCGAACGCCTCGTACACCAGGTCTGCGCCCTTCTGCCGGTGCCGCACCAGCTGCCCCAGCAGGGTGGTGACCTCCTCGCGGAACACCGGCAGGTCGGCCATCGTGCCGCCGTGCTCGAGCACCGCCAGGTAGGCGTCGATGTCCTCGCGGAAGCGGTCGTGCTCGCGGCGGAGCCGACGGATCTGGCCCCCCAGCCGCGGGCTGTCCCGGGCCATCGACTCGTAGAGCCCGCCGGGGCGCTCGGTCAGCTCGACGTGGTCGCGGAAGTCGTGCGCCAGCTCGGCCAGCGCGGCCCGCACGCGCTCGCGCCAGGCGCCGCCGCGCGCGAGCGGGGACGCCAGCGCCTCGTCGACGGCGGCCACCGAGTCGCGCAGCTCGGCGCGGTGCGTGCGAACCCGGTCGATGTATGCCGCGAACTGCTCGTCCATCGTCCACCTCCCGCTGCCCATCGTCCCGCCGAACCCTCGGGCCGTCCATGGACGGCCCGCGCAGTAGCGTCGACCCCGTGACGACCCTGCGAGCGCTGCCGATCCCCGCCGGGGAGCAGGCGCGCGCGGCGCTGCCGGCGCTGCAGGCGGCGCTGGAGGGCACCGGTCCTGCGGTCCTGCCGTGCGCACCGTGGGGCGCCCCACCCGAGCTACCCGCCGGCGCCGTCCCCGACGAGGGCACCGCGCTGGTCGTCGGCACCTCGGGGTCGACCGGCACCCCCAAGCTGGCCATGCTCCCGGCCGAGGCACTGGGCGCCTCGGCCGACGCGACGCACGACCGCCTCGGCGGCCTGGGCACCTGGCTGCTGGCCATGCCGCCGCACCACATCGCCGGGGTGCAGGTGATGCTGCGCTGCCTCGCGGCGGGCACCGAGCCGCACTTCGTCGACCTCTCCGACGGCTTCACCACAGCCGCCCTGACCCGCGCCGTCGCCCGGATGGCCGCGACCCCGGGGCCCACGGTGGCAGCGGGCGGGGCGGCTCCCCGCCGCTACACCGCCCTCGTGCCCACCCAGCTGGTCCGGGTGCTGGCCGACCCCGAGGCGACCGAGGCCCTCGCCGGCCTCGACGGCGTCCTCGTCGGCGGCGCCGGCACGCCGCCCGCCGTCCTCGGCGCAGCCCGGGCGCGGGGCATCCGGGTCGTGACGACCTACGGCATGAGCGAGACCTGCGGCGGCTGCGTCTACGACGGTGAGCCCCTGCGCGGGGCGCTGGTGCGCACCGACGCCGACGGGCGGCTCAGCCTCGGCGGGGCGACCCTCGCGACCGGCTACCTCGGCCGCCCCGACCTCACGGCCGCGGCCTTCTCCACGGACCCCGACGGCACCCGGTGGTTCCGCACCGACGACGTCGGCCACCGCGACGGCGCCGGTCGCTGGCACGTCGACGGCCGCCTGGACGACCTGGTCAACACCGGCGGCCTCAAGGTCGCCCCCCGGGTCGTCGAGGACGCTTTCACCGGGGTGGTCCCCGGCGTCGCGGAGGCGGTCGTCGTGGGGCTGCCCGACCCCGAGTGGGGCCAGGTCGTCGCCGCCGCGCTCGTCCTCGCGCCCGGGGCCGACGCGCCCACGCTGACCGGCGCCCGCGAGGCCCTCCGCGGCACGCTGCCCGCGCACGCGCTCCCCCGCCACGTGCTCGTCCTGGACGCCGTCCCGCTGCGCGGGCCGGGCAAGCCGGACCGCCGGGCGGTCACCAGCCTCCTCGAGGCCGACCGGGTCGCCCGTGCGACCATGGAGGCATGATCCGGGTCCTGCCCTGGCTGCTGACGATCGCGCTGACGATCTACGCCGCCGTCGACTGCGTGCAGACCGACGAGCGCCGGGTCCGGAACCTGCCCAAGCTGATCTGGCTGCTGGTCGTCCTCGTCTTCCCCATCGTGGGGCCGGTCGTCTGGTTCATCGCCGGGCGCCCCCAGCGTGGCCCGACCGGCCCGTCCGGCCCCGGGGGAACGCAGCGCCCTCAGGCCCCGCGTGGCCCCGACGACGACCCGGACTTCCTCCGTAGGCTCTGACCGACAGCCCCGCCCGCACCACCCGAAGCGAGATCGCACACCGAATGGCCACTCCCGCCCAGTGGGTCGCCGGCGCCCGCCCACGCACCCTGCCCGCCGCCATCGCCCCCGTCGTCGTCGGCACCGCCGCGGCATACCTGCTCGAGAAGGCCAACCTCGGGCTGGCCCTGCTCGCCCTCCTCGTCTCGGTGTCGCTGCAGGTCGGCGTCAACTACGCCAACGACTACTCCGACGGCATCCGCGGCACCGACGCCGAGCGGGTCGGCCCGGTGCGGCTCGTCGGCCAGCACAAGGCGGACCCCGAGAACGTCAAGCTCATGGCGTTCGCGTTCTTCGGGTTCGCGGCGCTGGTCGGGCTGGCGCTCGTGGCCCTCAGCCAGGCGTGGATCATGATCCCGCTGGGCGCCCTCGCGGTGCTCGCGGCGTGGCGCTACACCGGCGGCGACAACCCCTACGGCTACCGCGGCCTCGGCGAGCTCTACGTCTTCGTCTTCTTCGGCCTCATGGCCACGCTCGGCACCCTCTACACGCAGGCCGGGCACCTCTCGTGGACCGGCCTGGCCCTCGCCGTCGGCGTCGGCGCCATCGCCTCGGCGATCCTCGTCGCCAACAACCTGCGCGACATCCCCACCGACCGCGAGAACGGCAAGCTCACCCTCGCCGTGCGGCTCGGCGACCGCGGCACCCGGCTGCTCTACGTCGGGCTGCTCGTCGTGGCGCTCGCCATGGTCGTCGTGGCGGCCCTGGACCAGCCGTGGGCCCTCCTGGCGCTGCTCGCCTTCGCCATGGCGTGGAAGCCGGTGCAGGTGCTGCGCAGCGGTGCGACGGGCCGTGACCTCGTGCCCGTGCTCGCGACCACCGGCCTGTTCGAGGTCGCGTATGCCGTGCTGCTCGCGATCGGCCTCGTCGTCGGCCACGCGGTCACCGGCTGACGCCGGGCAACCTCAGCGGTACCGTCCCGGGTTCCCGGCTCACGCCGGTCCGGGTCAGCGGTACTCGGTGCGCTCGTCCTCGGCGTCCTCGGCCGCCTCGTCGCCGTGGGCGGCCGCGGCCTGGCGGGCCTGGGTGCGGCGCTCGATCCGCTCCTGCAGCCGCTGCGTCGACTCCTCGCGGAACCGGGCCAGCACGAAGTAGGAGATCACCATCGAGATCAGCGCCGACAGCACGAGGAGCATCCACTCCTGGCCGCGGTCGCGCAGGCCGAGCAGCCAGAGCAGGCAGACGACGCCGAAGAAGATCAGCAGCCGCAGGACCGAGTAGCGCAGCATCTCAGAGCCCCGAGTAGGAGTGCTGGCCGACGAAGAACACGTTGACGACGGCGAAGTTGACGATGACACAGGCGTAGCCCGCCAGCGAGATCCAGGCGGCCGTCTGCCGGCTGATGCCGCTCGTGGCTCGCGAGTGCAGGTAGGCGGCGTAGACGACCCAGATCACGAACGTCCACACCTCCTTGGGGTCCCAGTTCCAGTAGGACGCCCAGGCCTGGCGGGCCCAGATGGCGCCGGCGATGAGGGTGAAGGTCCACAGCGGGAACGCCACGATGTGCAGCCCGTATGCCGTGCGCTCGATCGAGGGCGCCTCCGGGAAGCGGTCGAGCACCGAGGCCCGGCCGGAGCGCTGGAACGCGTCCTTGAGCAGGTAGATGGCCGTGGCCGCGGCGGCGAGCGTGAACAGCGCGGTGGAGATCACGGCGACGGTCACGTGGATCACGAGCCAGTAGGACTTCAGCGAGGGCAGCAGCTCGGCGGCCTCGGTGTACCAGACGGCGACGGCCATGCCGAGGACGAGCAGCACCGGGCCGGTGATGAACAGGCCGAGCCAGCGCAGGTCGCGACGGGTGGACCAGATCGAGTACGCGAGCGAGGTGAACATCGAGCCCATGACGGCGAACTCGAACATGTTGCCCAGCGGCCAGCGGTCGACCGACAGGCCGCGCAGGACGACCGAGGCCAGCAGCAGGAGGCCGCCGAGCCAGGTCGTGGTCGAGGCGATGCCGGCCGCGGACCGGGCCCGCTTCGACAGCTCGGGGACGTCGGAGGGGGTCCCCTCCGCTGTGGCCACCGCGGGGACGGAGACCGTCTCGGCAGGCGCACCGGCACCCACCAGCTCGCGCTCCCGCGCGGAGGTCGCGTCCTTCGCGGCCGAGCGGTCGCGCGCCGGCAGCAGCCCGGCGAGGTAGATCGCGTGGCACACCATGGCGATCGTGAAGACCGCCATGGCGGAGTAGAGGCTGAGGTTCGCGTAGCCCGCGAAGGTCTCGTTCGTCATGAGCGTGGATCCATCTCCGTGCCGGTGGGGGCGGTGGCTCGAGGCCGGCTGTCGGCCGTGGTGCCGGCTGCCGCGGTGGCTCGTGTCGTGACCTCGCCGAGCACCTGCTCGACGACCTTGCGCAGGCCGTCGTCGTCACCCTTCGCGAGGCCGGCGACGGTCACCACGGTACGTCCCCCACCCTCGGCGGGGGAAACCCGGACGAACACCCGGCGGCGGCGCACGACGAGCGAGGCGATCAGCCCGGCGAGCGCCAGCAGCGCCGCGACGAGGGTGATGCCCTTGCCCGGGTCGTGCCGGATCGACAGGCCGGCGAACCGGTCGACCGAGTCGAAGGTGATCGAGCCGCGGCCGCCGGGCAGCTGGTAGGTCTGGCCGGGCTCGAGCCAGATCCGCAGGGGCGAGCCCTTGGCGTCCTTGAGCTGGGTCATCTCGGAGGTGTCCAGGACGTAGACAGACTGGGGGCGGCCGCCGGGGAGCAGCTCGCCCTCGTAGACCGTCAGCGCCAGCGCCGGGCGCTTCGCGTCCGGGAAGATCGAGATCGGGCCCTGCTCCTTGTCGATGACCGCGGTCGGCAGGAACAGGCCGGAGAAGCCGAGCGGCTTGGGGTCGGCGCCGGTGACCTTGATGGCGCCGACGGACCGGTAGTTGTTGTCCTGGGCCAGGAAGGGCACGGGACCGCTGTAGGTCTCCTGGCCCTTGGCGTCCTTGACCGTGACGACGGGCGCGTAGCCGTTGCCGAGCAGGAAGACGCCCGCGCCGCCGATCTCCAGCGGGTGGTTGACCTTGACCGTCTCGGTCGTGGGCTTCGCGCCGGGGCTGGTCGTGGTCGTGAGGTGGGCCGTGAAGTCGCGCGGCTGGCCGAACTGCCCACGGCCGGTGACGTTCTCCTCGAACTTGGCGTCGAGCTTGTCCACCGTGATGGTGAACGGCTGGAGCGTGTCCGGGTTGACCCACGGGCCGGGGGCGAAGGTGTCGTACTGGGACAGCGTGTTCGAGAACGACTTGCCGACGGGGACGATGACGTCGCCCTTCCACCCCAGCAGGTGCCCGATGGCGACCCCGACGATGACGCCGATGAGGGCGAGGTGGAAGACCAGGTTGCCGGTCTCCTTGAGGTAGCCGTTCTCCGCGCTGACGGTGGCCTCGTCGTGGCTGTGGACGCGGAACCGGCGGCCGCGCAGGACCTCGCGGGCTGCCGAGACGACCTGCTCGGGCGACGCGTCGACCTCGGCCCGGGCCGAGTCGTCCAGCCGCTCGAGGCGCGAGGGGGTGCGCGGCGGCGTCGACCGCATCGCGCGCCAGTGCACGCGGCTGCGCGGCAGCACGCACCCCACGAGGGAGATGAAGAGCAGCAGGTAGATGGCGGCGAACCACGGCGAGGCGTAGACCTCGAAGAACCCGAGCCGGTCCAGGACCGGCCCAGCCTTGGGGTGCTGGGCGATCCAGTCCGAGGTGCGGGCCGGGTCGATGCTGCGCTGCGGCCAGATCGAGCCGGGCAGCGCGCCGATCGCCAGCAGCAGCAGGAGGAACAGCGCGGTGCGCATGCTCGTGAGGTTGCGCCAGGTCCAGCGGGCCCAGCCCAGGGCGCCGAGGCGCGGCTGGGTGATCGTCGTGGGGTCGGCCATGTCAGATCACCGTCTGGAAGCCGCCGACGAGGGCGGTCTGGAGGTAGCGGGTCCAGCTCTCCCAGACCCCGGTCACGAGCATGAGGCCGATCACGAGCAGGAGCGCGCCGCCGAAGAGCTGGATGGCGCGCTGGCGCCGGCGCAGGAACGCCGACACCGAACCGAAGCGCTCGAAGCCGGCCGCGATCAGCAGGAACGGCACGCCCAGGCCGAGCGAGTAGGCCACCGCGAGCACGATGCCCCGCGTGACGGCCGAGGAGTTGCCGGTCGTCGTCGCGAGGATGGTGACGGCGCCCAGGGTCGGTCCGGTGCACGGCGCCCACCCGAGCCCGAAGACGGCGCCCAGGAGCGGGGCGCCGGCCAGGCCCGACGTGGGGCGCCAGTGCAGCTTGAGCTCACGCTGCGTGCCCGCGCCGAGGAAGACCAGGGCCATGAGCAGGACGAGCACCCCGCCGGCCCGCATGAGCAGGCCACGGTGCTCGACCAGCGCCGCCCCGACGCCGGCGAGGAAGGCGGTGACGAGGATGAAGACGACGGTGAAGCCCAGGACGAAGAGCAGCGCGCCCAGGACGAGGCGGTGCCGGCGACGCTGCTCGAGCGTCTCGTCCGACAGCCCCGTGACGTACCCGAGGAACCCGGGCACGAGCGGCAGCACGCAGGGGGAGGCGAACGACACGAACCCGGCGAGCATCGCGACGGCGAGGGCGACCGGCAGCGCGCCTGAGGTCACCGTGTCCTGCACGCCGGCGGCGGTCGCCGCGACGACGGGGATCGAGCTGGTCATCGTCCGGGTGCCTCAGCCCTTCGCCAGCACGTCGTCGACGAGCCCGGTCAGGGTCGAGGCCTTGACCTCACCGTTGACCCGCGCGGCGATCCGCCCGGTCTTGTCCAGCACCAGCGTCGTCGGCGGCGCGCTGACCTTGCCCTGCAGGCTGAGGATCAGCACGCCCGACGGGTCGGCCAGCGACGGGAACGTGATGCCCCAGCGCTTGGACGAGGTGATCGCCGAGGAGGTGTTGTCGCGGGTGTTGATGCCCATGAAGGTCACCGGCTTGCCGGCCTTCTGCGCGGCCTGCCACGACTTCTCCAGCTCGGGGGCCTCGGTGCGGCAGGGTCCGCACCACGACGCCCAGACGTTGAGGACGACGACGTCGCCGCCGGCATCCGGCAGGGCCCAGGGTTTGCCGTCGAGCATCGTGCCGGACAGCCCGACGGGCTTGCCGCGGTCGCCGGGGGCGATGACCTCGACCGCACCGTCCTGCGAGATGTAGCCCTTGCGGCTGCCGTCCTTGGCCTGGGCGGCGATGGAGTTCGGGTCGCTCCCGCAGGCGGCGAGGCCCGCAGCCAGGACGGGCACGACGAGCAGCGCCAGCAGGCGCCGGCGCAGCATACGGCCGGTCATCCCGTGCCTCCCTGCGACCGGGCGAGGAGCGCACCGGCCGGCTCCGAGTAGGTGATCGACTCGAGCTCGTCGCCGACCCACGTGAGGGTGGTGAGGGAGGCCAGGCGGCACTCGCGCCTGCGCGGGTCGTGCCACAGCCGGTTGCCGAGCAGCTCGTTGCGGGCTGTCCAGATGGGCAGCTGGTGGGAGACCACCACCGCCTCGTGGCCGCGGGCGGCGTCCCGTGCGTCCGCGATGGCGGCCAGCATGCGCCCGGCGACCTCGGCGTACGGCTCGCCCCACGACGGCTTGAAGGGGTTGGTGACCAGCTTCCAGTGCCGCGGGTGCAGGAAGTCGACGGGCCGCATCGCCCCGACCCGGTGGCCCTCGAAGACGTTGGTCGACTCGATGACGCGGTCGTCGGTCGTCACGGCGACGCCGTGGGCAGCCGCCACCGGGGCAGCCGTCTCCTGGGCGCGCAGCAGCGACGAGGCGACGACGTGGGTCACGTCGTGGTCGACGAGGTGGTCGGCGACCGCCTGCGCCATCTCGCGGCCGAGCTCGGACAGGTGGTAGCCGTCGAGCCGGCCGTAGAGGACGCCCTCGGGGTTGTGCACCTCACCGTGGCGCATCAGGTGCACGACGGTGCGGTCGTGGGGGGCGGAGCTCACGAGTCGATTGTCGCAAACGCCTCTGCGGCCGCCGACGCCGCCGCCGGCAGGGCGGCCACGACGCGCTCGACCGCGGCGTCGTCGTGCGACGCGCTCACGAACCAGGACTCGAACGCGCTCGGCGGCAGGTAGACCCCCTGCGCCAGCATCGAGTGGAAGAACGCGGCGAACGCCGGCACGTGCTGGGCCCGGGCGGCGTCGTAGTCGGTGACCGCGCCGTCGCGGAAGAACACGCTGAACATGCTGCCCGCCCGCTGCACGACGTGCGGCACGCCGGCCCTCGACAGCTCCTCGCCGACGGCCGCCGTGAGGGTGTCGGCGACGGCGCCCAGGTGGTCGTACACCGCCGGGGTGCACTGCTGCAGCGTGGCCAGACCGGCTGCCGTCGCGACGGGGTTCCCGCTCAGCGTGCCGGCCTGGTAGACCGGGCCGAGCGGAGCGAGCAGCGCCATGACGTCGGCGCGACCGCCGAACGCCGCGGCCGGGAAGCCGCCACCCATGACCTTGCCGAACGTGAAGAGGTCGGGTGCCCCCGCGGCATACGGGCCCTCGAGGCCGTACCAGCCGCTCGCCGAGCAGCGGAAACCCGTCATGACCTCGTCGGAGATGAGCAGCGCACCGTGCTGCGCGGTGACCCGGCGCAGGCCCTCGGTGAAGCCCGGCGCCGGCGGGACGACGCCCATGTTCCCGGGGCTGGCCTCGGTGATGACCGCCGCGATGTCGGCGCCGCGCTCGGCGAACGCCTCCTCGACGGCGGCGAGGTCGTTGTAGGGCAGCACGATCGTCTCGGCCGCCATCTCCTTGGGCACACCGGCGGAGTCGGGCAGCGCGAACGTCGCGACGCCCGACCCGGCCTGGGCGAGGAGGGAGTCGACGTGGCCGTGGTAGCAGCCCGCGAACTTCACGACGAGCGAGCGGCCGGTGTACCCGCGAGCCAGCCGGATCGCGCTCATCGTGGCCTCGGTGCCGCTGGAGACCAGGCGCACCTGCTCGACCGGCTCGACGCGGCGGACGATCTCCTCGGCGAGCGCGACCTCGTTCTCGCTCGGGGTGCCGAAGGAGAAGCCCTTCTCGATCGCCCCGCGGACGGCGTCGAGCACGGCCGGGTGCGCGTGGCCCAGGATCATCGGGCCCCACGAGCAGACGAGGTCGACGTACTCGCGGCCGTCGACGTCGCGCAGGTACGGGCCGCTGCCCGACTCCATGAACCGCGGCGTGCCGCCGACCGCGCGGAAGGCGCGCACCGGCGAGTTCACGCCTCCCGGAGTCACCGAGGTCGCGCGGTCCAGCAGCGCCTGCGAGGCAGGGGCGTCGAGGGGGTATGCCGTCATGCCCGCCATTGTCCCAGCCGTCCCTGAGTGCCCGGTGGGTGGGAGGGCGGGGGGCTCTCAGCGGTCGGCGGGGAACGGTCCGTGGTCGCGGGCCTCCGCGGTCACCGCGGGGTGCGGGCCGTCGTCGTCCGGGGCGAGCACGGCGCGGATGTGGTCCATCGCCTGGCCGAGGGCGAGGAACAGCTCCGGCGGCACGGGGTCGATGACGTTCTTGCGGACGCTGTCGACGTGCACGACGGCCATCTCGCGAACGGCTTCCCAGCCAGCCGGCGTCAGGACGAGCTCGACGCCGCGCTTGTCCTCCAGGCACGACTCGCGCCGGACCCACCCGCGCTTCTCGAGCCGGGACGCCGTGTGGGTGAGCCGGCTGCGGGACTGCACGACGAGGTCGGCGAGGGTCGACATGCGCAGCCTGCGGCCGGGCGCCTCGGAGATCATCGAGATGATCTCGTACTCGGTCAGCTGGACGCCGTGCGACTGCAGGTCCCGGTCGAGGGCCTCCTCGATGAGCCGGCTGCCGCGCAGGTATGCGCGCCACGCCCGCTGCTGCTCGGCGCTGAGCCAGCGCGGTTCCCCCTGGGTGCTCATGCCCGGAGTATGGCACCGGGCCTGGGTGTGACCCACGTCACTCCGCAGTAGTTGAAATATAAACGATGGCTGCTATGTTGGACAGGACGAACCAGCCGGGACCTCCCCGGCAGACCCCGAACCACAGGAGACACCCACCATGGCCAGCATCCACGACCTCCCCGCCGGCACCTGGACCGTCGACGCCTCGCACAGCGAGCTCGGCTTCACCGCCCGCCACCTCATGGTCAGCAAGGTCCGCGGACAGTTCAAGGAGTTCGAGGGCAGCGTCAAGGTCGGCGACGTCATCAGCGACTCGCAGGTCACCGCCGTCGCCCAGCTCGCCTCCGTCGACACCGGCTCGGCCGACCGCGACGCCCACCTGAAGTCCGCCGACTTCTTCGACGTCGAGAACAACCCCACCATGAGCTTCACCTCCACCGAGGTCACCGAGGACAGCCTCAAGGGCGACCTGACCATCAAGGGCGTCACCAAGCCGGTCGTCTTCGACCTGGACTTCAACGGCCTGGCCACCGACCCGTGGGGCAACCAGAAGGCCGGCTTCGAGGCCACCGCGGAGATCAACCGCAAGGACTGGGGCCTGGAGTGGAACGTCGCACTCGAGGGTGGCGGCGTGCTCGTCTCCGAGAAGATCAAGATCACCCTGGACGTGCAGCTGCTCAAGGCCGCCTGACCCGGCAGCACCCCAGACCGCGAAACGGCGGTTGCTCGACAACCCTCGGGATCCTGTCCCGCGGGACGTCGGGCAACCGCCGTTTCGCGCATCGCCACCCGGGTGACAGGTGACCGATCACGAAACACGATCACGAACCTGGCCCTACCCCCTGCCCCGCGGACCCGGCCGCTGCAACGCTGTCCTGCGAGGGACCACCGGGCGGGCCGTCAGGGGCACGGGGGAACACGGCCCGCCCGGGACGGACCCCACTCCCACGCCGCTGACCTCGGCACTCGTCCTTGCCACGCAGGCGCACCGGGCGGACCATGGGCTGCACCCCAGGACGGTCAGGGAGGGGTGGTGGCGTGGAGCTGCGGCAGGTCCAGGCGTTCCTCGCCGTGGCCGAGCACGGGGGCTTCCGCCGCGCGGCGGCGCGGACGTACGTCAGCCAGCCGGCCCTGTCCGCCCAGGTGCGGGACCTCGAGCGCAGCCTCGGCGTGACCCTGCTGGTCCGCCGCACCGACGGCGTCGAGCTCACGGCCGCCGGCAGGGCACTGCTCGGCCCGGCCCAGCACCTCGTCGACGCGGTCGAGAGCGCCCGCCGGACCGCGGCGAACCTGCGCCACACCGGCACGGTCACCATCGGCCTCATGCCCGGTGGGGCGGTCGAGCTGACCACGCCGCTGCTCACGGGCCTGGCCACCCGCTTCCCGGGGGTGCACGTCGTCGTCCGGGACGTCGAGCTCCGCACCTGGCACGACGACCTGTGCGACGAGCTCGACCTGCTCGTCGCCAGCCCGCCGTGGCCGGACCGCGAGCTGCTCGTCACCGAGCTGCTCGAGGACGAGGTCGTCCTGGCCTACCCGTGGAACCTGCTCCCGGACCGGCCGGCCGTGATCCGCCTGGAGGACGCGCTACGGCTGCCGCTGGCCGACATGACACAGCTGCCGGCGCGAGCGGTCGCCGACTTCTGGACGATGTCCCGTCTCACCAACGGCGACGCGGACTACCGGCGCGCCGGGCCCCCGGTCGACGGTTTCGAGCAGACCCGGGACGTGATCATCTCCGGGACCGCGGGGGCCTTCGCGCCCGGCTGGGTCGCGCGCGTCTTCCCACCGACGGCCTTCGGGGTCGCGCGCCTCGCGGAGCACCCGGACGCCGGGGTGCGCCTGCTCTCCCGGCCCAGCCCGCCCGAGGTCGTCCAGGCCATGCACGTCGAGGCGCGGCACATCGTCCGCGAGATCGGTCCGTGGGTGCTCGGGAGGCGTCCCGACCTCGCCCCCGGCGGTGGCGTCAGCCCGTGACGGACCGGCGCAGCACCGCGGCAGCCTCGAGGGCGTAGTAGGTCAGGATGACCTGGGCGCCGGCGCGCCGGATGTTGAGCAGCGACTCCATGACGGCGCGCTCGCGCTCGATCCAGCCGTTCGCGGCGGCCGCCTCGATCATCGAGTACTCGCCCGAGATCTGGTACGCCGCAACGGGAACCGGCGACATCGCCGCGGCCGCGGCCACGATGTCGAGGTGCGGCATGGCCGGCTTGACCATGACCATGTCGGCACCCTCGGCGATGTCGAGCTCGAGCTCGCGCAGCGACTCCGTCGCGTTGGCCGGGTCCTGCTGGTAGGCCGCGCGGTCGCCCTGCAGCGAGGACTGCACCGCCTCGCGGAACGGGCCGTAGAGCCCCGAGGTGTACTTCGCGGCATACGCGAGGATCACCGTGTCGGTGAAGCCCTCGGCGTCCAGGGCCGCACGGACGTGGGCGACCTGGCCGTCCATCATCCCCGACAGCCCGAGCACGTGGGCACCGGCACGCGCCTGCGCCAGGCCCATCGCGGCATACCGCTCGAGCGTCGCGTCGTTGTCGACGACGAGGTGGCCGGGGCGACGCTCGGTGAGCACGCCGCAGTGGCCGTGGTCGGTGAACTCGTCGAGGCACAGGTCGGCCATGACGACCGTGCGGTCGCCGACGGCCTCGACCACGCGCCGCAGGGCGACGTTGAGGATGCCGTCCGGGTCGTCGGCGCCCGAGCCGATGCCGTCCTTGTGCTCGGGGACGCCGAACAGCATGAGCCCGCCGATGCCGGCCTCGACCGCCTCCTGCGCCACCTCGACGAGGGAGTCGAGGGTGTGCTGGACGACCCCGGGCATGGCGGAGATCGGCTGCGGCACGGTGATGCCCTCACGGACGAAGACGGGCAGCACCAGCTCGGCCGGGTGCAGGCGCGTCTCGGCGACGAGCCTGCGCACGGCCGGGAACTGGCGCAGCCGCCGCGGACGGAGGACCGGACCTGCCGGCTCCGGCCGCGGCGTGCTGCTCAGGTGCTCCACGTCAGCGGGCCCGCCGGCGTGCCGAGGCCTTCTTGCGCGAGGGGCGCACGACCTCCTCGCCGGCCTCGAGCGCCGCGGCCGCGAGGCCGAGGCCGTAGTCCGCCAGGGCGTCGACCAGGGCGTCGGAGGACGCCTCGGGCGCGAGGACGTCGACCCGCAGGCCGTGCTCCTCGGCGGTCTTCGCGGTGGCCGGGCCGATGCAGGCGATCACCGTCGACGGGTGCGGCTTGCCGGCGATGCCGACGAGGTTGCGCACCGTCGAGGACGAGGTGAAGACGGCCGCGTCGAACTGGCCGCCCTTGATCGCCTCGCGGACGGGCGCGGGCGGCGGGGCGGCGCGCACGGTGCGGTAGGCCGTGACGTCGTCGACCTCCCAGCCCATCTCCTGCAGGCCGGCCACGAGGGTGTCGGTGGCGATGTCCGCGCGGGGCAGGAAGACCCGGTTGATCGGGTCGAGCACCTCGTCGAACGGCGGCCAGTCGGCCAGCAGGCCCTGGGCCGAGTTCTCGCCGGACGGCACGAGGTCGGGCACGATGCCCCACTCGCGCAGGGCCTCGGCGGTCACGCCGCCGACGGCCGCGATCTTGAGACCGGCGAAGGCACGGGCGTCGAGCCCGAACTCCTCGAACCGCTCACGGACGGCCTTGACCGCGTTGACGGAGGTGAAGCCGATCCACTCGTAGCGGCCGGTGACCAGGCCCTTGACCGCCCGCTCCATCTGCTGCGGCGTCCGCGGCGGCTCGACGGAGATGGTCGGGACGACCTCGGCGGTCGCGCCGTAGGACTCGAGCCGGGCGATGGTGCGGCCGGACTGCTCCTTGGTGCGCGGCACGAGGACGTTCCAGCCGAACAGCGGCTTGGTCTCGAACCAGGAGAGCTCCGGGCGCATGGCCACGGTCGAGCCGACCACGGCGAGCGCGGGGAACTCGACCGACTTCATCACCTTGGCGACCTCGCCGAGGGTGGTGACGCGGGTCGACTGGCGGATGGTCGTGCCGCGCTCGGTCAGCGCGACCGGGCTGTCGGCGGGGCGACCGGCGTCGAGGAGCTTCGCCAGGGCCGCGCCGAGGTCCTCGGGCGGGCCGAGCAGGACGACCGTCACCGAGTCGGCGGCCGAGGCCGCCCAGTCGACGTTGCGGTCGTTGGCGGAGATCACGTGCACCGCGGGCGAGCTGCTCGAGGTCAGCGGGATGCCCGCGTATGCCGGGACGGCCGAGACCGCGCTCACGCCGGGGACGATGTCGAACCCGATGCCCGCCTTGTGGCAGGCCAGGGCCTCCTCGGCCAGGCCGTTGAACAGCGCCGGGTCGCCGTCCATGAGCCGCACGACGAGGCCGCCGGGGGCGGACTTGGCTGCCTTGACGACGAGCTTGGCGCGCATGGCGTGGGTCAGCGGCTGGCCGTGGTCGCCGTGGCCCGCGTCGACGACCTCGACGTCCGGGCCGCAGTAGCGGGCGACGACCGACTCGCGGGCGACCTGGTCGATGACGACGACGTCGGCCGCGGCCAGGAGGTCGACCGAGCGGACGGTCATGAGGCCGGAGTCACCCGGGCCGGCGCCGACGAAGGCGACGCGACCGGGCGCCTTGGCGGCGCGGGTGGGGCGGGTCTGGGTGGGCTGGGTCGAGCGCGTGGGGCTCACAGTGCACGCTCCGTGCTGTCTCGTTCTGGGCGGCGGGGGTTGCTGCTGTCGACGGCGGCGACCGAATGCGGTCCGGTCGCCCCGGCTGGGTCGGGCGGGCGGGGTTCGGTGCGCGGTCCGGGGTCGGCACCGGCCGGTGGTCGTGGCTCGGGGCCGACGATCTCGGCGGCCCCGTCCTCGAGCAGGACGTCAGCCAGGCGACGACCGAGCGACTCGGCGTCGCCGACCGGCCCCACGAGGGAGCGGCGCAGGTCGAACGAGCCGTCCACCGACCCGACGAACGCGCGCAGCGACAGCTCGAGGCCGTCCTCGCCCTCGACGACCTCGGCGAGCGCTCCCACCGGGGCGGAGCACCCGGCCTCGAGCGCGGCGAGCAGGGCCCGCTCGGCGGTGACGCAGGCGCGGGTGTCGGCGTCCTCGAGGGGCGCGATCACCGCGAGCGTGTCGGTGTCGTCGGCACGGCACTCGACGGCCAGGGCGCCCTGGCCGGGGGCGGGGAGCACCTGGAGCGGGTCGATCGCCTCGGCGACCTCGTCGAGCCGGCCGAGGCGGGCCAGACCGGCCCGGGCCAGGACGACGGCGTCGAGGGCGCCGTCGCGGACCATCGCCACACGGGTGTCGACGTTGCCGCGGATGTCCTTGAAGGACAGGCCCATCCCGAGGGCGGCCAGCTGGGCGACCCGGCGAGGCGACCCCGTGCCGACGACGGCGCCGTCGCCGAGCTCGCCGAGCGTGCGGCCGTCGACCGACACGAGCACGTCACGCGGGTCCTCGCGCGTCGGCACGGCCGCCACGACCAGGCCCGGCTCGGGCGCGGTGGGCAGGTCCTTGAGCGAGTGGACGGCGAGGTCGACCTCACCGGCGAGCAGCGCACGGCGAAGCGCTGCAGCGAAGACGCCCGTGCCCCCGAGGGAGGACAGCGAGGCCGTCGAGGTGTCGCCCTCGGTCACGACCTCGACGAGCTCGACCGTGTGGCCGAGCGCGCGCAGGCGGTCGGCCACCCAGCCGGACTGGGTGGTCGCGAGGGCGCTGCGACGGGTGCCGAGGCGCAGGGTGCGGGGGCTGCTCACGGCATGCCTCCCTGCGAGGGGGGCACCGACGCGGTCGCGGTCTGGCCGGGGCGCAGGTCGAACAGCTCGCGCAGCGCCTGGGCGTAGTCGTCGCCGTGGCCGCCCACCGCCAGCTCCTTCACCCGCACGGTCGGGGTGTGCAGCAGCTTCTCCACGATGCGGTGCACCGCGAGCTGCACCTCGGCGCGGGTCGCCTCGTCGAGCTGCGGCAGCCGCTGCTCGAGCCGGCCGAGCTCGCCGGCCACGACATCGGCGGCGTGGCGCCGCAGCGCGGCGACCGTCGGCGCCACCGACTCGGCGGCGCGCGAGGTGAGGTAGGCCGCGACCTCGCCGATGACGAGGTCGGCCACCTCCTGCACCTGCGCGGACGCCTGCCCGGCGGACAGGTCGTCGCCGAGGGCGGACAGGCCGGCCAGGACGACCCCGCGCAGCGAGGCGACCTCGGGGGCTACGTCGTGCGGCAGGGCGAGGTCGACGTACGCCTGCGGGCGACCGGCCCGGGCGACCTGGGCGTCGGCAGCCGTGGCGAGGTCGACCACCACACCGGTCGAGCCGGTGCAGGACACGACGACGTCGGCGGCCGCGAGGGCGTCGGCCAGCTCGGCCAGCGGGCGGGCCGTGCCGCCGGTGCGCTCGGCCAGGCGCTGCGCCTTGGACAGCGTGCGGTTGACGACGGTGAGCGAACCGACGCCGCGGCGGGTCATCGTGGTGGCGGCCAGCGAGGACATGCCGCCGGCACCCACGACGAGGACGGACAGGTCCTCCAGGGACCCGAGGTGGGCCTCGGCGCGGGCGATCCCGGCCTCGACGAGCGAGACGCTGACGGCGTCGATCCCGGTCTCGGTGTGGGCACGCTTGCCCACCCGCAGGGCCTGCTGGAAGAGGGCGTTGAGCGCGGGTCCCGCGTGACCTGTGCGCTGGGCGTCGCGCAGCGCGGTGCGCATCTGCCCGAGGATCTGGGCCTCACCGACGGCCATCGAGTCCAGACCGCAGGCGACCGTGAAGGCATGCGCGATGGCGCGGTCCTCGTAGTGCACGTAGAGGTGCTCGCGCAGCTGGGCGTTGTCGACGCCCGTGGCCTCGGTGAGCGCCTCGGTGATGTCGCTGACGGCACCGTGGAAGGTGAGCGACTCGGCATACACCTCGGTGCGGTTGCACGTGGAGACGACGATGGCCTCGGCGACGTTCTCGCGCGCGGTGAGCCGGCTCTCGAGGTCGGCGCGGCGGGACGGGTCGAGCGACATCGCCTCGAGCAGCGGCAGCGGGGCGGTGTGGTGGGACAGGCCCAGGATCACGAGGCTCACCGGACCACCGCCTTGGCGAGCGGTCGCAGGCCCTCGCCCGCGAGCGCCTTGCGCTGCTCGTGGAAGGCGAGGATCTGCAGCTCGGTGGAGAGGTCGACCTTGCGCACGTCGACGCCCTCGGGCACGACGAGCACGCTCGGCGCGAAGTTCAGGATGGAGGAGACGCCGGCGGCGACGAGCTGGTTGCAGACGTCCTGGGCGGAGGCGGCGGGCGTGGCGATGACGCCGATCGCGAGGCCCTGCTCCTCGACGAGGCTGGGCAGGGCGTCCATGGACTGCACCGCGATCCCCGCGATCTCCTGGCCGTGGAGCTTCTCGTCCTGGTCGAGCAGGGCGACGACGCGGAAGCCGCGCGTCGCGAAGCCGCTGTAGGCGGCGAGCGCGTGCCCGAGGTTGCCCATCCCGACGATGGCGACGGGCCAGTCCTGGGTCAGGCCGAGCTCACGCGAGATCTGGTACGCGAGGTGGTCGACCTCGTAGCCCACGCCGCGCACGCCGTAGGACCCCAGGTGGGACAGGTCCTTGCGAAGCTTGGCGCTGCGCACGCCGGCGGCTGCCGCGAGCTCCTCGGAGGAGACGGAGGTGATGCCTCGCTCGGCGAACCCGGTGAGGGCTCGGAGGTACTCGGGTAGCCGGGCAACCGTGGCGTCGGGGATGCCCCGACGGGCGCTCGGTTCGGCTGACACGTTCTCTCGGGCTCCTTCTCGACACAGGCAGCCCGCACCTGGCTGGAGCGGACGGGAGCCATTGCAGGTTACGCTTTTGTGAACGGATGCACAAAGTCACAAGCAGGCCCCCGTCCCGTGCGTGAGACAGGTCACCCCGACGGCGGCGCGGAGGCCCTCGGCCCGTTCCGTCCGCGCCCGGGTCAGGCCCCCAGCGCGGCCCGCAGGCGGGCCTCGTCGACCCGCCAGTAGTCGTGCTGCCGGCCGTCGACGAGGGTCACGGGGATCTGCTCGGCGTACCGCTCGAACAGCTCGCGGTCGTCCAGGATCGACACCTCGTGCCACCCCACGCCGAGGTCACCGGCCACGCGCTCCACGATGGCGCGGGCGTCGTCGCACAGGTGGCACCCCGGCTTGCCGATGAGGGTGATGCGCGGCTGCGGTTCAGGTGTGGCGGACACCGCTCCAGCGTATGCCGCGGCGCCCTGGGCCGAGCCCTAGGCTCGGGCCCATGACCGAGGCCGCCGCGACCGAGCTGCACACCGAGCCGGCCACGCCCCGCGACCCCGGGGCGGCCGCGTTCTTCGACGTGGACAACACCGTCATCCGCGGCGCGAGCATCTGGCAGCTCGCGCTCGGCCTCTGGCGGCGCGACTTCTTCACGCTGCGCGACGTGAGCGCGATGGCGTGGAAGCAGGTCCGCTTCGCCCTCCTGGGGGAGAACCTCGCCCACGTCGAGCAGATCCGGCAGCAGGCGCTGGGCTTCATCGCCGGCCACTCGGTGGCGGAGATCCACGCCATCGGCGAGGAGATCTTCGACGAGGCGATGCACGACCGCATCTGGCCCGGCACCCAGGCCCTGACCCGCACCCACCTCGAGGCCGGGCAGGAGGTCTGGCTCGTCACCGCCACGCCGGTCGAGGTGGCGACGGTCATCGCCGACCGGCTGGGACTCACGGGTGCGCTCGGGTCCGTGGCCGAGTCCGTCGACGGCGTCTACACCGGGCGCATGGTCGGGGACTTCCTGCACGGTGCCGCCAAGGCGCGCGCGGTCGAGGCGCTGGCGGCCGAGCGCGGCTTCGACCTGTCCCGCTGCGCCGCGTACTCCGACTCGGCCAACGACATCCCGATGCTCTCCCTCGTGGGGCACCCGGTGGCCATCAACCCCGACGGCGCGCTGCGCGACCACGCCAGGGCGCACGGCTGGGCCATCCACGACTACCGCACCGGCAGGCGGGCGGCGAAGGTCGGCGCCCAGGCCGTGGGCGCCACCGCGCTGGCCGGCGTGCTGGCCGCGGCGGCCCGTCGTCGACGCCGCTGAGGCACGCGCGCGGGCACGGCAATGTGACCGGGGTCTCCTGACAAATGCTCCGCAATCGGGGAAACTGTCCCTCGGTCAGGAGGTGCCCCCCATCCGCTCTCTCCCACGTCGCAACGCCCCCGCTGCACCCCTCCGGGTGCCGGGCAGGGCTGCCCGCGCCCTGACAACGACCGGGGTCGCGTGGGGTTACGGCGGTCCCGCCATGGGCGTAGCGGGTGCCGCCGTCGGTGGGGGGAACGGCACCAGCGCGGCGCCCGGCACCGGCGTGGGCCACGGCATGGGAGCGGCCACCGCCGACTTCCTCTCCACCCTGCGCATCCTGCTCAGCGTCGCCGGCGACGCGGGCACCCTGTCGGGCGACGGCCGCGGGGCCGGCCGGGACGCCGCGAGCGCCGGCTTCGGCCCGGGCGAGGCACCCCAGGACTTCGAGCGCGTGTCGGCCCTCGTCGAGCTGGCCCAGCGCGGCGACTCCGAGGCCTTCGGCATGCTGTACGAGCGGTACGTCGACACCGTGTACCGCTACGTCTACGTACGGGTCGGCACCAGCCAGCTCGCAGAGGACCTCACCTCCGAGACGTTCCTGCGCGCCCTGCGCCGGATGGACTCCTTCTCCTGGCAGGGACGCGACATCGCCGCGTGGTTCATCACCATCGCGCGGAACCTCATCACCGACAACGCCAAGTCCGCGCGGTTCCGCATGGAGGTCAGCACGGCCGACATGTTCGACGCCGACCCGCGGGTCGAGGCCGCCCCGGAGGGCGAGGTGCTCGAGCGGCTGCGCGACGAGCGGCTCCTGCAGGCCGTCAAGACGCTCAAGCCCGAGCAGGCGGAGTGCGTCGTCCTGCGCTTCCTCCAGGGACTCTCCCTGGCGGAGACGGCGAAGGTCCTCGGCAAGTCCGAGGGGGCGGTCAAGCAGCTGCAGCTGCGGGCCGTGCGGGCACTGCACCGGGAGCTGGCCGATGTGGAGCTGTGAGCCGCCGCAGGCACCCGGGGGATATCGCTACGAATCGGCGCGTAACTTCCGCACCCGCCGCTCGTTCTCAGCGCGGACAACCGTGACCGAGCTGGGGAGGGAGGTGCCGGCATGCCACTGCTGAACCGCTCGGCCGACCGCTTCCAGCGGGCGCTGGAGGGCGAGCGCGTCGCCGACCCCCAGCTCGAGCAGCTGGTGCGCACCAGCCACCAGCTGGCCGGCGCCGGCGCGCGCGTCTCCGGGCCCGACCCGCAGTTCGTCGCGGCGCTGCGCACGCGGCTGATGGCCGAGGCGGAGCGTATGCCGGCCCCCTCGCCCACCGCCGCGAAGGCCGCCGCCGCCCGTCGTGCCGCCGCCCGCACCACGCCGGTGGTCGTCGTGCTCGGCCGCGGCACCCCGAGGCTCCTCGCCGGCGTGGCCGCGTCCGCGGTGCTCGTCGGCGGCATCGTCGGTGCCGCCTCCCGCAGCGCCGTGCCGGGGCAGGCGCTCTACCCGGTCAAGAGCTGGCTCGACGGCGTCCAGGTGCGCCTCGCCGACAACGACCTCGACCGTGGCCGGACGTACCTCGACCAGGCGCAGGAGCACATCTCCGACGCCCGCGACCTCGCCGAGCACCAGTCCCCGCACGACAACGTCGACGTCGCCCTGAAGGCCGCCATCACCTCCGTCCGGCGCGGACAGCAGTCGCTCGACACGGCATACGCCACCACGGGCAACCCGCAGGCGCTCATCTCGATGCGTGACTTCACGGCCCGCGCGCTGCCCCAGGTGGACGTGCTGCGCCGCGAGGTGCCACAACAGTCGATCCCCCTCGTGGCCGAGCTCGAGTCGCTGCTGCTGCAGTCGCAGCAGCAGACGGCCAGGAGGATCGCCGCCTGCGGCTCCCCCTGCTCCGAGCTCGCCTCCACCATCGGCCCGGCGACCCTGCCGTCTCTGACCACGAGTGCCGCTCCGAGCGCGACGTCGTCCACCCGGCCCTCCGGCACGCCCACCGTGGTCGCCTCGGTCCCCCGCGCCAGCGCCACCCAGTCCGGGTCGGGTGCGGGTGGCTCCCTCACCGGCCCCTCGGCCAGCGTGGGCGTCGGTGGCGTCACCGCCGGCGCCGGTGGCGGCGGCATCACCGCCGGGACGGGAGGCGTCGGCGTCGGCCTGCCCACCGTCAGCGCCACCGTGCCCCTGCCGTCGGTCTCGGCCACGGTGCCGCTGCCGTCGGCGACGCTGGGGACCGGCGGGGTCAGCGCCACGGTGCCGAGCTCGACCCTCGGACCGGTCACGCTCCCGGGCGTGACCGTCACGCTCCCCTGACCGCGTGCGCCACGCCGAGGGCTCGACTCCGCATCCCTGACCCGGGTGCCGCACCCCTGACCCGGGCGGCGCTCCCCTGACCGCCGGCGCCGCGCCCGAGGGCTCGGCGACACCCGTCAGAAGAAGACCGAGCGGCGCTGCATGAGCAGCGAGTACAACGTCTGCTGGATCGTCTCGCGCACCTGGTCGGTGAGGTCGAAGACGAGCATGGGGTCGTCCGCGGCGCTCGGGCCGAGATCGGCCGTGGAGACCGGCGCCCCGAACTCGATGATCCACTTGCTCGGCAGCGGCACGAGCCCCAGCGGACCGAGCAGCGGCCACGTGGGGGTGATGGGGGCGTAGGGCGCACCGAGCAGCCGGGCGACGGTCTTGACGTTGCCCAGGATCGGGTAGATCTCCTCGGCGCCCACGATCGAGCAGGGGATGATCGGCACCCCGGTGCGCAGGGCCGCGGAGACGAAGCCGCCACGGCCGAATCGCTGCAGCTTGTACCGCTCGCTGAACGGCTTGCCGACGCCCTTGAAGCCCTCGGGCCAGACGCCGCACAGCTCCCCGGACGCCAGCAGGCGCTCGGCGTCGGGGTTCGCCGCGAGGGTCGACCCCGACTTGCGGGCGACGTTGCCGATGACCGGGGTCTGGAAGACGAGGTCGGCACCGAGCATGCGCAGGTGGCGGTGCGCGGGGTGCTCGTCGTGGACGGCCACCTGGGTCATGAGGGAGTCCATGGCGATGGTGCCCGAGTGGTTCGCCACGACGAGGCCACCACCTTCGGCGGGGATGTTCTCGACGCCGCGGACCTCGACGCGGAACCACCGGCGGTAGAGCGGGCGCAGCACCGGCAGGTAGAAGTGCTCGGTGAAGTCGCGGTCGAAGCCGAAGTCGTCGACGGTGTAGTCGCCCGTGAGCCGCCGCCGCACGAACGCCAGCATGGCCGCGATGTGCCGCTCGACGTCGTCGGGCGACAGCCCGGCCGCCTCGGCCGCGACGCGGATGGCGCCGATGCCGGCTGTGAGCAGCTCCTCGACGCCGGGACCCGTCCCGCTGGCGCCGGTCTGGCCGCCCACCGGCGAGGGGCCGGGGCGGAACGCCTGGTCGTCCGGCTCGTCACGGACGGCCGTGAGCACGCGGACCGGCGCGTCCTGGGCACGGGTGGTCGAGCCGCTGCTGCGGGTGCCGCGCCGCGAGGTCGTGGCGCGCGGGGCGCGGACACCGGAGCGGGCGACCGCCTTGGTCGTCGGGACGGCCTTGGCCACCGGCCGCGGACGGTGCTTCGCCGTCGTGCTGGCCGAGGTCGTGGTCGCTGCGCCCGCCGTGGTGGCTGGGGTCGTGGTCGCTGCGGCCGTCGTCACGGTGTCGTCCCGCCCCGTGGAGGGAGTCGTGGACCCGGCGCGGGCGTCGGCTGGCGCGGCGCCCAGCAGCGGCGTGCTCCGGCGCCTGGCCCGCTCACCCGAGGCCCGGGCGGCGCCGGCGGCCAGGGCCCCCGGGCGGGCGGCGGGCCTCTTCGTCGCGGCCCCCTTCTTCGCGGCGACGGCCTTCGTGACCGACTTCCTCGGGGTGCTGGCCTTGCTCGCCGCCGACTTCCTCGGCGTGGTGGCCTTCGACGCGGCCGACTTCCTGGTGGCGGCGGCCTTGGTGCTGGCCGTCGCCTTTGTCGCGGCGGACTTCCGGGTGGAGCCGGGCATCAGTCGTTCCTCCCCGCGGCCCAGACGGAGCCGATCGCATGGGCGGCGGTGCCGGCGACACCGGAGACGGCCGAGCCGACCGCGGCGCTGCCCGGCACCACCGGGCCGAGTCCGCTCGCGAAGTCCGCGAACGCCTCGCGGGTCGTGTATGCCGGCACGAAGCCCATCTCCTCGCGCATCCGGCGGGTGTCGAGCCCACGCCCGAAGGCGAGGAACTGGACCTGGTCGCTGCTGAAGTCGGCCAGCCCCGAGCGCTTGACCAGGCCGCCGAGCAGGCCGGCGGCCTGGATCGGGACGGGCAGGACCGGGCGCCCCGCCATGCTGGCCGCCTGGGTGACCGTGATGACGCCGTCGCCGGCGATGTTGGTGATCCCGGTGCTCGGGCCGGTCGTCGCGCGCAGCAGGGCTCCCACGGCGTCGCTCTCGTGCACGAACTGCAGCCGCGCGTCGTACCCGAACGGCACGGGCACGACCGGCAGGGAGAAGTAGTCGGTGAGGGCGGTGCGGATCACCGGCCCGATGATGTTGGCGAACCGCAGCATCGAGATCTCGACGTCCGGGCGGCGGCGCGAGAACCCCCGGACGTAGCCCTCGACCTCGACCGAGTCCTTGCCGAACCCGGCCCGGGGCAGCGACTTCGGGCCCATGTCCTCGGTGAACATCGCGGGGTCGCGCGGGCTGGAGCCGTAGACCGCGGCCGAGGACTTCACGACGAGCCGTCGGATGCTGGGCGCCTTCTGGCAGGCCGCCAGGAGCTGCATCGTGCCGATGACGTTGATCTCCTTCTGGGAGACCCGTCCGCCGGCGTGCACCGGGGTCGCGATGACGTTCATGTGCACGACCGTGTCGACCTCGGCCTGGGCGATGATCTTGCCGATCATCGGGTTGCGGATGTCCGCGCGGACGAACTCCGCCCGCCCGATGTCGTGCGGCGGCGGGATGACGTCGACGCCGATCACCCGGGACACGGCCGGGTCCTGCGTCAGGGCACGCGCGAACCGCCCGCCGAGGTAGCGGGAGACCCCGGTCACCAGGACGACGTCAGCCACGGACGAAACCCTACCGAGCCGGACGGCAGGCGGCCGGGTGACGTCCGTCGCAGCCGCCCCGGGGAACGAGAAGGCCCCCGCCGTGGCGGGGGCCGTCCATCACTTCTTGTTGCGACGCTGGTGACGCGTCTTGCGAAGGAGCTTGCGGTGCTTCTTCTTCGCCATGCGCTTGCGGCGCTTCTTGATGACAGAGCCCATGGTGTCCTCTTGGTCGTGGTCGTGTTGCCGGACGGGGCAACAACGCACCACGCCGAACAGTGGTCGACACTCTAGCGGCGATGGGCGGGGAGCCCAAACCCGGGGCCGGGAACACGGACGGGGGCGGGTCCGGCCGACCGGCCGGACCCGCCCCCGTCGTGCGGTCAGCACATCGTCACGCGGTGTCGACGTACGACGTCCGGAGGTACTTGTGCACGGCGTCCTCCGGAACCCGGAAGGACCGGCCCACGCGGATGGCGGGAAGCTCCCCGGCGTGCACCATGCGGTACACCGTCATCTTCGACACGCGCATGATCGAGGCCACCTCGGCCACGGTCAGGAACCGCACCTCGGCGAGCTGTCGCTCGTTGGACATGAGTCACCTCGATCTCTCACACGTTCGCATCGCCGGCTTCCCCTCCGGCGGACCTCTACGCTCGTGCAGAGTGAACTGTAGGGGCAGATGTGACCAGTGGGGAAGTCATTCAGGAAACTCCCTGCCGAAGTCCAGCCGACACGCCGCACCCCGACCGGGATTTCCTTCGAGACTCGCACACCGCGGCGGCACCGGCCACCCCTGCAGTCAGTCGAACCAGGGGTCGAGGCCGTGCAGCGGGAAGACCGCCTCGCGGGTCGCCATGATCGCCCGGTCGACCTCGCTGTGCGGGTTGTAGCCCATGTCCCACGGCTGGTGCCAGATCGGCCCGTCGGCCGGGTCGAGGTCGCCCATCCGGCGTGGCCCCTCGCGGCCGTATGCCGTGCGCACGTGCTCCAGCCAGTCCTCCGGGACGGGCGCGGTGAGCGGCACGGGCGCGTGCGCGGCGATCGCGGTGAGGTGCGTCCAGGTGCGCGGGACCACGTGCACGAGCTCGTAGCCGCCCCCGCCGAGGGCCACCCAGCGGCCGCCGCAGACCTCGTGCGCGAGGCGGTGCAGCGCGTCGGCCGCGCCGCGCTGGGCGTCGACCGAGAGAGCCATATGGGCGAGGGGGTCCTGCACGTGGGTGTCGCAGCCGTGCTGGGTGACGAGCACGTCGGGCCGGAAGGCACGCACCAGCGGCAGCGCGGTCGAGTGCATCGCCCGCAGCCAGGCCGAGTCGCCGGTGCCCGGGGGCAGCGCGACGTTGACCGCCGAGCCCTCCGCGCCCTCTCCCCCCGTCTCGGACGGCCAGCCGGTCCCGGGGAACAGCGCCCGGCCGGACTCGTGCACCGAGATCGTCAGCACGCGCGGGTCGTCCCAGAACAGGCTCTGGACGCCGTCGCCGTGGTGGACGTCGACGTCGACGTACGCCACCCGCTGCGCCCCGTGGTCGAGCAGCCACTGGATGCCGACGGCGATGTCGTTGTAGATGCAGAAGCCCGAGGCGTTGCCGGCCATGGCGTGGTGCAGGCCGCCGCAGAAGTTCACGCCGTGCTCGGCGCGGCCCTCCCACACGTCGGCGCACACCTGCCGCGTGCCCTCGACCACCCGCGCGCTCGCCTCGTGCATCCCGCGGAACGCCGGGTCGTCGTCGGTCCCGAGACCGCGCGAGGTGTCGGCCGCGCGAGGGTCCTCCGACGCCGCACGGACCGCCTCGACGTAGCCCGGCTCGTGCACGGTCAGCAGGAGGTCGTCGTCGGGCGCCCCGGGTGAGAAGACCTCCACTCCGTCGGCGTCGAACACCCCGAGGGCGTCGCACAGCCGCGCGGTGAGGTCGAGCCGCGCGGGGTTCATGGGGTGCCCCGGACCGAAGTCGTACGCGGTGAACCCGGGGTCCCAGACCACCCGCACCTGTGAGGGCATGGCCGCACGCTACCCCGCCGCAGCAGGCGCGGGCATCCACGGGTCGACCGCGGCCGGACGGCCCGGCATACGGGCGGTGGACACGCGGTAGCGTTCCCCCGTGGCGAAGAAGCTCTACGAGGACGACGTCCTGGTCATCGGCCTTGGCCGGTTCGGCGGCGCCGTGGCCGTCGAGCTCCAGCGGCTCGGGCACACGGTGGTCGCCGTCGAGCTCGACGCCGCCCGCGCCGAGTCGTTCCTCGGGAAGGTCGCCAAGATCGTGCAGGCCGACGCGAGCCAGCCGGCCGCGATGGGCAACCTCAAGGCCCGGAACTTCAAGCTGGCCGTGGTCGGCATCGGCTCGTCGGTCGAGGCGAGCGTCCTGTGCGCGATGAACCTCGTCGACGCCGGGATCCCCACCATCTGGGCCAAGGCCCTGACCCCGGAGCACCAGCGCATCCTCGAGCGGATCGGCGTGCAGCACGTGATCGCGCCGGAGGCGGACAGCGGCCGGCGGGTCGCCCACCTGCTCAACGGGAAGCTCATGGACTACATCGAGTTCGACGACGGGTTCGCGATCGTGAAGATGCGGCCGCCGCAGGAGGCGATCGGCTTCACGTTGGCGCAGAGCGCGATCCGCTCGAAGTACGGAGTGACCGTCGTGGGCGTGAAGTCGCCGGGCCAGGACTTCACGTATGCCGTGCCGGAGACCAAGGTGAGCGGCCACGACACCCTCATCGTGAGCGGCCCGACGTCACTCATCGAGCGGCTCGCCTCCCGCCCCTGACGCGGTCGGGTGGCTGCCGGCGCCCTTCGCGCTCGCCCCGGCGGCGGGGCGTGACGCCCCCGGACCTCAGGACAACATCGGCACCCCGCGGTCGTCCCCCAGCGGGAGCACCATGGCGATCTCCTCCTCGTCGGCGCCGTTGCTGACCCGCATCGGGCGACGGCTGTCCGTGGGCCGGAACCCGAACCCGCTCGCGAACGCCACCGCGGCACCGTTGTCCGTGCCGACCCAGTACGCGAGGTGGCTGCGGCCCTGGGCCCGCGCCGTGTCGGCACCCGCCTGCACCAGCTGGGTCGCGACCCCGGTGCCCCGCGCCTGCGGCCGGACCCACAGGCCGAAGAGCTCGGCGACCCGCTCGGGCGCGTCCTCGGCGTGGCCGACGCTGGCCACCCCCACCGGGTTGCCGTCCGCGTCCTCGGCGAGCAGCCGCTGCGACCGACGCATCCGCAGGCGCCAGAGGTCCTCGTCGTACCCCTGTTCCTCGGCGAGGCTCGCAGCGAACGCCTCGGGCGACTCCTCCAACGCGGCGAGGCGCACGGATCGGTAGGTCTCCCACTCGTCCTCGCTCAGCCCGCGCACGGTGATCTCGCTCATGCGCCCCACTCTCGCACGCGCGAGGGCCGGGAAGTCAGATGGGTTTCCCCAGAGTTTGCCAAGAGCGCACTGTGTCGTCGCTGAGGACGAGCTCCATCTCCAGCTCGGTGATGGAGGGGTCGTGCGGCATCTCCCCGGTCCGGCCGGTCGGCGTGAAGCCCGTGCGCTCGTAGAGGGCGCGCGCCGCCGCGTTCTCGTGCGCCACCTCGAGCAGCACGCGTGACAGCCCCCGCTCCGCGGCCGACTCCAGGACCGTGCGGACGAGGCGCTCCCCCACCCCACGACCCCGGGCGGACGGCGCGACCCACATGCCGACGAGCACGCACTCGTCCTCCGACTGGTCGGGCAGGCGCACGCAGGCCACCGAGCCGAGCGGCTCCGAGCCGGACAGGGCGAGCCAGGTGTGCGATCCCGTCACCATGCCCCGCCACTCCTCGTCGGTACGCGCGGCGGCCTGCGCATACGTCGTCCAGAAGGCACGGGGCGCGTCCTGGAGCATCGCGAGGCGGACGTCCCGGTAGGTGCGCCAGGTGGAGTCGTCGACCCGGACGACGCGCACGTCGTCCACGGCGTCAGTCATGGCCGCTCGCCAGCTCGTGCGAGCGACGGGCCGCCGCCTCCATGGCCGAGATGAACGCGGCCCGGACCTTGTGGTCGTCGAGGGTGCGCAGGGCCGCGGCAGTGGTCCCGCCCGGCGACGTGACCTGCTCGCGCAGGACCGTGGGGTGCTGGCCGGTCTCGCGGATCATCGTGGCGGCGCCGAAGAGCGTCTGGACGACCAGCTCGGTGGCCGTGGGGCGGGGCAGCCCGAGCACCACGCCGGCCTCGATCATCGCCTCGACCACGTAGAAGATGTAGGCCGGTCCGGAGCCGCTGATGGCCGTGACGGCGTCCTGGTGCTTCTCGGCCACCTCGACCACCCGGCCGCAGGAGCGCAGCAGCTCCGCCGCCTCGGCGAGGTGCGGGGCGTCGGCGCTGCGGCCACCGCTGATCGCGGCCATGCCCTGGTCGACGAGCGCGGGCGTGTTCGGCATGACCCGCACCACCGCGACACCCTCGGGCAGGCGGCTCTCGAGGAAGGACGTGGGGATGCCGGCCGCGAGGCTGACGACCAGGTTGCCCGGCTGCACGTGGTCGCGGATCTCCTCGACGAGGCCGGCCATGTCCTGCGGCTTGACGACGAGGACGAGGGTGTCGGCGGCCTCGGCGGCCTCGGTGTTGGACATCGCGCGCACGCCGTATCGCTCGACGAGCTCCTGCGCGCGTTCCGGGCGACGGGTCGTCACCACGAGGTCGGCGGCGCTGCGGCCGGAGCGGACGAGGCCGGACAGCAGGGTCTCCCCCATCACGCCGGCACCGAGGATCGCGACTGTGGACATGGGGGCAGTCTTCCAGCCGGCGGCCCGGCCGCGCCCGTCAGTTCCTGGTGACGAGACCGCGCAGGAAGAACGCCGTGTTGGCGGGGCGCTCGGCCATGCGGCGCATGAGGTAGCCGTACCACTCCTCGCCGTACGGGAGGTAGACGCGCATCTGGTCGCCGCGGTCGGCGATCCGCTTCTGCTCCTCGGGCCGGATGCCGTAGAGCATCTGGTACTCGAAGCTCGTGGCCTCGCGGTCGTGGTGCGCGGCGAGCGCGCCAGCGATCTCGATGAGGCGCGGGTCGTGGCTGGCCACCATCGGGTACCCATCGCCGGCCATGAGGACCTTGAGGCAGCGCACGTAGCTCTGGTCCACCTCGGCGCCCGACTGGTACGCCACGGACTCCGGCTCCTTGTAGGCGCCCTTGCAGAGGCGGACGCGGCTGCCCTCGTGGGCGAGGTCGCGGCAGTCGCCCTCGCTGCGGCGCAGGTAGGACTGGATGACCGCACCGACCCACGGGAAGTCCTTGCGCAGCTCGCGCAGTGTCTCCAGCGTGGCGTCGGTGGTGGTGTGGTCCTCCATGTCGAGGGTCACGGTGGTGCCCGCGGCGGAGGCGGCCTCGCAGATCTCGCGGGCGTGCTCGAGGGCGATCTTGTCGCCGTCCCCGGGGAGGTACTGGCCGAGGGCCGACAGCTTCAGGCTGACCTCGCCCATGCCGTGCTGCGACAGGTCGGCCTCCGCGAGGGCCCGCAGCAGCTCGAGGTAGGCGTCGCGCGTGCGGATGGCCTGGGTGAGGTCGGTGGTGTCCTCGCCGAGGTAGTCGATCGTCGCGAGCCGGTTGGTCGTCCGCAGCTCGGCGGTCGCCCGCACGACGTCGGCCGTGCCCTCGCCGGGGATGAACCGGTGCACGACCTGGCGGCTGACCGGCGCCTTCTCGATGGTGCGCCGCACGGCATCGCTCTTGGAGAACTGGAGCAGGCTGTTCCGGAGCAGGTCACTGGCGTCCACGGGGATCCTTTCGCGGCGGGGGCCGCGGACAAGGCTAACGGTGGCCGGCCCCCGCCACGACCGCGGGCGTCAGGCGGTCCGCCGGCGCAGGGTGAGGCTGCCGAGGACGAGGGCGACGGCGACCCACAGCACGATGATCCCCGCGTCGGAGGCCACGTCCCCGCCCGCCGCGGCACTGGTCGTCACCGACTTCATCGCGTCCACGGCATACGACAGCGGGAGGACGTCCGAGACCCACCGCAGGACGTCGGGGAGCCGGTCGCGCGCCACGAGCAGGCCGCACAGCAGGAACTGCGGGAGCACGAACGCCGGCATGAACTGGACCGCCTGGAACTCCGTGCGCGCGAACCCGCTGGCCAGCAGGCCGAGCGCGGTCCCCAGCACGGCGTCGAGCACGGCCACGACGACCAGCAGCCACAGCGAGCCGGCCACGTCGAGCCCGCAGACCCACACGGCGAACGCGGTCGTGACCAGCGCCTGGACGACCGCCATGAGGCCGAAGGCGACGGCGTAGCCGAGCATGAAGTCGCCCTTGCCCATCGGGGTCGTGAGCAGCCGCTCCAGGGTCCCGGAGGTGCGCTCGCGGAGGGTGGCCACGCTGGTCACGATGAACATGACGACGAACGGGAACACCCCGAGCAGGGCGGCACCGATGGCGTCGAAGACCGGGGTGCCGCTGAAGACCCACGCGAGCAGTCCCATCAGCACGAGGGGCACGACGAGCATCAGGGCGATCGTGCGGTGGTCGGCCCGCAGCTGGGCCAGGACGCGGCCGGCGGTGACGGCGGTGCGGCGGGCGTTCATCGGGCTTCCTCCCGGGCTCGGTCGATGAGGGCGAGGAACGCGCCCTCGGCGTCGCTGGCCCCGGTGCGCCGGAGCAGCTCCTCGAGGGTCGCGTCGGCGAGCACCTCGCCCTCGCGCAGCAGCAGCAGCCGGTCGCAGCGCGACGCCTCGTCCATCACGTGGCTCGAGACGAGGAGCGAACGCCCTTGTGCCGCAAGGCGTTTGAAGAGGTTCCACAGGTCGCGGCGGAGCACGGGGTCGAGACCCACCGTGGGCTCGTCGAGGACGAGCAGCTCCGGGTCGTCGACGAGGGCCGCGGCGAGCGACACCCGCGAGCGCTGGCCGCCGCTGAGGCGGCCCACGAGCACGTCGGCGTGGCTCATGAGGTCCACCGACTCGATGGCGGACTCGACGGTGGCGCGGTCCGCGCCCAGCACGTCGGCGAAGTAGCGGACGTTGGCCCGCACCGTGAGGTCGTCGTACACGCTCGGCGACTGGGTCACGTACGCGACCCGGCGGCGCAGGGACGGCGACCCGGCGGCCTCCCCGAGGACGCGCACGTCCCCCGCCTCGACCACCTGCACCCCCACGATGGCGCGGATCAGCGTCGACTTGCCGCTCCCGCTGGGGCCGAGCAGCCCCACGACCTGCCCAGCGGGGATGCGCGCCGACAGGTCGGGCAGGACCGTGCGACCCCCTCGCACCACCCGGAGGTGGTCGATCTCGATGACATTTTTCATCATGCGCTGAATATAACCCCGGCACCGACCGCCGACAAGACCTTCATCGGGACGGGATCCCGCGTCGAGGGGTCAGGACATGCCGGTGGCGGCGACCCGTCGTCGGCATGTCCTGACCCCTCGACCGGCGACCGGCCCCAGCTGCGTGACGGGGCCGCCGTGGGGGTGGGCCCCCGTGAGGGGACGGCCGGCTCAGGGCGCGAGGTACCGCTGGAGCGTCGGCCCGACCTGGGCCACCAGCTCGTCGTGGCTGGCGGCGACCACGGCCGGGAACTCCACGACGTAGCGCATCATCGCGACGCCGATCATCTGCGAGGCGGCGAGGCCGGCCCGCAGCTCGAGGTCGGCCGCGGAATCCCCGTCGGCCGCCATCGCTGCGGTCACCCGGCCGAAGATCTCCCGGGTGAGGAACTCGCGCAGCATCCGGGTCGCGTCGTCGTGGCTGACGGCGGCCCGGATCAGCGCCTGGAACCGCGGCCGGCCCTCCGGCGAGTCCCACAACGCGAGGAAGGTGCGCACCAGCGACTCGCCGACCTGCTCGCGGGGCCCGGCGACGATGCGGTCGACCAGGGCCGCAGGGTCCGCCGGCACGTCCATGACCGCTGCGAAGAGCTGCGGCTTGCCGCCGAAGTAGTGGTGGACGAGGGCGGGGTCGACCTCGGCGCGACGGGCCACGGCGCGCAGGGACGTGGCGTCGTACCCGTTCTCCGCGAACTCGGCCCGTGCCGCGCTGACGATTCCGGCCCGCGTGTCCGCGCCGCCCGGGCGACGGCCGCGGGGGCTCACCGCCGGCCCACCGGGGACTGCGCCGGCGTCGCGGTCGCCAGGTGCAGCCGGGCGAAGGCGAGCGCCTCGGCCAGGTCGATGTCGCGCTGCTCGGGCGTCACGCGGCGGGTGCCGACCTCGACGACGACCGAGCCGCTGAACCCGCGGGCCGCCAGCAGCTCGAGGAACTCGGCGCACGGCTGGCCGCCGCGACCGGGGACCAGGTGCTCGTCCTTGGGCGACCCGAGCCCGTCGGCGAGGTGCACGTGCCGCAGCCGCGGCCCGAGCGCCGCCGCCATCGCCATCGCGTCGGACCCGGCGGTCGCGGTGTGCGACAGGTCCAGGGTGACGTTGTCGTAGGCCTGCGGGACCGGGTCCCAGTGCGGCAGGTACGCCTCGAACTCCCGCTGGCGGGCGCGCCACGGGAACATGTTCTCGACCGCCAGGGCGACCCCGCTCTCGTGCTCGCGCAGCGCGATGCCCTCGACGAAGTCGCGGGCGTACTCCTTCTGCCACCGGAAGGGCGGGTGCAGGACGACGGTCGACGCCCCGAGGTCCCTGGCCAGCTCGATCGACCGGTCCACCTTGGTCCACGGGTCGGTGCTCCACACCCGCTGCGTGAGCAGGAGCGTGGGCGCGTGCACCGACACGACCGGTATGCCGTGCAGCTCGGAGAGCGCCGCGAGGGCGCCGGCCTCCTGCGAGACGGGGTCGGTCCACACCATGACCTCGACCCCGTCGTAGCCGAGCCGGGCGGCGGTCGCGAACGCCGAGGCGCAGGACTCCGGGTAGACCGACGCAGTCGACAGGGCCACGGTGGCACCTGGGATCGACACCGCTCCGGCCATGGCCACGAGCGTACCGAGGGCGTCCCGCACCGGCCCGGGGGCGCCGGGCGACCGGACCGAGCCCAGCGGGGACGACCGGTCCGAGGGACGCCGGGCGACCGCGTCAGCGCATCGCGTCGAGGCGGTCGAGCAGGACGCCCTCGCGCAGGGCCCACGGGCAGATGTCGAGCCGCTCGAGGTCGAGCAGGTCCATGGCCGCCTCGGCGACGAGCGCCCCGGCGAGCAGCTGGCGCGAGCGCTCCCTCGACACGCCGGGCAGCTGGGCCCGCTGGGCGGCCGTCATGGTGGCGACCCGGCCGACGATGTCGGTGACGTCCTCGCGCGCGAGCCAGCGGGGCGCGTACGGGCCCTCGCTGCTGGGGGCGGCGCCGGCGATCCGCGCCAGCGAGCGCATGGTCTTGGAGGTGCCGACCGCGCGGTCGACGGGACCCACCTTGCTGATCGGGCGCACCGCCGCGGCGAGCCGCTGGCGGATCGCCCGGCGCGCCTCGCGCACCGCGTCGGGCGGGGGCGGGTCGCCCCGCAGGAGGTCCCGCGTCAGCCGGCCGGCCCCGAGCGGCAGGCTGACCGCGGCGTCCGGGTCCTCGTCCATCCCGGCCGCGAGCTCGAGCGAGCCGCCGCCGATGTCGACGACCGCGAGGGTGCCGCTCGACCAGCCGAACCAGCGGCGTGCGGCCAGGAAGGTCAGCCGCGCCTCGTCCTCGCCCGACAGCACCTGCAGGTCGATCCCGGTGTCGGCGCGCACGCGCTCGAGCACCTGCTCGCCGTTCGGTGCCTCGCGGATCGCGCTGGTGGCGAAGGCCATCACCTCCTCCACGCCCTGGTCCTCGGCCACGCCGAGGCAGTCGCGGACGAACCGCGCGAGCGCCTCCTCCCCCGAGTCGGCGATGTGGCCGTCGTCGGTGACGTGCTCGGACAGCCGCAGCTCGATCTTGTGCGAGGTCGCCGGCAGCGGCTGGGCACCGCGGTGGGCGTCGACCACGAGCAGGTGCACGGTGTTGGACCCGACGTCGACCACTCCGAGGCGCATGGACCGACCGTAGTCCCGGGTGGCCGTGCCCAGGCGGGAACGGCCGGACGGTGGTCATGATGGGGGATGCCCTCCGCAGCAGGCACCACGACCGACGACCCCGCCCGGCCGGCCGACGCGCCCGCCCGGGTCTGGCCCCGGACCGCCGCACTGGTGCTCCTCGGGTGGCTGCTGCTCGCGTGGGACGTCTTCGCGGCCGGCATCAACACGGCTCCCTTCTTCGGCGACATCCCGTCGCGTGACCGCTACGCGGAGTCCGGGGCCGTCCTGCTCACCGCGATGGTGCCGGTGCTGCTGCTGGGCGCCATCGGCCTGCTGTCGCGCTGCCGGTTCGGGTTGCTGTTCCTGGCCGTCCCCGCAGCGGTGGTCGGGGCGCTCGGGGCCGACATGGCCGGCAGCCCGGGCGACCCCGCCGACCCCGACCCGCGCCGCCCGTTCGCCGTCGCGGACCTCGTCGCCGACCTCACCCGGCCCAACTGGGTCGTGGCCGCTGTCATCCTCCTGGCGCTGACCGCCGTGGTGGCCCGGCGGGTGCGACAGTCCGGCAGTCGGCCGGATCCGCAGGCGGGACAAGGGCGCGACGTAGGGTGAGCGGGTGGCTGAGACCCCCCTCGACACCGCCCGGATCTGGGTGGAGTTCCCCGACCCCGCCGACGGCAACCAGCGCTTCCGCTGCGACCTGACCTGGCTCACCTCGAGCTGGACCTGCATCTTCGGCAGCGGGTGCCAGGGGATCTACGCCGACCGGCCGGACGACGGCTGCTGCACGCTCGGCGCCCACTTCACCGACGAGGACGACGTCAAGCGGGTCAAGAAGGTGGCCAAGGAGCTCGGCGAGGACGAGTGGCAGCACCACCCCGGCTCGACCAAGCAGGGCGCGTGGACCGAGCTCGAGGACGGCGCGCTCAAGACCAAGGTCGTCGACGGCGCCTGCATCTTCCTCAACCGGCCCGGCTTCCCGGCCGGCGCCGGCTGCGCCCTGCACCAGCACGCCGTCCTCACCGGCAAGCAGCCGCACACCGTCAAGCCCGACGTGTGCTGGCAGCTGCCGATCCGCCGCACCTACCGCACCGTCGAGCTGCCGGACGGCTCGTCGTGGCAGGAGGTCACGATCACCGAGTACGACCGTCGCGGCTGGGGGCCCGGCGGGCACGACCTCGACTGGTACTGCTCGGGCAATCCCGAGGCGCACGTCGGCCGCGAGCCGGTCTTCCGCAGCAACAAGGGCGAGCTGGTCGAGCTCATGGGCGACGCCGCGTATGCCGAGCTGGAGCTGCGCTGCGAGGCGCATCTCGCGAGCGTGAAGGCGGCGCGGAACGCCTACTCCCGCAAGATGTTGCCGCTCCTCGTCCACCCGGCGACGCTTGCCGCCCAGGAAGCCGCCCGCAACCGCCGGTGACCGAGCAGCACGAGCCCACCCGCAGCCCGAACATCTGGGACAGCCCGGACGTCTACGAGCTGGAGAACCGCGGCGTCGACCGTTCCGGTCTCGTCGAGGCCGCGATGGCCGAGCACCACCCGTTCGAGGGTTCCGACCTGCTCGACGTCGGCTGCGGCAGCGGCTACCACCTGCCGCGCTTCCTCGCCCTCGGGTGCGCCTCCGTGGTCGGCGTGGAGCCCCACCCTCCCCTCGTCTCCATTGCGCGCCAACGGGTTTCCGGTATGCCGGGGGTGCGCGTCGAGGAGGGCGTGGCACAGGCCCTGCCCCTCCCTGACGACAGCGTCGACATCGTCCACGCGCGCTGGGCGTACTTCTTCGGCGCCGGCTGCGAGCCCGGCCTCGACGAGGTGGCGCGGGTCCTGCGGCCCGGCGGCACGGCATACGTCATCGACAACGACGCCACGCGCTCGACGTTCGGGCGCTGGTTCGCCCGCGCCTACCCGGGTTACGACGCCCTTGCGGTGCAGCGGTTCTGGACCCGCCAGGGGTGGCAGCGCCACCCGTTGACGATCACGTGGGAGCACGACAGCCGCGAGGACTTCGAGGCGGTCGTGCGGATCGAGTTCCCCGAGACCGCCGCAGAGGGGATCCTCGCCGAGCACGGGGGGACGTCGGTCGACTACGCCGTCAACCTGTGGTGGCGCCGCTTCTGAGACCGGCGCAGGATGTGGGGCACCGCAAACCAACGGAGGTTCTCATGACGGGTTCCATCGCCAGGGCGCAGACCGAGGTCGCCGCCGACAGGCAGCGGGTGTGGGAGGCACTGACCGACCCCGACCAGGTCGCGCAGTACATGATGGGCAGTCGGGTCGAGACCGACTGGCAGGTCGGCAGCCCGATCACCTGGTCGGGCGAGATGGACGGCAAGCCCTACCAGGACAAGGGCGAGGTGCTGCGCGCCGACCCGGGCTGGTTGCTCGAGGTCACGCACTACAGCCCGCTCATGGGCCAGGAGGACCGGCCGGAGAACTACCACACGGTCCACTACGAGCTGGCGCAGTCCGACACCGGGACGGTCGTCACGCTCACCCAGGACGGCTGCACCGACGAGGAGCAGGCCGAGCAGTTCTCCCAGAGCTGGCAGGGCATGCTCGACGGCATGAAGGAGCTCGTCGAGCGCGGCTGAGCCGGGTCGTCGGCGGAGCGTCGGCGGAGCCGGGTCGATGGTCCCTGCCTCCCCACGCAACGCGTGCCTAGCGTTGGGGTGGACGGAGGGAGGTCGCCGTGTACGACGTCACGTTCACCCGCGAGAGCGGTCGCCGCGTCGCGGTCGTCTGCTACCAGGCCCGGGCCGAGGAGATCGGCGCCAAGGCCGGTGAGGCGTTCGACAGGGTCGCCGAGCACCTCGCCAGGACCGGGACGCCCGTGACCGGTCCCGCGGTGTCCTGCTACACCACGGGACCGGAGACGTTCGACGTCGCGTCCGGCTTCGTCGTCGACGGCGAGGTCCGGCCCGGGGACGGCGTGGAGCAGTGCCAGCTGCCCAGCTGCGACATCGCGACCACCACCCACGTGGGGCCGTACGACGAGCTGGCCAAGGCGTACGACGCCCTTCGCGCCGGCGCACTCGCGCACGGCCGCCGGCTGGTCGAGGACGGGATCATGTGGGAGGAGTACTGGAGCCCGCCGGGCACGCCACCGGAGCAGACGCGCACGGTCGTGTGCTGGCCCGTGGTGCCGCAGGAGGAGTGACCGGTCCGGACCGGGATCGTGCCGCCACCCGACCAGGTGTCGGCCGTGCGACCCGACCCGCTGCACGGGGAGTGCCTGCGAGGCGCTGTCGGCGCCGCCCCGTAGGTTCTGGGACATGGCGGCGAAGACGAGGACCTCGAGCGGCTACCGCTGCTCCGAGTGCGGCTGGACCACGGTCAAGTGGGTCGGCCGCTGCGGTGAGTGCCAGGCGTGGGGCAGCGTCACCGAGGTCGGGGCCGTCAGCGCCCGCACCACCCCGGTCGCCCGCGTGGACCGCCCTGCCCTGCCCATCGGCCAGGTCGACGTGCGCAGGGCCGAGGCGCGCCCCACCGGGGTCGGCGAGTTCGACCGGGTCCTCGGTGGCGGACTCGTCCCCGGCGCCGTGGTCCTCGTGGCCGGCGAGCCCGGCATCGGCAAGTCCACCCTCCTGCTCGACGTCGCGGCCCGCGCCGCCCGGCAGGAGACGGGCCGGACCGTCCTCTACGTCACCGGTGAGGAGTCGGCCGCGCAGGTGCGCATGCGCGCCGAGCGGATCGAGGCGATGGCCTCGACGCTCTTCCTCGCCTCCGAGACCGACCTCGCCACCGTGCTGGGGCAGGTCGAGGCGGTGCAGCCCGACCTGCTCGTCGTCGACTCGGTCCAGACCATCGCGAGCGGCGAGGTCGAGGGTGCCGCCGGCAACGTCAGCCAGGTCCGCGAGGTGACGGCATCGCTCATCGCGGTGGCCAAGGCCCGCGGCATCGCCACCCTGCTCGTCGGCCATGTCACCAAGGACGGCTCCATCGCAGGTCCGCGGGTGCTCGAGCACCTGGTCGACGTCGTCGTGCAGTTCGAGGGCGACCGGCACTCCCGGCTGCGCCTCGTGCGTGCGGTGAAGAACCGCTACGGCCCCACCGACGAGGTCGGGTGCTTCGACCTCTCCGACGTGGGGATCGTCGGGCTCTCCGACCCCAGCGGCCTCTTCCTGTCGCGCAACACGCTCTCCGTGCCCGGCACCTGCGTCACGGTCACCCTCGAGGGCCGGCGACCGCTCATGACCGAGGTCCAGGCGCTCGTGGCGAAGTCGGAGATCCCCACGCCGCGACGGGCCACCAGCGGCCTGGACTCCGCCCGGGTGTCGATGATCGTGGCGGTCATCGCCAAGCGCGCCGGCGCCCCGATCGGCGGCAGCGACGTCTACCTGTCGACCGTGGGTGGCGTCCGGCTCACCGAGCCCGCGTCGGACCTGGCCGTCGCGCTGGCGATGGCGAGCGCGGTGAAGGACCAGCCGCTGCCGCCGGATGCGGTCGCGTTCGGCGAGCTCGGGCTCGCCGGGGAGCTGCGCCCGGTCACCGGCATACCGCGCCGGCTGGCCGAGGCGGCGCGCCTGGGGTTCCGGACGGCGTACGTGCCGGCCGGCACGGCGGGCAACGGCCCGGCGCCCGAGGGGATGACCGTCGTGGAGTGCCCCGACATCCGCTCCGCGGTGCGCTCCGCACTGCAGTCCCCACCCGGTTAGACTCCCGCCAGACCGACCGGCAGAAACACAAGGGGCCCTGAGAGTGGAACTTCGCGAGGACGATGCGCTGCGCGCCACCCTCGCCGCCGTGGCACCCGGCACCGAGCTGCGGGACGGCCTCGAGCGGATCCTGCGTGGGCGCACCGGCGCCCTGATCGTGCTGGGCCACGACCGCGTGGTCGAGAGCCTGTCGACCGGCGGCTTCCCGCTCGACGTCGAGTTCTCGGCGACGCGGCTGCGCGAGCTCGCCAAGATGGACGGCGGCATCGTCCTGGACCGCGAGGCGTCGCGGATCCTGCGCGCCGCCACCCAGCTCGTCCCCGACCCCTCGATCGAGACGAGCGAGTCCGGCACCCGGCACCGCACCGCCGAGCGCGTGGCCAAGCAGACCGGGTACCCCGTGATCTCGGTGAGCCAGTCGATGCGGATCGTCGCGCTCTACGTCGACGGGCGCCGGCACGTGCTCGAGGACTCCAGCGCCATCCTGTCGCGCGCCAACCAGGCCCTGCAGACGCTCGAGCGGTACAAGGCCCGGCTCGACGAGGTCACCGGCACGCTGTCGGCCCTCGAGATCGAGGACCTCGTCACCGTGCGCGACGTCGCCAGCGTCCTGCAGCGCCTGGAGATGGTGCGCCGGATCCGCGACGAGATCTCCGGCTACGTCGTCGAGCTCGGGGTCGACGGCCGCCTGCTCACGCTCCAGCTCGAGGAGCTCACCGGCGGCCTCGGCAACGACCGCGAGCTCGTGATCCGCGACTACCTGCCCGAGGCGCGCGCCGAGCTAACCCTCGACCAGGCCATGGAGGCCCTCGAGGCGCTCACCTCCACCGAGCTGCTCGACCTGTCCGCCGGCGCCAAGGCGGTCGGGTTCACCATCGGCGGCGACGCCCTCGACTCCGCCGTCAGCCCGTGCGGGTACCGCCTGCTCAGCAAGGTGCCGCGCCTGCCCGGTGCCATCGTCGACCGCCTCGTCGACCACTTCGGGAGCCTGCAGAAGCTGCTCGCCGCCAACCTCGAGGAGCTCATGGACGTCGAGGGCGTCGGCGAGGGCCGCGCCCGGGCCGTCCGCGAGGGCCTGTCGCGCCTCGCCGAGTCGAGCATCCTCGAACGCTACGTGTGACCCGTTCGGCGGCTCCCGGGCTGCTGCACGCCCCTGAGCTGCTGCACGCCCCTGAGCTGCTGCACGAGCGGGTCCTGCCCTGGTACGCCTCCGCCACCCGAGACCTGCCCTGGCGCCGTGACGACGCCACCCCGTGGGGGATCTTCGTCTCGGAGGTCATGCTCCAGCAGACCCCGGTGGTGCGCGTCCTGCCCGTCTGGCAGGAGTGGGTGCAGCGGTGGCCCACGCCGGCGGACCTCGCCGCCGAGGCCCCTGGCGAGGCGGTGCGGGCGTGGGGCCGGCTGGGCTACCCCCGACGGGCCCTGCGACTGCACGCCGCGGCGACGGCCATGGTCTCGCGCTTCGACGGCGCCGTGCCGGGCACTGAGGCCGAGCTGCTGACCCTGCCGGGGGTGGGGACCTACACGGCCGCTGCGGTCGCGACCTTCGCGTTCGGGGAGCGCACCACCGTGGTCGACACCAACGTCCGCCGGGTGCTCGCGCGGGCCGTGGAGGGCATTGAGTACCCCGCCACCTCACCAACGCGGGCCGAGATGACCCGCGCCGAGTCGCTCGTGCCCGTCGCCCCTCGGGAGGCGCGCACCTGGAGTGTGGCCGTGATGGAGCTCGGCGCCCTCGTCTGCACCGCCCGGACGGCCAGGTGCGACCAGTGCCCGCTCGTGGACGTGTGCGCCTGGCGACTCGCAGGCCACCCACCCCACGCCGGCCCGGCGCGGCGCGGGCAGTCCTGGCACGGCACCGACCGGCAGCTGCGCGGCAGGCTGCTCGCCGCCCTGCGGCACAGCACCGAACCCGTCCACCGGTCCACTCTCGAGGCGCTGTCGGACGACGTGGTCCAGCGAGAGCGCTGCCTGGACTCGCTCGTGGCCGACGGCCTGGTCGAGCCCCTCGACGACGACCTCTTCGCCCTGCCCGGCGGGAGCCCCTCGACATGACCGACGGGCCCGGCGCGACCGGTCAGCAGCCCCCCGGACCCCGGAACCACCGGGGTGGCGCCGGCTCCCGCGAGCACCGTGGCGGGGACGGCTCCCGGGCGCAGGCCGGCGGGAGCGGTGGGGCCGGCTCCCCGGCCTCCGAGGGTTCCCGGAGGGGTGCCGGATCGTTCCGCCACCGGGCGGTGCGGACCGGTCGCGCCATCGGCCGGGGAACGGTTGCCGGTGCGCGGCTGGCCGGGCGGGGTGGCCGTGCCGGGGCCCAGCGGGCACGCGCCTACACCGCGTCCGCGGGCGCCGGCGAGACCGGGCTGGCCCGGCTCATCGAGCTGCACTTCGTCAACCTCATGGGCGACGCCGCGCTCACCGTCTCCCTCGCCGGCACGATCTTCGCGATCCCGACCGACGAGGCCCGCGGCCAGGTCGCGCAGTTCCTCGCGCTGACGATGGCGCCGTTCGCCCTCCTGGCGCCGTTCATCGGGCCGCTGCTCGACCGCTTCCGCCACGGCCGCCGCTGGGCCATCGGGACCACCCTGGCCCTGCGCGCGTTTCTGTGCTGGGTGCTCGCCGGCGCGGTCGCCGACCACTCGGCCTGGCTCTTCCCGGCGGCGCTGGGGTGCCTCGTGGCGTCCAAGGCCTACGGCGTCACGCGGGCGGCTGCCGTGCCCCGCCTGCTCCCGGCCGGCTTCAGCCTCGTCAACGCCAACTCCCGCAGCGCCCTGGCCGGCGTGGCTGGGATGGCGATCGGTGGCGGCCTGGCGGGCGCTGCCGCCCGGATCGGGCCGCAGTGGTCGCTGCGGCTGGCGTTCCTCATCTACGTCGTGGCGACCATCCAGGCGATCCGGCTGCCTGCCCGTGTCGACTCCAGCGCCGGCGAGCACGACATCGCCGACACGGTGCCCCTGCACCTGCCGCGCACGGCCACCCACGAGCAGCGCGCCGGCTTCCTGTCTCGGATCCGGGCCCGGGTCGCCGCCCTCCCCCCGACGGTTCTCGCTGCCGTGTGCAGCGCCATCGGTGCACGGCTGCTCACGGGTTTCCTCACCCTGTTCATGGCCTTCCTCATGCGCGAGCACCCCATCCCCGGCCACAACGGGACCGTCGTGCTCGGCCTCGTCGTGGGCGCCGCGGGAGCCGGCAACGCCCTGGGCACGGTCGTCGGGAACGCGCTGCGCAGCCACCGGCCGGACGTCATCGTCGCGGTGGCGCTCATCGCCGAGGTCCTCGCCGCCCTGGCCGCCGCGGTCTTCTACTCCCTCGGCACCCTGCTCGCCCTCGGCCTGTGCGCCGGTCTCACCGCGCAGCTCATCAAGCTCAGCAGCGACGCGGTGGTGCAGCGCGACATCGAGGAGTCGGTGCGCACACGGGTCTTCGCCTGGTCCGAGACGGTGCTGCAGATCGCCTGGGTCATCGGCGGCGGCATCGGGATCGCGCTGCCGCTCGTGCCCCAGCTCGGCTTCGGCGTGGTCAGCGGGCTGCTGGTGCTGGTGTTGGCGGCGACGGTGCGGATCCGCCTCTCCGCGCGACGGGCGCGTGTCGGCGGCTCCTGAGACGGTGGTGGGCCCCGACCGAGGAGGTATGCCGTGACCGACGGCCGCACGCCCGCACCCCGCCCCCACCTCACCGGGTGGCTCGGCACCGTGCTCGACAGCCCGGACCCGCAGGCACTCGCCCGGTTCTACCGGGAGCTGCTGGGCTGGCCGCTCGACACCGACACCCCGCAGTGGTGCACGATCCCCGTCCCGGGCGCGAGGGCCAACCTCGCGTTCCAGCGGGAGGACGACTACCACCGGCCGGTGTGGCCGGGCCGTCCCGGCGAACAGCGGATGATGTCCCACCTCGACGTAGGCGCCCGGGACCTGGCTGCGGCCGTGGCCCACGCCGAGGCCGCCGGGGCGACGCTTGCGGCCCACCAGCCGCAGGACGACGTCAGGGTGATGCTGGACCCCGACGGCCACCCCTTCTGCCTGTACGTCGACGCGGGCTGAGCCCCCGCCCGTACGCGCTGGTGACGCTCTCGGTGCGCGCCGGCCTCCGCCTCAGAGGGTCCGCAGCATGCGGGTGTTGCCGAGGGTGTTGGGCTTGACCCGCTCGAGGTCGAGGAACTCGGCCACGCCCTCGTCGTACGAGCGCACCAGCTCGGCATACACCTCGGGGTCCACGGCCCGGCCCTCGATGACCTCGAAGCCGTGGCGGGCGAAGAAGTCGACCTCGAAGGTGAGGCAGAACAACCGGCTCAGCCCCAGCGCCCTCGCGTCCTCGACCAGCGCGTCGAGCAGCCGGCCGCCGACGCCGGACCCCTTGGCCTCCGGACGGACGGCGAGCGTGCGGATCTCGGCGAGGTCCTCCCACATGACGTGCAGGGCGCCACAGCCGACGACGAGGCCGTCGAGCTCGGCGACCCGGAACTCCTGGAGCGCCTCGTAGTAGGTGACCGCGTCCTTGGAGACGAGCACCCGCGACTCGGCGAGGGGGCGGACGATCTCGCGGATCGTCCGGATGTCCGCCGCCCGCGCCGGCCGGACGACGACGTCAGGCACGGAGGTGGCCGTCGCGCATGTCGGCGAAGATCGACTTCGCGCCGCCGCCGAGCAGGACGACCGACTGGCCGTCGCGGGTGCCGACGTCACCCGGCACGACCTTGTTGGGGATCTTCGCGGCCGGCGAGAGGTACAGGCTCGCCGACAGGTTGAGGACCTCCTCGACCGTCAGGTCGGTCTGCAGGTGAGGACCCATGCGGGACAGCAGCTTCGCGAGCTGGGCGGCCCCGGCCTTCTGCGCCATGGCGACGCCGGACTTGATGAGGACCCCCTGGTTGGCCGACCGGCCGAAGTCGCCGTTGGGCAGGTGCTTGCGCTCGCGGGCGAAGGCGAGGGCGTGCTTGGCGTCGAGGCGGTTGGTGCCCGGCTTGACGATCCGGAACCCGTCGACGCTCGTCAGCGACTTGCTCGCCACGACGACGACGCCGCCAAGGGCCGAGATCATGGCCCGGAAGCCCTTGAAGCCGGTGATGACGTACCCGTCGATCTGGACCCCGGAGACCCGGGAGACCGAGTGCACCATCCCGGAGACGCCGCCGAAGACGAGGGAGGCGTTGATCTTGGCGTTGCCGCCGCTGGCCAGCGGGACCCACGAGTCACGCGGGATGCCGACGATGCCGCCGACCCCCTTGGCCGGGTCGACGCCGATGATGTGCAGGGCGTCGCCGCGGCACTTGGTCACCGGCTGGGGGTTGCGGGCGTCGGAGCCGATGGCGAGCACCCGCATCGTCTTCGACGCCGGCCGGCCCACCGCGAGCGATGGCCACCAGCCGCCGACGACCGACCAGCCCTTGCCGCGCTTGACCAGCAGGGTGAGGTCCTTGCCGGTCGTCACCGTGGCGATGGGCGTGCCCTTCCACGTCCCGGTGGTGCCGACGACCTTCGGGGGCGCGGCCACCGGCTTGCGCCTGCCGAGTGCCGTCGCCACCGCGCCCGAGGCAGGGACGGTCCCACCGAGGTAGAGCGCGGTCAGGGCGGTGAGCAGGTCGGCCGGCAGGCCGGCACCGGTCACCCGCGGCTTGGGCGGGGCGGTCGTGGTCGTCGTGGAGGAGGTGCTGGGGGCGGCGGGCTTGGGCTTCGCCTTGGAGCAGGCAGCCAGCACCAGCGAGGCTGCGGCACCACCCAGGACCACGGAGCGACGGGGAAGGTTCTCGAAACGCACGGTCTCCAGAGTAGGGGGACGCGTCGGCGGCCCGGACCACGAGGGTCCGGGCCGCCGTCGTCGTGTCGTGCGCCTACTTCACCTGGTAGACGGGCTGGCTCTGCACGTTGAGCCGGCTCATCTTCACCTGCGAGGCCTTCTTCAGGTCCTTGTCGGTGATCCGCAGGACGTCGAACCCCTTGCCGAGGTCGGAGGAGTAGACGGTGCCGTTGTAGTAGTACGACGACCACGTGCCACCCCCGTCGCGGGCGCCGGCGGCGACAGGTCCGCGCTCGAAGTAGCCGATCTCGTGCGGGTTGCCGGAGTCGGTGAACTCCCAGAAGCTCGTCCCGCCCATGTACCAGGACTGGACCATGACGTCGCGGCCCTCGCCCGGGATCAGCGACCCGTTGTGGGCGACGCAGTTCTCGCTGTCGAACTGGTGCCGGGGGATCTTGTAGTACGACCGGAAGGTCAGCTTGTTGTCCTTGCTGAGGTCGTAGATCCCGTTGGCGCCGCGGTTCGGGCCGATCGCCGCGTTGCAGGTCGCCGCCCCGCCGCCGCCGAGCTCGTCGGTGAAGACGACCTTGGTGGCGTCCTGGTTGAAGGTCGCCGAGTGCCAGAACGCGAAGTTCTCGGTGTCGCGCACGCGGTCGAGCACCTTCGGGGCCACCGGGTTCGCGATGTCGAGGATGATCCCGTCACCCATGCACGCTCCCGCCGCGATCTTGCGCGACGGCAGGACGGTGATGTCGTGGCAGCCCGTGGTGTTGGTGTAGCCGCCGTCGGGGAACAGGTTCGGCTCGGCCACGACCCGGGCCGTCGTCGGCGCCTTCCTCGGCACCTCGACGATCGAGATGGAGTCGTGCGGCGGCTGGCAGTCGGGGTAGGACGCGCTCGGCGAGTAGCTCGACACGTAGAGGTAGTCGCTCTTGGCGCCCGGCAGGAGCGTGTGCGTGTGCGAACCGCACGACGTCTCGACCGACTTGATGTACCGCGGGTTCGACACGTCGGAGATGTCGAAGATCTTGATGCCCTCCCACGAGGACTCGATCGTGGCCGACTGCGGTGTCGACCGGCACGAGTCGTCCGAGCGCGAGGAGTCGGTCGACAGGTAGAGCAGGTCGCCCGACACGCTGACGTCGTTCTGCGAGCCGGGGCAGCTCACCTGGGCGACCATCCGGGGCTTCTTGGGGTTGGTGACGTCGTAGACGACGAACCCGTTGTAGTTGCCCACGAACGCCATGTCGTCCTGGAACGCCATGTCGGTGCCGGTCGCCCCGGCGAGGGGACCGCTGCTGGGGATGTTGACGAGGTGCTCGACGTTCTGGCTGCGCCCGACCTGGTCCGTTCCCAGCTGGGTGCCGGACATGCCGACACCGTCCGCGGCCCACGCCGCGGTTGCTGGGACGCTCAGGGCGAGGGCGGCCAGGGTGGCGAGCACCGTGGAACGCGTTCTCATGCGGAGGCTCCTGCCGTCGCACCCGTTCCGGCACCCCTTCAGTGCCGGACTCGGGCGTGCCACCCACCCTCGTCAGGCGCTGTTCCGGGTCACAAGAGGGGTTTGCCCTGTATCCGGTAAAAAGTCACGCGTTAGGGTGCATTCGTGTTGACTTGCCTCCGCACGCGTCGTCGACCGCTGGCCCTCGTGCTCCCGCTGCTCGCCGCCACCGCCGTGGCCGGCTGCTCGGGGCAGCAGGACCCCACGCCCTCCTCGACCGCGACCTCCCCCACCGCCCCCGTCCTGCAACCGGGCCGCCCCGGCGCGCCGAACGCGTCGCTGACCGGCTCTGCCGCACTGCCGTCCGCGACCGGGAAGCCCGACGCCGACGACGTGAGCTTCATGCAGGACATGATCGTCCACCACGCCCAGGCCATCGTCATGGTCGAGCTCGCCCGCGACCACCTCGCCGACACCCAGGTGAAGGCGCTGGCGGACCGCATCGCCGACGAGCAGCGGCCCGAGATCGACGCCATGGCGCGCTGGCTGCGCGACCGGGGCCAGTCCGTGCCGCTGCAGGCCACGGACCCCCGGCGCGGGTCCGGCATGCACGACCACGCAGGCATGCCGGGGATGGCGAGCCAGGACCAGCTCGACGAGCTCTCGAGGGCCCGTGGTGCTTCCGCGGACCGGCTGTGGCTGCAGCTCATGACCCGCCACCACGAGGGCGCACTGGCGATGGTGGTGACCCAGCACCGCGACGGCCGCGACGACGTCGCCACCCAGATGGGCGACGAGATCCACGTGACCCAGTCGGTGCAGGTCGGCTACATGCGGGACATGCTCCAGCGGCTGGTCTGACCCGAACACGACGAAGGGGCGGCACCCGTTCGGGTGCCGCCCCTTCGTGCGGTTCCGGTATGCCGCGCGGCACACCGGCTCTGTGGCTCAGCCCTCGCTGGCGTCGCCCACGGTCTGCACGACCGGGAGGTCGAGGCTGCCGGGGTGCGGGGTGCCGGTGAAGGTGAACGTCTCCGCCTTGCCCTCGCCCTCGGTCTTGACCAGGACCAGCTCGCCGGCCTTGAGCTCGCCGTAGAGGATCTTCTCGGACAGGACGTCCTCGATCTCGCGCTGGATCGTGCGCCGCAGCGGGCGGGCGCCGAGGACCGGGTCGTAGCCCTTCTTCGCCAGGAGGTTCTTGGCGTCGATGGTGAGCTCGATGCCCATGTCCTTGTCCTTGAGCCGCTTGTCGAGCTTGGCGATCTCGAGGTCGACGATGGCGACGATCTCGGCCTGCGTGAGCTGCGGGAAGACGATGGTGTCGTCGACCCGGTTGAGGAACTCGGGGCGGAAGTGCTGCTTCAGCTCGTCCGTCACCTTGTTCTTCATCCGCTCGTAGTCGCTGCGGGAGTCGGGGCCGGCCGAGAAGCCGAGCGAGACGCCCTTGGCGATGTCACGGGTGCCGAGGTTCGTGGTCATGATGATCACGGTGTTCTTGAAGTCGACCATCCGACCCTGGGAGTCGGTGAGGCGGCCGTCCTCGAGCACCTGCAGCAGGCTGTTGAAGATGTCCGGGTGGGCCTTCTCGACCTCGTCGAACAGCACCACCGAGAACGGCTTGCGCCGCACCTTCTCGGTGAGCTGGCCGCCCTCCTCGTAGCCGACGTAGCCGGGAGGCGAGCCGAACAGCCGCGAGACGGTGTGCTTCTCGGAGAACTCGCTCATGTCGAGCTGGATCAGGCTGTCCTCGTCGCCGAAGAGGAACTCGGCGAGCGTCTTGGCCAGCTCGGTCTTACCGACACCGGTCGGGCCGGCGAAGATGAACGAGCCACCGGGACGACGCGGGTCCTTCAGGCCGGCGCGGGTGCGGCGGATCGCCTGGGACAGCGCCCTGATGGCGTCGTCCATGCCGACGATGCGCTTGTGCAGCTCGTCCTCCATGTGGAGCAGCCGCGAGGACTCCTCCTCGGTGAGCTTGAAGACCGGGATGCCCGTCGAGGCAGCCAGCACCTCGGCGATGAGCTCCTCGTCGACCTCGGCCACGACGTCCATGTCGCCGGACTTCCACTGCGACTCGCGCTCGGCCTTCTGGGCGAGCAGCTTCTTCTCGTCGTCGCGCAGGCGGGCGGCCTTCTCGAAGTCCTGGCCGTCGATGGCCGACTCCTTCTCGAGCCGCACGGAGGCGATCTTCTCGTCGAACTCGCGCAGGTCCGGCGGTGCGGTCATCCGGCGGATGCGCAGTCGCGCGCCCGCCTCGTCGATGAGGTCGATCGCCTTGTCCGGCAGGAACCGGTCGTTGATGTACCGGTCGGCGAGGTTGGCCGCGGAGACCAGCGCGGCGTCCGTGATGGACACGCGGTGGTGCGCCTCGTAGCGGTCGCGCAGGCCCTTGAGGATCTCGATCGCGTGGCTGAGCGTGGGCTCGGCGACCTGGATCGGCTGGAACCGGCGCTCGAGCGCCGAGTCCTTCTCGATGTGCTTGCGGTACTCGTCCAGGGTGGTGGCACCGATGGTCTGGAGCTCGCCGCGGGCCAGCATCGGCTTGAGGATGCTGGCGGCGTCGATCGCGCCCTCGGCGGCACCCGCACCCACGAGGGTGTGGATCTCGTCGATGAACAGGATGATGTCGCCGCGGGTGCGGATCTCCTTGAGGACCTTCTTCAGCCGCTCCTCGAAGTCACCGCGGTAGCGGCTGCCGGCGACGAGCGCGCCGAGGTCGAGGGTGTAGAGCTGCTTGTCCTTGAGGGTCTCGGGGACCTCGCCCTTGACGATGTCCTGGGCCAGGCCCTCGACGACCGCCGTCTTGCCGACACCGGGCTCGCCGATGAGGACGGGGTTGTTCTTGGTGCGGCGGGACAGCACCTGCATGACCCGCTCGATCTCCTTCTCGCGCCCGATGACCGGGTCGAGCTTGCCCTCGCGGGCGGCCATGGTGAGGTTGCGGCCGAACTGGTCGAGCACCAGCGAGCCGGCAGGAGTGCCCTCCTGCTGGACGCCCGCGCCGACGCCGGCGGTCGCGCCGCCCTCCTTGCCCTGGTAGCCGGAGATGAGCTGGATGACCTGCTGGCGCACGCGGTTGAGGTCCGCGCCCAGCTTGACGAGGACCTGGGCGGCGACGCCCTCACCCTCGCGGATGAGCCCGAGCAGGATGTGCTCGGTGCCGATGTAGTTGTGGCCGAGCTGCAGCGCCTCGCGCAGGCTCAGCTCGAGGACCTTCTTCGCACGCGGCGTGAAGGGGATGTGGCCGCTCGGGGCCTGCTGCCCCTGGCCGATGATCTCCTGGACCTGCTCGCGGACCGACTCCAGCGAGATGCCAAGGCTCTCAAGGGCCTTGGAGGCGACACCCTCACCCTCGTGGATGAGGCCGAGCAGGATGTGCTCGGTCCCGATGTAGTTGTGGTTGAGCATGCGCGCCTCTTCCTGCGCGAGCACGACCACCCTCCGGGCCCGATCGGTGAACCGTTCAAACATCTCTTCTGCTCCTGCCTATCGAGATCATCTCGATGCTATCCGTGCTGCCTGACCGTGGCGCGTCCCATTCGGCGACCGATACGCGATCGGGACGAACGGGCCACCCCTCCCACGTCCGTACTGCGGGCCGGTCAGGTGGCTCACCGTGCGCAACGCGGCGGTTCCCCACCCTGTTCCCGGCCCTGAGTCGAGTCGGCTCAATTCCGCCGTGGGCGGACAAAGGGCTCCGTCGCCGTGGGCGGACGAAGGGCTCCGTCGCCGTGGGCGGACATAGGGCTCCGTCGCCGTGGGCGGACGACGGCGATGCCGTCACGCGGCGGGGCCCTTCCTGCGGACCTCCTCCACCTGCTCCATGGCGGCGCGCAGCTCGCCGAGCCAGGTGTCGGACCGCTCGCCGACGAGCTTGACGCACCACGCGAGGGCGTCCGCCCTCGACCGGGCGACACCGGCGTCGACGAGCGTGTCGAGCACCCGCCGCTCGGGCTGGCGCAGCCGGGTCATCACGGGTGCCGCGAGGTGGGTGAACAGCGACTCGTGGCCGCCGACCCGCACCCCCCAGCTCACCTTGCGGCCGGACAGGTGCTCGAGCTCGCGGGCGATCTCGATGCGGCGCTCGCGGGTCTCCTCGCGGAAGGTCTTGGCCCGGCCGCGGGCCGCGACCTCGCGGTCGGCGTCGTCGGCGTCGTCGGGCAGGTCGGGGGCGGCGAGGTCCCCCCAGATGATGAGCTCGTCGCGGTCGCGGCTGACCTCGACGGGGCCGGTGAACCAGTCCTGCGGGAGGCGGCCGGCCAGCCATGCCTCGGCAGTGGTGCGTGTTGTCATGTAATCATGATTACTGAGCTGCACGGCATGCGGAAGAGCTATCGCGTCCGCCCACGGTGAACACGTCTCAGGGGACAAACTTGTTCACCGCCAAACTTTCGTGAAGAGGTTCCAATCCGGCCCCTGGCCGGGCGCGAATCCGGGGCAAGAGGCACCCGCCGGGGGCTGCCTCGTCCGGAAAGGAACCGTCATGAGCGCTACCAGGACCACGACCGTCCGAGCCGTGCTGGCCGCCGGGGCCGTCGCCGCCGTCACCGCCGGGCTGGCCGCCCTCCCCGCGTCGGCCGCCTCCACCGCCACCGTCACGGTGGTGCACGGCATCCCGAAGACGCCGGTGGACGTGTACGTCGACGGGAAGAAGGCACTGTCCGACTTCCAGTTCAAGACCGTCACGAACCCGATCAGCCTGCCGGCCGGCTCGCACCAGATCGCCGTCCGCCCGGCCGGTGCCGCCAGCACCTCCAAGCCCATCCTCACCCTCGCCCCGACCCTGCCGGCCGGTGCCAACGCGACGGTCGTGGCCTACCTGACGGCCGACGGCAAGCCCGCCCTCAAGCCGTTCATCAACCCCACGACCGCCGTGCCCGCAGGCATGGGCCGGCTCGTCGTGCGGCACACCGCGGCGGCTCCCGCCGTCGACGTCCTCGCCGGCGGCAAGCCGATCATCACCAAGCTCACCAATCCGAACGAGAAGATGCTCATGGTGCCGGCCGGCACCGTGTCGGCCTCGGTGGCGGCCGCCGGCACCACCAAGCCGGTCATCGGCCCGGTCGACCTGCCCGTGACCTCCGGGAGGACGCTGGTGGTCTACGCGATCGGCAGCCTCCAGGACGGCAGCCTCACCGCCGTGACGCAGAGCTACGCGAGCGGCGGCGGCGCCGCCCCGAGCTCGGTCAACGCCGGCACGGGCGGCCAGGCGGCCGACCGTGGTCCCGCGACCGCCCTGCTGGCGCTCTCCGGCCTGGCCGGCGCCGCGCTCGTCGCCGGTGGCACGCGGACGGCCGCGCGACCGCGACCGTCCGTCGCTGACGCACGCAGGACCTGACAGGGACATGTCGGACACCGGGCGCCGGTCACGGCGGGGCACCGTCCCCGTCGTGGCCGGCGTCCTGCTGCTCGCGGCCACCGGTCTCGGGGTCGCCGTCAAGGTTTTCGACCAGCCGCTCCCCGACGCAGGAGCCCTCCCCGCTCCCGCCGTCACCGCCACGCCCCCACCGGAGAGCGCCGGACCGAGGACCACCGGCTCGCCCACCGCGTCGCCGCAGGCGTCGACCGGCTCGACCGGCTCGACCGGCTCGACCGGGCCGACCATCGCGACCGACCGGTCGTTCGAACCCACCATGGTCCGGGTCCCGGCTATCGGCGTCTCGGCCCCCGTCGTGCCCACGTCGGTGGACGGTCGCGGGGCGCTCGGCATCCCCGAGGACCCGCGCGAGGTCGGGTGGTGGTCCGGCGGCGCGGCACCGGGGTCGCCGTACGGCACGACGCTGCTCGCGGGCCACGTCGACTCGGCGAGCAAGGGGCTCGGCAGCCTCGTCGACCTCGGCCGGGCGCCCATCGGGGCCCGGGTCACGGTGACCGGAGCGGACGGCAGCTCCCAGTCCTACCGGGTCGTCGCCCGCCGGTCCTACCCCAAGGCGACGCTCCCGACCCGCGAGCTGTTCCGCCAGGACGTCCCGGCCCGGCTGCTGCTCGTCACCTGCGGCGGGCAGTTCGACCGGAGCACCGGCCACTACGAGCGCAACGTCGTCGTCGTCGCCGTCCCCGCCTGAGGCTCGGGCCGTCGGCGGTCAGGACCGCCGGGCGGCCAGCTGCCCGACCCGCCGCCCCCTCAGGTCCGACCCGCCGCCCCCTCAGGTCCGACCCGCCGCACCCTCAGCGCAGGTGGCGCTGGTCGCTGATCCGCTTGGCCTTGCCGAGGGACCGCTCGAGGCTGTGCGGGTCGAGCACCTCGACCCGCACGGTCACCCCGACCCGGTCCTTGACCCGGGTGGCGAGCTCGCGCGCCATACCGGCACGCTCGTCCGGACCCGAGGAGGAGGACGCGGCCTCCACCTGCACGGTGAGCTCGTCCATCCGCCCCGGGCGGGTGAGGACGCACAGGTAGTGCGGGGTCAGCCCCTCGATCGTCAGCAGGTGCTCCTCGATCTGGGAGGGGAACACGTTGACGCCGCGCACGATCATCATGTCGTCGGTGCGGCCGGTGATCTTGGCCATCCGCCGGAACTGCGGGTGCGCGGTGCCCGGCATCAGCGTCGTGAGGTCGCGGGTCCGATAGCGCACCACCGGCATGGCCTGCTTGGTGAGCGAGGTGAAGACCAGCTCCCCCTCCTGGCCGTCGGGCAGCACCTCGCCCGTGATCGGGTCGACCACCTCCGGGTAGAAGTGGTCCTCCCAGATGTGCAGGCCGTCCTGGGTCTCGCCCGACTCCTGCGAGACACCCGGGCCCATGACCTCGGACAGGCCGTAGATGTCGACGGCCCGGATGTTCGAGCGGCGCTGCACCTCCTCGCGCATCGCCTCGGTCCACGGCTCCGCGCCGAAGATGCCGATCTCGAGCGAGGTGTCCTTGGGGTCGACCCCCTGCGCCTCCATCTCGTCGAGGATCGCCAGGAAGTACGACGGCGTCACCATGATCACGCGCGGCCGGAAGTCGACGATGAGCTGGACCTGCCGCTCGGTCATGCCGCCGCTGACCGGGACGACGGTGCATCCGAGTCGCTCGGCTCCGTAGTGCGCGCCGAGCCCACCGGTGAACAGCCCGTAGCCGTAGACCACGTGCAGCACGTCGCCCGGCCGGCCTCCCGCCGACTCGATCGAGCGCGCCATCACCTGCGCCCACGTGTCGATGTCGTCCTTGGTGTAGCCGACGACGGTGGGGCGACCCGTCGTGCCGCTGGAGGCGTGGATGCGCACCACCTGCTCCCGCGGGACCGCGAACATCCCGAACGGGTAGTTGTCGCGCAGGTCCGCCTTGGCGGTGAAGGGGAAGCGGGCGAGGTCGGACAGCTCACGCAGGTCGTCCGGGTGCACGCCGGCGTCGTCGAAGGCCTTGCGGTAGTGCGGCACGTTCCCGTACGCGTGGGCGAGGCTCCAGCGCAGCCGGTCCAGCTGGAGGGCGCGCAGCTCTTCGACGGTGGAGACGACGGTGTCCATGGCCGCATCCTCGCACCGGCCGGCGCCCTGCGAACCTGAGAACTTCCCGTGAAAGGGCTGCACCCGTGTCGCGCGGGGAGGTTCGGACGTACGCTCGCAAGGGTGGACCGGCTGGGGCTCCCTGCGGTCGACCGGGAGCCCAGGGGGGAGACGGTCGACGTCCCCGCACGCCGCCCCTGGTGGGACCGGCTGCCCCGCCTCCACGGCCGTGCCCTCGTGGCCGCCGTCGTGCTCCTCGTCGCCCTCCTGGCCGTCGGCACCTGGGCCCTCACCCGCGGTCCGGGCACGCCGCCGCTGACCAAGGCCGACGTCAACGCCGCGGTGCGCAGCGGCATCGCCGACGCGGAGAAGCGGGCACGGCAGGCACCGCCCGACGCGGCCACGGCATACGACACCGCCCGGCCGTCCCTCGTCACGGTCGAGGGCAGGCTCGCGGACGGCACGTCCACGGGCGCGGGCACCGTCATCGCGCAGGACGGCACGGTGCTCACCGCCCTGCACGTCGTCGCGAAGGCCTCGAGCGTCGAGGTGACGTTCGCCGACGGCACCCGCTCGCCGGCCACGGTCGAGAAGCAGGACGCGGCCTCCGACATCGCCGTGCTCATGCCCAGCCGGCTGCCGCAGGTGCTCGTCCCGGCGGTCCTCGGCGGCGGGGTCCAGGTCGGCGACCCCGTCTTCGCGCTCGGCAACCCGCTGGGGCTCACGCACTCGCTGTCCGCGGGCGTGGTGTCGGCCACCGGTCGCACCGTCGAGGTGGAGCAGGGACGCACCCTCAAGGACCTCATCCAGTTCGACGCGGCCGTCAACCCCGGCAACTCCGGTGGCCCGCTGCTCGACCGGGACGGGCAGGTCGTCGGCGTCGTCACCGGCCTGGCCAACCCCTCGCGCCAGAGCTTCTTCGTCGGCATCGGCTTCGCCGTGCCCATCGCCACCGCCGGCGGCACCGCCGGAGCCCCGCCCCAGTGACGACAGCGCCCGCCCGACCGTGACGACCCCGTCGTGAACCCCGAGGAGCACCGCATGGACCCGCACCGACCCGAGCCCGGCCGGCAGCACCCGCTCGAGCAGGCGCTCTACGAGGTGAAGAAGACCATCGTCGGGCAGGACCAGCTGCTGGAGCGGATGCTCGTCGCGCTGCTCGCCCGGGGGCACCTGCTGGTCGAGGGCGTGCCGGGCCTGGCCAAGACGATGGCGGTCAAGACGCTGGCGCAGGCCGTGGGCGGGCAGTTCCAGCGGATCCAGTTCACCCCGGACCTCGTGCCCGCCGACGTGGTCGGTACGCGCATCTGGAACCAGAAGGAGGGCGACTTCCAGGTCTCGCTGGGCCCGGTGTTCGCCAACCTCGTCCTCGCCGACGAGATCAACCGGGCGCCGGCGAAGGTGCAGAGCGCGCTGCTCGAGGTGATGCAGGAGCGGCAGGTGACCATCGGGCGCGAGACCTACCAGGCGCCCGACCCGTTCCTCGTCATGGCGACCCAGAACCCGATCGAGTCCGAGGGCACCTACGCCCTGCCGGAGGCCCAGGTCGACCGGTTCATGCTCAAGGTCCTCATCGGGTACCCCACTGCCGCAGAGGAGTTCGTCGTCGTCGAGCGGATGACGACGACGTTCGAGAAGGCCCAGCAGGTGCTGACGACCGAGCAGCTGGTGGAGTACCAGCGCCGCACCGACCGCGTCTACGTCGACCCCGCGGTGATCGAGTACGCCGTGCGGCTCGCGAGTGCGACGCGTGCGCCCGCCGAGGTGGGGCTGGGCGAGCTCGCCCGGTTCATCTCCTTCGGTGCCAGCCCGCGCGCGTCGATCAACCTGGTGCTGGCCGGCAAGGCGCTGGCCTTCCTGCGCGGGCGCGACTTCGCCCGGCCGCAGGACGTGCGCGACCTCGCCCGCGACGTGATGCGCCACCGCCTGGTCCTGTCGTACGAGGCGCTGGCCGAGGGCATCTCCGCCGACGACCTGCTCGGGCCGGTCCTCGACGCGGTCGGTATGCCGGACGTGCCGCTGCGCGACCGCCGCCACCACACCAGCGAGGCACCGTGGACACCGCAGCCACGCTGACCCCGGAGAGCCTGCTGCGCCGGCTGCAGTGGCGGGTCGTGCGGCGCCTCGACGGGCGACTGCAGGGCGACTACCGCACGCTCTTCCGGGGCAGCGGCCTGGACTTCACCGACCTGCGCGAGTACGAGGCCGGGGACGACCTGCGGCACATCGACTGGAACGTCACGGCGCGCATGGACACCCCGTACGTCCGCGAGTACGTCGAGGACCGCGAGGTCACCGCCTGGCTGCTGCTGGACCGCTCCGCCTCGATGTCGTTCGGCCCGGTGGACCGGCAGAAGTCCCTCGTGACGGCGGAGGTCGCCACCACGCTCGCCTACCTGCTCGCCCGCGGCGGCAACCGGATCGGCGCGCTGCTGCTGGACTCCGGGGTGCGGACCATCCCACCGGGCTCCGGGCGCAACCAGGTGCTGCGCATCTCCCGGGCGCTGCTCGAGCCGCCGCGCGAGCCGGCCGACCGCGCCACCACCGACCTCGGGGTGCTGCTCCACGCCGGCCTCGGCGTCGCGCGGCGGCGCTCGCTCGTCGTGGTGGTCTCCGACTTCATCAGCCAGCCCGGGTGGGAGCGCCCGCTGTCGCTGCTCACCCGGCGGCACGACGTCGTGGCGCTGCAGGTCGCCGACCCCCGCGAGACCGACCTGCCGGCGGTGGGCATGGTCTACGTCGAGGACGCCGAGACCGGTGAGCAGATCTTCGTCGACACCAGCGACCCCGTGTTCCGCCGCCGCCTCGCCGAGGTGGCCGCGCAGCGCCAGGAGGACCTGGTGTCCACTGCCCGCAGGGCGGGCACCGACCTGCACCGCGTGGCCACCGACGACGACCTCGTGCGCTCGCTCGCGCGGATCTCCGAGCTGCGTCGCCGGAGGCGCGGATGACGTTCGTCTGGCCGCTCGCCCTGCTGGCCCTGCTCGTGGTCCCCGTCCTCGTCGTGGCGTACCGGGGCCAGGAGCGTCGGCGCGCCGCGGGGCGGGCCCGCCTGACCGAGCAGGGCTTCGTCGTGCCGGAGACCTCGCAGCCCGGGCGCGGGCGGCACGTCGCCCCCGCCCTGCTGCTGGCGGCCCTGACCCTGCTGCTGCTGTCGCTCGCGCGCCCCGAGGCAACGATCACCGAGCCGCACCGCGAGGGCACGGTCATCCTTGCCTTCGACGTCTCGACGAGCATGGGCGCCAAGGACGTCACCCCGACCCGGCTCGAGGCGGCCAAGGCCGCCGCGACCTCGTTCGTGCGCCGCCAGCCCAGCGGCATACGCCTGGGGGTCGTGGCGTTCGGGGACAGCGCGGTCGTGGCCCAGCAACCCACCGACGACCGGACCATGGTGCTCGCCGCGATCGACCGGCTCAGCCCCCAGGGTGGGACGTCGCTGGGGCAGGGCATCGTCGCCGCCCTGGGCGCCATCGCGGGCAAGCCCATCACCGTCCCGCAGACCGACGACGGCTCGCTCGACGGCGTCGACATCGGCTACGACGGGTCGGCGGCGATGGTGTTGCTGTCGGACGGCGAGAACACCACCCCGCCCGACCCGCTCGCGGCCGCCGACCTCGCGTCCGCCGCCGGCGTGCGCGTCTACCCGGTGGGGCTGGGCAGCCCGCAGGGCACGGTCCTGCAGGTGGACGGGTTCTCCATCTCGACCGCGCTCGACGAGGCCACGCTGCAGCAGATCGCACAGCGGACCGACGGGCAGTACCGGTCGGCCACGGACGCGGCCGCGCTGGCGAAGGTCTACGACTCGATCCACCTGGCCTGGACGGCGCGCAGCGAGAAGCGCGAGGTCACCTCGTGGTTCGCCGCCGCTGCGGCGGTGCTGCTGCTCGCCGGAGCGGCCCTGTCCGTCCTGCGGTCGGGGCGGGTGGTCTGACATGCGCATCGGGCTTCCCTACGCACTGCTGGCGCTGCTCGCGGTACCGGCACTCGCCGCGGCACACGTGTGGCAGCTGCGCCGCCGCCGGCGCCAGGCGATCCTGTTCTCCAGCGTCTCCCTCCTGCGGACGGCGCTGCCGCGGCAGCGCCGGTGGCGCCGCCACGTCCCGGTCGCGCTCGTGCTGGCCGCGCTGGCCCTCCTCGCGGTCGCCGGGTCGCGGCCCCAGGTCCGGGCGCAGGTGCCGGTGTCGAGCTCGGCGGTCATCCTCGCCATCGACGTCTCGGGGTCGATGTGCTCGACCGACGTGCGCCCCAACCGGCTGACCGCCGCCCAGCAGGCGGTCCGTCAGTTCATCGACCGGCAGGACGGCGACCTGCGCATCGGGCTCGTCGTCTTCTCCGGGTTCTCCGAGCTCGCCGTCGCACCCACGACCGACCACGACCAGCTCCGCCAGGCCGTCGACGCGCTCACGACCGGCCGCGGCACGGCGATCGGCTCGGCCATCCTGAAGTCGATCGACGCCATCGCCGAGATCAACCCCGAGGTCGCACCGTCCGACCCGACGGCCGCGATGCCGCAGACCGACCCGGCGCAGCCGGTGCCCACCGAGCCCGCGCCCGGCTCGCCGACGCCCGGGCCACCCAGCGGCGTGCGCACCGCGCCGGAGATCGTCGTGCTGCTCACCGACGGCGCCAACACCCGTGGCGTGACGCCCGCCGCGGCGGCGCAGCAGGCGGCCCAGCGGGGCGTGCGGGTCTTCCCCATCGGGTTCGGCACGACCCAGCCGACCCAGATGGTCTGCACCCGCCAGCAGCTCGGCGGGGGCGCGCTCGACGGCCCGCCGGGAGGCTTCGGGGGCGGCTTCGGCGGAGCGGTCGGTCCCGGTGGGCGCAACTTCCTCGTCGTCGACGAGGCCGCGCTCAAGAACGTCGCCGACACCACCGGCGGCCGCTACTTCAAGGCGGAGGACGCCGGCCAGCTGCAGGACGTCCTCAAGGACCTGCCCGCCCAGGTGGACCGGCAGGAGCGGACCGTCGACATCAGCGTCGGGTTCGCCGCACTCGCGGCCCTGGTGCTGGTCCTGGGGCTCGCCCTCGGGGGCAGGTGGGCCGCCCACCCGCAGTGAGTGGCGGCGGCCGGCGCCGTCGCGCGGACGACGGGTGTGTCTCTCGACGGCGTCGCCGGGCGGCAGCTGCTGGGGCGATGCTCAGCGGCGGCGCTGGCAGCGGCCGCACCAGAACAGGTTCCGGCCGGCCACGACCTGCGTGCGGACCCTCGAGCCACAGACGCGGCACGGCTCGCCCTGGCGGCGGTAGACGTAGGACGTGCGCTCGAGGAGCGGGGTCGCGGATCCGCCGGCCAGCTCGGCCCGGACCTGCTCGACCTGCTCCTCGACGGTGACGATGCGACCGGTCGCCACCCCCATCGGGAGCAGGTCGACGAGGTCGCGCCAGATGGCGTCCCAGGTGGTGCGGCGGATCTCGCGCCCGGGGCGGAAGGGGTCGACCCGCTGCCGGAACAGGACCTCGCAGCGGTAGACGTTGCCGACCCCGGCGAGCACCGACTGGTCCATGAGCAGCTCGGCGATCGTCTTGCCGCTGCGGCTGATCCGGCGCCAGGCGATGTCCGGGTCGGGCTCGGGCCGCAGCGGATCCGGGCCGAGGCGGGAGGTGACCGCCTCGACCTGCTCGGGCGTGATGACGGCGCAGAGGTTGGGCCCGCGCAGGTCCGCGACGTGCTGGTCGGTCTGCAGCCGCAGCCGCACCTGTCCGGTGACCGGTGTCGCGCCGGCGTACTCGTGTCCGTCGACGGAGAACTTCCCGATCAGCCCGAGGTGGACGTGCAGCCACGCATCGCCCTCGAACTCCACGAACAGGTGCTTGCCCCACGAGGTGGCGTGCACGAGCTCGCGGCCGGACAGCAGCGCGGCCCCCGCGGCGAACCGCCCCTGCGGGCTGGTCGCCTCCGGGTGGGTGCCTGCGAAGGCGCGGTCGAGGTCACGCGCGAGGGCGTGGAGCGTGTGGCCTTCGGGCATCGACTCACACGTCCGCGGCGACTGGCGGTACGTCGGGGGCCGGGACCGGCGTGCCCTGGTGGTGCAGGAGCTGCCAGCGCCCGTCCCGCCGCACCCACACCGACGACCGGTGGGCGCGCCCGTTCGCGGACACGGAGATGTAGGTCAGCAGCACGACGCCCGGTGCCAGGGCCGTCGGCACCAGTTCCTCGGCGCGGATGGCGACCGGGCCGGCATGGGCCTCGGCCTCCATCAGGTCCAGGACCGAGTCGCGGTCCCAGACCCTCCCCGACTGCCCGACCTCGCGGAAGTCGGGGTGCAGCAGCAGCCCGGCGCTGAGCCGGTCACCGCGCACCGACCCGGTGAGCAGGGCACGTTCGCAGTCCTCGACGACGGACAGGTCGTCGGCGGTGGGCATCGCGCTCACTCAGCTGGCCTTCTTCGCCGTCTTCTTGGCGGCCGTCCTCGACCCGCTCTTCGCCGTGGTCTTCTTCGCCGCCGTCGACTTCGCAGCGCTCGTGGAGGACGTCGCCTTCTTCGTGGCCGACCGCGACGCGGCGGTCTTCTTCGCCGCTGTCTTCTGCGGGGCGGGCGACTCGCCGCGCGACGCCTTGGCCTTGTCGACGGACCGCTTGAGCGCGGCGAGCAGGTCGACCACCTCGCCCGACTCGTCCTTGGTCTCCGGCGTGAACTGCACCTCACCGCCCTCGACCTTGGCCTTGACCAGGGCCTGCAGCGCGGCCGCGTAGTCGTCCTCGTACTCGTCCGGCTCGTAGTCCCCGGCGAGCTGCTCGATGAGCAGGTCGGCCATCGCGAGCTCCTGCTTGGTCGCCTTCTGGTCGTCGTCGAGGGTGGCGAAGTCGGGCTTGCGGATCTCGTCCGGCCACAACATCGTCTGCATGACGATGACGCCCTCGTGCACCCGCAGCACCGCCATCGTCATCCGGGTGCGGATCGAGACGGTGACGACCGCCATGCGGTTCTCGCGCTCGAGCGCGTCGCGCAGCAGGACGTAGGGCTTGGTCGCCGCCTTGTCCGGCTCGAGGTAGTACGACTTGTCGAACAGCATCGGGTCGATCTGCTCGGCCGGCACGAACTTCTCGACCGAGATCTCCTTGCTGCTGGTCGCCGGCAGGTCCTTGAAGTCCTCGTCGGTGAGGACGACCATCTCGCCGTCCTCGGTCTCGTAGCCCTTGGCGATGTCGTCGTAGGACACCACCTCGCCGTCGATCGAGCAGATCCGCTGGTACTTGATCCGCCCGCCGTCCTCGCGGTGCACCTGGCGGAACTGCACGTCGTGGTTCTCGGTGGCGGAGTACAGCCGGATGGGCACGTTGACCAGCCCGAACGACACCGCGCCCTTCCAGATGGCTCGCATACCGACGATCTTCGCGTATGCCGCGTGGCGGCGCCACGTCCCTTTTCCGCAGCTCCCCGGTGACTGCGCTGACAGAATGACCGGATGCGTCCCATGCTGGCCACCCCGGCCACGGCCCTCCCCACGGGGGAGGACTGGCTGCACGAGGTGAAGTGGGACGGCATGCGCGTGCTCGCCGACGTCCGCGACGGCCGGCTGACGCTCACCTCGCGTGCGGGGAACGACGCCACCGCCAGCTTCCCCGAGCTGGCCGGCCTGGCCGACCTCTACGACGACATGCTGCTCGACGGCGAGGTCGTCGCGCTCGACGGCGGGCGGCCCTCCTTCGGCGCCCTCGCCGAGCGGATGCACGTGCGCGACCGCCGCAAGGCCGAGCGGCTGGCGGCGACGCGCCCGGTCACCTTCATGGTGTTCGACCTGCTGCGGCTGTACGGGTCCGACCTCACCGGCCAGCCGCTGTCGGCCCGGCGCGAGCTGCTCGAGCGCCTCGACCTCGACGGCCGGCACTGGCAGGTGCCGCCGGTCTACGACGACGGGCAGGAGCTGTTCGACGCGACCCTGGAGCAGGGGCTCGAGGGTGTGGTGAGCAAGCGGCGGTCCTCCCCCTACCTGCCCGGGCGACGGTCGGCCGACTGGCTCAAGTCCCCGCACCGGGCCACGCACTCCGTCGTCGTCGGCGGCTGGCGCCCGGAGCAGACCAACGACTCTGGCCGGCTCGGGGCGATCCTCGTCGGCACCCCCGACGGCGCCGGCGGCTGGTCCTTCCTCGGCCGGGTCGGCAGCGGCATCGCCGGCCGCGCGGCCACGTTGCTGGCCGAGGAGATCGGCACCGGGACGATCCCGTCGTCACCGTTCTCCACGCCGGTCCCCCGGGTCGACGCCGTCGGCACGACCTGGGTCGAGCCGCGCGTCGTCGTCGAGGTGCGCGCGCTCGAGGTGACGAAGGACGGCCGGCTGCGCCAGCCGGCATACCTCGGGGTGCGCCCGGACCTCACGCCCGCGGACCTGCAGGAGGTGGACGGTGCCTGAGGGGGAGGTGACCCGCGTCGAGGTGGCCGGGCGGCGGCTCAGGCTCACCAGCCTGGACAAGCTGCTCTACCCGCACACGGAGACCACCAAGGGCGAGGTGCTCAACTACTACGCCCAGGTGGCCGACGTGATCCTGCCCCACCTGTCGGGGCGCCCGGTGACGCGGGTGCGCTGGCCGCACGGCACGTCCGACCAGAGCTTCTTCGAGAAGAACCTCCCCTCGGGGGCGCCGTCGTGGCTGCCGCGGGTGCAGGTCGACGACGTGACCTACCCGATGGTGGAGGACCTGTCGCACCTGACCTACCTGGTCAACCTCAACTCCATCGAGCTGCACGTGCCGCAGTGGCGCGTGGACGCCGACGGCACGCGGCTGCACCCCGACCGGCTGGTCGTCGACCTCGACCCGGGGGCCCCTGCGGGGCTGGCCGAGTGCGCCCGGGTGGCGCTGCTGGTGCGTGAGCGGCTCGGCGAGCTGGGCCTCGAGCTCTACCCGGTGACGAGCGGCAGCAAGGGGATGCAGCTCTACGCGACGATGCCGGGCGACCTCACGTCGGACCAGACGCGCGACCTCGCCCAGCAGCTCGCGCAGGAGCTGACCAAGAAGCACCCGGACCTGGTCGTCTGGAAGATGACCAAGTCGCTGCGCCCGGGGAAGGTGTTCCTCGACTGGAGCCAGAACGTCGCGGCCAAGACGACCATCTGCCCGTACTCGCTGCGCGGCAAGGACGCCCCCACCGTCGCCGCGCCCCGCACGTGGGACGAGGTCGAGCAGGGCGCCGAGGGCGGGAAGTTCGAGCAGCTCGACCTCGAGGAGGTCCTCGAACGGCTGGACTCCGACGGCGACCTGATCGAGGACCTGCTGGCCTAGCCGGCCGCGTGCCGGGCCGGCGACGGCGGTCGGCGACGCAGTCGCGGGCAGCCGGTGCACTCGTGCGTCCCCGGCAGGACGTACAGGTAGCAGCAGGACCCGCGCTGCGGGGGCCGCTGCCCGCGGGCCCGCGCCAGCGCCATCGCCCAGACGTCGCGCACCATCTCGAGCCGCTGGTGGGTCCCGAGGTGCACCCCCGGCCGGTACGTCAGCGCGAGCTCGGTGGCCGCCGAGAGGTATGCCGCGCGCGCGGCCTCGAGCCGCTCGTCGAGCAGCATCGGGGTCACCGGGGCCTCGCGCAGCTGGACCACGACGGGGTACAGCTGCCGCGGCTCGAGGGCGAAGCTGAGCCCGGCCCGGAGCGGGTCGAGCACGTGGGCGGTGTGCGCGGCCGCGTGGGCGGCAGGCACTGCGGCGACCTCGAGCAGCCACTGCAGGACGAACGCCGCCGGCATGGCGGGCGGGGTCGCGGCGGCGTACTGGCGGGCGGTCGACGCGGACAGGGCCGCACGCCAGGGGCCGGTGGGGTCCTCGCCCGCGCGCTGGCCGGCGAGGACGTCCGCCCAGCGCCACGGCAGGTCCGGGTCGTCCGGACCTGCCGCGCGCAGGGTGGGGTGGGACAGGACCGGCCGGAGCCGGTCGACGAGGGAACGGGCGGAGATGGCGGTCAGTGCGCCTTGTCGTACGCCGCCTGGATCTCGGCGGAGATGCGGCCACGGTCGCTGACCTGGTGGCCGTTGGCGCGCGCCCACTCGCGGACGTCGGCGAGGTCGCGCTTGGCGCCGCCCGACCGGCTCGCGGTGGATCGGGCGGGGGCCCGGCGGCCCGACGCACGGCGGGCGTGCCCGACGTAGGGCGCGAGGGCGTCGCGCAGCTTCGCCGCGTTCGCGGCACTGAGGTCGATCTCGTAGGTCGTGCCGTCGAGGGCGAACGACACCGTCTCGTCGGCCTCGCTGCCGTCGAGGTCGTCCTCGAGGACGATGTTCACACGCTGGGCCATCTGGGTTCCTCTCAGGGGAAAAGGAAATCCGTACGAGAGAAAGATAGCCGGGAAAAGGGCGACCGCAAAAGCAGGACGGTGATTTCCCGGGTTTTACTCAGTCGTTTTCCGGCGGGGCCGTGGAATTGTCCGTCGCCTTTTCCCGGGATTGTTCCTTTTCGTGCTCGCGGTCCCACTGGGAATGCGCGAGTCGTTCCTTGCGGTCGCCCTCGATCATGTTCTTGATGACCACCCAGAAAAGGAATCCGACGCCCGCGGACGGGATGATCGCCGCGATGTACGGCCAGACCCCGCTCACCGCGCCACCTCGGGCTTCAGGTGCGGGAACAGGATGGTCTCGCGGATGTTGGCGCCGGTGAACAGCATGATCATCCGGTCGATGCCCAGGCCCAAGCCACCCATGGGCGGTGCGCCGTACTCCAGCGCCCGCAGGAAGTCCTCGTCGAGCTGCATCGCCTCGTGGTCGCCGCCGGCGGCCTTGACCGACTGGGCGGTGAGGACCTCGCGCTGCACGACGGGGTCGACGAGCTCGGAGAAGCCGGTGCCGCGCTCGACGCCGGCGATGATGAGGTCCCACGCCTCGATGTGACCGGGCTTGGAGCGGTGCGGCCGGGCGAGCGGCTGGGCGACCGCCGGGTAGTCGCACAGGAACGTCGGCTGCAGCAGCGTGGGCTCCACGAGCTCGCCGAGCAGCTCGAGGAAGACCTTGTCCTTGTCCCACGCGGGGTCGACCGGCACGTCGTGCTTCGCGGCATACCCGCGCAGCGTCTCGAGGTCGGTGTCGATGTCGACGGTCTCGCCGAGGACCTCGCTGACCGCGTCGTAGACCGGCAGCCAGCGCCACTCGGCGTCGAGGTCGACGGTGCCGCGCTCCGTCTGGACCGTGCGCGAGCCGAGGGCGTCGGCGACACCGAGGTAGAGGTCACGCATGAGGGCGCCGATGGTGGTCTGGTCGCCGTACGCCTGGTAGGCCTCGAGCATCGTGAACTCGGGGCTGTGGGTCGCGTCGACGCCCTCGTTGCGGAAGATGCGGCCCATCTCGTAGACGCGGTCGACACCGCCGACGACGGCCTTCTTGAGGTTGAGCTCCAGGGCGATGCGCAGCGTCATGTCCTGGTCGAAGGCGTTCATGTGGGTCCGGAACGGGCGAGCAGCCGCGCCGCCGTGGACCAGCTGGATGATCGGCGTCTCGACCTCGAGGTAGCCCTGCCTGTCCAGCACTCCACGGATCGCCGACAGCGCGCGCGCCTTGGTGCGCACCATGTCCCGGGACTCCTGGCGCACGATGAGGTCGGCGTACCGCTGGCGGACCCGCGCCTCCTCGGACAGGTCGTGGTGCAGCACCGGCAGCGGGCGCAGCGCCTTGGAGGCCATCTGCCACGTCTTCGCCATGACCGAGAGCTCGCCACGCTTGGAGGAGATGACGCGGCCCTCGACGAAGACGTGGTCGCCGAGGTCGACGTCGGCCTTCCACGCCGCGAGCGACTCCTCACCCACCTCGGCGAGGCTGAGCATCACCTGCAGGCGGGTCCCGATGCCCTCCTGGAGGGTCGCGAAGGCGAGCTTGCCGGTGTTGCGGATGAAGATGACGCGGCCCGCGACGCCGACGAGGTCGTCGGTCTCCTCGCCGGCCTCGAGGTGGCCCCACTGCTCACGGACCTCGCCGAGGGTGTGGGTGCGGTCGACCCAGACCGGGTAGGCGTCACGGCCCTCGGCGAGCAGGCGGTCGCGCTTGTCCCGCCGGACCTTCATCTGCTCGGGCAGGTCGGTCTCGGGGGTGGCGACGGTCGTCTGGCCGGGGGTCTGGGTCACCCGCAAAGGGTACCCAGCGCTCCTGCGCCGCCCTCATCCGCGGGTCGGGGTCAGTCGTCCTCGTCGTCCACGAGGTCGAGGGCGAGGTCGAGGATCGGGCTGGAGTGCGTGAGCCCACCGACCGAGAGGTAGTCGACGCCGGTCTCGGCGTACTCGCGCGCCTCCCCCAGCGTCAGGCCGCCGGTGGCCTCGAGCTCGACGTGCTCGCCCGTGGCACGGACGGCCTCGACCGTCTCGCGCAGCAGCGCTGGAGTCATGTTGTCGCAGAGCAGGAACCGGGCACCCGCGTCCACGGCCTCGACCGCCTCCGCCACGGTGGTGACCTCGACCTGCACGGGGACGTTCGGGTGGGTGGCGCGCACCGCGGCATACGCCTTGGACAGCGAGCCGGCGGCGAGCTTGTGGTTGTCCTTGATCATCGCCACGTCGAACAGGCCCATGCGCTTGTTGGTGCCCCCGCCGGCGCGGACGGCGTACTTCTCCAGCGCGCGCAGACCGGGGGTGGTCTTGCGGGTGTCGAGGACGGTGGCGCCGGTGCCCTGCAGCCGCTGCGCCCAGTCCCACGTGTGGCTGGCGACACCGGACATCCGGCACACGATGTTGAGCATGGTCCGCTCGCCGACGAGCAGGACGCGGGTCGAGCCGCGCAGCACCGCGACGACGTCGCCGGCGCCGACGAGGTCGCCGTCCTGGTGCGGGCAGTCGACCTCGAGCGGGTCCGCGCCGAGGCGCCGGGCCACCTCCTCGAAGACGAGGGCGACCGCCGGGGTGCCCGCGAGGACGCCGTCGGCGCGGGCGACCAGGTGCGCGGTGCTCACCTGGTCGGCCGGGATGGTGGCGTCGGTCGTGACGTCGACGCCCTGCGGGCCGAGGTCCTCCTCGAGCGCGGTGCGGACGACCGCGAGCGCGGCCTCGCGGGGGAACTGCAGGTCGGTCACGCCGGTGCCTCCGTCTGGACGGGTTCGTAGGTGGTGGTCACGACGCCGTCCCGTCCGCGGGAGGCCACGGTGTGGCCGCGCCAGCGGGCGTCGTCGAGGTCGGGGAAGTCGCCGCGCACATGGCCGCCGCGGGTCTCCTCGCGCAGGGCCGCGACGGTCGCAAGGAGCTGGCCGACGTGCAGCAGGTTGGTCGTCTCCCAGGACTGCGGGCCGGGCTCGGCGGTGCCGTCCTGCAGGGACTCCTCGGCCAGCCGCGCGAGGTCCGCGGTGGTCGCGGCGAGCGAGTCGGCGGTCCGCACGGCTCCCGCACCCGTGGTCATGGCCGTCTGCAGCCGGACGCGGGCGACCTCGTCGAGCAGGGCCGCGGCACCCGGGGGGCGACCCGCCTGGCCGGCCGGCACCGGCGGCAGCTCGCCGGCGGCGAGCCGCGTGGTGAGGTCGTCGGCGATGCGCGAGGCGAAGACCAGCCCCTCGAGCAGGGAGTTGGACGCGAGCCGGTTGGCCCCGTGCACACCGGTGCACGAGACCTCGCCGCAGGCGTACAGGCCCTCGACCGACGTGCGGCCGTGCAGGTCCGTGCGCACGCCGCCCGACGCGTAGTGCTGGGCGGGTGCGACGGGCAGCAGGTCGGTGGCGGGGTCGAAGCCGAGCTCACGGCACCGCGCCACGATCGAGGGGAACCGGCGCTCGAGGAACTCGCGGCCGAGGTGGCGGGCGTCGAGGTAGACGTGGTCACTGCCCGTGTCGCGCATGCGCTGCACGATCGCGCGCGCCACCACGTCGCGGGGTGCGAGGTCGGCCAGCGGGTGCAGCCCCTGCATGAAGGGCACGCCGTCGCGGTCGACCAGGACTGCACCCTCGCCGCGCACGGCCTCGGAGATGAGCGGTTGCTGCCCGCTCGCGCCCGGGCCGAGCCACAGCACCGTCGGGTGGAACTGCACGAACTCGACGTCGGCCACCGCGGCGCCCGCCCGCAGGGCGGCGGCGAGGCCGTCGCCGGTGGCCACCGAGGGGTTCGTCGTCGCGGCATACACCTGGCCCAGGCCACCGGTCGCGAGGACGACGGCACGCGCCCGGGCGGCGCCGACGCCGTCGCGCTGGCCCTCGCCGATGACGTGCAGGGTGACCCCGCACGCCCGCCCGTCGGCGTCGAGCAGCAGGTCGAGGACGAGCGCGTGCTCGATGACCTCGATGCCCGGGTCGTCCACCACCTGGTGCAGGGCGGCGATGAGCGCCCGCGAGATCTCCTTGCCGGTGGCGTCGCCGCCGGCGTGCGCGATGCGGTCGCGGTGGTGCCCGCCCTCGCGGGTCAGCTTGAGCTCACCGGCCTCGTCGAGGTCGAACTCGGCGCCGAGCGCCACGAGCTCCCGCACCCGCTGCGGCCCCTCGGTGACGAGCGCCCGCACGGCCCCGACGTCGCAGATCCCCACCCCGGCGACGAGGGTGTCGTGCAGGTGCTCCTCCGGGGAGTCGGCCGGGTCGAGCGCGGCCGCGATGCCGCCCTGGGCCCACTGGGTCGAGCCCTCGGAGAGCACGGTCTTGGTGACGAGCAGCACGTGGTCGACCCGCTGGCGCAGGCGCAGGGCCGCCGTGAGGCCGGCGATGCCGGAGCCCACGACGATGACGTCGGCCTGGGCGGTCCAGCCCGGTTGGGGAGCGCGCAGACGGCCGGGGACGCGCAGTGTGCCGCGGGGCTCGGTGCCGGCGGGCACGGGGCCCGGCACGTCGCCCGGCACCTCGCCGGCCTCAGGCGCCATGGCCGCGGTGCGTGACGGCCGAGGTGTGCAGCCCGAACCCGTCGGGCACGTCGCCGGCGTCGTGCCCGACCTCGACGATGCGGTTCTGCCGGTCCACGAAGACGACCTGCGGCTCGAACGTCCGCGCCTCGGTGTCGTCCATCGCGGCGTACGCGATGATGATGACGGTGTCGCCGGGCGAGATCAGCCGGGCTGCCGCGCCGTTGATGCAGACGATGCCCGAGCCGCGCTCCCCCTCGATCGCGTAGGTGGTGAGCCGGTTGCCGTTGTGGACGTCCACGACGTCCACCTGCTCCCCCGGGAGCAGCCCCGCCGCGTCCATGAGGTCGCGGTCGATGGTGAGCGACCCGACGTAGTGCAGGTCGGCCTGCGTGACGGTGGCGCGGTGGATCTTGGCGTAGAGCATGAAGCGCTGCATGTCGGGTCCTCGGGAAGTGCCGGCCGTGGTCGCCGTCAGGCCGGTGTGGCCGAGTCGACGTCGGAGAAGACGTCGAGCGCGCCCCCACCGGGGCCGACGGAGATGGGCATGTTGTCGATGAGCCGGGTGGTGCCGACCCGTCCGGCGACCGCCAGGAGCGCCTCGCCGCGGTACCACTCGGGCACGTCCTCCAGTGTCGTCGGGTGGACCAGGACGAGGTAGTCGATGAGGGCCAGCGGCTCGCGCACCAGCACCGCCCTGGCTGCGCGGCGCACCGCCGACGGGCCCTCCGGCGCGGCAGCCGCTCCCGCCTTGAGCGCCTTCGACAGGCACAGCGCGACCTCGCGGTCGGTCTCGGTGAGGTAGGCGTTGCGGCTGCTCATGGCCAGCCCGTCGGGCTCGCGCACCGTCGGGACCGAGACGACCCGGACCGGGAAGTCGAGGTCGCGCACCATCCGCCGGATGAGCAGGAGCTGCTGGGCGTCCTTCTGCCCGAAGTAGGCGCTGTCGGCCGCCGTGAGGTGGAACAGCTTGGCGACGACGGTCAGCATCCCGTCGAAGTGCCCCGGCCGCGCCTGCCCCTCGAGGACGGTGCCGAGCGGGCCCGCCGAGATGCGCACGCCCGGGTCGCCGTCCTGGTAGACGACGTCGGGCGTGGGCGCGAAGACGAGGTCGACCCCGGCGCTGCGGCAGATCTCCATGTCGGCGTCGAAGGTCCGCGGGTAGCGCGAGAGGTCCTCCTTGGGCCCGAACTGCAGCGGGTTGAGGAAGATCGTGACGATGACGTGCGCCGCCTCCTGGCGGGCCAGGCGGATCAGGGTGGCGTGGCCGTCGTGCAGGGCGCCCATGGTCATGACCACGGCGACGTCTCCGTCACCGAGCCGGGACCGGGCGGCGCGCAGCTCGTCGCGGGTCCGCGCCACCACCGGGGCGGGGAGCTCCTCGGTGGCCCGGGGTGCGGTGTCCTGGTCGGTCATGGGCGCTCCTCGTCGCGCGCGAGGATCTCCAGCAGGGGCTCCGCGGCGTGGGGTCGTAGCCGTCCGGACGCCAGGGCGCGCTCGGCGGTGGCCCGCGCGAGCGCGACGTACGTCGGACGGACGTCGGGGGTCAGGGTTCGCAGCTGTCTCAGGTGCTCGGCAACCGTACCGGCGTCGCCCCGGGCCACCGGGCCGGTGAGAGCGGCGTCACCACGGCGCAGGGTGTTGTCCAGCGCCGCCTCCACGAGCGGGCCCAGCATCCGGTCCGGCGCCTCCACACCGGCGGCCCGCAGTGCCTGCAGCGCCTGGGAGACGAGGGTGACGAGGTGGTTGGCGCCGTGGGCGAGGGCCGCGTGGTACATCGGCCGGGCCGCCTCGTCGATCCACACGGGCTCGGAGCCGACCTCGACGACCAGCGCCTCGGCGACCGCGCGCAGCGGCTCGGGGGCGGTGATGCCGAAGCAGCAGTCGACGAGGCGGTCGAGGTCGAGCGCGGAGCCGGTGAAGGTCATCGCCGGGTGCAGGGCCATCCCGAGGACCGCCTGTCCCGCCGGCCCGAACACCTCGAGCCCGTGCCGCCCCGAGGTGTGCACCACGAGCTGGCCCGGCCGCCAGGCGTCCGTCGCCGCGAGCCCGGCGACGAGGTCGGCGAGCGCGTCGTCGGGGACCGCGAGGACGACCAGCTCGGCCCTGCGCACCACCTCGTCCGGGGGCAGGACCGGGACGTCGGGCAGCAGCTCGGCGGCCCGCGCGAGCGAAGCCTCGCTCACGGCCGACACGGCCACGACGTGGTGACCGGCCCGCGCCAGCGCCGCGCCGAGGACGGAACCGACGCGGCCGGCGCCGACGACACCGACCGTCAGGCGCGCCGGGCGCTCGTCGCTGCTGGTCACGCGGCCCAACCTATCCCCGCCGGCGCACCGTGCGGGCCCGGCCCCCGACGACGCCGAGGCGTGGGTCGGACGCCCCTCGACCCCACGTCCGCGACCGCGGCCCTAGGTTGGGGCCGTGGTGCGGACCTGGGCGGCGGCGTGGCAGGACGCGCTCTACGGGCCGGACGGCTTCTACCGCGCCGGCGGCGGCCCCGCCGCCCACTTCACGACCGCCACCCACGGCCCGACGGGCCGGGTCCTCGCGCGGGCGCTGCTGCGGCTCGCCGACGAGCACGGGCTCACCGGCGTCGTCGACGTGGGGTGCGGGGGTGGCGAGCTGCTGCACCACCTGTATGCCGTGGGGCAGCGCGAGCGACCGTCGGCAGCGCCGATGCAGCTCACCGGCGTCGACGTGGGCCCGCGCCCGGACGGCCTGCCGGAGGACGTGCGGTGGCTCGTCTCGCCCGGCGGGCCCGCCCTGCCCGACGAGCTCGACGACCTGCGGGACGTCCTCGTCGTGGCGCACGAGTGGCTCGACGTGGTCCCGTGCACCGTCGCGGAGGTCGACGACGGCGGCACCCTGCGCGAACGGCTCGTCGACCCGGCAAGCGGGGCCGAGTCGTGGGGCGACCCCCTGGCCGGAGAGGAGCTGGCCTGGGCCGAGTGGCACTGGCCCACAGCCGCGCCCGGCGACCGGGTGGAGGTGGGACTCTCCCGCGACCGCGCCTGGGCCGGGCTGCTGGGACGCGTCGGCAGCGGGCTGGCCCTCGCGGTCGACTACGGGCACACGGCCGCCACCCGGCCCACGCACGGCACGCTCACGGCATACCGGCAGGGGCACCTGGTCGACCCGGTGCCGGACGGGACCTGCGACCTCACCGCGCACGTCGCCATGGACTCCCTCGCGCACAACGACCTCGTCGACCAGCGCACCGCGCTGACGCGGCTCGGCGTCGACGGGCGGACACCGCCGGTCGAGCTGGCGCGGACCGATCCGGCCGGGTACCTGCAGGCGCTGCAGGAGTCGAGTGCGGCCGCCCGGCTCACCGCGCGCGGTGGGTTCGGCGACTTCCTCTGGGCGTTCAGCCGGCGGGGCTGACGACCAGCCGCTCGAACCCGCGCAGCACGAACGTCGGCCGCTGCACCGCCTCGACGAGCTCGAGCCGCGGGTGCCGGGCCAGGAGCGTGCGCAGCGAGATCGCGAGCTCGAGCCGGGCCAGCGGCGCGCCGATGCAGAAGTGGATGCCTGCGCCGAACGCCAGGTGCGGGTTCGGGTCGCGCGTGGGGTCGAACCGGTCGGGGTCGGCGAAGACCTTCGGGTCGCGGTTGGCGGCGCCGAGCAGGGCGGCCACCTTCTCGCCCGGCTCGAGGTCGACGCCCGCGACGGACGCCGGCTCCTTGGCCGTCCGCTCGAACAGGTGCAGCGGGCTGTCGTGGCGCAGGAACTCCTCGACGAGCCGCTCGACCGCGGCGTCGTCCCGGGGGTCGACCTGCGGCCGGTCCGGCGCGGTCAGCCAGGAGTGCAGGCCGTTGCCGAAGCCGTTGACGCTCGCCTCGTGACCGGCGTTGAGGAGCAGGACCGCCGTCGCCACGAGCTCGTGGGCCGACAGCCGGTCCGAGCCGTCGCGCGCCTGGACGAGGTCGGTGAGCAGGTCCTCACCGGGCGCCTTGGCGCGCTCGGTCGCGAGCTCCTCGACGTATGCCGCGAAGGCCGCCGCGGCGTCGCGCGCCGCCTGCTCCTCCGCGGGCGTGCGGTCGACCTCGTACATGCGCACGATCGCCTGCGACCACGGCCGCAGGTGGTGCCGGTCGGCCTCGGGCACCCCGAGCAGCTCGGCGATCACGAGCACCGGCAGCGGCTCGGCATACTCCTCGATCACGTCGAACGGCCCGCTCTCCGGGAGCTCGGCGAGCAGCCCTGCCGAGAGCTCCTCGATGCGCGGCGCGAGCCGCTGCACGTGCCCACGGCCGAAGGCGCCGGCCACGAGCCGGCGCAGGCGGGTGTGCTTGGGCGGCTCGCTGTCGAGGATCGAGTCGGCGTGCAGCCAGTTGAAGGTGTCCCAGTCGTCCTCGGGCGTGCGCGGGCCGAAGACGCGGCCCAGCCGACGGTCGCGCAGGACGGCCCCGGCCTCGGCGTGGCCGGTCGCCAGCCAGGTGCCCATCCGGCTGTGCCAGGCGATCGGCGCCCGCTCCCGCAGGGCGGCCATCGCGGGGTAGGGGTTCGCGACGACCGACGGGTCGCCGAGGTCGAGCAGGTCGGCGGCGTCGAGCGAGGACTTCGTGGGCACGGGAGCAGCCTGCCCCAGCGGCTGGCGCGATGTCAGCCCGGGGCCACCACCTGCACGTTTTGGGCCGATCCCGCTGTCCACGGCACACTGGATCGCTGCTGAACCTCGAAAGGACCCCCGTCCCCATGACCTTCCAGCACCGTGCCCGCGTGGTCGCCGGCCTCGCTGCCGTCGCCTCGTTCGCCCTCGCCGGCTGCGGCGGTTCGCCGAAGAACGCCGACGTGACCGTGACCGTCACCCCGACCGTCACCGCCAGGGCCGCAACGGCGACGAAGACGCCGGCCCCGAAGGCCACCAGCGACGTCAAGGGCCGCGCCTTCGACTACGGCACCGTCACCAAGGTCGGGACGGTGGCCGGCACGACCGTCATCGAGCTCGACCGCTGGACCTGGAAGGGCCTGGACGACGGCAAGCTCGCGCAGCAGGGCGTCCCGACGAAGCCGTTCAGGGGCAAGGTCCCGTACGAGAACCAGAACGACAAGCTGACCTACTCGATCCCCGTGGTCGACGGCGCCAGGATCCTCGTCCACCACTGCATCGCCGCCGACCAGCCGCTGCAGACCAAGTCCGCCGACGCGGCCGCGCTGGCGAGCCTGCCCGACCGCGAGAACACCGTCCTGGTCAAGCTCGACGACCAGGGCCGCATGGTCGCCGCCGACAACATCCCCGGCTGCCCCGGCTAGCAATCCCGGGCCGCCCCGGGCTGGCACCCCTCGCGGCGGACTAGCCTGCAGGGCATGAGCACCACCGGCGACCAGCGCGAGCTCACCGTCGGCATGGGGGCGGGCGGCCTGGCCACCGCCGACATGGTGCTCAACATCGGCCCGCAGCACCCGGCGACCCACGGGGTGCTGAGGCTGCGGATCGTGGTCGACGGCGAGCGCATCGTCAGCGCCGACCCGATCGTCGGGTACATGCACCGCGGGGCCGAGAAGCTGTTCGAGGTCCGCGACTACCGGCAGATCGTCGTGCTCGCGAACCGGCACGACTGGCTCTCGGCGTTCGCCAACGAGCTCGGCGTCGTCCTCGGGGTCGAGCGGATGCTCGGCATGGAGGTCCCCGAGCGGGCGGTCTGGGCGCGCACGCTGCTCGCCGAGCTCAACCGGGTGCTCAACCACCTGATGTTCCTCGGCTCCTACCCGTTGGAGCTCGGCGCCATCACCCCGATCTTCTACGCGTTCCGCGAGCGCGAGGAGCTGCAGGCGGTCATGGAGGAGGCGTCCGGCGGCCGGATGCACTACATGTTCAACCGTGTCGGCGGCCTCAAGGAGGACCTGCCGGCCGGCTGGCTCGACCGGGTCGACCGGGCCGTGGCCGCCGTGCGGCGCCGCCTGCCCGACCTGGAGTCGATGCTCGTCGGCAACGAGATCCTCGAGGCGCGCACCCGCGGGGTGGGCGTCCTCACGCCCGGGACCATCGCGGCACACGGCGTCTCGGGGCCCATCGCGCGGGCGTCCGGCGTCGACGTGGACCTGCGCCGCGACGAGCCCTACCTGGCGTATGCCGAGCTGTTCGCCGAGGGCGGGCCGGGCCGGGTCGTGACCCGCGCCGACGGCGACTGCCTGGCGCGCCTGGAGGTGCTGCTCGAGCAGGTGCACGTCAGCCTGGACCTCGCCGAGGCGTGCCTCGACCGGCTGCGGTCGCTCCCCCGCGGGCCGGTCAACGTCCGGCTGCCCAAGGTGCTCAAGGTCCCCGAGGGCGACCTCTACACCGCCACCGAGAACCCGCTGGGCTTCAACGGCTACTACCTGGTGTCGCGCGGGGAGAAGACGCCGTGGCGGCTCAAGCTGCGGTCGGCGTCGTTCAACAACGTGTCGGTGCTCGGCGAGGTGCTGCCGGGCAACCTCGTCTCCGACATGGTCGCGATCCTCGGCTCGATGTTCTTCGTCGTCGGCGACGTCGACAAGTAGCGCCGGTCAGTCGTCGCTGCGGCCCTCGCGGCGGCGACCCTCGTCCCCGTCGTCGATGCGGCACATGCGCTGCGTCAGCATGCCGGCGACCGCGAGCAGGGCGGCGGCCACGCAGACCGTCAGCAGCCGCCAGAGCGCGTCGCGGTACCCCGGCAGGTCGAGGTCGGCGACGGCGTGCGGGACCAGCCCGGCGTACCACCCGAGCACGGCCGACCCGGTGAGCCCCGCGGCCTGCGCCAGCACGAGCGTCCGCGCGGCCCGGATCGGGCTGAGCGTCTTGGTCGCCCGCCCCCGCAGGAAGCGGCGCACGGGGAGCCCGGCGGCCAGGACGAGGACGGCCATGATGACCAGCAGCACGGCCGACACCCACGAGGGGGCGGACAGCAGGTGCCCGCGCCCGAGGTAGACCCGCCACCCCACGAACGACACGAGCCCGACGACGAGCGCGATCGCCACGAGCTGCGACCAGCGCAGCCCCGTGCCCGAGTTCACCACGGGCCCTCCAGCAGGTCGACGTCCGGTCCGGGACGCACGCCAGAGGTGTCGAGGCCGGCCACGACGTCGCCCACCCGGCGCACCTGCCCGTCCACGCGCAGGACCGCCTCGGGGTCGGCCTGCAGCCACGGCACGAGCACGAACGCCCGCTCGTGCGCCCGGGGGTGCGGCAGCGTCAGCGTCGCGGAGTCCATGACCACGTCGGTGTCGAACACCGGGTCGCCGTACTGCACGAGGTCGAGGTCGAGCGTCCGCGGCCCCCAGCGCACCTCGCGGGTGCGGCCGTGTTCGCGCTCGATGTCGTGCAGGCCGGCCAGCAGGCTGGACGGCGCGAGGTGCGTGGTGCCCGTGACGACCGCGTTGAGGTATGCCGGCTGCTCCGGCCCGCCGACGGGGTCCGTCTCGACGAGGCGCGAGACCGCCGTGACGTCGAGCAGGCCGTGCAGCGCGACGGCGGCGTCCTGGAGCGTGTCGACCGAGTCCCCGACGTTGGAGCCGAGGGCGACCACGACAGGAGTGCACCGCTCGCGGCTCACGACCACCTGCACGTCGGTGAACGGGACCCCCACGGGCGCCTCGGGCTTGTGCACGGTGACCTCGACCGCCTCGACCAGCGGCCGGGCCAGGACGCGGTCGGCGATGCGGGCCGCGAGCGCCTCGATCAGCTCCAGCGGCTCGCCCTCGACGAGGGCCACGACGTCGGCTGCGACCTCGGCGTAGTTCACCGTGTCGGCGAGGTCGTCGCTCGACCCGGCGGGGGCCAGGTCCACGTCCATCGTCACGTCGACGACGAAGACCTGGCCGTCGCGCTTCTCGAAGTCCAGGACCCCGTGGTGCCCGCGCGCGGAGATCCCCTTGAGGACGATCTGGTCACTCATCATGACTCCCGCGAGATGTCGGAGCGACGAAGGAGCGGACAGCTTCGTGGGGTGATGTTCATCGTGCCTCCTCGATGGCCCGGGCGACGCGCATCGCGTCGAGGGTGGACGGCACGTGGTGGACGCGCACCCCCCACGCCCCGAGCCGGGCTGCGTGCATGGACGTGGCGGCGGTCGCCACGTCGCGGTCCAGCGGTTCGCGCGGCGCGCCACCCTCGGGCACGCCGAGCCGGCCCAGGAACGTCTTGCGCGACGTCCCGACGAGCACGGGGTGGCCCAGGCCGAGGAGCTCCTCGAGCCGCGCCAGGAGGGCCCAGTTGTGCGCCGAGAGCTTGGCGAACCCGAACCCGGGGTCGAGGACCAGCCGGTCCTCGCGCACCCCCTGCGAGGTGAGGGCGTCGACCCGGGCGAGCAGCTCGTCGCGGACGTCGCCGACCACGTCCCCGTAGACGGCGCGGGACTGCATGTCGGCGCTGTGGCCGCGCCAGTGCATGACGACGAACGGCGCACCGGCGTCCGCGACGACGGCGGCCATGCCGTCGTCCGCGAGACCGCCGCTGACGTCGTTGACCAGAGCCGCCCCGGCCTCGAGCGCGGCGGCCGCGACCTCGGCCCGCATGGTGTCGACCGAGACGACGGCACCGTCCCGGACGAGGGCCCGCACGACGGGAAGCACCCTCCGCAGCTCCTCCTCGACCGAGGGGCGCTGCGCGCCGGGTCGGGTCGACTCGCCCCCGACGTCGAGGACGTCGGCGCCCTGTGCGAGGAGCTCGTGCCCGTGGGCGACGGCCGCCTCCGGCTCGAACCACTGGCCACCGTCGCTGAAGGAGTCGGGGGTCACGTTGACGACTCCCATGACGACGGGCAGGCCGTCGGTACGCCGCAGCGGCCAGTCCTCGCGCGTCAGGCTCACCTGGCCCCCACGGCCTCACGGGCACCGTTGAGGCGCCCGAGCTTCGGCCAGACGAGGAACGCCTCGGCCTCCAGGGAGGCGAGCGCCACCCGGGGCAGGTCCCCCGCTGCCGGGTAGACGAGGAAGCGGGGCTGCCACTGGGGCTGGAACTTGGCGTTGAACCGGTACAGGCTCTCGATCTGCAGCCAGCGCGAGGCGAACAGCAGCACCCGCCGCCACAGTCGCAGCACCGGCCCGGCACCGAGCCGCTCACCCCGCTCCAGGGCCGAGCGGAACGCGGCGAAGTTGAGCGAGACCCGCCGCACGCCGAGCTCGGGCGCCCGCTGCAGGGCGGTCGCGATCATGAGCTCGTTGACGCCGGCCTCGGCGGTCGAGTCGCGCCGCATGACGTCGAGGGACATGCCGTCGTCGCCCCACGGCACGAACTGCAGGAACGCGCGCACGACCCCCTCGTGCCGCGCGGTCACGAAGACGCAGTCCGGGTCGGCGACCGGGTCGACGAGCCGTCCGAGGGCCATCGAGAAACCGCGCTCGGTGTCCGAGGAGCGCCACGCCGACGCGTCCTTCATCGCCTCGTCGCGCACCACCGGGTCGACGTCGCGAACGCGGGTGACGTCCACGGCATACCCGGCGCGCTCGATCCGGCCCACCATCTGGCGCACGTTGCGCATGGGCCGGCCCTGGAGGGTGAAGGTCGTCGTGTCGACGACGGCCTCGTCGCCGAGCTCGAGCGCGGTGAAGCCGGTCTCGCGGACCCACACGGTGCCGGCCTGCTCGGAGCAGCCGAGGACCGCGGGGGTCCACGCGTGGTTGCGCGCCTCCTCCAGGAACGCCTCGATCGCGCCGGGCCAGGCCTCGGGGTCGCCGAGCGGGTCACCGCTGGCGAGCATGACGCCGCTGACGACGCGGTAGGCGACCGCGGCCTTGCCGGTCGGCGACCACACGACGGACTTGTCGCGGCGGGTGTTGAAGTACGCGAGGGAGTCGGCGTGCCGCTGCATGAGCATGCGCAGCCGCTCGTCGTCGTCGTCGGTCAGCTCGGGGCGCGGCTCCGCCGGCCGCAGCGCGAGGTAGATCGTCGTGAACGCCGTCATGAGGCCGAGGCCGAGCAGCAGCGAGCCGAGGATGTCGTCCTCCCGGTGGTGGGTGAACTGCAACGGCCCGCTCACCCCCACGGCGCCGTAGAGCAGCTCGCGGACCAGGTCGGGGAAGGATGGGAAGCCACCGACGATGTGGCGGCGGTTCATCCAGATCGCGGCGGTCCCGGCCAGGAACGACACGGTGCCGAGCACGAGGAACGCGCGCACCGCGCGCCAGCGGGTGCTGGGGTCGCCGAGGGCGAAGAACTCGCGCCGGTTGCGCACGAGGAGCGCGAGCGCGGACAGCGAGACCAGGGTCGACACCGGCTCGACCTTGGCCGCGTGCAGGACCACGGAGATCCCGAGGAGCGCGACCGCGGCGCGCCAGGCCCGTCGCTTGCGGCGCTTGAGCGAGTGGCCCAGGACGAACAGCAGGACCCCGGACACGACGGTCGCGGCCGCGGCGGCGTCGGACAGGGCGCCCGGGAGCACCTCGGTGAGCTCGAGCAGCCGGTGCCGCCAGCTGTGCAGCAGGCCGGTCAGCAGGTCGAGCAGGCCGATGAGGTACGTGAGGTTGCCGAGGAGGGCCGGCGCCTTGCTGGGCGTCAGGATGCCGGGGAGCCGGGTGGTGGTGGTGTGGGTGCTCTCGCGACCGCTCACCGCTTGCCCCCGAGCAGGAGCGACATCGCCTCTGCCCGCGTGGCGGGGTCGCGCAGCTGGCCACGCACGGCCGAGGTGATGGTGCGGGACCCGGGCTTGCGGATGCCGCGCATCGACATGCACAGGTGCTCGCACTCGACGACGACGATCACGCCCTGGGCCCCGAGGTGGGTGACGAGCGCGTCGGCGACCTGGGTCGTGAGCCGCTCCTGCACCTGGGGGCGCCGGGCGTACATCTCCACCAGGCGCGCCAGCTTGGACAGGCCGGTGACGCGGCCGTCCTTGGCCGGGATGTACCCGACGTGGGCGACTCCGTGGAACGGCACGAGGTGGTGCTCGCACATGGAGTACACCTCGATGTCGCGCACCAGGATCATCTCCTCGTGCTCGATCTCGAAGGTCTTGCTCAGGACCTCGGCCGGGTCGAGGGCGAGGCCGGCGAAGAACTCGCCGTACGCGCGCGCGACCCGGGCCGGGGTCTCCACGAGGCCCTCGCGGTCCGGGTCCTCACCGATGGCGATGAGCAGCTCGCGGACCGCGGCCTCGGCACGGGCCTGGTCGACCACGTGCCGTGGCGTGTCTGGGGACATCGGACCGGCGCCTCAGTGCTGCCCGGAGCCCGGGTCGACCGGGTCGCTCCCGGGCGTCTCGATGACCTGGGTGGGCGGGTGCTCCTCGGACGACTTGACCGCACCCGCCTCGGCGGCGCGGTCGATGGCGACGGCCGTGTGCCGGTCGCTGCCCGCGGACTCGAGTCCGCTGCTGCCGTTCTGCGCGGCCCGCTCGGCCGGCGTCAGCACCGGGGGCTGGTCGGACAGGAACCGGGTCTCGCTCGACAGCCACGTCGGGCGCAGCGGGCGCTTGCGCACCGGCGAGAACAGCTCGGCGAGCTCCTTGGCGTTGAGCGTCTCGTGCTCGAGCAGCTCGAGGACGAGGTGGTCGAGGATGTCGCGGTTGTCGTTGATGACGTGCCACGCCTCGTCGTGCGCGTTCTCGATGAGCTTGCGCACCTCCTCGTCGACGACGCTGGCGATCTCCTCGGAGTAGTCGCGCTCGTGGCCCATGTCGCGGCCGAGGAAGACCTCGCCCTGGCTCTGGCCGAGCTTGATCGCGCCGATCCGCTCGCTCATGCCGTACTCGGTGACCATCTTGCGGGCCATGCCGGTGGCCTTCTCGATGTCGTTCGCCGCACCGGTGGTCGGGTCGTGGAAGACGACCTCCTCGGCGACGCGGCCGCCGAGGGCGTACGCGAGCTGGTCGAGGATCTCGTTGCGGGTGGTGGAGTACTTGTCGTCGGTCGGCATGACCATCGTGTACCCGAGCGCCCGGCCGCGCGGCAGGATCGTCACCTTGGTGACCGGGTCGAGGTGGTTCATCGCCGCGGCGACCAGGGCATGGCCGCCCTCGTGGTACGCCGTGATCTTGCGCTCCTTGGCGGACATGATCCGGGTGCGCTTCTGCGGACCGGCGATGACGCGGTCGATGGCCTCGTCGAGGGCGTGGTCGTCGATGAGCTTCTTGTCGCTGCGGGCCGTGAGCAGGGCGGCCTCGTTGAGGACGTTGGCCAGGTCGGCACCGGTGAAGCCCGGGGTGCGGCGGGCGACGGCGAGCAGGTCGACGCCGGTGGCCATCGGCTTGCCCTGGGAGTGCACCTCGAGGATGCGGTGGCGGCCGATCATGTCGGGCGCCTCGACCGCGATCTGGCGGTCGAACCGGCCCGGGCGCAGCAGCGCCGGGTCGAGGATGTCGGGGCGGTTGGTCGCCGCGATGAGGATGACGTTGGTCTTGACGTCGAAGCCGTCCATCTCGACGAGCAGCTGGTTGAGCGTCTGCTCGCGCTCGTCGTGGCCACCGCCGAGGCCGGCGCCGCGGTGGCGGCCGACCGCGTCGATCTCGTCGACGAAGACGATGGCGGGGGCGTTGGCCTTGGCCTGCTCGAACAGGTCGCGGACGCGGGAGGCGCCGACACCGACGAACATCTCGACGAAGTCCGAGCCGGAGATCGAGTAGAACGGGACGCCGGCCTCACCGGCGACCGCGCGGGCGAGCAGCGTCTTGCCGGTGCCGGGCGGGCCGTAGAGCAGGACGCCCTTGGGGATCTTGGCGCCGACCGCGAGGAACTTGGCGGGCTCGGACAGGAACTCCTTGATCTCGTGGAGCTCCTCGACCGCCTCGTCGACACCGGCGACGTCGGCGAAGGTGACCTTGGGCGTGTCCTTGGTCGCGAGCTTGGCGCGGGACTTGCCGAACTGCATGACGCGCGAGCCGCCGCCCTGCATCTGGTTCATGAGGAACCAGAAGATCGCCAGCAGGATGATGATCGGCAGCAGGGAGCCGAGCAGGGCCAGGACCGGGTTGGTGTCCTTGATCTGCTGGTCGACACCACCGGGCGGCGGGTTGTCCTTGAGCAGCTGGATGATGCCCGGGCCGGCCGCGTCGACGTACTGGGTGCGGACCTTGGTTGCGTCCTTGACGTTCTTGCCGTCGGAGTACGTCTGCCCCTTCTTGAGGTCGATGTCGACGACCTCGTTGTTGGTGACGACGACGCGCTCGACCTTCTTGTCGGAGATGAGCTGCTGCGCGGCCGAGGTGTCGATCCGGGTGTAGCCACCCGCATCGCTGAAGCTGAACACCGTCAGGGTGATCGCGACGACTGCCACGACCCAGAACAACGGGGCTCGAAGGATGCGCTTGAAGTCCATGTGTGTAGCGGGGCCGGCGGCCCCGTGCCTCCTGCTCGGTCACGCTTCGTGCCGTCACCCTGCTGGGCGCGGCGTCACCACGACGGTACTACGCGGTACCCCCGTGGTTCGTGCTGGTCAACGACCCGGATGGCGGTGGTGTTCCGACGTCCGGCACGGGTCCACGGCGCGTTCGCCTCAGGCGTACACGTGCGGGGCGAGGGTGCCCACGACCCGCAGGTTGCGGTACTGCTCGGCGTAGTCGAGGCCGTAGCCGACGACGAACTCGTTGGGGATGTCGAAGCCCACCCACTTGACGTCGATCTCGACCTTGGCCGCGTCCGGCTTGCGCAGCAGCGTGCAGATCTCGACCGAGGCGGGCGAGCGGGACTCGAGGTTCGAGCGGATCCACGACAGGGTCAGGCCCGAGTCGACGATGTCCTCGACGATGAGGACGTGCTTGCCCGAGATGTCGGTGTCGAGGTCCTTGAGGATCCGCACGACGCCGGAGGACTTGGTGCCCGATCCGTAGGACGAGACGGCCATCCAGTCCACGGGCGCGGTCCCCGGGAGGGCGCGGGACAGGTCGGCCATCACCATGACGGCGCCCTTGAGCACGCCGACGAGGAGCAGGTCCTTGCCCTGGTACTCGGCCCAGATCTCCGCGGCCAGCTCCTCGAGCCGGGCCTGGATCTCCTCCTCGGTGATGAGGACCTTCTCCAGATCTGCTCCCATGTGGGCAGCGTCCACGGCTCTTCTCCTGGGGTGTCAGCGACGCGGGTGTCGTGCGGGATGTCGTGCGGGGATGCCCGGCCTATTCAACCGGAGCCCGCGCGGCGATGGATACCCGACCACCGGATCGGGTGACCTGCAGCGGTCCGGGCGCGCTCACGGGGCCCTGTCCGTGCCAGTGGGTGAGCAGCGCGTCGCACGCGTCGGTGTGCCGGCTGCCGAGCTGGCCGGCCGGCGCACCGGCTGCCAGCAGCAGGCGCCGCCACACGCGGGTGCGGACCGGACGGGCGAGGGCGGCGAGCTCGGCGACGTCCCAGGGCCCCGGCCCCAGCTGCGCCACCGCCTCGTCGGCGAGGCCGTCGAGCAGGTCGGCGTCCTCGCGCAGCTGGTCGGCCGACCGCGCCAGTGCGGCGGCGACCCCGGGGCCCAGGTCGCGCTCGAGGTCCACGAGGGCGCGCCGGGCCCGCACCCGGGTGTATGCCGGGTCGTCGTTCATCGGGTCCTCCCACCACTGCAGCCCCTCGGCACGGCAGGACGCCCGGGTCTGCTGGCGGGTGACGCCCAGGAGCGGACGGCGCAGGAGGCCGCGGGCACGCGGCATACCGGCGAGGGATCGGGCGCCGGCGCCCCGGGTGAGCCCGAGCAGCACCTGCTCCGCCTGGTCGTCCAGCGTGTGGCCCAGGAGCACCAGCCGCGCACCTTCGCTGGCAGCGGCCGCGGCCAGCGCGTCGTACCGGGCGCCACGGGCGGCGGCCTCCACGCCCTCGCTGCCACGGGGGACGTCCACCCGCACCCAGGAGACCGGGGCCAGGCCGAGGCCGTCACAGGCCGCCGCGGCCTGCCGGGCCACCTCGGCGGAGCCGGGCTGCAGGCCGTGGTCGACGACGACCGCTCCCCCGCGCACGCCCAGCCTCGGCGCCTCGAACGCGAGCGCCGCGGCGAGGGCGAGGGAGTCCGCCCCGCCGCTCACGGCGGCCAGGACGACGTCGCCCGGGTCGCACTCGCACAGCGCGCCGCGGACGGCGACACGGACCGCAGCGGTGGCGGGGTGAGGGCCGCTCACGACCGGGTCAGGCGTGGACGCGGGCGACCCACGCGGCCGGGTCGTCGATCTCCTCGGGCCGTGGCAGCGTCTCGGGCGAGTCCCAGATGCGGTTGAAGCCCTCGACCCCGACCGTGTCGACGACGCCGCGCACGAACGCCGCACCGTCGCGGTACTGGCGCATCTTCGCCTCGAGGCCGAGCAGGCGGCGCAGCAGCCGGTCGACCGCGCCGGCGCCCTTGCGACGGGCGTCGAAGCGGCTGCGGATGTGGGCGACCGAGGGGATGACCTGGGGGCCGACCTCGTCCATGACGACGTCGGCGTGGCCCTCGAGCAGGGACATCACGGCGGTCACCTCGGCGAGCGCGCGGCGCTGCTCGGGGGTGGCGACGAGGTCGACGAGGCCGGTGCCGCCGGCCTTCACGGCGTCGGGCAGCGACGTCGCGAGCCGCGAGAGGGTCTCCTGGAGCGACTCGGGGTCGGGCACGAGGTCGACCGCGAGCGTGCGGACGCGCTCGACCATGTGGTCGCGCAGCCACGGCACGGCCGTGAACTGCACGCGGTGGGTCTCCTCGTGCATGCAGACCCAGAGCCGGAAGTCGTGCGGGTCGAGGCCGAGCTCGCGCTCGACCTGGACGATGTTGGGCGCGACCAGCATGAGCGCGGGGGTGCCGTCGGGCGCGAGGTCGTACTGGCCGAGGACCTTGCCGGCCATGAAGGCGAGCAGCGCACCCGCCTCGCCGCCGCTGACCTTGCCGGTGATGGCGCGGGCGGTCTCGCCCGGGACCCGCTTCTGGGACGCGGCGATCTTGCTCATCACCGGGTCCATGAGCGCGGCCATCGAGTCGGCGTTGAGGCTGATCCACGTCGAGCGGTCGACCACGACCGGGGCGGGTGCGTCGCCGGGGGCGTGCAGCCGTGCGGTCTCGGCCACGGGGGCCTGCGCCCTGGCGGCGCTGGCGCGCACCGAGGCGACGACGTCCGCGGCCTCGCCGGGCGTGACCCGGGGGCCCGCGGCCACGAGCCGCCGACCGGTCGCCTTGGCGAACTCCCAGTCGACGTACCGCGTCGTCGGTGTCTGCACGCTCATCCCCTCACCGTAGTCGTGGGTGCGCGACCCGGCCCGCGTCCTGCGGGAACGGTGGTCGGCGACCGGGGTCAGCGACAGCCGCAGGTGGCGAGCCGTGTCACGAAGCGGTCCAACGCGGCCCGCGCCTCCAGCGTTCCGACGCCCGGGCGCAGCCCGTCGGCGAGCACGACGTACGACAGCACCCGGCCGTCGGCGTCGATGACGGTGCCGGCGATCGCACTCGCCCCGGTCAGCGTCCCGGTCTTCGCGCGGGCGATGCCGGCCACGACGTGCGTGGTCTTCGTGGTGAACCGGTCGTGCAGGGTGCCGCTGAGGCCGGCGACGGGCAGCTGGGCCACGACGTCCTGCATCCCGGGCACCGAGCCGTCCGCGCCGCGCTGCAGGACGTCGGAGATCACCCGGGGAGGGATGGCCTGGCCCGAGGTGAGGCCGCAGGTGTCCTTGAGCGTCACCTCGGTGAGGTCGATCCCGAGGTCGGTGTCGGTCTTGCGGACGAAGGCGACGGCCGCGGCGAAGGTCGCCGGGCTGCCCGCCTTGACCGCGGCCTGCCGGGCGAGGCCCTCGGTGAGGGCGTTGTCGCTGTCACCGAGCGCGAGGGCCAGCACGTCGCCGATCGGGGCCGACTCGACCCTGGCCAGCTCACCGGCCCCCTCGGGTACCGGCGTGGACCAGGTCGACTCGGGGGCCAGCCTGGCGGTGAGGCCGACCTTGGCCAGGGCGGAGACGAAGGCCGCGGCGGTCGCCGCCTCCGGGTCCCTCGGCGCGGGCTTGTAGGGGACGGCTCGCTGGCCGGCGAGGCCGATCATGCTGACGCCGCCGGTGAACCCCGCGTCGATGTCCGCTCGGCTCCATCCGGGCGCCCAGCGCGCGCCCCGGGCGTAGGAGGTGTCGAGGCGCAGCGTCACGCTGGTGGTGCCGCTGGGCTGCAGGGCCGCAGCGACCTGCTCGGCGAGGTCGGCCAGGCCGGCCCGCCCCTCGACCGCGGCCGGGTTGCCCTTGCCCCGGGCCAGCATGGTGTCGCCGCCGGCGACCAGCACCAGGTCCTGCGGCGAGGCGCCCTGCACGACCCGGGTCGCCATCGTCGCCCTGGTGTCCAGCGTCGTGGAGATCGCCAGGGCGGTGAGCAGCTTGGCCGTCGAGGCGGGGACCCGCGCCCGGTCGGCGTCCTTGGCGTACAGCGTCTGGCCGGTGAAGGCGTCCCGGACGACCGCACCCGGGCGACCGCCCAGCCCCGGGTCGGCCACGGCGGCCGCGACCGCGCGGGCGACGCCGGTGGCAGCGGGGATCGGGGCGTCGGCCGAGGCAGGCGGGAGCGGCTGGGCCGCGGCGTCGACGGTGGGGACCGTGACCGAGGGTCCGGTCGTGGCCCCGGCCGTGGCGGTCGGCGTGGGGGTGGGACGGGCGCGGGTGAGGACCCCGGGCACGACGTCGAGGACGTCGAGCGTCGCGTAGCCGAGGAGCAGGACGAGCACCGCCGCGAAGGCTGCCAGGACCCGCCGCACTCGACCCCCTTGGCTCTCGACTTGCACCATGCGGAACACTTGTCCGCGAGCCTAGGTCATCGACCTGGAGGCACAGAGGAAAGGGGCCAGCGTCGTGGAGTTCGACGTCACCATCGAGATCCCGCAGGGAGCTCGCAACAAGTACGAGGTCGACCACGCGACGGGCCGCATCCGCCTGGACCGGCTGCTGTTCACGTCCACGCGATACCCGGCGGACTACGGCTACGTCGAGGACTCCCTCGGCGAGGACGACGACCCGCTCGACGCCCTGGTCCTGCTGGAGGAGCCGACCTGGCCCGGCTGCCTCGTGCGGGCGCGGCCCATCGGCATGTTCCACATGCGCGACGAGGCGGGCGGCGACGACAAGATCCTGTGCGTCCCGGCCGGCGACCCGCGCCAGGCGCACATCACCGAGCTCGAGCACATCAGCGAGTTCGACCGCCTGGAGATCCAGCACTTCTTCGAGACCTACAAGGACCTCGAGCCGGGCAAGTCCGTGGAGGGCGCGCACTGGGCCGGTCGCGAGGCCGCCGAGCAGTGCGTCCGCGAGGCGATGAAGCGCGCGACCGACGCCGACTTCACCACCGCCCGCTGGACCCTGCCCGGGCACACCGCCCAGAGCGAGGCCCGTCCCGTCAAGGACTGACCGGCCGCGACCGACCGGCGGCTCGCGGCAGGACCGCAGCACCCACCACGCACCGGACCCCCGGACGACTCGCGTCGTCCGGGGGTCCGCTGCTGTGGGCCGTGGGGCGCCGGTCAGGGGCGGCCGCCGTAGGGCAGCAGGTCGCTGCGGTAGATGGAGGCGTACCGGACGACCGCGCCCGTGTGCGGCGCCTCGATCATCTGGCCGTTGCCGACGTACAGGCCCATGTGGTGGCTGCTGGGGCCGTCGGAGCCGTAGAAGACGAGGTCGCCCGGCCGCAGGTCGCTGATCGCGACCCGGCTGGTCTCGGCCCACTGCGCGCCGGTGTAGTGCGACAGGTAGACCCCGGCCTGGCGCCAGGCCATCATCGTCAGCCCGGAGCAGTCGAAGGAGCTCGGGCCCGCGGCACCCCAGCCGTACGGCTTGCCCAGCTGGGCCTGCGCGTAGGCGATGACCGCTCCGACGCCACCGCTGCTCGGCGGCGGGGGCGGCGGGTCGGCCGGCTGCGGCGCGGGCGGGGTCGGCCGGCTGGGCCGGCTCGGCTGGGAGGCCTGCTGCTCGGCCGCCTTCTGGGCTGCCTCGGCGGCGGCCTTCTGGCGCGCGGCCTCCCGGGCCGCGGCCTGGGCGGCAGCCTGCGCCGCCCGGCGGGCAGCGGCGTCACGGGCCTGCTGGGCCCGCTGGGCCGCCAGGCGCGCCTGCTCTGCGGCGGCCGCTGCCGCTGCGCGGGCCGCGGCTGCCGCGGCGAGGCCGTCCTGGCGCTGCTTCTCCATGGCGACGGACGTCTTGCGCAGGGACGCGAGCTGGACGGTCATGGCCTGCTGCTCGTGCTGGATCCGGCTCGCCTCGGCGGTCGCCTGGTCGGCGCGGGCCTGCGCGGCGTCGCGCGCCTCCTGCGCGGAGGTGGCGGCCTGCGCCTGCTGGTCGCGCGCGGTCGCGGCCTGGGCCCGCATGGTCTGGGCCACGACCGAGGTGGCGGCGGCCTTCTGCAGCGCGCGGCTGCGGGCGTCGCTGACGGCCTCGATGGCGGTGGCGCGGTCGACGAGGTCCTGGGGTCCGGTGCTGGACAGGTACGCGTCGAGCTCGCCGAGGTTGCCGCCGGACTGGTAGACGGACGAGGCGTACCGGCGCACCTCCAGGCTCGCCGCGTCGGCCTGGGCCTGGGCGGCGGACGCGCGCTTGGCGGCTGCGTCCGCCTCGGCCGTCGCCTGGTCGAGGGCGAGCCGGGCCCCGTTGTACGCCTCGGCCGCGGCGCTGGCGTCGTCCTGGACCTGGCTGAGCTGGGCACTGGCGGCGGCGTACTTCGCGTCGAGGGCGGCGACCTGTCCGGCGGTGCTGGACACCTTCGCCCTGGCCTTGTCGACCTGGGACTTCGACGGGTAGACGGGGCCGGGGTCGGCACTGGCCGTCCAGGCGGTGCCGAGGCCGAGGGCGCCGACCAGGGACATCGCGGCGCCCACGCGCAGTGCGCGTCGGGGGGAGGTGGTGCCTGGCACGGGGAGATGCCTCTCTCGTCACGGTGCTTCACTGGGGTCAGCCGGACGAGACTACGACCGCCTTTTCACTCCGAACCCATTCGTCACACCAATCCCACCGCTTTCGCCCTCGCGCGCGAAATGACAGCCGTGCAACTCGGCGAATGACACCGATGTCTTTCAGCAGGTCGACACCGTCCTTCGGACACGTGTCCAGCAACCGTCACGAATTGGTCACGAAATCGGCGTTTGTGCAGGTGGGAGGCCCGGATCGGCCGGCTGGACCGGCTTCCCGGCCCGCAGCGCGGCATACGCCTGGGGGTCACTGTCGCGCAGGTGGCGCCGGGCGCGCCGCCGGTAGCGCAGGATCTGGGCGACGCCGATCCCCCACACGAGGTACTGCACGGCCATCGCCGCGCGGAAGGTGTCGACCGTGTACGTCTCCGGGCCGCCGGGCGCGACCCGGTCGAGCACGATGCCGATGAGGGTGACCGTCGACAGCGACGCGAGGAACCCGCCGACGTTGACGATCCCGGTGGCGCTGCCGAGCCGTGTGGGCGGGTTGAAGGTGCGGGCGAGGTCGAAGCCGACGAGCGACCCCGGTCCCCCGACGGCGGTCACGACGACGAGCACCACCAGCAGCGGCAGCGGCGCGCGGCCCGGCCACAGGAGCACGACCGCCCAGACCGCCATGATGAGCAGCACGATGCCGAGGATCAGGGTCGAGCGGGAGAACGGGTACCGCGTCACGAAGCCGCCGATGAGCGGGCTGGTGACGACCGTGGTGACGGTCATGAGCATCAGCAGTGTGCCCGCCGCCTCGGGCGAGAGCCCTTGTCCCGCAACGAGGAACGGGTACCCCCACAGCAGCGCGAAGACCGTCGCACCGAACTGCGCGGAGAAGTGGGACCACAGCCCGAGGCGCGTGCCCGGCGCCCGCCAGGCCGCCCGGAGGCTGCGGGCGATCGCGCGCACCTTGATCCGGTCGAGCTCGTGGTCGGGGTTCGGGGAGTCGCTGACGAGCACCAGCGCCACGACGCCCGCCACGACCCCGGCACCCGCGGCGGTCAGGTAGGACGGCGTCCAGCCCCACTGGTGCAGCGCGTAGACGAGCGGCGACGCGGCGACGAGCGCGCCCATCTGCCCCAGGAGACCGGTCAGCTGCGACACCATCGGGATCCGCATCGGCGGGAACCACAGCGCCACGATGCGCAGGAGCGGGACGAACACCATGGAGTCGCCCATGCCGAGCAGCACCCGGGCCCCGATGCCCGCGGCGAACGAGTCGGCGAACGCGAACGCGAGCTGCGCCACCGTCATCAGTCCCATGCCGGTGAGCAGCAGCCGCTTGGGCCCGAACCGGTCGAGCAGCGCACCCACCGGGATCTGCATGGCGGCGTAGACGAACAGCTGGACCATGGTGAAGACGGACAGCTGCGTCGCGGCGATGTGGAAGCGGTCGCTGGCCAGCAGCCCGGCGACGCCGAGCGAGCTGCGGTTGAAGACCGCGAGCACGTAGAGCGCGACGGCGCTGCCGTAGACCACCCAGGCCCGGCCACCGCCCATGGGGTGCTGGTGGTCTCGGCTGGTCACGGCCCCCATTGTCCCGCAGCCGCGCGACGACCCGCGGGCCGGGCTAGGTTGCCGGCATGCGCGAGCTCAGCAGGAACGGGCTGACCTTCGACGTCAGCGACGACGGCCCCGACGACGGCTCGGCCGACCCGCCGGTCGCCCTGCTGCTGCACGGCTGGCCGCAGGACCGCCACGCCTGGTCGCGAGTGACCCCGCTCCTCACGGCGGGCGGCCTGCGCGTCGTCGCGTTCGACCAGCGCGGGTACTCCCCGCGCGCCCGCCCCGCCGGCCGCGCGGCATACCGGATGGGCGAGCTCGTGGCCGACGTCGTCGCGGCGGTCGACGCGTGCGGGGTCCAGCGGGTGCACCTCGTGGGGCACGACTGGGGTGGCGCGGTGGCGTGGGCGGCGGCGGAGCGGCACCCGGAGCGGTTCGCGTCGCTGACCGTCCTGTCCACGCCGCACCACCGGGCGTTCGCCGCGGCCCTGCGCCACCTCGACCAGGCCTCGCACAGCTGGTACATGGCCGCGTTCCAGCTGCCCTTCCTGCCCGAGCTGGTGCTCGCCGGGCAGCTGGAGGGGGTGCTGCGGCGCAGCGGCCTGCCGCCGGAGGACGCGCGTCGGTATGCCGCGCGCTTCCGCGAGCGGGGCGCCGGCAGCGGCGGCCTGGCCTGGTACCGCGCCCTGCCCCTCGGCGCCTCGACGCTGTCCGGACTGCCGAACCCGTTGCGCCGCAAGGCATCCCGCGGCGTGAGCGAGGCACCCGGGGCCGGAGCCGGGCAGCACCGGATCACCGTGCCGACGACGTACCTGTGGGGCGCGCACGACCCCGCCCTCGGCCGCCGCGCCGCCGAGGCCAGTGGCGACTGGGTGGCGTCGGACTACCGGTTCGTCGAGCTCGACGCCGGCCACTGGCTGCCCGAGACCCGACCGCAGGAGGTCGCCGCGGCGGTACTGTCGCGAGCAGGAGGTGCTGCGCAGGATGCCTGACCCGAAGCTCGCGCAGGTGGCCCAGCGGGCCACGGACCTCGACCGCGCCGCTCGGTTCTACGAGCGGCTCCTCGGCTCCCCTCCTCTGGCGCGGTTCGACCCGCCCGGCCTGCTGTTCTTCTCCCTCGGCGACGGCACCCGGCTGCTGCTCGAGGCGGGCGCCCCGTCGGCCCTGGTCTACGTGCGGGTCGGGGACGTGCGCGAGACCGTCGAGCGGCTGCGGGCGGACGGTGTACCGGTGGAGAGCGAGCCGCACGTCATCTTCAGCCACGAGGACGACACGCTCGGGCCGGCCGGAACCGACGAGGAGATGGCGTTCGTGCGCGACAGCGAGGGCAACCTGCTCGGCCTCGTCGCCACCAGCCCGAAGGGGCGGGCCTGACCGGGCCCGCGGGGCTCCCGGACCCGGCCCTGGTCGTCCTCGTCGGCCCCACCGGCTCGGGCAAGTCCACCTGGGCGGCCCGGCACTACCGCCGCACCGAGGTGGTGTCCTCCGACGCGCTGCGTGCGGTCGTCGGCAGCGGCGAGTACGACCTCGAGGCGTCGGCGGACGCGTTCGCCGTGCTCCACCAGGTCGTCGCGGCCCGCAGCCGGCGCGGGCTCACGGTCGTCGTCGACACCCTCGGGCTCGACCCGGACACCCGGGACCGGTACCGCGAGATGGGCCGCGCGGCGGGGCTCCCCTGTGTCGCCGTCGTCCTCGACACCCCGGGCGCCACCTGCCGGGAGCGCAACTCCCGTCGCGACCGGCCGGTGCCGGCGAAGGTCCTGGCCCAGCAGCTGGCCCGGATGCCGCGCGTCGCCGAGGATGTCGCGGGCGAGGGGTGGGACGTCGTGCTCCACGTCGACGGCTCCGACCCCGGCACGGGACCTGCAGCCGCCGGCACGGGCGGCCCAGGCACCTCCGGCCCCGAGCCGGCCGTCCCCGCGACCGCGCCGGGCGCGGCGTCGGCCTGGCACCGCGGCCCGCGCACCGCACGACCCGGCGTGCGCCAGGGCCTGCCGGAGCTCGTCCTGCAGGTCTCCCGCTTCCCGTGGGGACAGGACCCGGTCGGGTGGCTGCGCACGGTCGCGCTGGCCGCCGACGAGGCCGGCTTCTCCGGGCTGGCGCTCATGGACCACCTCGTGCAGGTCCCGCAGGTCGACCGCGCCTGGGAGCCGATCCCCGAGCCGTGGGTCACCCTCGGCCTCCTCGCCGGCCTGGACACCTCGCTGCGGCTCGGGACGCTCGTCTCCCCCATGACCTTCCGGCCCGCCGGGGTCCTCGCCAAGGCCGCGGCCACCCTCGACGTGCTCAGCGGCGGGCGGGCGTTCGTGGGCGTCGGCGCGGGGTGGTGGGAGCGCGAGCACCTCGGGTTCGGCGTCCCCTTCCCACCCTCCTCGACGCGCCTCGACCTGCTCGAGGACGGCATCGAGACGATGCGCGCGCTGTGGGCCAGCGGCACGAGGGCGTATGCCGGGCAGCGGGTCTCGCTGCCCGAGACCACCGCGTACCCGCGCCCCGTCGGTCCGCTGCCGGTCGTCGTGGGTGGCGGGGGCGAGCGGCGCACGCTGCGGGTCGCGGCCCGGCTCGGCGACGCGTGCAACGTGTCGAGCGACCGGGCCACCGTGCGGCGCAAGGTCGAGGTCCTGCACCGTCACTGCAGCGAGGTGGGCCGGGACCCGGCGGAGGTGGCGGTCACGGTGCTCGACGTCCCCGTCGTCGGCCGCGACCGCGAGGACACGTGGCGCAGGGTGGAGCGGCTGCGCGGCCGCACCGCCGCCGCGGCATACGCCCGCACGCACCACGCCGGGGAGCCCGCGAGCCACGTCGAGCGCTACCGGCAGCTGGCCCGGGAGGGCGTGGACACCGTGTTCGTAGCGCTGCCCGACCTCGCGTCGCCGGACGACCTCGAGCGGTTCGCACCGGTCCTGCGCGGCAGCTGACGGTTCCGCGCTCGGGTGCGACCCGGGGGGTTCGACGCAGGGACGGGCACGACACGGAGTCCGACACGACGAAGGGCCGGGACGCACGTGGCGTCCCGGCCCTGTCGGCCGTGCTGGGGTCAGGCCGTGGCCGCGACCCCGGTGAGCTGGGTCAGCGCGAACTCGGTGATCCGCACGAGGGCCTGCTTGGCGGACTCGCGGTCGCGGGCGTCGACCGTGATGACCGGGATGTGCGACGGGATCGCGAGCGCCTCGCGGATCTCGTCCGGGCCGAAGTCGCCGGCACCGTCGAACTGGTTGAGCGCGACGATGAACGGCAGGCCCTTGGCCTCGAAGTAGTCGACGGCGGCGAAGCTGTCGTCGAGCCGGCGGGTGTCGACCAGGACCACGGCGCCGATCGCGCCCTTGACCAGGTCGTCCCACATGAACCAGAAGCGGCGCTGGCCGGGGGTGCCGAACAGGTACAGGACGAGGTTCTCCGCGAGGGTGATGCGGCCGAAGTCCATCGCGACGGTGGTCGTGTGCTTCGACTGCACCTTGGAGATGTCGTCCTGCCCCTCGGACTCCTGGGTGACCAGGGCCTCGGTGCGCAGCGGGTCGATCTCGGAGACGGCCCCCACGAAGGTCGTCTTGCCGACGCCGAACCCGCCGGCCACGACGATCTTCGTCGAGGCGCTGTTGCGGTTAGAGGGCGCGTAGTCCACTGAGAGTCCTTTCGATGAGGGCACGGCGCTCGTCCGTCGTCGTGTTCTCGGAGATGGTGGCTCGGGTCTTCAGGTGCCCGGCGGTGATCAGGTCTCCCAGGAGGACCCGCGCAACGCCGAGCGGGATGTGCAGCTTGGCCGAGACCTCGGCCACGGACGGGTTCGTGGCGCACAGCTCGACGATGCGACCGGACAGGTCACCCTCCGGCCAGGTCGCGGACTTGGCGGACGGCAGCACCTCGAGGGTGGCCTCGATCGGAAGGTCGACCTTGGCCTCGGTGCGGCCGTGCGTCAGCGCGTAGGGCCGGACCAGGCGGGGTCCGGCGCTCTCCTCACGCTCCTCGGCACTCATCGCACTACCCCGACATCGGGGTCCGGGCAGCCGCGTCGATCATCTGTCCGACGCGGTCGACGAGGACCGCCATCTCGTAGCCGACCTGACCGATGTCGGAGTCCGTACCGGTCAGCGCGGCGAGGTGGGAACCGTCGCCAACGCTCATGAGCAGCAGGTAGCCGAGCTCCATCTCGATGACCGACTGGAGCACGGTGCCGCCCTGGAAGAGACGAGCCGCACCCGAGGCGAGGCTGGCCATGCCGGAGGCGACGGCCGCCATCTGCTCGGCCCGCTCCGGCGGCAGCTGCTCACTGGAGGCCATGGGGAGCCCGTCGGCCGAGACCAGGATGGCGTGCGACACGCCGGGGGTCTCGGTCGCGAACTTGGCCACGAGCCAGTCGTACTCGCCCTTGGGCTGCGCCATGGCGTCAGTGGTGAACATCGGCTTCCTCTCGGTGTGTTCCGTCTTGTGCCTCGGTGCGTGCGGCGCTCACACCGTTCTTGTGGCGGTTCAGGTTGCGGCGGATGGTCTCCGGGTCGCGGCGCGACCCGGTGGGGGTGACCGTGGGCGTCTCCGGCGCCGGCGCCGGCGCTGCGGCGTCCATGGCCCCGGGGATGAGGTTGCTGCCGGGCCTGCGCATGGGCAGACCTGCCGAGCTCTCCTGCACGGGCTGCTGCTCCTCGATGCGTGCGGCGGCGGACCAGGCCTGGTCGGCCTCGGTCGGCGACCAGTTGTCGGCGGCGGGCTGGGCGCTCCCGTCGGTGAGCCAGTTCGACATCATCGCCCGGAAGATCGGGGTGTCGTTGAGCGGACCGGCCTGGGCGGGCTCAGCGTCGGACGAGGCGTCCTGGGCGACCGGCTGGGCCGGCTGCTCCTCGACGGGCTCGGTCTCGACGACCTCGGCCACCGGCTCGACGAGCTCCGGCTCCGAGAGCTCCGGCTCGGGCTGGACGTCCTCCGCCACCGGCTCGGTGAGCTCCGGCTCGGGCTGGACGTCCTCCGCCACCGGCTCGACGAACTCCGGCTCGGACTGCTCCGGCTCCGACTGGACGACCTCGGCCTGCGGCTGCTCCGCCTGCGCGACCGGGGTCGCCTCGGGAGCGGGAGCGTCCTGGGCCGCAGCCTCCGCCGGACCGCGGCGACGGGCGCCGAAGAACGAGGAGGAGTGGGCCCGCACCGCCGGGCGGCGGGTCCGCGGGCCGGCGGCCTCGTCCGACTCCGGCTGCGCCTGGTCGGCGACGGCCGAGCCGGTCGCGCCCGGGACGCGGGTCGGCAGGGCCTCGCCGGTGTCGGCGGACGGTGCCTCCGTCTCGGCCTCGGTAACGGCCGCCTCGCCGACGGTGGCGTCGGCCACCGGCTGCTCGGCTGACTGGACGTGGGACGCGTCGTCACCGTCGTGGGGGCCGTCGTCCTCGCGGGCGACCGGCTCCTGCTCCTGCGGCTCGGGAGCCGCCGGGGCGGCCTCCGGCGCGAGGAGCTCGGCGACCTGCTCGTCGGCGAGGGCCTCGGCGACCCACTCCTCCGGCACGGTCATGTCCGTGGTCTCCGGGGCCTCGACGGCCGCAGCAGGCGCCTCGGGCGTGGCCGACATGGCCTCGGTCCCGTCGGTCGTGGCTGCCGACGCCTCGGCGCCGTCCTCGTCGGTGGTCCCGTCGACCGTTGCCTCGCGGGCCTGGGCGGCCTCGACGAGCTTGGCGCGGTGGTCGAGCCAGGCAGACAGGTTCGACGGCATCTGGCGCGGCTCGTTGGCCTCGGCCTCGAGCCGGGCGGCCTCCGCCTGGGCCTTCGCCCGGCCGGGGAGCCAGCTCATGAGGCGCGAGCCCTTGGCGGCGCTCGGGGCGGCCGACGGCGTCGCCGGGGAGTCCTGCTCGCCCTCGGGCGCCACGGAGGGCGTGTCCTCGAACTCGCGGAAGGCGGTGATGCCGGTGGCGCCCGAACGGCGGACCGGCAGGCCCGACGGCGAGAGCTTGGGCGCCGAATCCTGGGCCGGCTGCTCCGGCGCCGCGTCGGCGGCCGGGGCCTCGGTGGCCTGTGCCAGCGCCTCCTGCGGCGTGGCGTCGCGCTGGGTGGCGTCGGCGCTGCCGTCGACCTCGGCGCCGTTCGTGCCGGCGCCGTCGACCGCGGCGTGGCCGTTGACCTGGGCGCCGTTCGGCTGCGACCCGTTGGTCTCGGCGCCGTTGGTCGCCGAGCCGTTGGTGGCGGAACCGTTGGCGGAAGCCCTGTCGGCCGGCGGCTCGGCACCCTCGATGACGGGCTTGACCGGAGCGGGCAGGGCGGTCGACGCGTTGGGCCCGTGCGCACCCGGGGTGCGGGTCGGCAGGACCTTCTTCGTCGCGCCGGGCACCGGGCTCGGACCCGCGAGGCTCGGGGCCCCGCTCGCGCCGCGGACCCGGGTGGGCAGGCCGGCCTTCGTGGTGCCGCCGACGGCGGGCTGGGCGGGAGCGGCCGGGGCGGCCTCGACCGGCGCCGGGCTCGGCGCGGCCTTGGCGACCGGGCGCGGTTGGCGCTCGAGGGTCGAGCTGTCGGCGAGGAGGCCGGCGGGCAGGTGGACCGAGACGGTGATGCCCATCTTGTCCTCGCCGTTGCGGCGGAGGCGGACGGCGATGCCGTGGCGCTTGGCCAGGCTGCCGACCACGAACAGGCCCATCCGGCGGGCGGTGTCGGCGGTGATGTCGCCACCGTTCGCGAGGCGGTCGTTGAGCGCCGCAAGCTCCTTCGGCGGCATACCCAGCCCGTGGTCGCTCACCTCGATGAGCAGGCCGCCCTCGGGCGTGCGGGCGCCACGGATCGCCACACGGGTCGTGGGCGGGGAGTAGGCCAGCGCGTTGTCGACGACCTCGGCCACGAGGTGGATGAGGTCGGAGCCGACGGCGCCGAGGACCTTGTCGTTGGAGGTGTCGCCGATGTCGATGCGCTCGTAGTTCTCGACCTCGGACACGGCCGCACGGACGGCGTCGGAGACCGCGATGGCGCCCGAGACGCCACGACGGGTCGACGTGCCGGCGAGCACGAGCAGGGAGTCGGAGTTGCGGCGCATGCGGGCCGCGAGGTGGTCGAGGCGGAACAGGCTCTGGAGGCGCTTGGGGTCCTCCTCGTCGCTCTCGAGGCGCTCGATGAGGGTGAGCTGCTGGTCGATGAGCGAGGTGCTGCGTCGCGAGAGCGTCTCGAACATGTGCCCGACCTGCACCCGCAGGCGGGCCTGCTCACCGGCGAGCGCGAGGGCCTGGCTGTGCAGGTCGTCCACGGCGCGGGCGAGCTGGCCCATCTCCTCGTGCGTGGTGACGGGGATCGGCTCGAATGCCGGGGGCTCCTCGCCGTCGCGCATGGCCGTGACCGCCGCGGGCAGGCGCCGGTTGGCGATGTCGAGGGCACCCGACCGGACAGCGCGGATGGGGGTCAGCAGCGAGCGCAGGAGGCCGATGACGATGACCAGGGCGGCCAGCAGCGCGATGCTGATGAGGCCGGCGTTGACGAGCGCGTCCTTCTGGTGGGTCGCGGCCCGGTCACGCAGGGTGGTCTCGAGGTTCGTGAGCTGGGCGTCGGCGAGGTCGGAGTAGCCGGTGTTGCTGCGCTCGATGATGCTGCCGAGCTGGGCCACCGCGTTCTTGTCGAGCGACTCCTGCTGCAGGGCGTAGTAGCGGCGGCCGTTCTCGTTGAGGAGCTGGCGGACCGCGGTGCCCTCGTCGGCGGGGGCGTTGGAGACGAGCCGGGTGAGGGCTGCGGTCTCGGCACCGACCGAGCCCAGGGCGCGCAGCTTGGAGCTGGCGTCGTCGGAGTTGGCCAGGTTGAGCTGTTGGGCCGTCATCGCGCGCTGGGCCGAGATCGCGTCCTGCAGGTTGGCGACGATCTTGGCGGAGCCGGAGTCGTCGGCGAGGCCGAGGTTGCTGACGGCGCTGGAGAGCAGGGTCGCGGTGCTACCGGACTTGTCGATGATGACGCCGGAGAAGCTCTGCTGGGTCTTGGCCGACCGCACCGACTGACCGAGGGCCAGGGCGGACTCGGCCTGGTTCTTCACGGCCTCGGGGACGCTGGGCGACTTGATGGCGATGCGCAGGTTCGCCGCGGCCGACTCGTACTTGGTGATGGCGGCGATCTCACCGCCACCGCCGATCGCGTCGGCGGCAGCGAGGTGCTGCACGGCGAGGTTGTAGTCGACGATCGGTCGCAGGACCAGGACCGTGTCGGCGGCTCGGGTGAGCGAGCGGGCGGCGTCGAAGTCGGTCTTGACCCGCAGGCCACCGAAGACGAAGGCGAGGATCACGGGCAGTGCCAGCGCAGCGGCGAGCTTGCGCCGAAGCGGCCAGTGACCGAACGACCAGCCGGGGGAGACACGGCCGGCCGCCGACTTCAGTCTGGACACAGACTCACCTTCCTCATCACGACACATATCGGGCTCAGTGCAACCTAGAGCCGCCTACGGGTGGCCGGGGTAGGCCTGCACAGGCACTTGGCACCTTCGGACTCCGCACAACTGACCAAACGGACTAGTGCCTCTCGGTGCGTCCGCTCGCGCCGTCCACGCAGCGCCGAGTATGGAGGTCCGACGGCCCCTGTGGGGGCTTTCGAGGGCGCCGATCTCCCTGCGCGGGAACGCCGCTCGACCCGGCGACCGGTTGCGGCCGCGGCAGGTGGGTATCGTCCGGGCATGGGCCACCTGGACGACGCCGACGCCGACGACGGCCGCCACGAGACGCCGACCGAGCGGCTCGACCGCAACTGGGACGAGCTGCTGCAGGAGCTGCGGGTCGCGCAGACCGGCGTGCAGATCCTGGCCGGCTTCCTGCTGACGCTGCCGTTCCAGCAGCGGTTCACCGAGGTCGACCGCTCCAACCGCGTGGTCTACCTCGTGGCGTTCTCGCTGGCCATCGCCGCGACCGCGTTCCTCGTCGCCCCGGTGAGTGCCCACCGGCTGCTGTTCCGCCGGCGGGCCAAGGCGTCGCTCGTCCGCTTCGGCGACCGGTGCGCGCGGGCGGGCCTGGCGTGCCTGGCACTGAGCGTCAGCAGCGTGACGTTCCTGATCTTCGACGTCGTCGTCAGCGCCTCGGCAGCCGTTGCCGCGGCGGTGGTCGCCTTCGCCCTCTTCCTCACCAACTGGGTGGCCCTGCCGCTGGGCTTCCGGCGCGGGCACCCGGAGCACGGCCCGCGCGGCTGAGCCCGCCCCGGCCCCCGTGAGGCCGTCCGGGAGGTGCGTCGCGCGCCACTAGCATGGGCGTATGCCGCGCCAGGACCCTTCGGAGTCCGGTGGCGAGAGCCGCAGCGAGCGGTTCGCGCGCCTGAGACGGCGTCGACGGCACCAGCACCTGGCGCTCGCCCTCACCACCCTCGTGGGAGTCGGCGCCCTGCTGGCGGACCGGCACGACGGCGGCGACCGGGCGGCCCCGGTGTCTGCGCGGGGGCAGGCACCGGCTGCCTCCCCCTCGATGACGGCCACCAGGGACGGGCACGCGGCCGGGGGCGACTCCGAGGCGGCCTCCGCCGTACCGGCCGCGACCGCGACGACGGGGACGGACGCGTCCTCGACCGCCGACAGCGCACTGCCGATCTCGGCCGAGATGGCCCGGCAGGTACCGGCCGGCACCCGGCAGGTCGTGGTCGTCGCCGGCACCGGCCTCGACAGCAGCACGGCCCGCGTGACGTTCTACGAGGCCGACCGGGACAGCGGCTGGTCGACGCTCGCGTCCTGGCCGGGGCACGTCGGCCGTGCCGGCTGGTCGAGGAAGCACGTCGAGGGCGACCTGCGGACCCCCATCGGGGTCTACCGCCTCAGTGACGCCGGGGGGCGGCTCCCCTCCCCTGCCGCCCGGCTGCCGTACCACCGGTCGGGCCTGTTCCGCGCCCCCGAGTCGGGTCCCGGCTTCGGCGACTCGGCCGCGGACGCGTTCGACCACGTCATCGCCATCGACTACAACCGGGTGGCGGGGCGCTCGCCGCTGGACCGCGAGCGCCCGCTCGGGGCAGGGCGCGGCGGCGGCATCTGGCTGCACCTCGACCACAACGGTCCGACGCACGGCTGCGTCTCGGTGCCCAAGGCCGGGCTCCAGCTCCTCCTGCGCCGGCTCGACCCCGCGCTCCAGCCCGTCGTGGTGATGGGGCCCCGGGACGTCGTCACGGGCTGACCCGCCACCGCGCTCCCGAGCTCGTCACCGACAGGTCGGTCACCAGCGGGCGAGCAGCAGCTCCAGGACGGCGGCCTCGACGTCGCGGTCGAGCTCCAGGCCCCGCAGCCGAGCAGCGGCCTCCGCGCCGCCCTGCGCGGACTGCACCAGCTCGAACGCCGTGCGCTTGGTGTTGTACTCGATCCGCGCGCGGTCGAGGACGGCGCGGACCTGCTCCACCGTGCGGTCCCACCCGAACGGCCGGAGGTCCTCGACCTGCACCGTGAGGCCGTCACCCGCGGTCGCCGCGCCGAGGTCGATCCGCGTGCCGGCTGCGGTGGCCTCGGCCGCCAGGGCCTCCCCGTCGCTCGTGGCACCGGCCTCGCACCCGAGGAGCAGCAGGCTCCAGGTGCGCCTGGCCGGCACCAGGTCGCTGGCGCCGGACGGGCTCGCGACGACCAGCGTGTGGCTCGCGTCGTCCCACGTGAGGGTGGTGACAGCGGTCCGGGGCTGGGTGCTGCCGTCGTCCTCCACGAGGTCGAAACGGCCGTCGGCGCCGGGGGCGAGGACCACCTCGACGTGCTCGGGAAGGTCGGTGCCGACCGCCGCGTCGTCCGCACCCGCCAGGGGCAGCAGACCGCCCGCGCGCAGCAGCACCGGCAGCGTCTCCATCGGGCGGTGCAGCCGGACCTGGCGCCCCCCGCGGTAGGCGGTGCCGGTGAACAGGTCGGTCCACTCCCCCGCGGGCAGCCAGGCGAGGGTGCTGCCGAGCCCGAGGACGTCCTGCTGCGGGCTGGTGACCGGCGCCACCAGCAGCTCGGTGCCGAAACGGAACTGGGTGGGCACGGCATACGCCTCGGGGGCCTGCGGGTCCTCCCAGTACATCGGCTCGACGAGCGGGGCGCCGTCACGAGCGGCCCGAGCGTTCATGGTGTGCAGGTAGGGCACGAGCCGGTGCCGCAGCCGCAGGAAGGCGTCGATGGTGTCGCGGGCCTGCGCCGGGAAGGTCCACGGCTCCTTGCGGATGAACGGGTGCAGCGTCGAGTGCAGCCGCATGACCGGGGAGAAGACGCCGAGCTGGACCCACCGCACGGTGAGGTCGTCGTCGCGGCTGCCGTACCAGTGGCCGCCGATGTCGTGGCTCCACCAGCCGTAGCCGATGTTGGAGGCGGTGCTGGTGAAGTACGGCTGGAAGGCGAGGGAGTCCCAGGTGATGTGCGTGTCACCCGAGAAGCCGACCGGGTAGCGGTGGCTGCCGGGCCCGGCGTAGCGCGAGAACGTGATCGGCAGCCGGCCGCGGCGCGCCGAGTCGTTGAAGTGCTCGAGGTTGAGCACCCACAGCGGGTCCACGCCCGCGGTGCGGCTGTGCGCCCCCTGCTGCCAGTCCAGCCACCAGAAGTCGACGCCCTCGTCCTCGAGCGGGTGGTGCAGCACCTCGAAGTAGGCGTCCATGAAACGGGAGTCGGTCGGGTCGAACGCGACGGTCTTCCCGGTGGCGGGGTCGATCCCCATCGCCCTGGCCATGGCGGGGTAGGCGTCCTCGAACGCCCGCACGCCGTCGGCCGGGTGCACGTTGAGGGTCACCGCCAGCCCCCGGCGGTGCAGCTCGGCGAGGAATGCCGGTGGGTCCGGGAAGAGCTCGCGGTTCCACGTGTAGCCGGTCCAGCCGGTGCCGTACCGGGGGTCGATGTCGACGAGGTGCCAGTCCATGTCGAGGACCGCCACCGACAGCGGCACCTGCTCGGTCTCGAAGGTGTCGAGCAGGTCGAGGTACTCCTGCGCCGAGTAGGGGTGGTAGCGGGACCACCAGTTGCCCAGGGCCCACCGCGGCAGCATCGGCACGGGGCCGGAGACGGCATACAGGTCGCGCACGGCGGCCCGGTAGTCGTGGCCGCGGACGAAGACGTAGAGGTCGACCGAGCCCTCGGGGCGCGGCACCGCGCGCCCGTCCTCGAGGAGGAACGACGTCGAGTCGTCGAGGACGGCGATGCCGGTCCGCGAGACGACACCGGGCCCGAGCGGCACGGCTCCGTCGACGTCGTCGAGCGTGCGCGCGGTGCCGCCGAGGTCCTCCACCGGCTCGCCGAACCGCCACTGCTGGGTGTGCGGGTGGTCGACCGGACCGACGACGGTCACGAGCAGGCCGCTGGGGCTGAAGGGCTGGCCGTCGTAGTCGAGGTGCAGGCACTCGGTGGTGAGCTCGAGGCGGCCGTCGTGCCGCCGGACCTCGACCTCGGGCACGGGCAGGCGCCGGTTGACGGCGAAGACGCTCGCCCGGTCCTCGAACCGGCCGGACTCCGACCACTCCAGGCGCAGGAGGCCGGGGGTCAGGACGGTCACCCGCCACCGGTCCCCCGTGACCACCGCCGCCGGGTCCGCCACGGGGTCGCCGGTCACGGCCAGTCGTGCGCTCACGGGCACCGTCCTTCGTCGTCGGCCGAGCCCGCAGGTGCGCCCGGCGCCGAGGTCACGCTAGCGGCGTCGGCGTGCTGCGCGCGCGTCAGCGGCGCCCGCGGTGCGCAGCGATGGTGCCGCCGTGTGCGTGGCAGTCGGTCGTCAGTGGTTGCGGAGGGCCGCCACCAGCTGCGACTTCGTCATCCGGCTGCGGCCCTCGATGCCGACCTCGGCAGCCCGCTTGCGCAGCTCGGCGACCGTGCGGTCGTCGTAGTCCTGCCCTGCACCGCCCTTGCGCGACACGGCGCTTCGGGACGTGCCGGCGGCGGCGTTGGCGATGCGGGCGGCCTTCTCCTTCGAGGCCCCGTCCTTGCGGACCGCCTCGTAGACGTCCTTGTCCTTGACGCTGGGACCGGGGTCCTTGCGAGCCGGCATGGCCTCTCCTCTGGGTCGGCACGAACTCCTCCTTCCCGCGCCTACCCCCTCGTGGCCGGCGTGAAACCACCACGACGTCGCAGGTGGGGCCCCTGCGACATGCATGCCTCGCCGGGCGGTGGGGGTATGGGGCCGTTGTCGGCCGCGGCCGGCGGGCCGGGGCGGTTGAACCACCAGCTGCCCCGGTCCAGGCCGCCCGGCGACCCGATGCCCAGCTCGCCTCAGAGCTGGCCGGTGTAGACCACGTCGTCGGCGATGTCGGCCAGCTTGCGGTTGGTGTCCTGGCTGCGCCGGCGCAACAGCTCGAAGGCAGCCTGCTCGTCGAGCCGGTGGCTGGCCATGACGATCCCGATCGCCGTGCCGATGCGCCGGCTGCTGCGCAGCGCGATCTCGAGGTTGTCGGCGCGCTGCTGGTCCTCCGCGGCCTGCACCGCGATCGCGGCGTGGGCGGCGAACACCTCCGACACGAGCACGTCCCCCGGGGTGAAGGCGTCCGGCCGCACGGCATACACGTTGAGTGCGCCCACGGTGCCCTCCCGCACGAACAGCCGGTGCGACAGCATGCTGCGCACGCCCGTCTCGGCGGCGACGCGACCGGCGAACCGTGGCCAGCGGCCGTCGTGGCCGAGGTCGCCGGTCGCGTAGGACTCGTGGTCGAGCAGCCCGTCGATGCACGGGCCCTCACCCGTCTCGCCCTGGATCCGGTCCACGGTCTCGGGCAGGTCGCCCGTCGTGGCCAGGGTGCTGAAGACGTCACCACGACGCACCGTGATGGACGCGTGGTCGGCGCGGATGATCTTGACGGCAAGCTCACACACCGTCTGGAGGGTCCCCAGTCGGTCGCCCTCTGCCTGGACGGCGTGCACGAGCTCTGCGAAGTACCGGGCCAGGTCGTGCTCTGGCGCCGGGACGAATCGACTCATCGAAAACGTTCTCCGAAGAAGCGACGGTTCGCCCGACCGGCACGTTGTTTGGCCGCTGGCGCTCCCGCGGGGAGGACTCTACTGAAAGCGGACGACGGCGTCGCAGCAGGTCACCGGCGCGCCCTGGGGAGGCGACTGTCCCCGAGGAGGCTTCCCGAGGCGCGTGGGGGGCGGCGCGGGCGGCAGCGGTGGCGGCCGCTCGGGAGGTCAGGCCCCCGAGTCCAGGGCGGCAGCCTCTGTCGCGTCCTGTGTGTGTCCGTCCTGGTCCCCACGGCTCGGCAGGTCGCCGGTGAGGGCCACCTCGGCGGCGATGTCGCGCAGCTTGCGGTTGAGTTCCTGGCTGGCGCGGCGCAGGCGCTCGAAGGCCTCGTCGGAGGAGACGAGGTCACGCGCCATGAGGATGCCGATCGCCGTCCCCACCTGGCGGCTGCTGGTGAGCGCCGCCTCGAGGTTGCTCACGTCCTGCTGGTGCACCGCACTCTGGACCGCGAGGGCGGCGAAGGGTGCGAAGACCGAGGCGGTGGCGAGGTCGGCGGCCGCGAACGCTCCCGCCTTGTGCGAGTACAGGTTGAGTGCCGCCTCGTCGTCGCCGCCGATAGGCAGGCGCAGCGCCAGAATGCTGCGGACGCCGGTGTCCGCGACGCACCGCGGCGCGAAGTCGGGCCAGCGCTCGTCGGCGCCGAGGTCCTGCACCAGGGTCGCCGCGTCGCCGGTCGCCGCGTCGAGGCAGGGTCCCTCACCCGTGTCGTACTGGATCCGGTCCACCTCGGTGGGCAGCTGGCTGGACGAGGCCACCGTGGTGGGGCGCCGGCCCGGACGCAGGAAGGTCACCGAGCAGGCCTCGCTGTCGGGGACGGCCTTGGCGACGAACCGCACGACGCGGTCGGGGTCGGGCGGGGTACCGGCTCCGTTGCCCAGCGCCGTGGCGAGCTCGGCGAACTCCTCGCCGAGCACCGCGGCCCAGCCCCGACGATCTTCCGTCTGCTCGGCCACCGGTCACCTCTTTCCTCGCTGCCCCCCAACACGACTTGCGCACGAACTCGAGGGCCCAGCCTAATCGGTGCGCGCGACGCCCGATATGGGTGCTTGCGGTTGCCGGATCCCGTATCGGGTGTTTGAGTGGAGGCGGCAGAGTGGTCCAACAGTGGCGCCAGCCTTCCCTGCCGGAAGGACGTCCTGATGGACACCGCCCCTGTTCCCGCACGTCTGTCCCCGGTCGCCAGCGAGCCGCAGGCCCCGGTCCTGCGCCCGGCCGAGCCGTGGGACACCGCCCCTCGCGAGGCACCTCAGCAACCCCACCACCACAGTGCCGCGCACGAGGAGGCCGAGGAGCTGCTGCTCTCCCTCGCGGGACAGCTGTCCACCGAGGACCGCCGCGAGCTGGAGCGCCGAGTTGTGCTCCTCACGCTCGACCTCGCCGACCGTGCCGCCCGCCGCTACCGCGGCCGCGGCCTGGAGTTCGAGGACCTGCGCCAGGTCGCCTCGCTCGCCCTGCTCAAGGCCGTCCGCGGGTTCCGCCCCGGCCGTGGTCCGAGCTTCGCGGCGTATGCCGTGCCGACCATCTCGGGGGAGCTCAAGCGCTTCTTCCGGGACACCGGGTGGGCCGTCCGGCCGCCGCGCCGCCTGCAGGAGACGCGGGCCCGCGTCCTGCGCTCGGAGGAGGAGCTGCGCCAGGACCTGCAGCGCGAGCCGACCCGCGACGAGGTCGCGAGCGCCGTCGGCGTCGACCGCGCCGGGCTGGAGGAGAGTGCCGAGGCGGCCTCGTGGTTCAGCACGAGCTCCCTCGACGCCCCCGCGGGTGAGCACGCCGTCGAGGTGCCCGACGGCGTCGATGCGTACGCCGACCTCGACCGCAGTGACGCCCTCGGCCGCGCCCTGGACACCCTCGACCCGCGCGAGCTGGCGATCGTCCGCATGCGCTACGTCGAGGAGCGCACCCAGTCCGACATCGGCGCCGCGATCGGCGTGAGCCAGATGCAGGTCTCGCGCCTGCTGTCCGCCACGCTGGAGCACCTGCGCACCACCATGGTGGAAGCGGACGCCGTTGCCTGAGGCGACGGTTCCGAGGCAGAGGCTCGCCGTGCAGGCCGACGTGGACCCCGAGGCCGTCGCCTTCGCCAGGGAGGTGGGCCGCCAGCACCGACGGCTGCAGCGGCTGATGCAGGAGGTCCTCCGGGCCGGCGACGGCCTGTGGGAGGGCGCCTGGCAGCAGCTGCGCGCCTACCTCGCCGCCCACGAGGCCGCGGAGCGGCTCGTGATGCACCCCATGTTCCGGGCCAGGGACCGCGACGACGTCTCCGTCATCGACCGCGTGGCCGAGGAGGAGGACATCGCCCGCGCGATGACCACTCTCGAGGGGGTGCCGCGGGCGGACGGCTGGTTCCGGGCGCCGATGCTCGCGCTGTGCGAGCTGGTGACCGCCCACTCGCACCGGGAGGAGCACGACGAGCTGGCCGGCTTCCTGCACCGCATCACCGAGGACGACGCGGTCGAGCTCCTGGAGGTGCTGCTGCTGGTCGAGCGCGTCGCCGGCACGCTGGTGGAGCAGTGGCCCGACCACGCGTTCGCCGCCCTGCTCGACCTCGCCGAGGACGAGCTGGACCGCCTGCTCCTGGCCTCACGTGGCCGGGGGCCCCGCACGCCCTGAGGATCCCGCGTCCGGTCCGGCGTCCCGTCGGCGGGTGCTCAGTCGTCCGACGTGGTCAGTCGTCCGACGTGGTCAGGTCGTGCGGTGCGCCGACCGGCTTGGACTCGGGTGAGCCGCGCTCGCGCAGGTAGATGGCGAAGACGGCCATGGTGCCGACGGCCAGGAGCTCGGACTGCCAGTTCTGCAGGGTCCGGCCCCAGAAGTCGGCGGATGCGAGGTACTGGCCCATCGACAGGGGCTCGAGCAGGTCCCGCAGCCGCAGCTCGTTGGCAGCGACCCGGCCGGCCACGGCCTGCGCCGACCACGACAGGAAGAAGATGACCGCCATCACGAGGGTGAGGGAGTGCGAGTACAGGCTCGTGCGCCAGCCACCCACCCGGGCCCAGGCCGGCGACTTCGCAGTGGCCCACCGGCCGACCTGCTGCTCCCTGTCGCTCTCGCGTCCGCTCTCGCCGGGCTTCTTGGTCTCCGACGAGCCGCGCTGCACGAGCCAGACCGTCAGCAGGATGTAGAGGGTGAACTGCAGGTACTCCGACTGCCAGTTCTCGGCCACGTCGACCGCGAAGGACGAGGACGTCACGTACCGCCAGTAGGACAGCTGCTGCAGGCCCGCGGTCCGCGCCTCCGCGTTGTACCCGACGAGGCCCCAGATCGACTGCCCCAGGAGGGTGAGCAGCAGGAGCACGCCGAAGACGATCGACAGGTTGTTGTCGCGCAGCGGGCGGCGCGGCGCACCCTTCGGGTCGGATCCCGTGGTCACCGGCCCAACCCGCCGATCACGAAGAAGAAGGCCAATCCCGCCGCGATGAACACGGCATACGCCCAGAACGCACCGCGCACGTCAGCCTCCCGAGATCTCGCAGTCGGCGGGCTGCGCGAGGTCCTTCGACGTCCGCCTGCACCCCGCAGCCATCACGCGCCACCCGTCGCGGAAGAGCGACAGGAAGACGACGTCGTCCCGCAGGACGACCTCGGCGCTGTGGCCCTGGACGGTCGTCCGCACCACGTCGGTGTCCTGCCCCAGCTGCACCTTGCCCAGCGCGGTGGCGCAGTCCCCCGAAGGGTCCGTCTGCGCCACCGACTTGCGGGTCGGGTCGACGAGCCGCGCGCAGGCACGGCCCGGGTCGCTCGACGCGTCGCGGACGAAGGACACGGCCGCCTTCCGGGCCGCCGGCTCCAGCGATGTCGCGCCACAGCCCGCGAGGGACACCACGACGGCGCCTGCCAGGGCAACGTGCCGCACACGCGGCATACAGGGAGGGTGCACGGCGCTGAACGTATGCCGTTGCAGGGCAAGCGCGCTCGCGACACGCTGACGCCCGCGGGGCGGGGGGCTGTCGCCCACTGGTGGTCAGTCGTCGTCGCTGTCCTCGGGCACGCCGCCGCTGGCCGTGTCGTTCTCGGCGCCGCCGGACGCGCCCTCGCTGTGCGAGCCGGGGCCGCCGTCGGGCTTCGTCGACTCGGGCGCCGGGGCTCCGGCCTCGCTGGTGGTCTCCTGGCTGTCGGCGTTCTCGTCGTGCGCACCTGTCGATGTGGTCATCGGTCGGCCTCCTTCGCGGTCGGTGCCCGCGGCGGACTCGCCGCAGGCACCTTCACCTACCCGTACCGTCCGGAGGCAAACGCCGTGCCGCGTCAGGGCGGGCCGTCAGGCGCCCCGGGCGACGAACGCCACCCAGTCGGCGTCGTGCAGGTCCTCCAGGCTGTCCGCCACGTGGGCGGCGCCGGCTGCCTCGAGCTCCTCGGCGCCGAAGCCGCCGGTCCGCACCGTGACGCAGGCGGCACCGAGGGACGAGGCCGCCTCGACGTCGTAGGGGGTGTCGCCGACCACGACGGCGCGCGAGCCACCCGCGGACTCCAGCGCTGCGCGCAGGATGTCCGCGGCGGGCTTGGACTCCTGGGCGTCCTCCGACGTCGTGACGGCGGCGAACAGGTCGCGCACGCCGAGCGAGTCCAGCGCCGCGTCGGTGTACTTCGGCTTGCCCGAGGAGCCGACGGCGAGGACGAAACCCTGGCCGTGGAGGCGGCGCACGAGCTCGGCGGCGCCGGGCAGGGGGTCGACCTCGGGGAGCAGCTCGTCGTAGCCGGCCTCCCACAGCTCGCGCAGGCGGTCGCCGTGCTGCTGCTCCACCTCCTCGCCGGCGACCGCGGTGACGAGCCGGTCGCCACCCATGCCGACGGCCCGGTGCACGCGCCACAGCGGGACGTCCACCGAGCACTCCTTGAAGGCCCGGTGCCAGGCGAGCGCGTGGTGGTAGGTCGAGTCCACCAGCGTGCCGTCGACGTCGAAGATGACGGTGTCGCCGGGGGCCGGCCGGGCTGGGTCGGCGGGGCTCATCGGGGGTTCCTCACCCGGCCACGCTAGACCGGGCGGGGCACCGGCGCGCGGCCGCAGGGACCGGCTCCGTCGTCCCGGCCCGGCTGCGCGTGCGCCGCTGCCGGCCGCGTGTCTCGCCGACCCCGACTGCGTGTTTCGCCTGCGCCGGGCGGGGTAGAGCCAGCCACCAGCTGTCCCATCCCGGAGGAGCCCCCTGTGTCGAACGATGCCATCGTCATCCTGCGCGAGGACCACAAGGAGGTCCGCGCCCTGTTCCGCGAGTTCCAGCGCAAGGACGTGACGCAGGCCCGCAAGGGCCAGATCGTGAAGAAGGTCATCGAGCTGCTGACGGTGCACACCTACATCGAGAACGAGGTGATGTACCCCGAGGTGCGCCGGCTGCTGCCCGACCTCGAGGACGACGTGCTCGAGTCGTACGAGGAGCACCACGTCGCCGACGTGCTCGTCATGGAGCTGAGCACCATGCAGCCGTCCGACGAGCGGTTCGACGCCAAGACCACCGTGCTCATCGAGTCGGTCACGCACCACATGGACGAGGAGGAGTCGGACTGGTTCCCCAAGGTCCGTGAGGGACTGGGCCGCACGCAGCTGCGCGAGCTCGGTGAGCAACTGCTGGCCGCAAAGGAACGCGCGCCTCGCTCCCCCGCGCAGCCCAGCGCCCTGAAGAAGGCCGTCGACGCCGTGGTGTCCTGACCACAGCGGGCCCGGGCCACACGAGATGGCCCGGGCCCGCCACAAGCGCGGAAGGCTCAGCGGTCGGCGGGCCGGCTGTCGTCGAGGCGGCCGCCGACGGCGACGGCCCGTGCGAGGTCGGACACCTCGGCGTCCCGCGGGGACAGCGGCGCGAGACCCCACGAGTGCTCGATCGTCGCGAGGATCGACGTGGTGTCGTAGCTCGCGTGGCTGACGCCCGAGTGCTTCATCCCGGCTGACAGGACCAGCGCGGGGATGCGCGTGCCAGGGCCCCACGCGTCGACCTTGGGGGGCGCGACGTGGTCGTAGGACCCACCGAACTCGTCGTAGGTCACCACGACAAGGGTCTTGTCCGCCTGCGGCCCGCTGGTGATCGTCCTGAGCAGGTCGACGAGGTGGTCGCTGCCGGTGTGCTCGCTGGCGTAGCCGGGGTGCTCGTTCTCCGAGCCGTAGGGCTTGACGAACGAGACCTGCGGGAGCGTGCCGTCCTTCGCCGCGGCGATGAAGTTCTTCTCGTCCTGCAGGTGCGAGCGGCCCGGGGCGCCGGCCGCGTAGTTCGCGAAGTAGTTGAACGGCTGGTGGTGGTACTGGAAGTTCCCGCCCGGGTGGCCGGCCACCGCGTCGTCCCAGCCGCCGGAGTACCAGTTCCAGCTGACGCCCTTGGCGCTCAGGCGGTCACCGATGTTCGGGTACTTCGCGTCGTCGATGAGGGGGATCTTGGCGCCGTTGCCGGACGGCACCGACGAGGGCTGGACGGTGTTCACCGCGTAGTCACCGCACGCCGTGACGGAGTCGTTGCCGCCGGTGGCGCACTTCTGGGTGAGCTGGCCGTCGACGACCGTGCCGGTCGGCGTGTAGAGCGGGTACTTCGTCACCATGCCGTTGCTGTCGAGCACCGAGTTCTTGGCACCCAGGCCGCCGCCCGAGGTGTCGAGGGGCGCGCGCGCTGCGACGAGGAACTGGTGGTTGAGGAACGAGCCGCCGAAGGCCGCCTGGAAGAAGTGGTCGGCGAGCACGTAGTTGGGCGCACCCGGGGAGTGGAGGTACTGCCAGATCGGCAGGGCCCGGGTGTCGTAGCGGCCCATCGTGAGGCCGACGGCGTCGGAGCCGGTCACGTACCGGTCCTGCTTGCCGCCGTCGATCTGGTACTGCTCCTGGTAGAAGCGGTGCACCTGGTCGCGGGTGCAGCCGCCCGGCAGGCCGGAGCCCTTGAGGACACCGTTGGGGGCGTAGACACCCTCGGGCGCGCAGGTCGTGTCGCTCGGCTTGATGTAATCGTCGATCGTGAAGGCCTTGTTGGCGAAGTTGCTCGCCGGCACGCCGTGGGCGCCGTCCTGGCAGGTGTTCGGCTGCGGCGGGGTGGTCAGGTTCACGTCGTCCTGCAGGAGGCAGCCGTATGCCGTGCCGTCCTGCGCCACCTGGGGCACCGCGGGCGTGACGGCACCGTCGACACGGTCGCCGCCGACCTTGCCCCACCCGCCGTACAGGTTGTCGAACGAGTGGTTCTCCTCGTAGATGACGACGAGGTTCGTGTAGCCGTCCGGCAGGGCGCCGGGGACGGCGTGGTTCCCCGTCCGCGCGGAGCCGTCGACGGCGGCGCCGCCCGACGAGGCGAGGGCGGTGCCGGGGAGGGCGGCTGCGGCTCCGGCGAGCAGCAGGGCGCCGACCACGGCGGTGGTGCGTCTGGTCACGTGGGTCCTCCTGGGTGCGTGGTGCGCTCGTCGGCGCACTCTGGCAAACCTCTCGGACGCTGCCCGGCCGGCTCACTGACAGATGTCACGGTCGCGGATGAACTCTGAGCGACGAACCGGCTACTCGGCCGCGGCCCGTCGAGCTGCGGGCTCGACGGGCCGCGGGCGGTCACCGGTTGTAGACGTCCAGGCCGAACCGGTTGAGGCCGGCCTGGTCCGCGTAGCCGAGGTGGGGCTGGCCGAAGAGGTCCTCGATGCTGGCCAGCAGGGAGTAGTGGTTGTACGGCGTGCTGCTCACGCTCCCCGGCTTCACGAACGGCGAGAGCACGAGGGCGCCCACGCGCCCGCCACCCATCCCGGTGATGCCCGGCAGCGGGGCGTTCGGGCCGGGGCCCTCACCGCAGCAGGCGGTCGGGTCGCTCTGCGGACCGTCCGACTCGTCGAACGTGATGACCAGAACGCCGTCCTGCTTGTAGGCCGGCGACCCGAGGATGGCCGGCACCGTCTGGCGGAGCCAGGCGTCGGCCGACGCCAAGCCGCCGGGCTCGCCGTCGACGCACGGGGAGTCGTGCCCGTCGTGGCAGAGGTTGGGCGTGATGTACGTGAGGTTGCGCGTCGTCGACGTCGAGGTCAGGTCGGTGGACAGCTGGCCGAGGTCGACGTCGTGGGAGGCGCAGTATGCCGGGTCGTCGACGACCGAGTGGAGGTAGACGAACGGGTTGTGCCTGGCGGCGTACTGGTCGCCCACGCGGGCCTTCTGGGTGTCGTCGGCGGTGTTCAGGGCCGGGTGGCGGCAGGGCGTGCCCATGTCCTCCATGTAGCCCCGCCAGGTCAGTCCGGCCCTGTCGAGCTGCTGCGGCAGGGACGGCACCGAGGCGGGGTACACGCAGCCGTCGCCCACCGCCTGTCCCGGCGGGACGGTCCCGGCCCCCACGAAGTCGCTGTAGACCTGGCAGTCGGCCTGGGTCTGGGAGTCGGGGCCCTGGCCGGTGACCTGGGCGACGTAGTTGGGCAGGCTGTTGTGCGCGGTGCCGTAGTACTGGCTGAGCAGGTTTCCCTTCGCCCTCAAGGTCTGCGACAGGTACGGGGCTGCCGAGCCGGGGCCCCAGGTCTCGTCGTAGCCCTTGTTCTCGAGGTTGATGACGAAGACGTGCCTGGCCGGCGGCAGGTACGAAGACGTCGAGCCGGCCGTCGTCGCGGCACCCGCGGCCGTGGCACCGACGGTCGACGAGGCGACGCCGGCCAGGAGCGCAACGAGCGCGGCCACCACGACGGCCGTGCGCGTCCGGGCACGGGCAGGGGTGCGCGTGGGCAGGGGGTGCGTCATCACAGGCTCCATCCGTTGGCCCTGGCCAGGTCGGCGAGGGCGTGCCAGTCCTCGTAGTCGGCGAAACCCGCCGGCGGGCAGGGCGCACCGACGAAGGGCGGCACGGCATACGTCGGCGCATGCAGGTCCGGCAGGCTGCCGAAGTCGAGGACCTCGGCGAGGTTGCGCGCTGCGGCGTCCCGCGGCGTGAGCGCCGCGAGGCCGTGCCGCCACTCGATCATCTTCAGGACCGAGGTGTGGTCGTAGACGTCCTTGGCGACGTAGCCACGCCGGGCGAGCGGCGACACCACGAGGCACGGCACGCGGAAGCCCCGCATCCCCCACTCCGGGTGGGAGTCGGGCGCGGTGGTCGGCGGCACGTGGTCGAAGAACCCGCCCCACTCGTCGTAGTTCACGACCAGCACGGTCTTCTCCCACCCGGGACCGGTCGTCACCGCCTCGTAGACCTGGTCGAGGAAGTACTGGCCGGCACGGATGTCGGCGTGGGGGTGGTCGTCGGCGCTCGAGCCCGTGCCCTCGTCGAGGAACTTCGGGTCGACGAAGCTCACAGCCGGGAGGGTGCCGGCCTTCGCATCGGCGAGGAACTGCGTGTACGGCTTGGAGATGTCGATGTACCTGCTGCCCCACAACGCGGTGAACGGCGTGTCGTAGAAGTAGTACGTGCCGCTGACGCCGGCGTCGGCCAGGCGGTCCCAGATGGTCGGCATCGTGGCGATGGTCGTCGAGTTGTGGATGCGGTCGGTCTGGGCGGCGTGCTGGTAGAAGCGGTTCGGGTAGGTCTCGGCGAGGATCGCGGAGAAGTAGCTGTCGCACACGGTCCAGTCGCGGGCGGCCCGGCCGTAGAAGGCGAGGTCCGCGTCGGTGTAGTAGCCGATCGCGAATTCGTCGTTGTCGCCTGCCTTGAGCCAACCGTCGCACCGGCCGTCGTTGTACTCGACCCGACCGCCCTCGAAGGAGTGGTCGGGGTCCGGGTGTGCGCAGCCCTGGGTGTCGGTGAGGTGGTGGGTCTGGTGCGGCACGCCGTACCGGTCGACGTAGGTCAGCCCGGCCTGCTTGCCCCGCGCGCCCGGGAGCCAGCCCAGGTAGTGGTCGAAGGACCGGTTCTCCATCATCACGACGACGATGTGCTCGATCCCGCTCCGACCCGGGTCGGGAAGCGAGGTGCTGGCCGCCGCTGCCGAGCTCTCGGGGAGTCCGAGGGCGGCCGCACCTACGGCGGCCCCGCCACCGGCCAGGAGATGTCTGCGTGTGATGCTCATGCTCTGGACAACGATGCCGCGGACCGTCTGTTTCGGGATCTCGACGGAGTTCACCGCACGTTCACGACCCTGTCAGGTGCGAGCCGTCCGGTGCCACCCGCCGGGCGCGGCCATCGAGCGACGAGCTCCTCACCGTGCGGCAGGGTCCAGGACCTGGGTGAAGAGGGCCTTCCCGTCGATGTCCTTCAGGGCAACGGTCAGCTGCTCCGTGTCGGGGTCGATGTCGACCTGACCGAAGTACTGGAACCCTCCAGTGGCGAGACGCCCGGCCGCGGCGGGGCGGCCACGAACACGGCCTCGGGGCCGAAGGTCGCGTCGAGGGCGTTCGGCCCGAACCCACCCGCGTTGAGCGGGCCGGAGACGAACTCCCAGAACGGGTCGAAGTCCTGGTATGCCGCCCGCTCGGGGTGGTAGTGGTGCGCGGCCGTGTAGTGGACGTCGGCGGTGAGCCAGACGTGGTTGCGGACACCGGCGCGCTGGAGCTCGGTCAGCACCCGGGCCAGCTCGAGCTCGCGGCCCCTGGGCGCTCCGGGGTCGCCGTTGGAGATGCTCTCCTGGTTGGGCCTGCCCTCGGTGCCGTCAGGGACGACGAGGCCGAGCGGCAGGTCGTTGGCGATCACCTTCCAGGTCGCCCGGGACCGCTTGAGCTCGGTGATCAGCCAGTCCGTCTGCTCCGGGCCCAGGATGCCGCCGTCGTCCACGGTCTCGAGGTCCGTGGTGTTGGGATCCTTGTGGCTGCGCATGTCGAGGACGAACAGGTCGAGCAGCGGACCGTAGGACAGCTTGCGGTAGACGCGCCCGAGCCGGTCCGGCGACGTGCGGGAGATGGGCAGGTACTCGTGGAAGGCCTGCCGGGCGTTGGCCACGAGGGGGTCGACCGGCGTGCCGTCGGGGTAGCCCGCGCGCCCGACCAGCACCTCGCCCGGGTACCAGTTGTTGAGCACCTCGTGGTCATCCCACTGGGCCACGATCGCGGTGGTGGCGAGGAACTCGCGCCACGTGCGGTTCTCGGGCACCAGGTTGTACTTGAACTGCCCGCGAAACTCGTCGAGCGTCATGGCGGGCCGGCTCTTCTCGGCGGTCACCACGTTGCGCCACACGCGACCGTCCGGGAGCACGACCTCGGGCTTGACCGGACCGTCGGCGTACACGTTGTCGCCGGAGCTGAGGAAGAAGTCCGCGTCGGCTGCCGCCATGGCGGTCGCGATGGGGAACCCGCCGAGCTCGGGGTTGACACCCCATCCCTGGCCGGCGATGTCGCCCGACCACAGGAATCTGATGGGCCGGCGGTCGGACACCGCCGACCGGAAGCGACCCACCGTGGGCTCGCCGGCGAGGGTCGGGTCGTGGGGGTCCACCGGGGTGATCCGGTAGTGGAGGTCGACGCCTGACGGGAGACCACCGACGCGGACCTGACCGGTGAAGTCGGAGGCTGCGGTGACCACCGGAGTGCTGGTGCGCCGCACGATCCGGCGAAAGGACGGATCCGTGGACACCTCGGCGACCAGGCGCGCAGGTCGGTCGGCCCGGCTCCAGAGGCCGACGGCACCAGCCCTGGGGTCACCCGACTGGACGCCGTGCGTCAGGACCGGACGACCACTGCGGACCAGGGCGGCAGCGGGGCGGGCCGTCGTCTGCGCGGCAAGGGCCGCGAGGCCCAGGCCGGCTGATCCGCGGAGCAGGGTGCGGCGGGAGAGGTCCGTCATGGCACCGGACGTTGCCAGCGGACGGCCAACCCCGGATGACGGCACCTGGAACCACCCGCAACACCCACGTGACGGTTTCGGAGCTCCGGGCGGCGACGGACAGGAGGCGCAGTCACCGCCGGCCGGCGTCCCTTGCTGCCGCGCCGGCACCGCCGAGGTGGGGGACACCGTGGCTTCTGTGGGGGTTCATCACAAGTCCGCGAACCCGTCGCCTGGGGCTCTTAGCGTCCGGGGGCATGAGAGCACTACGAGTTGCCCTGACCGCAGCGAGCGTCGCGACGCTGTCCCTGTCCGCGGCTGGAGTCGCCACTGCGGCCACGTCCAGCACGCCGGGGCCGGGCGTCCTGCCGCAGAAGACCCAGTTCGACCTGCAGGCCCACCGTGGCGGCATCGGCATGACCACCGAGGAGTCGCTGCCCGGGTTCGCCAAGGCCCTTCGGCTGGGCGTCAGCACCTTGGAGCTCGACACCCACATCACCAAGGACGACAAGGTCGTCGTCAACCACGACCGCAAGATCAGCGCCCAGAAGTGCCAGGACACCGCGCCCGCTTACCCGGGCGACCCGATGTACCCCTACGTCGGCAAGTACATCAAGGACCTGACCCTGGCCGAGATCAAGACCATGGACTGCGGATACCAGCAGCTGCCCGGCTTCCCCCAGCAGGAGCAGATCAAGGGCTGGCGTATGGCCGAGCTCAAGGACGTCCTGAACCTCGTCAAGGACTACCACGCCAACCAGGTCAAACTGAACATCGAGACCAAGGTGGAGGCCGGCGCCCCCGAGCAGACCGCCCCTCGCGAGCAGTTCGTCCGACGGGTCTACGAAGAGATCCACGCCTCGGGCATCGAGCGCCAGGTGACCATCCAGTCCTTCGACTGGGGCGCACTCAAGCTGATGCACAGCTACGCGCCGACCTGGCCGCTGGTCGCCCTGACCAACTACGACTTCCTGCAGGTCGGCCAGCCGGGAGCGTCGCCCTGGCTCGGCGGGGTCGACTCCGACACCTACGGCGGCGACCTCATCAAGTCGGCCAAGGCCGCGGTGCCCGGCCTGACGGCGGTGTCGCCGAACTACGGCTTCCCCCAGAACGGCAAGATCGGCGACCCGGGATTCCGCTTCTACCCCGACAAGCAGATGGTCACCGAGGCCCACGCGAACAGCCTGAAGGTCATCCCGTGGACGTGCGACGACCCCGCCACCGTCGAGGCCCTGATGGACATGGGCGTCGACGGCATCATCACCAACTACCCCAACCACGTCCGCGACATCATGGCCGAGCGCGGCATGCGCCTGCCCAAGGCCTACCCGGCTCCCTGAGCACCGTCGGATCCCGGTGGGCTCCTGCTGGTTCCGACCTCCGACAACACAGGAAACGCCCCCGGCTCGCCGGGGGCGTTTCGTGGGGTACCTCAGGAAATCGAACCCTTCTCTGTTCATGACGAGCGTCTTCTGGCCGCCACGTCCAACTGTGGCAACCGGGTCACTCGCACCAACGGCGGCAGCTTCGCCTTGCTGCGTGGACCGCTCGAACTTGTGGTGTGCCCAAAATGCGCCCACGGAAGCGGCGCCTTCTGTGCCCACACCACCACGCGGGTCTGCGGTGTGACCATCCCCGAGTCCAGTGGAAGGGCGACCGGCTGCGATGCCAGTACGGACGCCCGCGACACGGGCTTGAGAACGTCCCCTCACCGAAACCTCGGTGGACGGGTGCTCACTGAGCCGGGCCGCGGTCGCGTCATGTTCCGCTGCGAGCGGCGTCGTTAGATGCATGAAACAGGATCCGCGACACCCAGCCGTTGCTCAGAGGGTCGTGCAGCCAGCGGGAGGCGCTCACGCCAACCAAGGTGCTGGTCGGATTGCCACTGCCCAGGCGAGAGCCGAGGTGCCGGGCCGCCACGCCGACCCAGCGCACGAGGCTGAAGGAGGCACCTCCTCGGCGTGTGGTCGCTGGCGCTCCGCTCTTCGCAGTCCCGTTGCGCAGCTGCTCGCGCGCTACTTCTTGGCTGCGTGTTTTATCGCCGCATTGTTGACAGCGGTTGCTCTGTGGGCTCCCGAGTCAGGGTGAAAAACCGCTGCTCCGAGGGACCGGCGCTCCTGAACGACAAGCCGGACGTGTACCACTACGTGGCATCCCTCGACGGGATCACCCATTGTGCTGATCTCCAGAGACCGCGGGGGGAGCATGCTGAATGGAGACGTTGAGTTTCGGCGTGACGGTTCGCATCACCGCAGATGCAGAACTGAGGACCAACTCTCGGTGAATTGGGCGGCCCTGATCGCGGAACTTAGGTAAACCTAAGTTAGGTTGGCGCCATGGCGATGTCGCAAGTCCGAGTCAGCGCTTGGCGGACGGTCCTGATCCCGTCTGCGCTCGTCGTTGCCGCCGCGCACGTTCCGATCACGGAGGACCACTTCCACGAAGCGCCGTACCTGGGGGTGTTGTTTCTGGCGCTCGAAGCGGCCGCGGTGGCTCTTGCGGTCCTGTTGTGGCAGCGCGAGAGCCGGTGGGTGTACACCGCCGCTGGTGTGATTGGCGGGTTGGCGGCATCAGCTTACGGCGTGAGCCGCTGGGTGGGTCTCCCGCAGATCGGCGACGACGTGGGCAACTGGGCCGAACCGCTTGGTGTTGTGGCGATGACCGCGGAGGTCGTGCTCTTCATTGGCGGCTTCGCTGCGGCCTCTGGTCACTCGGGGGTGCTGGTCGCACGCCGCGTCGGTGCAGGCATCGGAGCGGTTCTGCTGACTGCCGGGCTGGGAGCGACGTTCGTGGCGAACGCCGCCGAAACCACCGTGGCGCACGGACATGCATCGGCGACGGCGGGCAGCGGCTACTGGGACCGCCAAGTCGGTGGCGCACCGTTCCGCAGCAACGGTGTGACGCGCACGTACTACATCTCGGCGGACGTGGTGCCGTGGAACTACGCACCGGCCGGCCGCAACGAGATCACAGGCAAGCCTTTCGACTCGGTCGCGAACACCTACGTCGCCGCAGGTCCCGGGCGGATCGGGTCGACGTACGACAAGTGCCTGTACCGCGGCTACACCGATGCCAGCTTCACCCACCCGCAGGCCCGGGCTGCTGACCAGCAGTACCTGGGCATGGTCGGACCCGTTATCCACGCCGTGGTCGGCGACACCATCAAGGTGGTCTTCCGCAACACGTGCCCCTTCCCAGCCGCGGTGCACCCGCATGGCGTGTTCTACGCCAAGGACAGCGAAGGCGCGCCCTACAACGACGGCACGACGACCGGGGACAAGGCCGACGACGAGGTGCCCACCGGCGGCACCTACACCTACACCTGGCAAGTACCTGAGCGGGCCGGCCCGGGCCCCCATGACGGAAGCTCGGTGATGTGGATGTACCACTCCCACACCGACGAGATCGCCGACACCTACGCCGGCCTGATGGGACCCATGGTGGTCACCCGAGCAGGGTGGGCGCGCCCGGACGGCAGCCCCAAGGACGTCGACCGCGAGATCTTCACCGAGTTCTTCATCGACAACGAGACCCAGTCACCGCTGCTCGCCCGCAACGAGCGACGGTACGGCACCCCACCGATGCCCCGGCCTGGTGATGACCTGGATGACGACTTCGTGGAGAGCAACCTCAAGCACTCCATCAACGGATACCTCTACGGCAACATGCCGATGATCACGGTGCACAAGGGCCAGCACGTCCGCTGGTACGTCATGGGCATGGGCACCGAAACCGACCTGCACACCCCACACTGGCACGGCAACGACGTCGTCGTGAGCGGCATGCGCGTGGATGTCGTGAACCTGCTCCCTGCCAGCATGGTCGTCGCCGACATGGTCCCCGACAACACCGGCACCTGGCTGTTCCACTGCCACGTCAACGACCACATCAAGGCCGGCATGCTGACCCGCTACCAGGTGGTCCCGTAACGCTCGGGTCTGGCGCAGGAGCGCCCGGGCGTCTGTCCACGCAGCGGCTCACTCGCTCGACACCAGGTAGCCGGCAGAAGGTCGCTGAAGGGTGCCCATTGGGGGCGAGTGCGGTGTTTCGGCCGGCATGTCAGTGGGAATACATGAGTGTTGTGGCCCGACCGGTCAACCGCACCGCCCTTGCCCGACCTCCGCGGGCCCCGACCATCAGCACGGTCACCGGCCCGTGAGGGATCAGACGGGACGGCGCCCGTGAGGGCGGCGTCGCCGTTGAGCCACCAGCGTCGGCGCCGTCCGAACCGGTCCGTCCGGTTCCAACCACGTCACCCGTGGGCGTAGCCGCCCCACGTCGCAGGGCGCCCCCGGTAAGGGTGATCTTCCCGGGGAGGCGCGCGGAGAGCTCAGGTGGGCAGCAGTTCTTCCCACCCGGGGTAGCGGTTGCGAGAAGGCCTCCCTACGACCGTCGAAGCCACACGGATCCCGGTGCCAAGTGCGTCTCTCATGTCCGCTCCCCGCGCCAGCTCTGCCAGCACGCCGGCGGCGAGGCTGTCTCCGGCTCCGGTGGTGTCCAAGGGATCAACCTTCGGAGCGGGGATACGGATGTTCTGGCCATCGGGACCGCCCGCGAGGAGTCCGCGCTCGCCGAGTTTGACGACGACCCAACCCGGCCCTTCCTTCACCAGTGCGGCCAGTGCTGCTTCGGCAGTGGACTCGCCGGTCAGGGCGAGGGCTTCCGGTTCGTTGGGAAGGAAGACGTGGACCTGCGGCAAGAGGTCGAGGATCTCCTTGACTCCCTCACCAGCCCATTCGCCGGGGTCCCATCCGGTGTCGAAGAAGGTCGTGGCTCCGGATTCTGCGGCCTCGCGCAGCAGTTCCTTGGTGCCTTCGCCACGCAGTCCTGGCAGCGAGAAGTAGCCGGTGAACAGGACCAGGTCGGCGTGACAGGCCTCGTCCGGCACGTCGCGTCGGGTGTAGCCGTTCAGGACGCCATGGGCTGTGAGGAAGGCACGCTCCCGGTCGGGAGCTTCCAACGCGATCGAGATCCCGGTTGCTTCGCCCGGTACAACGTGCAAGTCCTGGCCGAGGCCGAGCTGGTGCAGGTGTGCGGCGACCCACCGGCCGGCGTCGTCGTCGCCGACGGCGCCGAAGAGGCGGTGCTGCGCGCCCAACGCGTGCAGGGCGCGCGAGACGTTCCCAGCGGCGCCTGCGGTTCGCACGTCGATCTGGTCGATGATGGTGTCACCGCCCGGACTGGGCAGCGCGGTCACAGGGCTGGCGAGGACGTCGAGCTGGACGTTGCCGATGACGTGGATGGTCTGGGTCACGGGTCAGCTCAGCTTGATGTCGTCTTGGTGGTGCCGGAAGCCGTCGACGGCAAGGCCGCGGGTCTCGGCCATCGCCCACCCCATCAGCTGGATGGGCAGGATCTGCAGCACGGCAAGCGCCAGCGGCGAAGGGGTCTGGGGCAGGGTGAGTACGGTCAGGTTCGCTTGCGCGGGTACGTCGTGCTGGGTGGTGATCAGCAGTGTCGGGCAGCCCAGTGCGCTGGTATCGCGGGCGAGCCGGACTTCACGGCCGTCGCCGACGACGAGGCAGGCGGTTTGACCTTCGAGGGGCTCCATGGGGCCGTGGAGGTAGTTGTAGGTCTCGTGGGTGGCGGTCAGGACGCGCGCGGACTCACGCAGCATGAGCGCTCCTTCTCCGGCGCTGGCCCACGCTGCGCCGGAGCCGATGACGTCGATGCTGCGCGCGGTCTCGAACGCATCGTGCACAGCCGCCACCACCGGTTCGGCGGCAGCCAGGACCGTGGCTGCCTGGTCGGGCAGCGCGGACCAGTCACCGGCGTGGCCGCTCCAAGCGTCGCCCAGCAGGCCGAGTGCCTGCAGGGTCGCGGTGTATCCGGTGGTGTAGACGGGGCTGTCCGGTCCACTGTCCAGCGGAAGGACGTGCTCGACCAGCTCCGCCAGCGGTGACTGTGGTTCGTTGGTGACTCCGATGCGGGTGGCGCCGGTCACGTGGGTCATCGCGGCGACCGTCTCGGCGCTGCGGCCGGATTCGCTCAGGGCGACGTACACGTCTGCGTGTCCGCTGTCGCCGGTGAGCAGCTCGGAGGCCGAGACCGCGTAAGCGCGGAGTCCTTGGTGACGCCAGACAGGGGCGGCGCTGCGAGCGGCGTGCTCGCTGGCGCCGATCCCGACCAGTGCGGTCACGTCCCGCGGTGCCGGCGGTGGCAGGTCTGGGAGGGCGTCGGTCACGGTCTTGGCGCTGCGGGCCAGGGTGTCGGGCTGGGCGGTGATGCCGTCGGGGAAACGCATGGGGTGGCTCAACCTTTCACGGCGCCGGAGGTGAGGCCTCCGACGATGTAGCGCTGGGCTGCCAGCGCGAGCAGGACAGGGGGGATGGCTGCCAGGACGCCGCCGGCAGCGACGAGGCCGAAGTCGGAGGAGTACTTGCCGGTGAACTCGGCGATCGCGACAGGGATCGTCTTGGCGTTGGTGGTGGAGGTGAAGATCAGGGAGTAGAGGAACTCGTCCCACGCCAGCAGGAACCCGAACATGGCGGTGGTCAGCAGGCCGGGACGTGACAGCGGGAGGATGATGCGGACCAGCGCCCCCATCCGGGAGCAGCCGTCCACCCGGGCGGCTTCCTCTAGGTCCGCGGGCAGGCTCAGGTAGTAGTTGCTCATCGTCCACAGGCAGAACGGGGTCACGATGGAGCAGTAGGTCGCGATCAGCCCGGTCTTGGTGTCCAGCAGCTGCAGGTTTGCCAGGGCGAGGTACAGGGGGATGACCAGCGCGATGGGCGGCAGCATGTAGATCGCCAGGAACGCGAAGAGGGATGTGCGTCGCAGCCGGAACCGCAGGCGGGCGAAGGCGTACCCGCCCAAGGCGCCGACGGTCAGGGAGATGACTGTGGTGAGCCCGGCGACGATGAGGCTGTTGCCCATCGCGAGTCGGAAGTTCGCGGCGACGTTGTCCCCTGCCCCGGCGGAGGAGGTGAAGATCGCCCGGTACCGGGACAGCGTCGGGTGGGCGGGCCACCAGTGGATGCGCGCGGAGACCAGGTCTGTGGCTGGGGAGATGCTGGAGATGATCAACCACGCGAACGGCAGCAGGATGACGAGGGCCATGACGACGGCGGCGACGTGAATGGCCACGATGTAGGTGCGGCTGTGCCTCATTCGATGCCTGCCATCTGTCCTTGGCGCAGGATCCGCAGGTACATCATCGCTAGGGCGAAGACCGCCAGGACGATGAGGTAGGCCAATGCGGAGCCGTACCCGAAGAGCTGGTTGGAGAACGCCTGGAGATAGGTGTAGAAGGCGACGGTCTGGGTGCCGCTGGCGGGCCCGCCGCCGGTCATCACGTAGATGATGTCGAAGACCTTGAACGCCTCGATGGTGCGCAGGATGAGCACGACGGCGATGCTGGGGGCCAGCAGCGGCAGGGTGACCCTGCGGAAGGCGGCCCACGCCCCGGCGCCGTCGAGACGGGCGGCCTCGTACAGGTCTGAGGAGATGGTCTGAAGACCCGCGAGGATGAAGAAGACGACGATGGAGGTGTTCTTCCACACGTCCGCGACGATGACCATGTTCAGCGCCAGGAATGGTGAACCGAGCCACTGGTGCGGGGTGTCGGAGATGTGCAGCGTGGCCAGCAGGCCGTTCAGTGCCCCGTACTGCCCGTTGTAGATCCACCGCCACAGGGCACCGTTGACGATGGTCGGCAGCGCCCAGGGCAGCACCACGAGGCTTCGCCAGAACCATCGTGCGCGTAGGGGCGCGTTGAGCAGCAGTGCGACGGCGATCCCGAGGACCAGCTCGGCCGCTGTGGAGACCACCGTGAAGTACAGGGTGTGACCGACGACCGTGTAGAACCCGGGGTCGTGGAATGCGCGCGTGTAGTTCTTGACGCCGACGAAGGGGTAGGCCCCCGGCAGCGGGCTGTCCACGTCGAACAGGGACACCACGAAGGTGCGTGCGACCGGGTACAGCACGACGCCGAAGACGACCAGGACCGCGGGGGCGAGAAGTGCCAGGGCGAACCGGGCCTCCCCCCGACCCCCGGCGCGACGACGCATTGCCGGTAGCCGGCGGCGCGCCGCACCGGGCGGGGCTTGAGCGACGCTCACGAGCCGAGCATGGACGCAGCCTGGTCGGCCGCCTCGGTCAGTGCCTGCTGGGCCGTCTTCTGCCCGAGCAGCGCCTTCTGAATCTGCCCCTGCAGCAGCTGGGAGATGGGGTTGTAGCTCTTGACCTGCGGTCGCAGGATCAGGTCGCCCAGCTGCTTCTTGGCCTGAGGCACGACCTGCGGGTTGGACTTGATCACGGCGGGGTCGTCGTAGGACGTCTTCCACACCGGCAGCGAGCTGACGGCGAACTGGTTCTGCACCGGCTGGCTGGTCAGGTACGACACGTACTTCCACGCCGCAGCCTGGTTCTTGCTCCCAGCGCTGACCGCCAGCGCCATGCTCCCGTTGACGCCGGGTCGCCCGCCGGGGCCGGCCGGGGTCTGCAGCACCTTGACCTGACCCCCGACCTGGCTCTGCTTGGGGTCGTTGGCCATGCCGTACATGTAGGTCCAGTTCAGGGCCATGCTGGCCTGGCCGGCCGAGAAGACGCGGCGCACGTCCTCCTCGAGAGACTGGGTCGAGGTGGGGTTGCTCAGCCCGTCAACAATGCTCTGTCGCATGAACTCCAAGGCCTGCACGCCTCCGCCCTGGTGGAACGCCGGCTTGCCGGCGTCGTCGAGGAACTTGCCCCCGAACGCGCCCAGCAGCTGGGCGTAGTCGCAGATGAGAGCCTCGGCCTGCTGCCAGGACCAGATGAGCGGGTACTTGGTCACGCCGGAGGACTTGAGGGCGCGAGCGGCCTTGAGCACGCCGTCCCAGCTGTCGAGCTGGGAGGCATCCACCTTGGCCTTGCTCAGGTGGGTGTCGTTGAAGAAGAGGTACTTGGTGTCCAGGATCCAGGGCACCCCGTAGAAGTGGTTGTCGAACTGCGGGGTGGCGACGGCGCCGCCGAGCATCTGGTCCTTCCACGCCTGCGGCCAGCGGGAGGAGACGTCGGCGACGATGCGCTTGCTGCCGAACTCGGCCGGCCAGATGACGTCGATGAGGACCACGTCGTAGGTACCCGCGGGCGCGGAGGCGACGATCTTGTCGTGCAACGCCTCGTAGGCAACGAAGTCCGTGGTGACGGTGACACCAGGATTGGCCGCCTGGAAGGCCGAGGTCATCTTGCGGATGTCGTCCTCGGAGTAGCCGGCCTGCTTCATGAACAGGGCGCGGATGGGACCCTTGCCGTTGCCGGCGCCGCCGGCGGACCCGCCGCCCCCGACACCGCACGCGGCGAGCACCGCGGCGATTCCGGCACCGCCAGCCGCCAGGGCGGTGCGACGGGTCACGTGGGTGGCGGACAGCGCAGCCAGGGCGGAGGAGGAGTTGGACTCCATGACAGCCTCACTTTGTTAGGTAGCCTGCTTTACTTCCGGCGAGTATGCTCAGCGTCTCGGCCGGTCGTCAAGGGAAGGCGCAGGAAAAGATGCAGCTGAGCACGGGGGCGTCGAGCGCGCAGCGGGTCCTTGCCCACCTCTTGGGTCAGGTCAAACCCGTCACTCGGCCGGAGATGGCTTTGGCCTGCGAACTGTCCCGTCCTACCGTCCTGGCCGCCGTGGAGCGGCTCGAGGAGCTGGGTCTAGTCGCTGCCTTGGGTCAGCGCAGTGGGCTTCCCGGCCGGTCCGCGACCTTGTACGAGGTCCCCGTGGCCGCGGGCGTTGTCGCTGCCGTCGACATCGGAGGCAGCAACCTGCGCGTGGCGCTGACCGACGCGCGCGGCAACCTGCTGGTGGAGAGCCGTGACGCCACCTCAGTCAGCGGCGGGCCTGCGATCACTGCCAGGGCCGCGGAACTACTACACAAGGCATATCGGGACCTACTCGACCCGGGGCCTATGGGCATGGTCGCGGTTTCGGTGCCGGGTGTCGTTGCCGCAGACGGGAAGACCGTGCACTACGCATGGAACGTGGGGCAGCCGGAGCCGTTCGACTTCCACACCCCACTGGCGCAGGCGTTGGAGGTTCCAGTGCTGCTGGACAACAACGTGAACCTTGCAGCCATTGGGGAACTGTGGCAGGGCGCCGCTCAGGATCTCGACACATTCGCCGTGATAGCCGTGGGAGCCGGCGTCGGCGCTGGACTGGTGCACAACGGCGACCTGCTGCGCGGTGCGCACGGCGCCGCCGGGGAGGTGGCATCGCTTCCGTTGAGCGCCCACTTCAGACCTCAGCAGGCGGGGTCGCCGGACGAGGCCGGCGGCATCATGCTCCTTCGCGCGGCGCAGGACAGGAAGGACTGGGGTCGGCAAGGACCGCCCGCAAGCGTGGAGGAACTGTATGTGCGGGCCGCTCATGGCGAGGCGCCCGCCCTGGCCCTGGTGGAGGAGGAGAGCCGGCGAATCGCGCTGATCGCGGCCTCCATCTGCGCCGTGATCGATCCCGAGGCGATCATCCTCACCGGTGGCGTCGGAGCCAACGAGACCTTGGTGAAGCGAACTGGTCAGCTGGTGGCGGAGCTTGCCCCGTTTCCCCCGGAAGTGCTGCGCTCCGCATTGGGTGACCGGGCCAGCCTCGTCGGCGCCATAGCGGTTGGCATCCGCGCCGCTCAGGCTGGTCTCATCAGTCTCGCCGGTGAGGCCCCCTCTGGGTCGCATGTGTTAAGCAGCACTCCGACTTGGCCCTCCCCCGTGCGTCGACTACGACAGGACTGACGACGCGTTTCACCGGCAAGCCGGCAGCACATTCGGCTGCCTGACGCCCTTGTCGTCACGAGAGTTGGTCCCCGGACAGCCTGAGTGGCTCCGACCGCGCGCCGTGGCCGCTCAGGGTACGCGGTTCGAGGGGCGCGGACCAGGCAGTACTGCCACGGCCAGTGCTGTCGTGATGGGGACGGCGAGGACCAGGCCAATAGAGCTGGCCAGGGTGCGCACGATCTCTTCGGCGATGTCGTTGCTGGTGAGGGTGAACGACAACGGTTGGCTGTACAGGACGATCAGCATCAGGACGCTCAGGGCGGCCCCCGCGTACGCGAACACGATGGTGTAGATCGTGGAGGCGATGTGGTCCCGGCCGATTCGCATGGCCTTGACGAACACTGCCCTGCGCGTCAGTGACGGCGCCACGTCTCTCAGCTCCCATACCGCTGAGCTCTGGGTGATGGTGACGTCGTTGAGGACGCCGAGACCGGCCAGGATGATGCCGCACAACAGCAGGTCCTGAGCGGACAGTCCCGACACCTGTTGGCGCAGGAGGGCGCTGTCGTCGTTGCTCACCCCGGTCAGGTGTGCCCCACCCACCGACCACGCGGCGATGAGGGCCGTCAGCCCCAGCCCCGCGAAGGTGCCCAGGAGTGCGGTCGTGGTCCGCACCGACAGGCCATGGGCCAGGTACAACACGACGATCATGATGGCCGCCGCAGCGGTCAAGGCGACCAGCACGGGGTCTCGGCCCTCCAGCAGTGCCGGCAGCATGAACTGCACCATGACGACCCCTGCCAGCCCCAGCCCGACCAGCGCGAGAGCACCACGCAAACGGGCCACGAGCAGGACGACCACAGCGAAGATGGTCGCAAGGAGCACAAGGAAGCGAGTCCTGTCCAAGTCCTGGAGCGCGTACGTGGCCCCCTGCCCCGACGCAGCAGGGGTCCGGACCAGCACCACGGATTCGCCGATACCGGCTGCCATGACCTCGGGCGGCACCGTCACTCTCACCACCCGGCCGGTGTCCACACCCTCATCGACCCGCACCGTAGCCTCGCCGCACCCTGCTGAGCCCGAGGAGGTGCCCGGGCAGGTGGCGTCGGTGACATCGGCGACCGTTGCGTGCGGGAAGGTGGCGCCTGGCGCGGCGAAGTCTGGCCGGGGCCTGGCCTCACCGGACGGCCACAGCGCAATCAGACCGACGACGGTCAATGCAACGAGTACGCCGACGGCCGCGCCCAGCACGAGCCTGGTCCGCATGGTGGCACTGCGGTGTTGGCGATCAGAGCGCCGGGGCGCAGTCCCGTGGTGGTGTCCGTGCACGGCGTCATCCTTTCGAGCGAGTGGTCGTCCCCGTCGAGGAGGGCGGCCTGCGGTGTCGGTTTCCGTGTCGACGATGATGGCCGTGTAGCGGACAGTGGCCACTGACCGATGTGTTCATACGCTCCGATTGCCACAGGTGGAGTGGCTACTGCACGAGCACCTTGAGCAACCGCAGTGTCGCCCGCGCTCGCGACGTGCGTGACCGACGCGAGGGCCGCGGCCGAGACCGCCAAGGCGCTCGCCCACGTCAAGCGCAGGGCACCGAGGGCGGGCGGACGCCCCACCCTAGCCGCGCGCGACGCACCAGCGGACGCCGGTTAGCGCGCCACGGGAACAGTTCCGGGAGGCGGCTACCCGCAGCCTCATGGCTCGTTCAGCCCCGCTCCCGCTGGCGGACTGCGGACGTTCACCGCCGCTCCGTAGCGTCGCGCATCGCCCCATATGCCCCCTTACGAGCGAGGAACCCATGAAGACCATGCCTACCCGCGCCGCTGCACTGTCCGCCGCCCTATTCCTTGCGGTCAGCGGCACCGCCGCAGCCGCACGAGCGGCCGCCGCCGAGGCGCCCACCGGCCACCACAGCGCCGACACCGCCCTCGCCGACGACTTCAGCTCGGTCACCCGCACCACCCAGTGGCAGTTGACCAAGGAGGTGAAGCTGAAGTTCCCCACCTTCCACACCGAGGGCATCGCCTACGGCGCCGACCACATCTTCCTGTCCGCGGTGGAGATCCTGCAGCCCACCGTGAAGTACCCGAGCCCGAAAGGCGCGTACGACCGCACCCCCGGCAGAGGCCGCGGGCACCTGTTCGTCATGGACAAGGACGGCAACCTGCAGCGCGACATCGTCCTCGGCGAGGGCGACATGTACCACCCCGGCGGCATCGACTTCGACGGCACGAACATCTGGGTGCCCGTCGCTCAGTACCGCCCGAACTCCAGCGCCATCATCTACCGCGTCAACGCCACCACCCTTGACGTCCACAGGCAGTTCGAGGTCAACGACCACTTCGGCGGCATCGTCATGGACAGGCAGACCGGCCACCTCGTCGGGAACACCTGGGGCTCACGCCGATTCGCCGAGTGGAACCTGGCCGGCAAGCAACTGGCCATCTGGGACAACCCCGACTTCCTCATCGACTACCAGGACTGCAAGTACGTGCCGAACGCCAAGATGCTCTGCGGCGGCGTGACGAACCTGCCGCAGACCCCGGCCGCCGGCAGCGACAGCGCCACGTATGAGCTTGGCGGGGCCGCGCTCATCGACCTGCGCACCCACCAGACCATCCGTGACATCCCCATCTCGAAGTGGTCCACCGCCGGGCACGCAGCGACCCGCAACCCGTTCGCCATGACCGCCACCGGCAACCACCTGACCATGAGCGTGGCCCCGGACAACGGTGACGAGGGCAACGGCACCGAGATCCTCACCTACGACGCCACCACCGGTCAGTAGGCCAAGACCGGAGCGGGCACATCCAGCGGGTCGAGTCGTCGCACCTCACGGCGAGGGTCGGAGTGCCTGCTTGCGGGGCGTTTCACACCTGACCCCGGTCGGCTCACGTCGCGGGCAGCGTCCGCAACCGGCAGCCTTGAGACCCTGGGCCGGCTCCCGTACCGGCCGGCGGCGCCATCAGCCCAATGGGAAGGACCGGAATCCGTGCACAACACCGACGACAGCCAGACATTTCAGCATCGTCCCCAGCTGGTCGTGTTCGACGTCAACGAGACGCTGTCCGACATGAGCGGCATGGCCGAAGCGTTCGAGCAGACGGGCGCACCACCAACCCTCGCCGCGACCTGGTTCGCTTCACTCCTACGCGACGGGTTCGCCCTGACTGTGGTTGGCGCCAACCCTGACTTCGCCGCCCTGGCCCGGACTTCCCTGAGCCGTGTCCTGGTTGCCCAGGGCCTCCCGAACGTTGACGCCGCAACCGAGCGGGTGATGGGCGCCTTCACGTCGCTGCCGGTGCATGACGACGTCGTCCCCGCTGTGCGGGCCCTCGCATCGGCCGGCATCCGCCTCGTCACGCTCAGCAACGGGTCCGCGGCAGTGGCGCAAGGCCTTCTCGAGCGCAACGGCATCGCAGATGCCTTCGAACAGCTCCTGTCTGTGCAGGATGCCCCGGCCTGGAAGCCCGCGCGGGCCGCGTACGAGTACGCCCTCGACCAGTGCGGGGTCGTTGCCAGGGACGCGATGCTGGTCGCTGTGCATCCTTGGGACATTCACGGCGCCCGGCAGGTAGGGATGGCCACCGCTTTCATCGACCGCTCCGGCGCCAGCTACCCCGACCACTTCGATGCGCCGGACATGCACGTCCAGTCACTGGTCGAGCTCGCCGGCACCATCGCCCGCGGGTGAGCGGCCGGTGACTGCCCAAGGGCGACGGACCCGACCCCTGGCCGAGCCAGGCGCAAACCACGACGCGGCAGCGAGTGGGTGGCCGTGAAGTCATGCAGAAGTGGGACCGATCCCAGCTTGCTCACCCGCCAGGACTCCCGCGGTTGGAGTGGTGCAGCGCGCTCCAAGCCCGTGCTCTCTTCGAACGCAGCCAAGAGTGCGCTGCCGCGGGCCACCGTGCACACCGGACGAGCGGCGCCTGCGTGACCTTCTGCGGTGCGACGCGCCCAGCGGGCCCTTCGACACGAGGTGATTGTCCCAGTCGTTGCCGGCGGCGGATGCCTCCCCAGGTGAACACCAGGCGAAGGAAGTCGGGAAGCGACGTCAGGGCAATGGCACAGTTCGGCCTGCGGAGGTCCGTGCTCGCGGTCCTGGAGGTCGGCGCCGTCCATCCGTCTCGGGCTCGAGTCCCGCACGGCTGGGCGCGGCGACGACCGGCTGGTCTTCACGGCGCCGGCCCGTCGGCTCCAGACCAGCAGAAACGCCCCCCGGAGGACCGGGGGGCGTTTTCGTGGAGCCGCCTAAGGGAATCGAACCCTTGACCTATTCATTACGAGTGAATCGCTCTGGCCGACTGAGCTAAGGCGGCAGGTGCCCATCGGGCACGGAGGTCGAGTATACGGATGGTCCGGGCATTTTCCGAACCGGCTCCGGATCACCTCCCGGGGCGCCTCCCCAGCCTCTCGCGCGGCCGCCGCAGCCGTCCGAGCCGGCGACCCTGGCAGCCGCCAACCGGGGGCCGGGGCTCAGCACTTCGTGTTGTCGGCCGGGGCCTTGCCCGAGGTGTAGTAGTCGTTGACGGCGTTATCCACGCAGCTGTTCGAGCGGCCGTATGCCGTGTGCCCGTCGCCGTCGAAGGTGATCAGCCGACCGTTGGCCAGCTGGTCGCGCAGGCGCACCGACCCCTCGTACGGCGTCGCGGGGTCCCGCGTCGTGCCGATGACCACGATCGGGCCGCTGCCCTCCGCCGAGATCTTGTGCGGCTTGGCGTCGGACTTCACCGGCCACTCGCCGCAGGGCGCGCTCCCCCAGGCCATGAACGGTCCCCAGGTCGGCGCCTTCTGCACGAACGACCTCGCCCGCGCCTCGTAGGTCGCCGGGTCGGACGAGTCGGGGTCGTCGAGGCAGGTGACCGCGTAGTAGGCCTCGAGCAGGTTGGACGTGTACCGGCCGTCCTTGTCGCGGGTCGCGTAGGCGTCGGCGAGGTCCATCAGGGCGGTGCCGTCGCCCGCCTGGGCCTTCCCGAGCGCGTCCGTCAGGGTCGACCACTGGCCCTGGTCGTACATCGCCTGAGCCACCCCGGTGGCCGCCCAGCCCTCCGTCAGCTGCGTGACGCGGGCGTCGCCGCGCACGGGGACCGGCTGGGCATCGAGCTGCTTGAGCAGCGCACGCAGCGACGCCATGACGGCGTCCACCGACGAGCCCAGCGGGCAGCCGCCCTCCTCGACGCACGACCCGGCCCACGCGCGGGTCGCCCGCTCGAAGCCCTCCGCCTGGCCGAGCGCGAGCTCCTCGGGCGTCGCGTCCGGGGGCACCACGCCGTCGAGGACGAACCGGCCGACGAGCTTCGGGAACAGGCCGGCATACGTGGCACCGAGGAAGGTGCCGTAGGACTTGCCGAGGTAGTTGAGCTTGGCGTCCCCGAGGGCCGACCGCAGGATGTCCATGTCCCTGGCGGCGTCGACGGTCGAGACGTGCGCGGCGAGCGGGCCGGTGTTGGCCACGCAGGCCTTGCCGAACTCGGCCCCGGACGCCATGAAGGCGCGCTCCTCGGTGGTGTTGTCGGGCGTGGGGTCCTGGCCGAGGAAGGTGTCCATCTGCGGGTCCGGCAGGCACTGCACCGGCTCGGAACGCTGCACCCCGCGGGGGTCGAAGCCGACGACGTCGAACCGCTGGCGCACCGGCTTGCCCACGATGAAGTCGGCCGCCCGCGCGTAGTCCACGCCGGAGCCGCCGGGACCACCCGGGTTGACCACCAGCGACCCGAGCCGCTCCTTGGGCCTCGTGGCGCGCATCCGCAGCACGCTGATCCTGATCGTGTCGCCGTCGGGCCTGGCGTAGTCGAGGGGCACGGTGAGCTCCGCGCACTGTCCGGTGCCGCAGCCCTGCCACGCGAGCGTCTGCGCGTAGAACTTCGCCAGGCCCTCCGACCCCGGCGGCGGGGTGCGCGAGATGGTGACGCTCGGCTCGGGGGCGGAGTTGGGGTCCCCCTCGAGCAGTGAGCATCCTGAGAGGCCGGTCGCCAGCGCCAGGAGGCCGGCGACGAGCGGAAGTCGCCGCACCGTCATGGTGGTGACGCTACACAGGCCCCGCTGTCAGCGCGGAACGCGCAGCGCGATCGCCATCGCCTCGAGCGCCAGCAGCGGCGCGACGTTGAGCCCGATCCGCTCGCGGGCGGTGCCGATCGCGTCCATGGCCTGCAGCAGCTGCTCGGCCGACATCGACCGGGCCAGGGCCTGCACCGCGGGGAGGTTGTCCTGGTTGACCAGGCCGATGCTCGCGCCCGAGTGCAACACCATCGCGTCGCGGTAGACCGACAGCAGGTCGACCAGCGAGCGGTCGAGCACGTCGCGGGAGTGCCGGGTGGCGCGGGCCTTCTGCTCGCGCTCGAGACCGGCGACCTGGCTGCGGATGTGCGGCGGCTGGGTGCGCGCGGTCGGGTCGGCGCCCAGCACCTCCATCAGCCGCTGGCGCTCGGCGGCGTCGCGCTCCGTGGTCGCCGCTGCCGTCTCCTCGTCGGCGATCGACTTGAGGTCCTCGGCGGCACCGATGGCGTCGCCGACGCCGTGGATCTTCCCGGCGAGCGAGACGACGTCCCGACGACGGATGCGGGCGCCCTCGTCGCGGGCCAGCCGCCGGGCGAGGCCGACGTGGCACTGGGCCGCGCGCGCGGCATACAGGGCCATGGGCATCTCGACGCCGTCGCGACGGTGGAGCAGCTCGGCCACCGCCTCGACCGGGGGCGTGCGCAGCCGGACGTGCCGCGACCGGGAGCGGATGGTGATGATGACGTCCTCGACCGAGGGGGCGCACAGCAGCCACACGGTGCGTGGCGTGGGCTCCTCGAGCGCCTTGAGCAGGGCGTTCGCCGGCGCGTCGGTGAACGCGGTGAGCCGGTCGGCGTCCTCGATGATGATGATCCGCCACGCCCCCACCGACGGCCGCAGCTGGGCGAGCTGGACCAGCTCGCGCACGTACGAGACCTTGATCGACAGCCCCTCGGTCGCCACGACGTCCACGTCGGCGTGGGTGCCGTCGAGGGCGGTGCGGCACTCGCGGCACTCCCCGCAGCCGCCCTGGCGGCACTGGAGCGCAGCGGCGAACGCGCGCGCGGCGTTGGACCGACCCGACCCCGGCGGCCCGGTGAAGAGCCACGCGTGCGTCATCGCCGCGGGCGAGTCCACCGCGCGCTGCAGGGTCTCGATCGCAGCCTCCTGCCCGATGACGTCGCGCCACACCGTCACGGCAGGGCCCCCATCGAGCGCAGGCGCTGCACGACGGCCTCGTGGACGTCCTCGGGCGGCAGCGTGCCGTCGACGACGAGGTAGCGCTGGGGGTTGCCCTGCGCCATGGCGAGGTAGTGGGCCCGGATCGCCTCGTGGAAGTCGTCCTGCTCGGACTCGAGCCGGTCGTGCACCTCGCCGCGTCGGCGGCGGCCCTCCTGCGCCGAGACGTCGACGACGACGGTCAGGTCGGGGACGAGGTCGTCGACCGCCCACATGTTGAGGTCGTGGATCTCCTGGGCGCCGAGGTCGCGCCCGGCGCCCTGGTAGGCCACGGAGGAGTCGGTGTAGCGGTCGGTGAGGACCACGTCGCCCGCCGCGAGCGCGGGCGCGATCACCTGCTCGACGTGGTGCGCCTTGTCGGCGGCGAACAGCAGCGCCTCGGCCCGCGGCGAGACGTGGTCGCCGTGCAGCACGAGGTCGCGGATCTCGCGCCCCAGCGGCGTGCCGCCGGGCTGGCGGGTCACGAGGACGGTGCGGCCGGCAGCCTCGAACGCGTCACGGAGCAGGGCCACCTGGGTGGACTTCCCCGCCCCGTCTCCCCCCTCGAAGGCGATGAAGAGTCCGTCGGTCACGTCCCGAGCCTAGGCCAGGCGGCGGACAACCCCCGGACAGCGGTATGCCGCGGCCTGGATCAGTGGTGCGTGGCGCCCGCCTGGGCAGCCCACTCGGCAGCCGTCACGGCATACACGAGGTCGTCGAGGCGCGGCTGGCCGTCGCCCTTGCTCCCGGCGGGCACGTGCGCCACGACGCGGAAGCCGGCCTTCTCCAGCACCCGCTGCGAGGCGCGGTGGGGCGCGAAGACGTCGGCGGTGACCATCGCGAGGTGCAGGTCGGCGAAGCTCAGCCGCAGCAGTGCCCGGACCAGCTCGGTCGCCAGCCCGCGCCCGGCGACGTCGGGGTGGACCGCGTAGCCGAGCACGGCCAGCCACATCCCGTTGTCGTCGGGCTCGAGCCGCAGCGACAGGTCCGCCACGACGCGGCCGTTGAGCTCGGCGACCAGCCCCAGTCCCGGCTCCGGGTGCCCCGGGCGTCCACGCTCGGCGAACCGGGTGACCCGGTCGCGCACGTCCTCGCGACCCAGCGCCGCCCGGGTGAGGTACCTCGCGACGTCCTCGCGCGAGCGGTACTCGAGCACGGCGTCGACGTCGTCGTGGGTGATGGGCCGCAACGACGTCCGCGCGGTGCGCAGGGGCCAAGACAGGGACGCCAGGCTCGGTCCGGTGGTGCTCACCGGACCGAGCCTAGGTGCGCAGCCCGGTGTCAGCGCGTCACGGTGAGCGGGATCGACTGCACGGTCCCGAAGCTGATGACGTAGCGCTTGCTGACGTTGCCGCTGCCCGTCTCCGTGGTGGCCCATGCCGCGGTGCCACCTGCCAGGACGTACGAGCTGGTCGACGTGGCGTTCGTGGACAGGTTCGTCATGGTGACCGTCACGGTCGCCGTGCTCGGCGCCACGTTGCCATAGGTGTCGTATGCCGTGATCGTCGCGCTGGCCGAGTTGTTCCCCTGCCCCGTGCCGAGGGTGACGGCACAGGAGGTCGCCGAGCAGGTCGCGTTCTTGCCTCCGGCGACCGACGCCCACCCGAGCGTGGCGATCGTCGGGGCGCCCGCGACCACCGTCGCGTTGCCCGCGGTGGCGCTGGTGTTGCTCAACGGAGCGCCCGACAGGCTCACGCCGACGGTCTGGGACCCCGACGACACGGGCGTCACGGACAGGGTGGCTGTGCCGTTCGTGAAGGTGGCCGAGGTCGGCAGGGTGGGCGCCGAGCCGTTCGGGCTGGACCTCAGCCCGGAGACCGTGACCGGGTGCGTGCCCGAGTAGCCGGGGTAGGTGGACAGCGTGACGGTGAAGGGTGTGCCGGCCGTGGCCGTGCTGGGCGCGGTGACCGTGAAGGTGTTCCGCAGCGTCACCGGGACCGTCGCGCTCGTGGTGGTGTTGCCCGCCGCGTCGGTCGCGACGGCCTGCAGCGAGTACGAGCCATCGGCAAGGCCGGCGGTCGGCCAGGACGTGCTCCAGCTGGATCCTGACGGCGTGGTGCTGCCGATGGTGGTCCAGGCCCCCGACCCCGCCCGGCACTGGACGACGACGCTCGCGACCCCGGACCCCGTGTCGGCAGCCGTGCCCGAGACCGTGACGGTCCCACCCTGGACCGAGCTGCCGGCCGGAGAGGTGACGACGACCGTGGGCGTGGTGCGGTCGATCTGGACCGCGAGCGACCTGAAGGCCTCGGTGTTGCCGGCGGTGTCCTTGGAGAAGTACCGGACGGTCGCCGACGAGGACACCGTGAAGGGGCCGGTGTACCGCGTCGAGGACGTCGTCGGCGTGCTCCCGTCGGTGGTGTACCAGGTGCCCGCGACCCCGCTGGCGTCCGAGGCGGAGAGGGTGACGACGACGTCGGACGAGCTCCATCCCGCAGCGTTCGGGAGGGGTGACTGGGACGCGGTGGTCACCGGAGGCGTCGTGTCGCCGTTGGGCACGGCCACCGAGGTGGTCGCCGGCACGGGCGACTCCCAGGCGGACCCGGCGAGCACGGCATACACGGCGTAGGTGTTGGTCTGACCGGCGGCGGGGGCGGCGTCGGTGCACGACCCACTCGCACCGGACACGGTGCACACACCGGCAACGGCACTCGGCGCAGTGCGGGCCACCCTGTACCCCGTGGGGGTGGGGCCGGTCGCGGGGGCGCTGACGGTGAACGTCACCGACGTGGGGCCCACGCCCGAGGTGGCCACGCCGGGGGTGCCCAGGGTCGCGACCCGCGCCGCCGCCGTCGCACCCGAGGACGAGACGGAGAGGAACGCCCAGGCCGGGACCGCCAGCGCCACGGTGGTGACGAGGAGTCCGGCGCCCCCGAGGCCGGCGCGACGCGAGAGCCGGCGGACGCGCATGCCGCTCACGACGTCCGCCCCGTCAGCACGACGGGCACGGTGAAGGTGGCACCCTGGCAGCCGGACTCGGTCGAGCTGCCCAGGGTGAGGGCGCCGGAGACGGTCAGGACGGTGCCGGACGCGTCCGCCGGGACCGACAGGGACAGCCCGGTCGCCGACACGGACACCGACGCGGCGCTGCAGGTGCCCGAGGCTCCCGAGACCGTCACGGGTCGGGACGGGTCGAGCGCCACGGAGGTGACCTGGACCGCGAACGGGTTGGGGTTGGACACCGCCACCGCGAGCGCGGTCGCCGGCCCACCGGGGTAGGCGCCGTCGGCCGGTGCGGCGACGGCCGTGGTCGTGAGCGAGACCACCGTGCCCGTGCCGGCCGAGCCGGTCCCGGCACCCGACGAGGACCAGACCGCCCACGCCGTCCCACACAGCGGGGCGGCGACACCGAGGGCCAGAGCGGCGGAGGCGAGCACGCGCCCGACGAGGCCGCGGCGTCGTGCGGTCCCCGGTGGGAGGTGCTCGGCGGGCGTGCGGCGCGTCGGTCGCTCCAGGAGCGGGAGGTCGGCGGTCACCGCGGCGGTGTGCGTGGTCATTGGTTCGTGGCCGATCCGGTGTAGGCGAGCGCGACGGTCACGTCGCGGCAGGCGTCCTGGTTGCGGGCGGCGTCGACCAGGGTCACCGTGGGCAGCGCGGAGAACGGGACGCCGAGGCTCGTGAGCGGGGTGGCGGGTGCGTTGGCCGGCACGCTCAGCGGGTAGGAGCCGGCGTACTGCCGCACGGCGAAGTCGCCCGCGCCGCATCCGGGGACCGCGGCACCGTTGCGGGTCACTGCGCCCACGGTCACGCCCAGGTTCGTGATCCTGATGGTCTGGTTGTTCGGGTTGGCGACGGTGAGGGCCACCGGGCGGCCGGGGGCGCCGGGGTAGAGCAGACCGGTCACCGAGCCGCCCAGCGCGAACGGCTTCGAGCTCTGCTTGGAGTCCACGACGAGGGTCGCCGTGGCCGACGAGCTCGCCACCCCCGTACCCGACGCCGTGACGGCGACGGTGGTGGTGCCGTCGAGGGTCGTGGCACTCGTCGACAGCTGCAGGGTGGCGGTCCCCGAGGAGCTCCCGGACGGGAGGCTGGTCGGGACGAGGGACGCCCTGACTCCTGCGGGGAGCGCGCCCGTCGTGCCCAGGCTGATGGACCCGGTGTACCCGTTGAGCCGGGTGACGTCGACGGCATACGTCGCGGTGGAGCCGGGTGCCAGGGTGACGCTCGCGGGCGTGACCGCGACCGCGACCGCGGGTGGCGGCGAGGACACGACGACCGTGAGGTCGAGGGTGTGCTTGGTCGGCCCGCCGACCCCGGTCACGGTGAACACGTCGCTGCCGAGGACCGTCGAGGCCGTCGTGGTCACGATCAGGGTGGACGTCACGGACGCGGTCGTGGTGACGGTGGGGGTCGCCGGCGAGAAGGTGGCGGTGCTGCCCGTCGGCAGGCCGCCGGCCGTCAGGGTGACCGGGCCGGTGAACCCGCCGGTCGGCGTGACGGTGAGGGTGAAGGTCGCGGCCTGTCCCCGCTGCACCGAGACGCTCAGCGGCTGCGAGGTGACGGCGAAGTCCTTGGTCTTGGCCGCCACCGGGCTCGTGCGCCCCAGCCCGAGCGCGGCCCCCTCCCCCGGCAGCCGGCCGACCGCGAGGAGGGCGACGGCAGCACACAGAGCCAGCAGGGCGGTCGCCCTGGTGATGACCCGAGTGCTCATGTCGTGCTCCGTTGCGGTCGGCCGGCGTGCCGGCGGTGGGACTGGACCTGGCTCAGCTCGAGGCGTCGGCCCGGGGCTGACGCCGTGGGCGTCAGTTCGAGGCGTAGTGCAGCGTGAGGGTGGCGCCCTTGCAGGCGTCCTGGTTGGAGTCGGCCTTGTTGTTGAACTGGATCGTGTTCACGGAGTCCTGCGACGCACCCTTGGCCAGGTCCACGGCGGTCCAGTTCAGGGCCACCGGGCTCGCGGCGCTGGTGCCGTTGATCGAGTAGTCCGAGCCGTCGCAGCCGGTCTTGTCGGTCGTGACGTAGGCGGTGAGGCCGGCGACCTGGGCGTTGTTGTCCGCGTTGTTCGTCACCGTGGCGGTGAAGTTCTGCGCGGCCTGGCCCGGGTAGAGGGCGGTGGAGACGTCACCGGCGATCGAGAGGTTCGACGCGCCGGCAGTGGTCGAACCGGAGCCGGTGCCCTGACCGGTGCTGGTCCAGTACGCGAAGGCGGCGGTGCCGCTGCCGACGAGGACGAGCGCGGTGACGCCGGCGGCGATGCGCTGGCGGCGGTTGAGGTGAGCCATGGGGAGTCCTTTGTCTGTCATGCCGGCAAGCGCGGCGATGGAGGTGGCGACGCCGGTCGAGGGACTCGTCCGGTCGATCGCGGAAAGACTCCGTTGGGGCGCATCGGTGCAAGGCGGACTTGACGGGCACATCACCCGTTCGACGACGAAAGATCAGGAGCGACGTAGATCGCCTCACCCCGTTGCCGTACAACAGATGACGGAGGCGCCGCCCACCCCGTTGGGGGAGCAGCGCCTCCGTCAGGTGGCAGTGGCCACTGACCGCCGCCTCCGGCGCAGCCCGCGTGCGGCTCGGTCAGCCGGCGTGCGGCTCCGTCAGCCGGCGTGCCGGTCGGCGTTCGCGTGGATGGCGTCGCGGACGTACTGCGCCAGCCCCGGCTCGAGGTCCTCGTAGGTCTTGGTGAACCGTGGGTCCGCGACGTACATGTCCGCGAGCCCACGGTGGAACTCGTGCGACAGGTCGTAGAACCGGTCGTGGATGTGCCGCCGGTGCGCCTCGGCGGCGTCCATCGCCTCGGCGCTGTCCGGCGCGTGGCCGCCACGCTTGGCCGCGACGAAGGCGGCGTTGAGCGCGTCCGCCTCCGCCTTGACCTGCACCCAGTCCTCCTTGGAGTACCGGCTCGTGCGCTCCTGCGACTGCTTCCACGCATCGCTGTCGCCCCACCGCTCCTCGGCCTCGGCGGCGTACTCGTCGGAGTACCCCTCGCCGAACAGCTCCTTCTGCTCCTCCGTGGTCAGCCTCATGCCCGACCCCTCCCTCTCCAGTGCCTTGTCGATGGCCGCCACGAGCTCGCGCATCTCCTCGAGCCGGTGTGCGACCGCTGCCCGCTGGCGGCGCAGGTGCTGCTCCACGCCCTCGGGGTGGTCCAGCAGCAGCCGGACCTCCTCGAGCCCGAACCCCAGCCGCCGGTACACCACGACGTGCTGCAGCCGCGTCAGGTCGTCCGCGGTGTAGAGGCGGCACCCCGCCCGCGACCGCTCGCTCGGCTCGACCAGCCCGATCTCGTCGTAGTGGTGCAGCGTGCGCACCGTGACGCCGAGCTCGTCGGCCACCTGGCCGACCGTCAGCAGCTCCTGCCCCGTCCTCGTGCTCATGGCACCACTGTGGCGCCTGACGCCGCGTGAGGGTCAAGCGCGTTGCGGGCGTATGCCGTGCGGCCTCCGCAACCGCTCGACGGACGACCAGCTCGCGTGCGCTCCGGGCGCGTCGCCGCCGGCACGCCGGCCGGCCCTCCCCCGTGGTCGTCGCCACGGCGGCCGGGGTCAGACGTCGCGGGCGTGCCGTCGCTTGCGCATCAGCGCGACGAGGCCGTTGCGCGCCGTGCCCCAGATGCCGTGGCGGAAGGCGAGGACGATGACCACGAAGATCGCGCCGGTGATGATGCCCGTGCCCTCGAACCCGGACGACGCGAGCTGGTCCTCGAGGATGACGACGAGGGCTGCGCCGACGGCCGGTCCCCACAGGGTGCCGATGCCGCCGAGGACGGTGATGAGCACGACCTTGCCCGACGTCGTCCAGACGAGCTCCTGCAGCGAGGCGAAGCCGTGGCTGATCGAGAAGACGCCGCCCGCGAGCCCGGCGAGCCCGGCCGACAGCACGAACGCCATGATCTTGTACCGCTCGACGTCGTAGCCGAGCGCCCGCGCCCTGGCAGGGTTGTCGCGGATCGCGACCAGCACCCGGCCGAACGGGCTGTTGACCGCCCGCCAGGCGATCAGGACGCCGATGAGGATCAGCGGCAGCGCCGCGTAGTAGAAGTAGAACGCGTCGGAGTTGATGAGGTCGGTGAGGCCGCCGAGGTTCTTCGGGATCCCCTGCAGGCCGTTCTCGCCGCCGGTGACGTCACGCCACTGGTTGGCGATGAAGTAGATCATCTGCGCGAACGCCAGCGTCACCATGGCGAAGTAGATGCCGGTGCGCCGCACCGACAGGTACCCGATCGGCACGGCCAGCACCATCGCGACGACGGCACCGCCGAGGACCGCGAGCGGGAACGGCACGCCGAGGTTCGTGGCGATGAGCCCGGTCGTGTATGCCGAGGTGCCCCAGAACGCCGCGTGGCCGAAGGACAGCAGGCCGGTGTAGCCGAGCAGCAGGTCGACCGAGATCGCGAACAGCGCCCAGGCCGCGATGTCCATGGCGACCGGCGGGTAGATGAACCAGGGCAGCGCCAGGGTGACGACGAGCCCGACGGCGAGCACGACCCACCGGACGACCGGGCGCCGCTCGCCGAGGACCGGGGTGCCCGGCAGCTCGACGTCGACGCGCTGCTCCAGCTGCGAGCTCATTCGGGGTCCCTTCGAAGTATTCGGAGGAGCGGAGCGGGGGAGAAACTTCGTGGGGTGCCCTTCATGCTGACTCCTCCCGGCCGAACAGGCCGCTGGGCCGGACCAGGACGACGAGTGCCATGAGCACGAAGATCAGCACCTGGGAGATCTGGCCGTAGTAGCCCTGCCCGTACGCCTCGACCAGGCCCACGAGGAAGCCGGCGACGACCGCGCCGAGGATCGAGCCGAGCCCGCCGATGACGACGATGGCGAACAGGATGATGACGAAGTTCGACCCCATGTCCGCGTTGATCGCGCGGTAGGGGGCGGCGAGCACGCCGGACAGGCCGGCCAGGGCGATGCCGAAGCCGAAGACCGGGGTGACCCACCGGGCGACGTTGATGCCCAGGGCCCGCGACCGCTCGGCGTCCTCGGTCGAGGCGCGGACGATCATGCCGACGCGGGTCTTGGTGAGGACCAGCCACACGACGGCGCAGACGAGCAGGGAGAACGCGGCGGCGAACAGCTGGTAGCTCGACAGGTCGACGCTGCCGAGGCTGAGCCGGCCGCGCAGCCCCGCGGGCACCTCGTACGGCTGGGAGGAGACGCCGTAGAGCCGCTTCATCAGGTCGACGGTGAACAGCGTCAGGCCGAAGGTCAGCAGGAAGTTGTAGAGCGGGTCGAGCTTGAGCAGCCACTGCACGAACAGCCGCTCGATGACCACGCCGAACACGAACATGAGCAGCGGCACCACGACCAGCGCGGGCCAGAAGCCGAGGTCGAGGTTCTTCAGCAGCAGGGCCGAGGCCATGGCGCCGAGCATGTAGCAGGCGCCGTGGCTGAAGTTGACGACGCCGAGGACGCCGAAGATGACGGCCAGCCCCAGCGCGGCGAGCGCGTAGAACCCGCCGGCCGCGAGGCCTTGGAGGGTGTACTGCAGGAACTGGCTCACCGGGAGGTCCTCTCGTGCAGGTCGGTGGCGGTGGAGGTGGTCGGACGCCGGCGGTGTGCCGCCCGCCCGGGTGGGCGGGCGGCATACCTCAGGATCTCGAAAGGCGTTGCGCCTGTTGGTGATCGATCAGGGGAACGGTCACATGGTGCAGTCGGGCGACGGCGGCGCGTAGGCCTCGGAGGCGGGGATGGTCTTGACGACCTGCTCGAGGTCCCACTCCTCCTTGACCTGGTCCTTGCTCTTGACCTTGACCTGGTAGACGTCGTGGATGACGTTGTGGTCGGCCGCGCGGACCTCGCCGTTGCGCAGGAACATGTCGTTGATCTTCTTGCCCTCGAGCTGCTTGACCACGGCGTCGCTGTTGTCGGTGCCGGCGGCCTGGACGGCCTCGAGGTAGTTCAGCGCGGCGGAGTAGTTGCCGGCGTGGGCGAACGACGGGCGGACCTTGGTCTTGGCCATGAACTTGTCGGCCCAGGCGCGGTTCTGCGCGTCGAAGTTCCAGTACCAGGCGTCGGTGAAGGTGGTGCCGTTGAACTGGTCGACGCCGAGGTTGTGGATGTCCGTGATGAACATGAGGCCGACGGCGAGCTTGGTGGTGCTGGCGATGCCGGACTGGTTGAACTGCTTGATGAAGTTCACCAGGTCACCACCGGCGGCCATGATGCCGATGACGTCGGGCTTGGACGCGGCGGCCTTGGTGATGAAGGTGGCGTAGTTGTCGTTCGGGAACGGCGTGGCGATCTTCTGCTGGACCGTGCCGCCCGCGCGCTCGACGGCGGCGCTGTAGGACTTGGTCATGTCCTGGCCGAAGGCGTAGTCGGGGTAGACGATCGACCACTTCTTGCCGCCGGACTGGACGGTGGCGGCGCCGTTGCCCGAGGCCAGCATGTAGGTGTCGTAGGCCCAGTGGAACGTGTACTTGTTGCACGACTTGCCGGTGAGGGCGGTCGTGCCGGCGCCGATGTCGATGAACAGCTTCTTCTTCGCCTTGGCCTGCGTGGCCACCGCGAGTGCGGCGGAGGAGGTCGGGACGTCGAGGATGATGTCGGCCTTGTCGCGGTCGTACATCTCCTGCGCCTTGGTGTTGGCGATGTCGGGCTTGTTCTGGTGGTCCGCCGACACGATCTCGATGTCCTTGGCGACGGCCTTGTCGCCGTACTTCGCCTTGTAGTCGTCGATCGCCATCTGGATCGCGACCTTGGAGTTGGGGCCGGACAGGTCCTTGTAGACGCCGGACTGGTCGTTGAGCAGTCCGATGACGACCTTGCCGTCGCTGATCTTGCCGCCGGCCGAGGCCGGGCCTCCCCCGCCGCAGGCGGCGAGCACGAGGCTGCCGGTGACGGCGGTGGCCACGAGGGCCAGGGTCTGGGTGCGCTTCATGTTCCCCTCCGGGGGTCGAGGTGGTGCCGTGGTTGCCGGGTGGCGGGTGCTACATGCCGAGGTACTCGAGGAGCTCGGTGGTGCGGGACTGGAACGAGTCGTTGTCGAGCGACTCCACGACCCGGCCCTGCGCGAGCAGGTAGTGCCGGTCGGCGACGGTGGACGCGAACTTCACGTTCTGCTCGACGAGCAGGACCGAGACGCCCTGCTCCTTGATCTGGCGGATGATCTCGCCGATCCGCTGCACGATGACCGGGGCGAGGCCCTCGCTGGGCTCGTCGAGCAGCAGCAGGCGCGAGCCCATCCGCAGGACCCGGGCGATGGCCAGCATCTGCTGCTCGCCGCCGGAGAGCTTGGTGCCCGGGAAGTCTCGCCGCTCGTGCAGCACCGGGAACTGCTCGTAGACCTGCTCCAGGCTCCAGGCCGCGTCGGAGGTGACCGGGGGGAGGCGCAGGTTCTCGGCGACGGACAGGGTCGAGTAGATGCCGCGGTCGTCGGGCACCCAGCCGATCCCGGCCTTGGCCCGGCGGTCGGGGCTCGTGCGGCCCAGGTCCCTGCCGTCCCACGACACGGTGCCCTGGACCTGGCGGTGCAGGCCCATCACCGAGCGCAGCAGCGTGGTCTTGCCGGCGCCGTTGCGACCCACGAGGGTCACGACCTCGCCGGGTCGCACCTGCAGGTCGACGTCGGTCAGGACGCGCGCCTCGCCGTACCAGGCGGACAGGCCGGAGAGCTCCAGCGTCGGTCCGCTCGCCGGCCCGGTGGTGCCCACGGGCCCGCGCACGTCGTCGGTTCCGGTGTCGGTCATGGGGTCACCCGGCCTGTCCGAGGTAGGCGGTGATCACGCGCTCGTCGTTCCGGACCGCCTCGTAGGTCCCCTGGGCGAGGACCTGGCCGGACTGGAGCACGGTGACGGTGTCGGCCAGGGAGCCGACCACGTGCATGTTGTGGTCGACGAAGACGACCGTGCGGCCGGCGGAGACCTTCTTGACCAGCGCGATGGTGCGGTCGACGTCCTCCAGACCCATCCCGGCGGTCGGCTCGTCGAGCAGCAGGAGGCGGGGGTCCAGCGCGAGCGCCAGGGCGAGCTCGAGGGCGCGCTTCTGGCCGTATGCCAGTGAGCCCGCCGCTGCGCCGGACCGGTCGGCGAGGCCCACCTGGTCGAGCAGCTCCATCGCGCGGTCGCGGAACTGGCGCATCTGGCGCGAGGAGCGCCAGAACCGGTAGCCGAGCCCGGTGGGCGAGGCGAGCGCGAGCTCGACGTGGTCGACCGCACTCATCTGGTCGAAGAGGCTGGTGATCTGGAAGGACCGGGCGATGCCGCGGTGCGCCACCTGCTCGGGCTGCAGGCCGGTGATGTCCTGGCCGCCGAAGGAGATCGACCCGGACGTGGGGGACAGGAACCCGGTCAGCAGGTTGAACAGGGTCGTCTTGCCGGCACCGTTGGGTCCGACGAGCGCGTGGACGGTGCCCTCGGTGACCTCGAGGCTGACGTCGGAGACGGCCCGGAAGCCGCGGAACTCCTTGGTGAGCCCGCGGGTCTCCAGCAGCGTCTGCGCGGAGCCGTGGGTGGCCTCGGTCGGCACCGGCACCTCCTCGTGCGGGCTGGCGACAGGCGGGGGTACCCGTCGCGGTTCCCGAAACCCTAGGGCCGCCCCACCACCCGGGACATGGCCGGGTCATCCACACAAACCGGGCGCGACATGTCCTCGCACCACATCGAGGGGCGCAGGCGCCGTCGTCCCGTTCCGCCCTGCCGGGAACGGTTCAGCACCCTCCGGACGGCACGCCCCGGCTCAGTGCCAGCGGTCGGGGTGCACGTCCCCGGGAACGTCGGCCGTCGGGTCGTAGGGCGTCCGGGTGAACCGGAACGACCCCAGGTCGAGGTGCCCCACGCCACCGGAGGCGTCGCGCACCGCCACCAGCGGCTCGCCCTCGTGGTACCCGTCGAGACCGACCCACCCGGCCCCGGTGGGACGGAACCGCGACCCGCGGTGCACCCCCGGCTCGCCGAGGACGAGGTGCCCGTCGTCCGCCAGCCGCAGCGTGTATGCCGTCGTGCCCCAGTACCAGTCGCCGACCAGCTCGAGGCCGTCGACCTGGGTGGCGTCGGCCGACCACGGCGCCGGCGGGACCGGCTCGCGCTCGGCGAGCAGGGTGAGCAGGTCCTGCGAGAGCGCGGGCGACATCCCGGACGTGGCGTTGGCGAAGAGCACGCAGCCGTCGCCGCTCTCGCGGTCGACGCGCAGCGACGCGAGGAAGCCAGGCATCGAGCCGCCGTGCCCGGCATACCGGCGTCCCTCGAGGTTCCACACCTGCCAGCCGAGCCCGTGCGCGGCGGTCCACGCCTGGCCGGGGCCGTCGTTGACCACGATCGGCAGGCACATCTCGTCGAGGGTGGCGGGGTCGAGCAGCCCCTCGGTGCGGCCGGCCAGGAAGGCGGCCCAGCGCGAGAGGTCCTGTGCGGTCGACCAGAGCTGGCCGGCCGGGGCCATGGCGCCGGCGTCGTGCTCCGGCTCGACGTGGAGCAGGTCGGCGAGCGGGTGGACGCCCCAGCCCGGCGCTGCCGGCGGCTGCGGGCGCGGAATCGTCCGGGTCATGCCGAGCGGGTCGAGCAGCGAGGTGCGGACGGCGTCGTGCCAGGGCACGCCGCGCAGCCGCGCCACGACCTCGCCGAGCACGGCATACCCGACGTTGGAGTAGTGGAAGCGGGCGCCGGGGCGGAACCGCAGAGCGGGCCGGCTGGCGACCAGCGCCGCCCAGTCGTCGCCCGCGGTGCGCTCCCACCACGGGCCGCCGGTCTCGGCCTGCAGGCCCGAGCTGTGCGAGAGCAGCTGGGCCACGGTGACGCCGGCGAAGTCCGAGCCGGCCACCTCGGGCAGCAGCGCCACGACGGTGTCCGACAGGTCGAGCCGTCCCTCGTCGCGCAGCCGCATCACCTCGACCGCCACGAAGGTCTTGGTGATCGACCCGATGCGGTACTGCGTGCCGGTGGTGGCCGCCTCGCCACCGCTGCGGCCGTCGAGCGTGCCGACGGCGTCGGACCAGACGACCTCACCGTCCCGGACCAGGGCGGCCGCGACCGACGGAAGCCGTTGCTGTGACTGCTCCTTCGCGAGGCGCAGTGACAGCTGCCGGCTGGTGGCCGGGTCGAGGGGTGGCGCCATCGGTTCTGCCCGTCAGGACTTCTTGGCCGCGGTCTTCTTCGTGGCCGCCTTCTTGGTCGCGGCCTTCTTGGTCGCGGTCTTCTTCGTCGTCTTCTTGGCAGCCCGCTTGCGGGTCGTCGGGCCCTTGGCGCGCTTCTCGGCGAGCAGCTCGGCTCCGCGCTCGGCCGGGATCGACTCGGGGTCGTCGGCCTTGCGCAGGGTCGCGTTGGTCTCGCCGTCGGTGACGTACGGGCCGAAGCGGCCGTCCTTGACCAGCATGGGCTTGCCCGACACCGGGTCCGGGCCGAGCTCCTTGAGCGGCGCGGCGGCGGCGCGGCCACGCTGCTTGGGCTGGGCGTAGATCGCCAGCGCCTCCTCGAGCGTGATGTCGAAGAGCTGCTGCTCGGTGGTGAGCGAGCGGGAGTCGGTGCCCTTCTTGAGGTAGGGCCCGTAGCGGCCGTTCTGCGCGGTGATCTCGACCTCGGTTCCGTCCTCCTCGGTCGTCGTGCCGACGACCCGGGGCAGGCTCAGCAGCTTGAGCGCGGCGTCGAGGTCGATCGTGCCCAGGTCCATGTCCTTGAACAGGCTGGCCGTGCGCGGCTTGGCCTTCGCCTTGCCCTTGCCCTTGGTGGCCGTCTCCTCCTCGGGCAGCACCTCGGTGACGTACGGGCCGTAGCGACCCGCCTTGGCCACGATGTCGCGGCCCGTCTCCGGGTCCTGGCCGAGGACGCGGCCGTCGTCGGCCGACTGCTCCAGCAGCTCGCGGGCCTTCTCCGGCGTCATCTCGTCCGGGGCGATGTCGTCGGTGATCGTCGCGCGCCGCGGGGTGTCGCCCGCGCCGTCGGTCATCTCGCCGGTGGCTGCATTCACGCCCTGGGGCACGGTCTCCTCGACGTACGGGCCGTAGCGGCCCACGCGCACGACGATCCCGTCCCCGATCGGGATGGTCGAGATCTCGCGGGCGTCGATGTCGCCGAGGTCGTCGACGAGCTGCTTGAGGCCGAGGTGGGCCGATCCAGCGTCAGGGAGGCCGGGCTTGCCTGCCACGAGGGCACCGTCGCCCTCGCCGAAGTAGAACCGCTTGAGCCACTCGGCCCGCTGCTCGTCGCCGCCGGCGATCCGGTCGAGGTCCTCCTCCATCGAGGCGGTGAAGTCGTAGTCGACGAGCTCGGTGAAGTGCTCCTCGAGCAGCCGCGTGACGGCGAAGGCGAGCCAGGTGGGCACGAGGGCCGACCCGCGGGTGTGGACGTAGCCACGGTCCTGGATGGTGCCGACCGTGCTGGCGTAGGTCGACGGGCGCCCGATCCCCTTCTCCTCCATCGCCTTCACGAGCGTGGCCTCGGTGTAGCGCGGCGGCGGGGTGGTCTCGTGGCCGTCGGCCTCGGCGCGGACGACGGTGAGCGCGACGCCCTCGCTCAGCTTGGGCAGGCGGCGCTCGTCCTCGTCGGCGTTGCGGTTGCGGTCCTCGTCCCGCCCCTCCTCGTAGGCCGCGAGGAAGCCCCGGAACGTGATGACCGTGCCGGACGCGCTGAACTCGACGGTGCGGCCGTCGCCCAGCGTGCCGCCGAGCTTGACGGTCGCCGTGGAACCGCGCGCGTCGGCCATCTGCGAGGCGACCGTGCGCTTCCAGATCAACTCGTAGAGCGCGAACTCGTCACCGCGCAGCTCGCCCGCGACCTGCGCCGGCGTGCGGAACCGGTCACCCGCGGGGCGGATGGCCTCGTGCGCCTCCTGAGCGTTCTTGACCTTCTTCTCGTACAGGCGAGGCGCCTGCGGGACGTACTCCGCGCCGTACAGGTCGCGCGCCTGCTGGCGGGCCGCGGTCAGGGCGGCCTCCGACAGCGTCGTGCTGTCGGTACGCATGTAGGTGATGTAGCCGTTCTCGTACAGGCGCTGCGCCACCCGCATCGCGTTCTTCGACGACAGCCGCAGCTTGCGCGAGGCCTCCTGCTGCAGCGTGCTCGTGGTGAACGGGGCGCTCGGGCGGCGGGTGTACGGCTTCTCCTGGACACCGGTGACGCTGACCTGCGCCTCGAGCACCTGGGCGGCGATCGAGGTCGCCAGCTCCTGGTCGAGGTGCACGACCTCGCGGGACTTCAGCGTGCCGTCGTCAGCGAAGTCGCGGCCCACGGCGACGCGACGCCCGTCGACGGCGGTCAGCCGCGCGGCGAACTGGTTGCTCTGCCCGTCAGGGGTGAAGTCGCCCTCGACGTCCCAGTAGGACGAGCGCACGAACGCCATCCGCTCGCGCTCACGCTCGACGACGATCCGGGTCGCGACCGACTGCACGCGGCCGGCGGACAGGCCCGCCTTGACCTTGCGCCACAGGACCGGGCTGACCTCGTAGCCGTAGAGCCGGTCGAGGATGCGCCGGGTCTCCTGGGCATCCACCAGTGCGGTGTCGAGGTCGCGGGTGGCACTGGCGGCACGCTGGATGGCCTCCTTGGTGATCTCGTGGAACACCATGCGCTTGACCGGGACCTTGGGCTTGAGCACCTCGAGCAGGTGCCAGGCGATGGCCTCGCCCTCGCGGTCCTCATCCGTGGCCAGGTAGAGCTCGTCGGCGCCCTTGAGCAGCCGCTTGAGCTCGGCGACCTTCTTCTTCTTGTCGCTGTCGACGACGTAGTACGCCTCGAAGCCGCTGTCGACGTCCACGCCGAAGCGGCCGAACGGGCCCTTCTTGATCTCGGCGGGCATCTCCGACGGGGTCGGGATGTCGCGGATGTGGCCGACCGACGCCTCGACGTCGTAGTCCTTGCCCAGGTAGCCGCCGATGGTCTTCGCCTTCGCCGGCGACTCGACGATGACGAGCTTGCGCCCCGTGCTCACAGATGTACCTGCCGTCCTGCTCCCATGTGCAGCGGATTCGTCGCTGCGTGGACATGGCAACGCAAGAGACGGTAGCCGAGGCGGTCAAGTCGGCTCCCACGGGTCTCGCCGAGCGTGCGCGAGCGCCCACCGGCAGCCACCCCACGCGGCGCCCGGCGGTCCGCGCACCCGCGCCCCACCGGCATACTGATAGTTGAAACTTAAATTGTCTCGAGCGTATGCTGGGCCCATGAGCACCTCGACGCAGGAGCGCCAGCCGGTCCTGTACCTCAGCCACGGCGCCCCGCCGCTCGCGGACGACCCGGTGTGGACCCGGCAGCTGGCCGACTGGTCGGACCGGTTCGGCACGCCGGCCAACATCCTCATGGTGTCGGCGCACTGGGAGGAGGCGCCGCTGTCGCTGTCCGCGACGTCGGGCGACGTCCCGCTCGTCTACGACTTCTGGGGCTTCCCGCGCCACTACTACGAGGTGACGTATCCCGCGCCGGGTGCGCCCGAGCTCGCCGCCTCGGTGGAGAAGCTCGTCCACACCGCGGAGAACCCCGTCCACCGGGACGAGTCCCGTGGCCTCGACCACGGCGCCTACGTGCCGCTGGTCGAGATGTACCCCGACGCGGACGTGCCGGTCCTGCAGATGTCGATGCCGACCCTGGACCCGCGGACGCTGTTCGAGCTCGGCCGCAGGCTCGCCCCGCTGCGCGACGAAGGGACGCTCATCGTCGGGTCCGGGTTCACCACCCACAACCTGCGCTGGTTCAACCCAGGCGGCGGCCCCGACGGGACGCCCCCGGCTGCCTCGAGCGAGTTCGACCACTGGGCGGCCGAGGCGCTCGAGCGGCAGGACGTCGACGCGATCCTCGACTTCGTGCACAAGGCCCCCGCAGCCCGGGAGGCCCACCCGCGGACCGAGCACTGGGCGCCGCTGTACGTCAGCCTCGGCGCGGCGTACGAGTCGGGCTCGCTCGAGAACGAGAGCGTCATCGACGGCTTCTGGTTCGGCCTGAGCAAGCGCTCCTGGCAGTTCGCCTGACGCCGAGCCCCTCCCCACTTCCGGTTTTGGGGGTCTGAGGGTGACGCACTGCTCACCCTCAGACCCCCAAAACGTGTCCACAGGCGCGAGGGCCCCGGCCCGGCGTGCACAGGCTCATGCCGGGGGCGTCCTCCGACGGTGGAGCAGCCCGCACCCTGAGCCGGTGACCGAGAGAGGATCGACCCGTCGCCGGGTGGCGGCCGCCCTGGCGCAGAACCATGGCGGGGTGGTGTCACGGGCCGACCTGGCTACCGCCGGGATCGACCGGTGGGCCATCAGGAGTGAGGTGAACGCCGGCCGATGGTCCCTGCACGGCGCCCGGACCGTCGCCGTGCACACCGGCCCCCTGCCGTCGGAGGCCCTGCTCTGGCGTGCGGTGTGGGAGGTCGGACGCGGCGCGCTGCTCGACGGGGTGTCCGCCCTTCTCGCCGGCGGCCTGCAGAACTTCGAGTCCCCGGTCGTGCACGTCTCGGTCGACCACGAGGTCCGCCTCCTCGGGAGGGTCGACGGCGTGCGTGTCCACCAGGTCCGCGAACCGCTGGCACGGGACACCTGCTCGGTCGGAGTGCCTCGCGTCCGAGTGGGGGTGGCCGCGGTGCGGGCGGCACAGTGGGCCGCGACGGACCGGCAGGCCGCCCTGCTCCTGTGCATGTCCGTGCAACAACGCCTCGTCCGTGCCGACGACCTGTGCCCGGTGCGATGGCCGGGTGCGCACTACGGACGCACCGCCTTCGTCCGCCAGCTCGTCCGGGACGTCCGGGACGGGGCGCAGTCCCTCGGCGAGCTCGACTTCGCCGGACTCTGCCGACAGCGAGGTCTGCCGGAGCCTGAACGTCAGGTCGTCCGCGCCGGGGCCAGGGGCCGGATCTACCTGGACGTCAGGTGGCGCGAGTGCCCTCTCGTGGTCGAGGTCGACGGCGCACAGCACCGACTGGGCCTGGCGATCAGCTCGGACAACCTGCGCCGGAACGCGCTGGCCATCAGTGGCGAGACGGTCCTGACCATCGACCTGGTCGGCCTCCGGCTGTGGACCGACGACTTCATGACCCAGGTGGCAGCCGCCCACCGCCGACTGAGTGCCGCTTTGGGGGTTCTTGAGTGACGGACTGCTCACCCCTGAGACCCCCAAATGCGGAGGAAGTCGGGGTGGATCAGGTCCTAGGGTGCTGCGCATGAGGGAGCTGCCGGTCTGGGTGCGGTGGCTGCTCGCGGGACGGTTCGTCAACGCGCTGGGGTCGATGGCCTGGGTGTTCGTCCCGCTCTACCTGGTCTCCGACCGCCACCTCGACGAGGCCACGGCGGGCTCCGTCGCGGCGGTCTGGGGCGCCGGCATGATCGTCGGGAACCTGGTCGGCGGCACCGTCGGCGACCGCTTCGGCCTGCGCCGCACCCTCGCCGGCGCCTCGCTGGCCTCGGCCGCCGGTTGCCTGCTCGTGCCGGTCACGCCGACGGGCAGCCTGCCGGTGGTCCTGTTCCTCATGGGCGCCCTCGGCGGCGTCGGCCGACCCGTGTCGTTCGCGCTCGTCACCAGCGCGCTGCCCACCGAGCACCGCCGGCAGGCCACCGCGTGGATGCGAGCGGTCAACAACGCCGGCACGGTGCTCGGTCCACCGCTCGGCGGCCTGCTCGCCGTCCACCACTTCGGCGTCGTCTTCGTCATCGACGCCGCAGCCAGCCTGCTCATGCTGGGTGTCGTGATGTTCGTCGTGCCGACCTCCGCCCCCACGACCCTCTCAACCGAGACGCCCACCCGGCTGCTGGCGGCGCTGCGGGCGGACCCTCGCTTCGTCCTGCTCCTGCTCACGGTCGTCGCGGCCGACACGGCCTACCGGTTCGCCTACTCGGCCGTCCCCTGGCAGCTCGAGTCGCTCGGCGCCGCGCCCTGGGTCTACGGGACCACGATCTCGCTCAACTGCGCGCTCATCGTGCTGTTCGAGCCGTGGCTGGCCCACCGCCTGCGCGAGCGGCCGCCGGAGCGGCTCATCGCCGGGGGCTTCCTCCTCGTGGGTGTGGGGTGGCTGCTCGTCGCGCCCGCCCCGGGGCTCGTGCTCGTCCTCGTCGCGGTCGCCGTCGTCACCGCCGGCGAGATGCTCTACAAGCCGACCGCGACCGCCCACGCCGCCGACCGTGCACCCGAGGGCATGCACGGCCGCTACCAGAGCCTCTACGGCGCCGCGTCCATCGGCGGCACGGTCCTCGCGCCACCCCTCTCGGGCGCCCTCTTCCAGGTGGACCCGCGGCTCATGTGGGCGGTGGGCGGCCTCCTCGGGCTGGCCGCCGCCGCGGCGCTCAGCCTCACCGGGCGCAGGGCGCTGCGCCGCACGCCGGAGTCCGTGCCCCACCCCTGACACGCGTATGCCGCGTGGACGCGTCCACGCGGCATACGCACCCCGGTCGGTGGTGACCGGAGAGGGTCAGTGGCTCCCGCCCCTGCGGGTGGGGCCCGGACGCGTCGGGTCGGTCTCGGCCGGCTCGACGTGCTCGGGCACCACGATCGGGCGCAGCCGAGCCCAGCCGAGGAAGACGGCCGAGGCGACGGCCAGGGCGAGGCCTGTCCACAGGTTGGCGTTGATGCCGCCGGTCTTGTCCTTGTCCGGGTCCATGAACAACCCGGCGAGCAGGAGCAGCACCCCGTAGATGCCGAGCAGCAGCCCGATGATGTTGCGGATGTCGAACGCTCCAGCGGTCTTGCGCGGCGCGCGGGCCCCCTGACGGGACCTGTCGTTGTCTGCCATGGCTGCGCTCCTCTCAGAAGGCGACGTTGAGGATGATCACGAGGACGAGGGCGATGCCGGCGAGGGGCATGGTCCGCTGGTACCACGGCTGGCTGGCCTCGTCGGGGTCGACGAGGTCCTCGCGCGGCGTCTCGGAGTAGACCAGGCCCTTGAGCTCGCTGACGGGCTTGGGCTGCGTCACCATCGACACGACCACGCTGAGGACGATGTCGACGACGAACGCGGTCGAGGCGGCCACGAAGCTCGCGCCCTGGCCCGACAACGGGATCACCCCGAGGCTGGCCGAGCCGAAGGCGTCCTTGGACAGGAACGCCACGGCCACCGCCGACAGCGTGCCCGCGGAGAGACCCACCCAGCCGGCCGTCGCGGTCATCCGCTTCCAGAACATGCCGAGGATGAACGTCGCGAACAGCGGGGCGTTGAAGAACCCGAACAGCGTCTGGAGGTAGTCCATGATGTTCGAGAAGTTGCTCGCCAGCGTCGCGGTGAAGATCGCGACGATCGTCGCCGCCACCGTGGCCAGCCGACCGATGCGCAGGTAGTAGTCGTCGCTGTGGTCCTTGCGGATGTACCGCTGCCACAGGTCGTAGCTGAAGACGGTGTTGAACGCCGAGATGTTCGCGGCCATGCCCGCCATGAACGCCGCGAGCAGTCCTGCGATCGCCAGCCCGAGCAGGCCGTTCGGCAGGACGTCACGCATGAGCAGCAGCAGCGCGTCGTTGTACTTCACGCCCTCGCCCGAGGCGCCACCGGGCGGGGAGCCGCCGTTCTTGAGGTCGATCATCTCCTTGACCAGCACCGCGGAGACCATGCCCGGGAGGATCACGATGAAGGGGACGAACATCTTCGGGAAGGCGCCGATGATCGGCGTCTTGCGCGCCGCCGAGATCGACTTGCTGGCCATCGCCCGCTGGACCTCGACGAAGTTCGTCGTCCAGTAGCCGAAGGAGAGGACGAACCCGAGGCCGAAGACGATCCCGACGACCGACCAGAAGCCCGAGTCGAAGCCTGACAGGGCCTGGCCCGGCCAGGACTCCAGCTGCTGCTGCGCGGTGGCGACCTTCGCCGACGGCGGCGCCGCACTGGCGGCCGCGGTGATCTTGTCCTTGAGCCCGCCGTACCCGCCGACGCGGTGCAGGCCGATCAGGGTCAGCGGCAGGAGGGACGCCACGATGACGAAGAACTGCAGGACCTCGTTGTAGATCGCGGCCGAGAGCCCGCCCAGCGTGATGTAGGACAGCACGATCGCCGCGGCGACGATCAGGGCCACCCAGAGGGGCCAGCCCAGCAGCGCGTGGACGATCGAGCCGAGGAGGAACAGGTTGACGCCGGCGATCAGCAGCTGGGCCAGCGCGAAGCTGATCGCGTTGACGAGGTGGGCGCCCGTGCCGAAGCGACGGAGCATGAACTCCGGGACCGACCGCACCTTGGAGCCGTAGTAGAAGGGCATCATCACGACGCCGAGGAAGAGCATCGCCGGGATCGCGCCCACCCAGAAGTAGTGGACTGTCGGCAGGCCGATCTGCGCGCCGTTGGCGGACATCCCCATGATCTCGACCGCGCCGAGGTTGGCGGAGATGAACGCCAGGCCCGTCACCCACGCCGGCAGCGAGCGCCCCGACAGGAAGAAGTCGATCGAGTCGGACACCTGCCGCCGGGCCAGCACACCGATGCCCAGCACGAACGCGAAGTAGGTGGCCACCAGCAGGTAGTCGAGCCAGTTCGCGTTGATGAGGGTGTCGGCGGCCGGGGCGGCCAAGTGGACCAGGGAAGACATCGGCGGCTCCTCGCGCACGGACGGACGTCCCCAAACTAGGCGGTATGCCGTGGTTCGGCACCCGGGGACCCCGTGGCGTCAGCTGCCGGCGGTGGCCATCTCCGCGGCCGGCGCCTCGCCGGTGTCGACGTCCACGGCCGCGCCGCTGAACTGCGCGGCATACAGCTCGGCGTAGGCGCCCCCGCGCTCGAGGAGCTCCTCGTGCGAACCCTGCTCGACGATGCTGCCGTCGCGCATCACGAGGATGACGTCGGCGTCGCGGATCGTCGAGAGCCGGTGGGCGATCACGAAGCTCGTGCGGTCGTGCCGCAGCGCGGCCATCGCCTGCTGCACGAGCAGCTCCGTGCGGGTGTCCACCGAGGAGGTGGCCTCGTCGAGGATGAGCAGCGCGGGGTCGGACAGGAACGCACGCGCGATGGTGACGAGCTGCTTCTCACCGGCGCTGATGTTGCCCCCCTCGGCGTCGAGCACCGTGTCGTAGCCGTCGGGCAGCGTGTGCGCGAACCGGTCGACGTAGGTCGCCCGCGCCGCGGCGAGGACCTGCTCGTCGGTCGCGCCGGGGTTGCCGTACGCGATGTTCTCGCGGATCGTCCCGCCGAACAGCCAGGTGTCCTGCAGCACCATCCCGATCTGGCTGCGCAGGCCGCGCCGGGTGAGCTCGGTGATGTCGACGCCGTCCAGGGTGATCCGGCCGGCGTCCAGCTCGTAGAACCGCATGATGAGGTTGACGAGCGTCGTCTTGCCGGCACCGGTGGGACCGACGATGGCCACGGTCTGGCCGGGCTCGACCACGAGGTCCAGGTGCTCGATGAGTGGCGCGTCCTTCGTGTACGAGAAGGACACGTCCTCGAACGCAACCCTGCCGTGCGGCGTCGCGAGCGTCGTCGGGTTCCCGCTCTCCGGCTGCTGCTCGGGGGCGTCGAGCACCTCGAAGACCCGCTCGGCCGACGCGACGCCCGACTGGAGCAGGTTGGCCATGGAGGCGACCTGCGTCAGCGGCTGGGTGAACTGGCGCGAGTACTGGATGAACGCCTGCACGTCGCCGAGGCTCATCGACCCGCTCGCCACACGCAGGCCGCCGACCACCGCGACGACGACGTAGTTGAGGTTCCCGATGAACATCATCGTCGGCATGATGATGCCGCTGATGAACTGGGCGCTGAAGCCGGCATCGAAGAGGTCGTCGTTGCGGGACCGGAAGGCCGCGCGGACCTCGTCCTGGCGGCCGAAGACCTTGACCAGCTGGTGCCCGGTGAAGGCCTCCTCGACGATCCCGTTGAGCTCGCCCGTGCTCTTCCACTGCTGGACGAAGTGCTTCTGCGAGCGCTTGCCGATGGCCGCGGTCACCACCATGGTCACGGGGATCGTCACGAGCGCGATCACCGCCAGCAGAGGGGAGATGTAGAGCATCATCGCGATCATCGCGACGACCGTCAGCAGCGAGGTGAGCATCTGGCTCAGGGTCTGCTGCGTGCTCTGCGCGACGTTGTCGATGTCGTTGGTCACCCGCGACAGCAGCTCGCCACGGGGCTGCGCGTCGAAGTACGGCAGCGGCAGCCGGTTGAGCTTGTCCTCGACGTCGCGCCGCAGGGTGAAGATCGTCCGGTTCACGGCCCCGATGAGGATCCAGCCCATCGCCCACGACAGCAGGCTCGCCACGGCGTAGATCGCGAGGACCGCGAGGAGCACGCGACCCACCGCGCCGAAGTCGATGCCCTGGCCCGGGACCAGGTGGTCCATCCGCGCCACCATGTCGGCGAACGTGCCCTTGCCCTGCGCCCGCAGCGCCTCGATCACCTGCGCACGGGTCGCCGTCGCCGGCAGCCGCTGGCCGATGACCCCGGCGAAGATCAGGTCGGTGGCCCGGCCCAGGATCTTGGGGCCGATCGCGTTGAGCGCCACGCTCGCGACCGCGAGGCCCAGCACGGCATACAGCCGGTGGCGCTCGGGGCGCAGCAGGGACAGCAGCCGCTTGGCCGACGGGACGAAGTTCTGCGACTTCTCCGCCGGCATGCCGACGCCCGCCATGGGCCCGTGCCGCTGCCCGGCGCGTGCCGCCGGCCCTCGTCGGGCCTCGGCGGCCCGCTCCTCCTCGGTCTTGACTCCCTCAGCCATCAGGCTGCCCCCGTTCCCCGGTCGGTCGTGGTGTGCTCGTGGTGGGCGCGCGCGGTCATGCCGCCTCCTGCGCCGCTCGCTGGGACTCGACGATCTCGACGTACGTCGGGCACGTCGCCAGCAGCTCGTCGTGGGTCCCCGTGCCGACCACGCGGCCGTTGTCGAGGACGACGATGTGGTCCGCGTCGACGATCGTCGAGACCCGCTGGGCCACGACGACGACTGCCGCGTGGCGGGTCACCGGCCGCAGGGCCGACCGCAGCCGCGCGTCGGTCGACAGGTCGAGGGCGGAGAAGCTGTCGTCGAACAGGTAGATGTCCGGCTTGGCCACCAGGGCCCGCGCGATGGCGAGGCGCTGGCGCTGGCCGCCGGAGACGTTGGTGCCGCCCTGCGCGATCGTGGCGTCGAGGCCACCGGGCATCGCCCGGACGAAGTCGTCGGCCTGCGCGATCCGCAGTGCCTCCCAGAGGTCGTCGTCGGTCGCGTCGGCGTCGCCGTAGCGCAGGTTGGAGGCGACGGTGCCGGTGAAGAGGTACGGCTTCTGCGGGACCAGGCCGATCCGGGCCCAGACGTCCTCGAGCGCCGCCTCACGGATGTCCACCCCTCCGATGAGGACGGCCCCGCCGGTCACGTCGTACAGCCGCGGGACGAGGGAGACGAGCGTGGACTTGCCGGAGCCGGTGCTGCCGATGATCGCCGTCGTGCGGCCGGGCTCGGCCGTGAGCGAGACGCCTTGCAGGACAGGGACGTCCGCGCCGGGATAGGTGAACTCGACGTCCCTCAGCTCGAGCGTGACGCCGCGGGTGGGCAGTGGCACCGGGGCCGAGGGCTCGACCACGGTCGACGCGGTGTCGAGGACCTCCCCGATGCGCCCGGCCGACACGGTCGCGCGCGGGATCATCATCGACATGAACGTCGCCATCATGACCGACATGAGGATCTGCATGAGGTAGCTCATGAAGGCCGTGAGCTCGCCGATCTGCATCTGCCCGCTCTCGACACGGTGCGAGCCGAACCACAGCACCGCCACCGTCGAGGCGTTGAAGATCAGCATCACGATCGGGAAGACCATGGCCATGAGCCGGCCTACCGCGAGCGCCGTGCCGGTGTACTGCGTGTTGGCCTCGGCGAACCGGGCCTCCTCGTGCTCCTCCCGGACGAATGCGCGCACGACCCGGATGCCGGTGATCTGCTCGCGCAGCACCCGGTTCACCCAGTCGACCGACTCCTGCATGAGCCGGAACTGCGGGATCATCCTGCGGATCACCAGTGAGACGGACAGCGCCAGCAGCGGCACCGCGACGGCCACGAGCCAGGACAGCCCGACGTCCTCGCGCAGCGCCATGATGATCCCGCCGACCATCATGATCGGCGCGGAGACCATCATCGCGGCGCCCATGAAGACGACCGTCTGAACCTGCGTCGCGTCGTTGGTGTTGCGCGAGATCAGCGTGGGTGCGCCGAACCGCGACACCTCCTGCGCGGAGAAGTCGCCGACGCGGGCGAAGACGTCGGCGCGCAGGTCGCGGCCGAGCCCCGCGGCGCACCGGGCGCCGAGGTAGGTCGCCGCGACCGTGGCCGCGATCTGCGCCAGCGAGACCGCCAGCATCCAGCCACCGGTGCGGATGATGAAGCCCGTGTCACCGCGCGCCACCCCCTCGTCGATGATGCGGCCGTTGAGGCTGGGCAGGTAGAGCGAGGCGATGGTGCCGACGAGCTGGAGCGCGACGAGCGCGACCACGAGGCCGCGGTACGGCGCGAGGTAGCTGCGGATGATCCTGACGAGCACTACTTCTTCCCCCTGGTGGACGGTGTGGCGGTGTCGGCGAGCGCGCCGTCGAGGAGGACCCCGACGAGGGCCTCCGGCGCGGCGTTCGTGCCGTCGAGCATCGGGTGGACGCTGGAGAGCGTGAGCATGCGCAGGTAGGCGAGGAAGTCCCGGGCCGGGATGCGCAGGTCCTCGACGTCCGCGCCGACGAGGTCGACGAAGGCCGCGTCGAGCTCGGCGGTGGCCTCGCGCCTCCGGCGGACGGCGTCGGCCCCGGTCGGGTGGGCCAGCGGCTGCCCGGTCGCCTGCAGGACGCTCATCATCGTGAAGATGCCCTTGAGGTGGTCCTGCATCACCCCGACCGCGACCGCCAGCCGGTCGCGCAGCGGCAGCCCCCGGTCGACCGCGGCGAGGTCGGCGAGCAGCCCGGCGTTGTCGAACGCCTCGTGGACGCACGCCGTGATGATCTCGTCCTTGTTGTCGAACGCGCGGAAGAGCGTGCCCTCGGCGACCCCGGCCGCCTTGGCGATCTCACGGGTGCTCACCGCCCGGCCCTTCTCCCGCAGCAGCGGGAGGGTGGCCGTGACGATGGCTGCACGACGTGCGTCGGGCGTCATGGGGCGGGCTCGGGTCACGCCCTTCAGGCTAAGTGAGTGAGCACTCACTCACAACAGTGTTTCCGACCTGCGCAGATGCCGTCCCCCGTGACGGAGGTCTGGGTCGCCGCTCACTCCGGCGCCGCGGTCAGACGAGCAGCCCGTCCGCCACCAGCGCCCGGAGCAGCGGCAGCACCTCGGCGCGCACCTCCGTCTCGTCGACCCCGAGGAGCGAGGCGATCGCGGCGACCGCCGCACCGGCCGACAGGCTGCCGTCGCACACGCTGACGAGGGCGGCCCCGGCGGTGCCGAGGCGCACGACCCGGCCGAGCCCGCCGCCCTGCCGGAGCAGGATCACGGTGGGGTCGGTGTCGCCGGGACGGCCGTGCCGCTCCTCGGTGACGTCGTCCGCGCAGCGCCAGGCCACCTCGAGCAGCTCGTCGTCGGTGTGCTCGGCCAGCCACGTCCGGGCGGCCAGGCCGGCGAGCACGGCCGGACCCATGGGGCTCGCCACCGGACCGGTCGCCTCGGTCAGGTCGAGGAACGGGTCGCGGTCACCGGTCGGCCGCTGCAGCGTGATCACGCCGAAGCCGATGGCGCTCACGCCGCGCGAGGCGAAGTCGTCCAGCCACGCGGCATACATCGTCGCGAACTCGCTCGTGGCGCTGTGGTGGCCGCCGTCGCGCGCCCACGTCTCGGCGTACTGCGCCGGGTCCTGCACCTCGCGCTGCACGACCCACGCGTCCAGCCCCGAGCCCGCGACCCAGCCGCGCACGCGGTCGCGCCAGTCGGAGTCGCCGACGACCTCCCAGTTGCCGAGGAACTGCGCGATCCCGCCCGGCGCGAGGTGGTCCCCGATCGAGCGCACGAGGTCGGCGACCAGGGAGTCCCCGGCCTGCCCGCCGTCGCGGTACTCGAAGAGGGGGACGTCGGGGGTGCGCGGTGTGATGACGAACGGCGGGTTGCTGACGATGAGGTCGAACCGTTGTCCCGCAACGGGATCCAGCATCGACCCCTCGACGAACGTCCAGTCGCACCCGTTGAGCTCGGCGTTGAACGCGGCATACGCCAGCGCGCGCGCCGAGATGTCGGTGACGGTGACGGACGCGGCGTGGGCGCCGAGGTGCAGCGCCTGCACGCCGCAGCCCGTGCCGAGGTCGAGGGCCCGCTCCACCCGTGGGCGGGGCGTCCAGGAGGCGAGGGTCGTCGAGGCGCCGCCGATGCCGAGCACGTGGTCCTCGGACAACGGTGCGCGGGTGGCGAGCTCGGACAGGTCCGAGGCCACCCACCAGGCGTGGTCCTCGTCGGCGTAGGGGCGCAGGTCGCACGTGGCCACGACGCCGGGGCCCTGCTGCACCACGAGGCGCAGCCGCTCGGCCCCCTCGACGCCGAGCGTGGGCAGGGCGCGGGCCGCGTCGTCGGCGTCGACCGCGTCACCGAGGGTGAAGAGCCGGACGAGCGTCGCCAGCGGGGTCCCGGCCGTGGCGGTCACCCGCTGCGCGGGCAGCACCTGCTCGCGACCCAGGGCCGCGGAGGCGAGCGGCCCGAGCAGCTCCCCCACCGCCTCGACGGTGTATGCCGCGTGCTCGAGGTCGGCGCGCAGGCGGGCGACGAGGTCGGCGTCGACGATCGGCGGCGGCGCGCTCATCAGTCGAGCAGCCCGCCCAGGTTGAAGCCACCACCGCTGCTGCCGCCCTGCGCCGGCGGCGGGGTCCACTCGTTCGGCTGCACGATCACGAAGCCCGGTCCGGAGAACGCGTACTGGAACGCCTCACCGGAGCCGCCGCGCAGCATGGACCGCACGTTCATGCTCGACACGACCTGGGGCACGAGGTTGGCGGACCAGCCGACGCAGGCCTGCACGTCGACGTACGTCGGCTGCTGGCCGCAGTCGAGGACGACGGGCTGGCCGACCGTGTGGATGGCCACCGTGCCGGTGCCCTGCAGGGTCGTGTTGAACAGGCCGCCGCTGAGCATGCCGGCGCCCTGGACCCGCTTGATGTCCCAGCCGATGCTCGAGTCGAACGCCAGCAGGTTCCGGGCGTTCACCGACAGGGCGTCCCCGGCGAGGTCGACGAGGAAGACGAAGCCGCCCTCGGAGGCGAAGAAGACGTCACCCTCTCCGGAGACCCGCATGAGCGACACGTCCTCGCCCGTGACGACCTTCTTGAAGAGCTTGCCGACGCTGCCGGCGCTCTCGTGGTCGAAGCGGATCGCCCCCTGGTAGGCGACCATCGCTCCCTTGACGGCGAGGACGTCGCCACCGAGGTGGACGCGCAGCATCTGCGGGTTCTGCAGGGCGAAGCGCTGCTGCGCCTGGACCTCGAGGTTGGCCTGGTCGAAGAGAGGGCTGTGCACGCGCCCCAGCCTAGGGGCGCGGGGGTGCGCGCCGACACCGGTCCGAGTCGACTGAACGCAGTTCCCGCACGACGACGCGGCCGGCGCCACCCGTGGTGGCTCCGGCCGCGTCGGCTCCCGAGGGGGTCAGCGGTTGACGGGCTCCTCCGTCGCCTCGGCGGTGTGGCCGGGGACGGTGCCGTCGGTCGGGCCCGCTCCGGGGGTGGGACCACCGGCGGTCGAGGCCTCCGAGGAGGTCGCCGCACCCGGGACGGTGGCGGCGCCCGTGTCGGGAGCCACTGCGCCGGCCCGCGTGGCGGACTCGTCGTCGCCGATCGCGAGGTCGCGGGACTTGGAGACCGCGACCGCACCGATGACGATGACCAGCGCCGCGATCGCGATGCCGTATCGGACCGGGCTGTTCTTCCCGTCACCGATCGACAGGGTCACGATCGCGGGGGCGATGAGCACCGACACGAGGTTCATGACCTTGATGAGCGGGTTGATGGCGGGGCCGGCGGTGTCCTTGAAGGGGTCACCGACGGTGTCGCCGATGACGGTGGCCGCGTGGGCGTCGCTGCCCTTGCCGCCGAAGTGGCCGTCCTCGACGATCTTCTTCGCGTTGTCCCAGGCCCCACCGGAGTTGGCGAGGAACACGGCCATGAGGGCGCCGGTACCGATGGCGCCGGCGAGGAACCCGGCCAGCGCACCGATGCCGAGGCCGAAGCCGACCGCGACCGGCATCAGGGCCGCCAGCAGGCCCGGCGTCGCCAGCTCACGCAGCGAGTCCTTGGTGCAGATGTCGACGACCTTGCCGTACTCGGGACGGGCGGTGCCCTCCATGATCCCGGGGATGTCGCGGAACTGGCGACGGACCTCGAACACGATGGCACCGGCGGCGCGGGTCACCGCGTTGATGGCGAGCCCGGAGAAGAGGAACACGACCGCGGCACCGATGAGCAGGCCGACCAGGACGTTCGGGGAGACGATCTCCAGCCCGAAGGAGGTGGTCAGCTGCTTCTGGATCGCCTGCACCTCGGCCTGGCCGATGACGCCGGTCTGGGCCTGCTGCTCGAGCTTGGCCAGGATCGGGTCGAAGGCGCCGCGCCAGGCGTCGGAGTACGAGCCGAACAGCGCGGTGGCCGCGAGGACGGCCGTCGCGATCGCGATGCCCTTGGTGATGGCCTTGGTGGTGTTGCCGACCGCGTCGAGGTCGGTGAGGATCTGCGCGCCCTCGCCGTCCACGTCGCCGGACATCTCCGCGATGCCCTGGGCGTTGTCCGACACCGGGCCGAAGGTGTCCATGGCGACGATGACGCCGACCGTGGTCAGCAGGCCGCAGCCCGCGAGCGCGATGAGGAACAGGGACAGGACGACCGAGCCGCCACCGAGCAGGAAGGCCAGGTAGACCGCGCCACCGATGATGACCGCGGTGTAGACGGCCGACTCGAGGCCGACGCCGATGCCGGACAGGACGACCGTGGCAGCGCCGGTGAGCGAGGTGCGGGCGACGTCCCGGGTGGGACGCTTGTCGGTGCCGGTGAAGTAGCCGGTCAGCCACAGGATGATCGCGGCGAGGACGATGCCGATGACCACGGCCAGGATCGCCGTGACCCGCGGGTTGCCCGTCAGCTGCGACACGGACTGGTCCGTCGACTCCAGACCCTTGAAGGTGTCGGGCAGGTAGACGAAGGCGGCGACGGCCGACAGGACGGCGGCGATGGCGGCCGAGATGTAGAAGCCGCGGTTGATGGCCGACAGCGCGTTCTCGCCGGGCTTCACGCGGGTGATGAAGACGCCGATGAGGGCGGTGACCGCGCCGATGGCGGGCACGAGGAGCGGGAAGACCAGGCCGTAGGTGCCGAACGCGACCGAGCCGAGGATCAGCGCGGCCACGAGCATCACGGCATACGACTCGAAGAGGTCGGCAGCCATGCCGGCGCAGTCACCGACGTTGTCGCCCACGTTGTCGGCGATCGTCGCGGCGTTGCGCGGGTCGTCCTCGGGGATGCCGGCCTCGACCTTGCCGACGAGGTCGGCGCCCACGTCGGCGGCCTTGGTGAAGATGCCGCCACCGACACGCATGAACATGGCGAGCAGGGCGGCGCCGAAGCCGAAGCCCTCGAGCACCTTGGGGGCGTCACCCTTGTAGAGCAGGACGACGACGGAGGCGCCGAGCAGGCCGAGGCCCACCGTCGCCATGCCGACGGTGCCACCGGTGCGGAACGCGATCCGCATACCGCCGTCGCGGTCGCCCTCGCGTGCAGCCGAGGCGACCCGGACGTTCGCCTTCACGGCCAGGCTCATGCCGAGGTAGCCGATCGAGGCGGAGAAGAGCGCGCCGACGACGAAGAAGGCGGACCGTCCCCAGCGGATGCTCGCCGTGTCGGCGGGCAACAGGAGCAGGAGGCCGAAGACGAGCACGACGAAGATGCCGAGGGTCTTGAACTGCCGGGCGAGGTACGCCTGGGCGCCCTCCTCCACGGCGGCACCGATCTCCTGCATCTTCTCGGTGCCGGCGTCGTGCGACAGGACCTGCTGGCGGAAGAACACACCCATGCCGAGCGCGATGACGGCAACCACGGCCACCACGATCACCAGGGTGAGATTGGAGCCGTCCAGTGTGAGGGCACTGGCGGCTGGCGCGACGCGCAACATTCCATCCTCCTCGATGGGGAAACTCTCCAAACCGCCCACGGGCACGCTGGCCAGCGCGCCGCACGAGGGGACGATGTCGCGAGGGTAATGCACGTCACACCGTAAATGTCAGCGGGTGAGCAGGGTCACACGCAGATTTCCTGCGGTGTTTTCGCAGCGTGTGCGCCTGTCCGTGGCCGCGGCGCGGCGTGTGAGCCGGACCGGTCGGCCGCCTCCGTGCTGTGACGCCGAGAGCTCAGACCGCCGACGCGGCGGTGGCTTCCTCGACGGTCGGGTAGATGTGGAACACCTTGTCCAGGCCGGTGATCTTGAAGACCTTGAGGATGCGGTCCTGGGCGCTGACGATGCGCAGCGTGCCGTTCTGGCCGCGGACGAGCTTGAGCCGGCCGACCAGGACGCCGAGGCCGGTGCTGTCCATGAAGGTGACCTTCTCGAGGTCGACGACCAGCTCGGTGCGCCCGGCGGCCACCTGCTTGTCGAGCACCTCGCGCAGCAGGGGGGCCGTGTAGACGTCGATCTCACCGGCGACGTGCACCACCGTCACGGCACCCTGCTCCGTGCTGGAGACCGACAGATCCACGCCTCTTGCCTTTCACCGCGTTGACCGGGCGCGACGGAGACCGTCAGCCCACGGGATTACCGTAGCGGCAATGTCCATCCCCAGCGCCACCGGATCCCCAGCGGCGAGCCGCGGGGCGGCCGGAGAGCTCGGCCGACCCCCCGGCTTCGACCCGCTGGCCGCACTGTCCGCGCTCGCGTCCGGTGCGCCCGACCGGCTGCGCCACGTCCACGAGGTGCCGGCGCGGAGCGCGCGTCCCGAGCCGTGGCCATCGTGGGTGGACCCGACCGTGTATGCCGCGTGCGCCGGCACCGGGATCACCTCCCTGTGGTCCCACCAGCGCGAGGCCGCCGACCACGCGTGGGCCGGCCGGCACGTCGTGATGTCGACCGGGACGGCGTCGGGCAAGAGCCTGGGGTACCTGCTTCCCGTCCTCTCGGCCGTCGTCGAGGGCGCTGCGGCGCCGTCGGGCCGAGGTGCGACGGCGCTCTACCTCTCCCCCACCAAGGCACTGGCCGCCGACCAGCTCGCCCGGATCCAGGCGTGGGCCGTGCCGGGAGTCCGCGCTGCCACCTACGACGGCGACACCCCCACCGAGGAGCGGCGCTGGATCCGCGACCACGCCCAGCTCGTCCTGAGCAACCCGGACCTCGTGCACCACTCGCTGCTGCCCGGGCACGAGCGCTGGGCCCCGTTCCTACGGGCCCTGAGGTACGTCGTCGTGGACGAGTGCCACGTCTACCGGGGCGTGTTCGGCTCGCACCTCGCCGCGCTGCTGCGCCGGCTCCGGCGGGTCTGCGCGCGGTACGGGTCGCACCCGACGTTCGTGCTGGCGTCCGCGACCGTGCGCGACCCCGGGCTGCACGCGCAGCGGCTCACGGGGCTCGAGTTCGAGGAGGTCACGCGGGACGGGTCACCGCGGGAGGCGATGACCTTCGCGCTGTGGGAGCCGGGCGAGCTGCCCGACGGGTCGGGCCGCCGCAGCGCGACGTCCGAGGCCGCGGACCTGCTCGCGTCGCTCGTCGCCGACCGGGTGCAGACCGTCGCGTTCGCGCGGTCGCGCGCCGGTGTCGAGGCGCTGGCGACGAGCGCCCGGCGCACGCTGGACGACGAGGGGCACGTGCGGGCGGCCACGGGCGTCGCGGCATACCGGGGCGGTTACCTTCCCGAGGAGCGCCGCGAGCTCGAGCGCTCGCTGCGCGACGGCACGCTCGTCGGGCTGGCTGCCACCAACGCGCTCGAGCTCGGCGTCGACGTGTCCGGCCTGGACGCCGTGCTCATGGCCGGGTGGCCCGGCACGCGGGCCTCGCTCTGGCAGCAGGCGGGACGGGCCGGGCGCGCCGGGACGCGCTCGCTGGCCGTCTACGTCGCGGCCGACGACCCCCTCGACACCTACGTCGTCGGGCACCCGGAGGTCGTGTTCGGCCAGCCGGTGGAGGCGGCGGTCCTCGACCCGGAGAACCCGTACGTCCTCGGTCCGCACCTCGCGGCCGCCGCGGCGGAGCTGCCGCTGCGTGAGGTCGACCTCGACCTGTTCGGGGGCGAGGCGGTGGCCCGGCCGCTGCTCGATGCGCTCGTCGCGCGCGGCATCCTGCGGCGCCGGCCCAACGGCGGGTGGTACTGGGCGCGCTCGGACCGGCCCGGTGACCACCTGTCCCTGCGCGGGGCCGGCGAGGTCGTCGGGATCGTGGAGAGCCGCACGGGTCGGGTGCTGGGAACCATCGACGGCGCGAGCGCCCACACGCAGGTGCACGCCGGGGCGGTGCACGTCCACCAGGGCCAGACGTACGTCGTCACCGAGCTCGACCTCGAGGGCGGCACCGCGACCGTCGTGCGCGGCGACCCGGGGTGGAGCACGTTCGCCCAGTCGGTGAGCGCGTTCGACATCGTGGCGGCCGAGCGCTCGCGACGGGTCGGGCCCCTCGAGGTGTGCTTCGGCTCGGTCCGGGTCCACACGCAGGTGACCTCCTTCCTGCGGCGCCTGCCGAGCGGGGAGGTCCTGGGCACGCACCCCCTCGACCTCCCGCCGCGGACGCTGCGGACCAAGGCTGTCTGGTGGACGATGCCGGTCTCGTGGCTCGCCGCTGCCGGGGTGGCCGAGGTCGACATCCCCGGCGCCGCCCACGCGGCCGAGCACGCAGCCATCGGGATGCTGCCCTTGGTGGCGACCTCCGACCGGTGGGACATCGGCGGTGTGTCCACGGCCGATCACCCCGACACGGGCCTGCCGACGATCATGGTCTACGACGGGTACCCCGGCGGGGCAGGCTTCGCCGAGCGCGCGCACGAGGCGGTCAGTGCCTGGCTGCGGGCCACGCTCGAGACGATCGAGGGGTGCGGCTGCGAGGCCGGGTGCCCGGCGTGCGTCCAGTCGCCCAAGTGCGGCAACGGCAACGAGCCCCTGGACAAGGTGGGAGCCGCGCGGCTGCTGCGGGCCACGATGGGCGAGCTGGGACGTGAGGCGGCGTCAGGTCCCTGACCTGCGGTTTTGCCGCCGGCCGTGCTGGACAAACCGGACGTTGCTCGAACAGCGCTCCGCCCACCCAGCCACTATGGTCGAGGCGGACGGCGCACCACGCGCCCTTGACCACTGGAGGTAGGCCTCGTGCTGGTCCTCGGACTTCTCGTCGTCATCGTGGCGATCGCAGCAGGCGTGCTGCTGTTCCTCGCCACCCAGTCACTGACCACGCCCGTGAACCTCGATGCCGCCGGGATCAGCGTGGGCATGACGCCCCTCGCGCTCGTCATCGCCGGTGCCGTCGTGCTGCTGCTCCTGTGGCTCGGCCTCGCGCTGCTGCGCGGCAGTGCCCGACGCCGCGCCCGTCCTCGCCGCGAGGCCAAGGAGGCGCAGCGACAGGCCGAGTTCGAGGAGAACATCCGCGCCGACGAGCGCAACCGCGCCGAGGAGACCCACCAGCAGGCGATCGCCGAGCGCGACCGGGTCCGCGAGCAGGAGTTCGAGTCCCGGCTGGCCGAGCGCGACCGGGCCCGCGAGGAGGAGTACGCGAGCCGCCGCTCCGAGGACGAGTCACGCATCCGCGCCGACGAGCGCGCCCGGGTCGAGCGTGAGCTCGAGGACCGCCACAGTGCTGCGGTCGCGGCCGGCGGGGGGGCCCTGGCCGGAGCCGCCGCCGAGGGCGTCGCCCACCGGGACGACCGCACCCACGACGGGCTCGGTGACCGCGGCGCGACCGAGGCCGCGGACCGCGACGGTCTCGGCACCGACGCCGCCGGGTCCGCCGGCGCTGCCCCGGACCACGACAGGGCGCTGGACGACAGCGCCAACGAGCGGCGCGCCGAGGCCACCGACCTGCCGGCGACCTGGGACGACGGCGCCGGGTCCTCGCGGAACGGGGTCGAGGGCAACGGCACCACGACGCACGACGCGGACGACGAGGTCGACGACACCGCCTCCGACGCCGAGCCCGGACGCCACCGCCACCGCACCGTGGCCGACAAGATCATGGGCCGCACCGGTCGGGACGACAGCACCAGCTGACCGCGTCGCCGACGCACACTCGAGGCCGCCGCCCGGACCCTTCCGGGCGGCGGCCTCATTGCATTGGATCGGGCGGCGTCGGACCAGCTCGTGCCGAGGCAACGGCGGCCCGGGGCTGGCCGGGGATCGCGAGGGTGACGTGGGTGCTCGTCCGCACCAGCACCGAGCCGTCCGCCCCGGCCCGGCAGTTCCGGAGCACGGCACCGTTGCGCGCCGCCACGACCCGCGCAGCGCCACAGGCCGAGGAGGACGGCTGACCCTGCGCCAGCGCCACCGCGCCCGAGAGCGCAGCCAGGTCGGCTGCCGCCCTGGCGCGGTGCATGGCCAGCACCGCGCTCGCCACGGCGACCCCGGCGATGGTGAGCAGGAACAGCACGGCAACGACGGCCACCATCAGGACCGTCCCGCTCCCGCGCTCCTGGCACGACCCGCCGGCGCGGGCACGGGCCAGCCGGCCGTCACGGCGACCTGCCACGGGGTGGGGGCGGACCCTGTGGCGGCCGGTGACCACACTCACCCGAGGTCCTCGCGTGCAGCCACGGCGCGGGCGGACGGCGCACCGACCGGACCGAGCCAGTGCAGCGCACGAGGTGGGCGGCCGCGGACGGCGGACTCGACCGTGGACCCCGCCACCTCGACGGTGACGGTGGCCCCGGGTGGCGCCAGCCGGCGTCCGAGGGCGACCGCGTTGCCGGGGGCGTCGCCGCGGGCGGCGGCCCGCGCTGCCGCCCGGGCCGCGTCGGTGCACCGGACCTGGTCCGTGACGGCCCGCACCGCTCCCAGGCCGAGGACGAGGCACAGCACGACGGCGGGGAGGGCGACCGCCAGCTCGACGGTCGCCATCCCATTCTCGCGTCGCCGGCTCACCCGACCGTCCGGAGGGCGGTGGTGATGATCCCCGCCAGGGCGGACTTCACCCCGCCGGAGCGGACCACCGCCAGCAGCACGGCCGCAAAAGCGCAGGCGGCCAACGTGCCCACCGCGTACTCGGCCGTCGTCATGCCGGCCTCCGCGCGGCGCCGCAGCCCCTCGAACCTGTGGGCCAATGACCTCTTCATGAGAACTCCTCCCGTGTGGTGAAGGCCATCGCGCCTTCCCTGTCACCAGCGAAGCGAGGATCCGAGAACCCGGGCAGGTCGGCCGTCGCGACCCGTGGACAACGTGCGGGCAGGCGACGGACTGTGGACGAAGCCTCACGGTGCCGACGAGCCCAGCACGCTCGTCGCCAGGGCCAGCACGACGGGGACGACGGCCGTAAAGGCGAACGCGGGCAGGAAGCCGAGGCCGAGCGGCAGCACCAGCAGCACCCCGGCCCGCGCCGCGCGGCGCGCCTGGTCCTGCTCCTGCTCGTCCCGGATCCGGGCGCCGGCCTCGACCAGCAGGCCGGTGGGAGAGGCGCCGGTGCCGGCGGCCATCTGGAACGCGAGCGCCGCCGGACGCCAGACGGGCCCGGCATACCCCCACGCCTCGGCGACCGGTACACCCCAGCGCAGCGCAGCCACGACCGCGTCGAGGTCACGGCGCACCGCACCCTGCGAGACGGCTGCCACGCCGCTCACCGCACCGGCCAGGTCAGCACCCGACCGCAGGGCCAGGACCACCAGCACCAGCGTATCAGCGACGTCCTCGGGTCGCGGCGTCGTCGCGGGGGCAGGTGCCGCCCCTCGCGGTCGTCGGGCGGTCACGGCAGCCGGAGCTGAGCCGGCCCGGTCGCGCGACGGCCACAGCAGGACCGCGGCCACGGCGAGCAGCACGGCCAGCCCGGTCATGCGGCCCGCGCCAGGATCCGGGCGCTCCACCACCGCGCCAGCGCCGCCAGGACCAGTCCGGCGAGCAGGCTGCCGGTGGCCGCCGGGCTCGACAGGTAGAGCGTCCGGGGACCGATCCCACAGGCCAGGCCCACGAGCGGCCCGGACAGCGGCAGGAGCAGCAGCACGAGCATCGAGGCCCGCGGTCCCGCGGCTGCCGAGGCGACCCGGTCCGCCGCACGACGCCGGGCGCGCACGACGTCCAGGGAGGTCTCGAGGGCGTTCGCGAGCGGGGCCCCGGTGTCCTCCGTGAGCGCCCAGGCCCGCGCGACGAACCGCAGCTCGTCGCTCCCGAGGCGGTCCGCCCACCGTGACCACACGGGCGCGAGCGGCTCGGCGCGCCGACCGGTCGAGACGAGCTCGGCCACGAGGCCGTCCAAGGGGCCGGGTCCGAGGGCCGACCGCGCGGCCTCCAGCGCGACCGGGGCCGGTGCACCGGAGCGCAGGGGACCGGCCACCAGCGCGAGCAGCTCCCCCAATGCCTCGTCCCGGCTGCGGCGGGCCCTGCGCGAGCCGGACCCCGTGAGCCGCCCCCGCAAGAACCCGCCGCCCGCGACCTCGTCGCCACTCGTCGACCACTGGGGCAACGGCGGTCCCGCACGGGGCCATGCCAGCACGGCCACCCCCGCCAGCAGCGAGCACAGGACGACACCGGTCATGCGCCCGCCCCCGTCAGCGGCCCACCGACAGGGCGCGCACCGTGGTCAGCGCCCGCGACACCGTCGCTGCGTCGGTCGCCACCGCCGTGGTCGCCGGCCGACGGAGCGGCAGCGACCGCCTCGCACAGCTCGAGCCACGCCGGGCCCCTGGTACCAGTGACCGCGTCCAGCGCGAGGGCACAGCGGACCTGCCCGGTGTCACGCGCCGACCTCAGCACGGACAGCGACGCCACCCGGCGCCCCTCCGGGCGTCGCTGCACATGCACGACCACGCGGACCGCGGACGCGAGCTGGGCGTGGACGGCAGCCGGCGGCATACCTGCCAGCGCCCCCAGGGCCTCGAACCGGGCCGGGACGTCGGCGGGCGCGTTGGCGTGCACGGTGCCGCAGCCGCCCTCGTGGCCGGTGTTGAGCGCGGCGAGCATCTCGCGGACCTCGGCGCCGCGCACCTCCCCCACCACGAGCCGGTCCGGGCGCATGCGCAGGGCCTGTCGCACGAGGTCCACGAGGCCGACCGCCCCGCGTCCCTCGACGTTGGCGCCCCGGCCCTGGAGGCGTACGACGTGGGGATGGCTCACCTGGAGCTCGCGCACGTCCTCGACGAGCACCAGGCGCTCCGGGTGCGGCACCTCGGCCAGCAGGGCGGCGAGCAGGGTCGTCTTGCCGCACCCCGTCCCGCCCGTCACGACGAACGAGCAGCGGGCGAGCACGAGACGGCGCAGCAGCTCCTCCGTCACCGGCCCGAACATGCCGGATTCCCGGAGGGCGCGCAGCCCGTCGGCTCGGGCCCGCGGCACCCGCAGGCTGACGTGGGCACCGCCGTCGACCAGCGGCGGGAGGATCGCGTGGAGGCGCACGCTGCCCGGCAGCAGCCCGTCCACCCAGGGCTGGCTCTCGTCGAGCCGCCGCCCGGCGAGCCCGGCCAGCCGGACGGCCAGGCGACGGGCCGCGGCGGGGTCCTCGAGCTGCACCTCGGCCCGGACGAGGCCGGCCCCGCGGTCGGCCCAGACCGAGCCGTCGCCGTTGACGAGCACGTCGGTGACGTCGGGGTCGAGCAGCAAGGGCTCGAGCGGGCCTGCCCCGAGCACCTCGGCTGCCAGGTGTTCGCGCGCGGCACGGACACCGGCGGCACCGAGTGTGGCGGTGTCGACCGCCGCGACCTCCCGGACGAGGCGCTCGTCCGGGGACTGGCCTCGTCGGATCTGGTCCGCGATGGCTCGACCCTGGCCGGGTGCGACCGGGCGGGTCCGACGACCGTCGGCGTCCGCCCGGGTCACCGCCCACCTCCACGGTCCGCGGGCGTCGTATCGAGCTCCCCCAACCGGTCCGCAGCCGACGGCACCGACGGCCATGGGTCCGCCCTGTCCTCCGGCGGCGCCGGCCGGGGCACGGCCGGCCCCGGTCCCGCGCCCACCCCCACGAGCGCCAGCAACCGGTCGGCCACCGTCTCGACGGCGCCGCGCGCACGCGACCCCGGCAGCCGTGCACGGTCCTCGTCGGCACGCACCCGCGCGTCGTCCCGCAGCACCGCCGCGAGGGGGAGGTCCAGGTGCACGGCGACGTCCTCGGGCGCGACCGGCTCGCGGTGTGCGCCGCGCAGGACGAGGTGGGTGTCGGCCGGCAGCGCAGCGGCCTGGACCAGCGCCCCCGCGTCCGCCAGGCGCCGGGCGCTGACGCCGGCCAGGACCACGACCGAGGTGCACAGGTCCACCAGCTCCGGGGCCGCTCCGGTGTCGAGGACCACGAGACCGCACACGCCCGCCAGCCCTTCCACGACCGCCCGAACCGTGGCACGGCCCGCAGGGGTGCCGCGGGCGGCGAGCACGCGCAGGGACCCGTCCCCCGGCAGCGCCCGCAGCAGCGCGGCACCGTCGACGCGGCCGCGCAGGTCGGCGAGGTCTCCCCAGCGCAGCCCGGGCAGGTGCTCGACGCAGGCGGTGACGTCCACCCCACCGACGTCGGGACGGCCGTCGACACAGGCGGTCACGCCGACGAGCGGACCCGCGCGGACGGCGAGGGCGACGGCCAGCGTCGACGCCCCCAGGCCTCCGGAGGCGCCGACGACACCGATCACGTGGTGGTCCATGCCGGCCAGCCTCGTGTGGGACAACCGGTGCGGGCAGTGCGGGGCCACGGGCCTGTGGACGAAGCGGTCCGTGGCCGCGGGCTGTGGACGACAGCCACCGAGGACCGGGGCACGCCCTCAGCAGGCCGGCCAGGACCGGCGTGCCCCGCGTCCGCGAGCGCAGCGGACGTCACGGTCGGCCCGGCGCTCACGCAGCAAACCTCGGCTGCAGCACACCTCGGCGGCGGTTTCTGCGCCGGGAAAGGGGACGGCCCCGGTCGGGGGGACAACCGGGGCCGTCGACGCGCCATGCTCCGGGGGGGAGGAGCAGGTGCGCCGGTCCGCTCGACCCCGAGGGGGAGCGAACGGAGTAATCGTGGACCATTTAGCCTTCAACCGCAACTCGCCACGCGACCGGCGTGGCGCGCGCCTGGCCCGAGTCCGGCGCGGGCCCCGGCCGGTTCGGCGCCGGCCCGCCGGGCGCCCCCACCGCGAGCCTGCGCGAGCCCTGCGCGGACGAGGCCGACCCCTGTGACGGTGCTCACAGGTGCGCCCGGACAGGCCCGGACACGGGATGGCACCCCGCTGGTGCGAGGTGCCATCGACCGCGACCCGGCTCGAGTTACCAGGCGTGCACTCTGTTGTCGCAGCGGGACAAGCCCGCCCACGATCGGTCCACCAGTGGACTGCCCGCGCGTGGGTGCCCGAGGAGGATCGCGGTGGTCGTCGGACTCGCGTACGTCGACTTACCTCATGTCTACCCCTGTCGGCGGGCCAACGTAACCCTTGACTTTGGTCCCGGGTTCGTCCCGAGCAGGTCGCTGCAGGTCAGCAGCCTGCGGGCCCGGACGGGCGACTCAGGACAGCCGGCCGGCCCGCACGGCGTCGCAGACCTCGACCCCCGCACCCGCCGCCGCGACGAGCGCGTCCGCGCAGTGCTCCAGCCACAGGCCCACTCCTGCACCGGAACCGGTGGCGTAGGCCGCGAGCGCGCCGAGGTACGCCGGGCCGCCCTGGGCCGCGTGGCCGGCCTCCACGACCGCGACCCCGGTCGGGTCGAGTCCCCGGGCCTGGACGACCGCCCGGGCCAGTGCCCGGGCGACGACACCGTTGCCGCGGACGAAGGGGCGCGCCGTGACCACCTCGGCATGGGCGACGGCGGCGACGACCAGGGCCGGGACAGCCGCGTCGACGGTGAGGACCGCGGTGAGGGACTCGAGGCGTGCCGCCAGCGAGGCGGCGTCCGGGGCCGGGCCCAGGTCGGTGAACTCCGCACTGCCCTCGTCACCGGTGCGCGGACGACCGAGCTGGTCGGGAGCCACGAGCCCGGCGGCCGCAGCCACGTGCAGCCGCGCCAGGGCCTGAAGGGGCACCGACGACACCAGCGCCCGCACGTGCTCGCTCTCCGCGGTCGCCTGGACGGCACCGCGGGCCACCTGCTCGACCGGGTCCGGCTCGAGGGGCCACTGCGCCGCCCCGCGCATGACGTCGCGGACCAGGTCGAGCGGCACGGTCGCGCCCTCGAGGGCGGCGCTCGCCTGGGCACCGCGGACCCGGGACTCCGCCGACGCCTCGGGGATGCGCCGGCGCAGCGCCTCGTGCCAGCGCAGCTGCTCGCACGCCTGCCGCGCGGCCGCGACCTTCTCGGGTATGCCGGGCAGCTCGCCCAGGGCGGTGAGGGAGGAGGCGACGTCGACCACGGCCAGCAGCCTAGAGAGGCGGCCACCGCCCGGCGCAGGCAGCCACCACCCGGACGCCCCGCGCCCTACAGTGCCCCTGTGTCGGGCAGCTTCTCCGTCCCCACCGCCATCGTCGTCGCGGGCGCGATGGTGCTCCTCTACGCGCTGGTACGGCTGGTCCACCAGGGCCGCAGCGCCCGGCGCGGCTTCGTCTCGGACGTCGACCAGGCGACGTACCGCACCCTGCACACCGCGTCCCTCGCCGCCAGGCACCTGCAGGACGGGCTCACCCCCGAGGGCACGGCCAAGGCGGCCCGACACCTGCGCAGCCTGCTGGGCTCGTCCGCCGTCGCCGTCTGCGACGGCACGGGACTCATCGCAGCCGACGGGCTCCCCGACCAGCACGCCCCCAAGGCCCCGGAGCACGCCGCCGAGGTGCTGCGCACGGGCCGGACCATCGTCCTGGGCCCGGACCGGGTGCAGTGCCACGACCCCGACTGCCCGCTGCGCACCGCCGTGGTGGCACCGGTGGTGACCGGCGACCGCGTGGTGGCCGCCATCACGGCATACGGACCGCAGGCCTCGGCAGGCCTCGCCCGCGCGACCGAGGAGGTGGCGGGCTGGATGGCGACCCAGGCCGAGCTCGCGGAGCTCGGCCACCAGCGCAGCCGCGCCATGGAGGCCGAGCTGCGCGCCCTGAGGGCCCAGATCAGCCCGCACTTCATCTACAACGCCCTCGCGGCGATCGCGACGTTCGTCCGGACCGACCCCGCCCGGGCCCGGGAGCTGCTGCTGGAGTTCGCCGACTTCACCCGGTACGCCCTGCGGCGCGGCGGTGCGTTCACGACCCTCGCCGAGGAGCTGCGCAACGTCGAGCGGTACCTCACCCTCGAGCAGGCCCGCTTCGGCGACCGGCTGCGGATCTCCCTGCTCGTGGCCCCCGAGGTGCTGCCGGTCACGGTGCCGTACCTCGCGATCCAGCCGCTGGTCGAGAACGCCGTCCGCCACGGCCTCGCCGGCAAGGAGGGCGGGGGCCAGGTGCGGATCGTGGCCACGGACGACGGCGCCGCGGCCACGATCACGGTCGAGGACGACGGCGTCGGGTCCGACCCGGTCGTCGTGCGGGCGGCGCTCGACGGCCACGCCGACGCCGACAGCATCGGCCTGGGCAACGTCGACGCCCGCCTGCGGCAGGTCTACGGCGACGACTTCGGGCTCGTCGTCGAGACCGCGCCGGGCGCCGGCACCAAGGTGACGTTCCGGGTGCCCAAGTACGCGCCCGGCGTCCACGCCACCACGTAGGCTTCGCCCGTGGCCGGCGCCCCCTCCGCAGACCCGGAGAACGTCCGCCCGCAGGACGCCGACGGCGGCGCCGCGGGTCCGGCCCTCCGCGCCCTCGTCGTCGACGACGAGGCGCCCGCCCTCGAGGAGCTCAGCTGGCTGCTGCGCCAGGACACCCGTGTCCGCGAGGTGCGCACCGCCTCCAGCGGGGCCGACGCCCTCCGGGCCCTGGACGCCGGCGACGTCGACGTCGTCTTCTCCGACATCTCGATGCCCGGGCTCGACGGCATGGAGCTCGCCCGGGTCATCGCCCGGTTCAGCCAGCGACCGCAGGTCGTCTTCGTCACCGCCCACGACAAGCACGCCGTCGACGCGTTCGCGGTGGAGGCCACCGACTACGTGATGAAGCCGGTGCGCGCCGACCGGCTCGCGGAGGCCGTACGCCGCGTGGTCGCCGCGCGTGAGCCCGGCCCTCCCCTGCCCCGCACCGAGCCCGACGACGAGACGATCCCCGTCGAGCTGGCCGGCGTGACGCGGTTCGTGGCCCGCAGCCAGATCCGGTACGCGCAGGCGCAGGGCGACTATGCGCGGCTGCACACCGACACCGGATCGCACCTGGTGCGGATCCCGTTGTCGACGCTCGAGGAGCGTTGGGCCACAGCGGGTTTCGTCCGCATCCACCGCAGCACGCTCGTGTCGCTGCCCCACGTCCGAGAGGTCCGCATGGAGCACGGCCGCTGCAGCGTGGTCCTCGACGACGTCGAGCTGCAGGTCAGCCGACGGCACACGCGTGAGCTGCGCGACCGGCTGCTGCGGGCTCCGAGGCCGGCACCGGGGACCTAGCGGTGAGCGAACGGGAGGACCCGCCGCCGCGGGTGCGTGTCACCTCGAGCCGCCGCGACGCGCCCACGCGCAGCACGCCGCGACCGCTGACCCGGGACCTGGACGAGCAGAGCACGCTCGGCGAGGTCTACATGTCCGGCCTGATGGCGGCGCAGCTGCGGCTGGCCCTGCAGGTGCTGGCGTTCGGCGCGGTCGGGCTCGGGGGCCTGCCACTGCTGTTCCTGCTGGTGCCGGCGACCCGGGCGCTGACCTTCGGCGGGATCCCCCTGGCCTGGCTGGTCCTGGCGCTCGTCGTCTACCCGGTCGCCCTCGTCGTCGCCCGGTACTACGTGCGCGCCTCGGAACGGGTGGAGGCGCAGTTCAGCCGCGAGGTCGGACGGCGATGACGCACGGGACCACGGCGCGCGGCGCGGGCGGGGACCCGGCGTGAACACGGCATACGGCGTCGTCGCGATCGTCCTGGTCTGCGCAGTGACGCTCGCGGTCGGCGCGTTCGGCCTGCGGCTGTCGCGCACCACGAGCGACTTCTACGTCGCCGGCCGCACCGTCACGCCCTACCGCAACGCGAGCGCGATCGGTGGCGAGTACCTCTCTGCCGCAAGCTTTCTCGGCATCGCAGGCCTGGTCTACACCGGAGGCCTCGACATGCTGTGGTTCCCGGTCGGGTACACCGTCGGCTACGTCGTGCTCCTCGTCCTCGTCGCCGCCCCGCTGCGGCGCTCCGGGGCGTACACCCTCGCCGACTTCGCCGAGGCCCGGCTCGAGTCCACCGCGATCCGGCGCCTGTGCTCGCTGCTCGTGGTCGGCATCGGCTGGCTCTACCTGCTGCCGCAGCTGCAGGGTGCAGGGCTGGCACTGCGGGCCGTGACCGGGGCGCCGTCCTGGCTCGGCGGCCTGGTCGTCGCGGTCGTCGTCGTCGCCAACGTCGCCGCCGGTGGCATGCGCTCGATCACCCTCGTGCAGGCCGTGCAGTACTGGATCAAGCTCACCGCCATCGCCGTGCCGGCCTTCGTGCTGCTGGCCGTCTGGGTCGGCGACGGCACGCCGGCCCCGGACGTCCTGCGGTCCGACCCCGGGTGGGCCCAGCCGCTGCACGGTCTCGCCGGGCAGGGCCACCCCGTCTACGCGACGTACAGCCTGCTGCTGGCCCTCGCCCTCGGCACCATGGGCCTTCCGCACGTGCTGGTCCGCTTCTACACCAACCCCGACGGCCGGGCCGCCCGCCGGACCACGCTGACCGTCGTCGCGCTGCTCGGCGTCTTCTACCTCTTCCCGCCGCTGTACGGGCTGTTCGGCCGCGTCTACCTTCCCGCGCTGCCCAGGGGCACCGCGCCGGACACCGTCATGCTCAGCCTGCCGGGGAGCGTGCTCGGGGGCACGGGCGGCGAGGTCCTGTCGGCGGTGCTGGCGGGTGGCGCGTTCGCCGCGTTCCTCTCGACGGCCAGCGGCCTGACCATCTCGGTCGCCGGGGTGCTCGACCAGGACGTCCTGCGCACGCGGCTCGCGCGGGTGACGTCGCACGACGCCACGACGGTGCAGGGGTTCCGGCTCGCGGCGGTGCTCGCCGTGGTGGTGCCGTATGCCGCGTCGCGCGTCGTCGAGCCCGTGGGCCTGGCGACGATGGTGAGCCTGGCGTTCGCCGTCGCGGCCTCGACGTTCTGCCCGCTGCTGGTGCTCGGGTCGTGGTGGCGCGGCCTGTCGACCGTGGGGGCGGCTGCGGGGCTCGTCGTCGGTGGCGCGCTGGCGGCGGCAGCCGTCGGCATCACCGTGCTGGCCGGGCCGATCGACGGCTGGCCGGGGGCGCTGCTCGGGCAGCCGGCGGCCTGGACCATCCCGCTGGCCTTCGCGACCAGCGTCCTGGTGTCGCTGGCGACGCCGGGGCGCATCCCCCGCCACACCGCCCGGACCATGGTGCGGCTGCACACCCCGGAGGACCTGGCCCTCGACCGCGGGTGACGCCCGCCGTGCAGCACCGTTCATCGCGCCGGGACGACCGCTCGGCGCAGGCCCGCGCACCATCCGGCGACCACGGCCCCCGCACGGCGAGAGGCACCGGGACGCACCTCCCGGGAGGGCGTGACCGGCGCCACAGTGACGCGCAACGCGGGAGTGGCCCGCGCAACCACTGGAGGTGCCTGCCGTGAGCAACGACGCTCGCACGGACAGCGACCGCTACCTCGACCTGCAACGGTCCGAGGAGTTCGCTGAGCTGCGGAACCGGTTCCGCAGGTTCGTCTTCCCCATGACCGCGCTGTTCCTGGCGTGGTACTTCCTGTACGTCCTGCTGTCGACGTACGCGCACGACTTCATGTCGACCAAGGTCGTCGGCAACATCAACGTCGGGCTCATCTTCGGGCTCGGGCAGTTCGTGTCGACCTTCGTCATCACGATGCTCTACGCCCGCTGGGCCGACCGCGAGTTCGACCCCCGGGCCGCCGAGCTGCACGACCGGCTCGAGGAGCAGGGGGTGGACCTGTGAGCGCGCTCGCCACCACGGCCGCCACCGGCGTCACCGCCACGCCCTCGCTCGTGCCGCCGTCGCTCGTGCCGGCCGCGACTGACGTGGGCAGCCCCACGCTCAACATCACGATCTTCGGCGTCTTCGTCGTCATCACGCTGGGGATCGTCATCCGCGCCTCGCGGAACAACCGCTCCGCCGCGGACTTCTACGCCGGCGGACGCGCGTTCACCGGGCAGCAGAACGGGATCGCCATCGCGGGCGACTACCTGTCGGCGGCGAGCTTCCTCGGCATCGCCGGCGCCATCGCCCTCAACGGCTACGACGGCTTCCTCTACTCGATCGGGTTCCTCGTGGCCTGGCTGGTGGCGCTGCTGCTCGTCGCCGAGCTGCTGCGCAACGCGGGCAAGTACACGATGGCCGACGTCCTGTCGTTCCGGCTGCGGCAGCGGCCGGTCCGGATGGCCGCGGCGATCTCGACCCTGGCCGTCTGCTTCTTCTACCTGCTCGCCCAGATGGCCGGTGCGGGCGGCCTCGTGGCCCTGCTGCTCGGCATCGAGGACAAGGCCGGCCAGTCGCTCGTCATCGCCGTCGTCGGCGTGCTGATGATCGCCTACGTCCTCATCGGCGGCATGAAGGGCACGACCTGGGTGCAGATCATCAAGGCCGTGCTGCTCATCATCGGCGCCGGCGTGATGTTCCTGTGGGTGCTGGGCAAGTTCGGCGTCAACCTCAGCTCGCTGTTCGGCGACGCGGTCGAGGCGTCCGGCGGCAAGAAGGTGCTCGACCCGGGCCTGCAGTACGGCAAGACCGGGACGACGAAGATCGACTTCATCAGCCTGTCGCTGGCCCTGGTCCTCGGCACGGCGGGCCTGCCGCACGTGCTGATGCGGTTCTACACGGTGCCGTCGTCCAAGGAGGCGCGTCGCTCGGTCGTCTGGGCGATCTGGCTGATCGGCATCTTCTACCTGTTCACCCTCGTGCTGGGCTACGGCGCGGCTGCCCTCGTCGGCCCCAAGGAGATCGCGGCGGCCCCCGGCAAGGCGAACTCCGCCGCACCGCTGCTCGCCTACGAGCTCGGCGGCGAGCTGCTGCTGGGCGTCATCTCGGCGGTCGCCTTCGCCACGATCCTCGCTGTCGTCGCCGGCCTCACCATCACGGCGAGCGCCAGCCTCAGCCACGACATCTACAACTCGGTCATCAAGGAGGGCACCGCCACCCAGGCCGACGAGGTCAGGGTCGCCCGCATCACCGCGGTCGTCATCGGCATCCTCGCGATCCTCGGCGGCATCCTCGCCAACGGCCAGAACGTCGCGTTCCTCGTCGCCCTCGCCTTCGCCATCGCGGCGAGTGCGAACCTGCCGACGATCCTGTACTCGCTGTTCTGGCGCCGGTTCAACACCCGCGGGGCACTGTGGTCGATCTACGGCGGGCTCATCACCGCGCTGACGCTGATCGTCTTCAGCCCCGTGGTCTCGGGCAAGCCGGCCGACCCGGTGACCGGCAAGTCGCTGTCGATGTTGCAGGGCACCGACTTCCACTGGTTCGCGCTCGACAACCCCGGCATCGTCTCGATCCCGGTCGGGTTCCTGCTCGGCTGGATCGGCACGGTGACCAGCACGGAGCACAACGAGGCGAAGTTCGCCGAGATGGAGGTCCGCTCCCTGACCGGCCACGGCGCCGAGAAGGCGACGAGCCACTAGCCGCAAGGCCCCCCGACCACGGTGCCGTGTCCCCGCAGCAGGGGGCACGGCACCGTGCTGCCGGGCACTATGCGGCCGGACCGGCGGCTGGTGAGCGCGCTGACCGCCGCGGACGAACTTGGGACGATGGACCCTGTTCCCGGCTGCTGCGGTCAACCAATGGTGGGTCTCGGACGTCCTTGGGGGGTCCGCATGGTCGAGAGGAGACCGCCATGAACACGCACCGCACCACCCGTTCGCGACTGGCAATCAGGTCGCTCGTCGTCGCTGTCGCCGCTGGAGTGCTCCCGCTCGCGGCCGCAACCGCACCCGCCGAGGCGGCTCCCTACTGCGGCATCCGGTGGGGGTCACTGCCCAAGAGCGTCTCCACCATGGTGCGGGGCCCGGTCACCAACATCCGTTCCGGGCAGCACGCCTGTTACGACCGGCTGGTGGTGGACCTCAAGGGGAAGGCGCCCGGGTACACCGTCAAGTACGTCACGAACGTCTACAGCGAGGGCAAGGGCACCGTGGTGCCGCTGCGTGGCGGCGCCAAGCTGCTCGTCGTCGTGCGCGCCCCGGCCTACACGTCCGCCGGAAGGCCGAGCTACGTCCCGCGCTACCAGGCGAACGTCGTGAACGTCGCGGGTTACCGGACCTTCCGTCAGGTGGCGTGGGCCGGCACGTTCGAGGGCCAGACCTCGCTCGGCCTCGGGGTGAGGGCACGACTGCCGTTCCGGGTCTTCACGATCCAGGACGCGACCTCGGCGCGGCTCGTGATCGACGTCGCCCACCGCTGGTGATCGCGCGGGCCGCGGCGATGGCGACGGCCAGCGCCGCGGCCACCCAGAACCAGCTGGCCTGCGCGCGCAGCATCGCCTCGCTCGAGGTCCACCACTGGGTGCGCACGAAGTCCCAGCAGGCGTTCGCCACGACGCGCGCCTCGCCGCGGCGCGACCCGATGTTCATCTGCGGGTGCAGCACGTCCCAGCCGTACCGGCACGCGGCCGCGAGCAGTCCCGCCACCAGCCAGGTGACCAGCACCCGCAGCACGCTCAGCACGGTCGGCGCGACCCGGTGCCAGCTCGCCACCGCGAACGGCAGCGCGAGCGCGACGGCCAGGGGGGCACCGTGCGGCCAGGTCGCCGGGGAGAACCCCGCCACGAAGGCGAGGACACCGGCCGCACCGAGCGGCCCCTTGTGCCCCCGGGCTCCGAGCACGATCCCGACGAAGGCGCTCCCGGCCAGGATCAGGGCCAGCGACTGGCGCTCGTCGGGGTAGGTGTCGTGCGAGGGCGCACTGACCAGCCAGCCCAGTGCGCTCCAGCCGATGACGATGACGAACCGCGGCCAGGGCGAGCGCACCACCAGCGACACCGACGCCGCCGCAGCCGTCGCGCCCAGGAGCAGCAGGTCGCCGTCCAGCGGCCGCAGCGGCAGCCGCGGCCACGACTCCAGGCCCCAGAAACCGGCCGGCCACCACAGCACCGCACCCACGGCGACGGCCACCCAGGGCCACACGCGGCGCGACGTGCGCCGCCAGCCGGCGAGGGCACCGGACGCACGGCCCGGCTGGGCCTGCGAGGGCGCGGCGAGCGGTGCCGTCTTCTCGGTCACGACGCGAGGGTAGCCGCCCGGCGCGGCAACCGTCCGTCGGTCGAGCCGAGCCGGCCCTCCCCTTGTCCCGCGCGGCGGATGCGGGTTGGCTGGGCAGGTAACCGCGTGCTCGCCCACCGAGCCGCCTGTCGTTGATGCCAGGAGGTCCACCGTGTCCCAGTCCACGTCATTCGAGCCGAGCGCCGAGTTCGCCGAGCAGGCCAACGGGCAGGCGGGGCTGTACGACGAGGCGGCCGCCGACTTCGAGGGCTTCTGGGCCACCCAGGCGCGCGAGCGGATCAGCTGGGCCACCGACTTCGGGCAGACGCTCGACTGGAGCGGCGCCCCCTTCGCCAAGTGGTACGTCGGCGGCGAGCTCAACGCGGCATACAACTGCGTCGACCGGCACGTCGAGGCCGGCAACGGCGACCGCGTCGCCATCCACTTCGAGGGCGAGGGCGGGGACACCCGCACCATCACGTATGCCGACCTGCAGCGTGACGTCGCGAAGGCGTCGAACGCGTTGCAGGACCTGGGAGTTCGCAAGGGTGACCGGGTCGCGATCTACATGCCGATGATCCCCGAGACCGTCGTGACCATGCTGGCCTGCGCGCGGATCGGCGCCCCGCACTCGGTGGTCTTCGGCGGGTTCTCGGCCGACGCGCTGCGCACGCGGATCGCCGACGCGGAGGCCAAGGTCGTCGTCACCAGCGACGGGCAGTTCCGCCGCGGCAAGCCCGCCCCCCTCAAGGCCGCGGTCGACGAGGCGGTCACGGTGGACGGCTCGCCGGTGGAGAAGGTGCTCGTGGTCCGTCGCACCGAGCAGGAGGTCGAGTGGGACGACTCGCGCGACGTGTGGTGGCACGAGGCCGTCGAGTCCGCCAGCGACCAGCACGAGGCGCCCGCGCACGACAGCGAGCACCCCCTGTTCATCCTCTACACGAGCGGCACGACCGGGAAGCCCAAGGGCATCTTCCACACGACGGGCGGCTACCTGACCCAGGCGGCATACACGAACTCCGTGGTGCACGACGTCCACCCGGAGAGCGACGTCTACTGGTGCACGGCCGACGTGGGCTGGGTGACCGGCCACTCGTACATCGTCTACGGGCCGCTGGCCAACGGTGCCACGCAGGTCATCTACGAGGGCACGCCGGACACCCCGCACCAGGGCCGCTGGTGGGAGATCGTCGAGAAGTACAAGGTGACGATCCTCTACACGGCCCCCACCGCGATCCGGACGTTCATGAAATGGGGCGACGACATCCCGGCGAAGAACGACCTGTCGTCGCTGCGCGTCCTCGGCTCCGTCGGCGAGCCGATCAACCCCGAGGCGTGGCTCTGGTACCGCAAGCACATCGGGTCGGACCGCTGCCCCATCGTCGACACCTGGTGGCAGACCGAGACCGGGGCGATCATGATCAGCCCGCTGCCGGGCGTCACCGACCTCGAGCCCGGCTCGGCGCAGAAGCCGATCCCCGGCATCAGCGCGGAGATCCTCGACGACGACGGCAACCCCTTCACCGAGCCGGAGAAGGTCGGCTACCTCGTCCTCACCAAGCCGTGGCCGTCGATGCTGCGCGGCATCTGGGGCGACCCCGAGCGGTACAAGGAGACGTACTGGAGCCGGTTCGGCGAGAAGTACTACTTCGCCGGCGACGGTGCGAAGTACGACGAGTTGGGCAACATCTGGCTGCTCGGCCGGGTCGACGACGTCATGAACGTCTCGGGGCACCGCCTGTCGACGGCGGAGATCGAGTCCGCTCTGGTGTCGCACCCGTCGGTCGCGGAGGCCGCCGTGGTGGGCGCGACCGACGAGACGACCGGCCAGGCCGTGTGCGCGTTCGTCATCCTGCGCGGTGGCGCCGAGGACCACGGCGACGAGACCGTGCAGGAGCTGCGCAACCACGTGGCCAAGGAGATCGGCCCGATCGCCAAGCCACGGCAGATCATGGTCGTGCCCGAGCTGCCGAAGACGCGCTCCGGCAAGATCATGCGCCGTCTGCTGCGCGACGTGGCCGAGAACCGCGAGGTCGGCGACGTCACGACGCTGGCCGACTCCTCGGTCATGAGCCTGATCAAGCAGGGCATGTCCTCCGGCGCCTCCTCCGAGGACTGAGCCATCCCCGACGTGGCGGACGACGGCGGTCCAGCAGAGGCGCCGCCGGAGGGCACGAGCGGCCCGGTCCGCGGGTACACCCCGCGCGACCGGGCCGCGCTCTACCAGGTGTGCGTGCGCACCGGGGCCGAGGGCGAGGACGCCAGCGACCTGTATGCCGTGCCGCGGCTGCTGCCCGAGGTCTACCTGGGTGCCTACCTGGAGTTCGAGCCCGAGCTCGCGTCCGTGCTCGACGACGGCGCGGGGGCCGAGGGCTACGTCGTGGGCACCCTCGACACCCGGGCGTTCGAGGCGCGCTGCGAGCGCGAGTGGTGGCCGGCCCTGCGGTCCGCCCACCCGGAGGGCTCGGTGCCGGAGGGGACCGCGGATGCCCGGCTGGTGCACCTGCTGCACGAGCCGCCGGTCGCGCCGGCGCACGTAGTCGCGCAGCACCCGTCGCACCTGCACGTCGACCTGCTGCCGCGCTGGCAGGGCGGCGGTTGGGGTCGCGTGCTGCTCGAACGGCTCTTCGCCCAGCTCGCGGCGGCCGGGTCGCCGGGGGTCCACCTCGGCGTCGGGACCGCCAACGAGCGCGCGGTGCGGTTCTACGGCCGGCTGGGCTTCGAGGTGCTCGACGACACCTTCCCCGGCGCCCTCTTCCTCGGCCGCCGCCTCCCCTGAGCGCCGGCACACCCCCGCTGCTCGAGGTGTGCCGTGACGTCCGGGGGACGAGCCTGCCTGCCGTGCGGCCGGGTCCTCAGCAGAGGTAGGCGCACTCAGCAGAGTGTGCATCCTGCGCTGAGCGCGCGAACCTCTGCTAGCAGAGGTTCGTGCCGACCCAGCAGAGGGTGGTGCCGGCGGATCGGTCACTGGTGCAGCGGCGACGAACACCCCGCAGCGGTGGGCTCGCAGCCCGTCGAGTGACCGCCTGACCTGCGAGGACGCCGGACCTGTGTCAGGGTCGAGGGAGACAGATCGGCACGACACGCAGGGCCGACCGACACCGAAGGAGTACCGCATGTCAGCTGACGCAAAGGTCGCCAAGGAGCTCGTCGAGACCCTCAAGGACGGCGAGAAGGGCTTCGCCTCTGCCGCGGACAAGCTGCGCGACAGCGACCACCCGGAGGCCGCCGCGACGTTCCAGCGCTTGTCGGAGCAGCGGGCCGGCTTCGCCCGCGACATCGTCGCCATGGGTCACGAGTACGGCGACGACGTCGACAAGGGCGGCACCGCGACGGCTGCGCTGCACCGCGGCTGGCTCTCGCTCAAGGACGCCCTCACGGGCGACGACGCCTCGGGCGTCATCGGCGCCGCGGTGACCGGCGAGGACCACGCCGTCTCCGAGTACGAGAAGGCGCTCGACGAGGACGACCTCAGCGACGGCTTCCGCGCGCTGGTCCAGCAGCAGCACACCGCCGTCGTGGCGGCGCGCGACGAGGTCAAGGCTCTGCAGAACCTCTCCCAGGACGACTGAGCCCACCGACCGAGCGCCCGGTCCGCACCAGCGGGTCGGGCGCTCGGCCGTGTCGGGCCCGGTCCCTACCACGGCACCTCCAGGCGCGCCAAGGACGGTGACGGGTTCCGGCACCGGACCTGTCCGACGGATCAGCCGCCGCGATGGGATCGGTCGCGCAGCCGCTCCGGCTCGCGTCCGAACCATCCACAGGAGGATCCGTGCACACCGCCATCGAGCACACCACCCCGACTCCCGCCCGGCGCGGCCGCACCCGCGCCGCCGTCCTTGCCACCGCCGTGGCCCTGGTCGCCGCCTTCATCACCGCCCTGGTGGGCAGCCCGGCCCAGGCCCACACGCTCAACGAGCTGGCTCCGTCCGGCGCGTCGCCCTGGCTGTACTCCCAGTCGTGGGCCCTGACGGGCTACGGCTACAACACCGCCCCCACCCACGTCGACTACTACAACGGCGACCACCTCGCGGACAACTACGCGCTCGACATGACGCCGACCGGCGGCCTCAGCGCCTGCGGGCAGCCGATCTACGCCAGCTGGGACAACATGACCGTCTATGCCATCTCGACCGGCACGGGGAGCATGTACCTGCGCAAGACCATCAACGGCGCCCTGTACGAGCAGAAGCTGACGCACATGAAGAACCTCCAGTACGGCGTCGGCCAGACGGTCGGGACCCTCAAGCCCGCCGGCTACAGCAGCAACACCGGCACCGGGTCCTGCCACCTGCACGTCGCGATCCACAAGATCGTCAACGGCACCCGGTATGCCGTGCGGCCCGTGTTCTGCGGCAAGGAGATCACCGTGCGCAACGTCGGCTACAAGGGCTGCTGAGGTTCACCTCGGGCAACCCGACGCGGTGCACCACCCGGCGACCGGCCGGGTGGTGCACCGCCGTCTGCAGGTGACCTCGCCGTGGTCGCCGGCGGGAGCGCGGTGCTCAGCCGGCCGGCACGAGGGTGCGCACGCGGCGGTCGACCTCGGCCAGCTCGTGCGAGACCGTGCGTTCGGAGATGCCCACCGCCCGGGCGATCGCGGCATGGGTGCGTCCGAGGGCGCGCTCCCTGGCGATGGTGAACTGTCGCGTCGTCAGCCGCGGCCAGGCCGTCTCCGTCGCGGGTCGCGACAGCTGGGCGGTGGTGCGCCACAGCGCCACCACGTCCGCGACGACCTCCGGCCGCGTGAAGACCCACGCCGTGTTCCCGCCCTGCCTGGTCGGCACCCCGGGCAGCACGGCGCACACGTCGTCGACCAGGATCGCCGGGCCCAGCACGGGCCCGCAGCGGGCATGCGGGTTGACGGTGCGCAGGTAGGGATTGACGACGCCGGCACGCTCCGGGGCCACCATCTCCATCCGTATGCCGCGGCGCCGGGACAGCGCGTCGCGCTCCGGCTCGTCGTCGGTCGGGTCGAACGGCCCTCCCGGCTGGAGGGCACGCACCGACCGGCGACAGCGCGCCTCCACGTGCGCCAGCCGCTCGCGGATCTGCACGTTGCCCTCACCCAGCAGCCACACCCCGTCCGGCGCCCGTCCTCGACCGGCAGCGGCGCTCAGCTCGACCGACCGCACGAACAGGGCACTCCACCGTGCCACCAGCTTCACCAGCTCCGCCGTCGTGTCCTCCACGGGCACGGCTGGCTCCATGACGCCCCCTCGTCCCGGGCTCCCCCGAGCCCTGCAGGGACCGTATCCGGCGCTTGTTCTGCTGCGGGTCAAGCCCCGGACAGGTCCCGGTCAGCGCGCGAACCCGCCGGCCCGGGCCCCATCGCCCGCGAACCGTCGGTCGTGGGCGCAGGACCCGGCATCGGCGTCCACGCGCCGCGGGCCACCAGCACCTCGCGCAGGACGTCCGGCCGGTCGGTGATGACGCCGTCGACGCCCGCGTCGAGCAGGCGCGACATCACCACCGGGTCGTCGACCGTCCACACGACGACCCGCACACCGATGCGGTGCGCACCGTCGACCAGCCGCTCCGCGAACACCGGCACCCGTCCCAGCCGCAGCGGCACGTGGGCGAACTCGGCCGTGGCGAACCGCCGGGCACACGGCATACGCGCACGGGTCGAGGTGACCAGCGCGGTGAGCGACCGCCAGCCCAGTGCCGTGTGCACCCCCGGCACGCGGGCGCGCAGCTCGTCCAGCCACTCGTCCCACGCACCCGCCACGCAGACGCGGTCACGGACGTCCTTGTCCTGCAACAGTTTCGCGAGCGGGGCGATGGCGGCGCGGTCCTTGAGGTCGACGGTGAAGTTCGCGTCCGGCAGGGCCGCCAGCGCCTCACCCAGGGTCACCACCGGCTCGCGCCCGTCGACCGGGGTGGCCCGCACCTGGGCCAGGGTGTGCCGCCGGACCGGTCCGCGCAGGCCCGTGACGCGGTCCAGCGTCGCGTCGTGGAAGCAGAGCAGCTCGCCGTCCGCAGTGAGCCGGACGTCGGTCTCGAGGTAGCGGAAGCCCAGGGCCGCCGCCCGCGCGAACGCCGCCATCGTGTTCTCGGGTGCGAGGCCCGCCCCACCCCGGTGCGCGACCGCGAGCGGCAGGGACCCTGCGCCGTATGCCATGGGCCCAGCGTGCCCCGGGACGGGACCGCCCCGGGCGGCGACGTCCCCTTCGCACGCGAAGTTCACGGACCCGACGGCGCCCGTTGGACGGAGCGTGGCCGGCCCGTGGGGTGCCCGACGGCGCCCGTTGCACGGGGCGCCATCGGGGCACCGGTCAGCCGGTGGCGCCCCGCATCTGGGCGGCAACGGCCTCGGCGGCCTGGTGCAGCGGCTCGACGGCCTCGGCGACGAAGTCGTCGGTCATCCGCGGCAGCGGACCGGACACCGACAGGGCGAGCGGCTGGGGCGCGTCGGGCACGGCCACGGCCACGCAGCGCACGCCGACCTCCTGCTCCCCCTCGTCGAGGGCGTACCCGCGCTCGAGGGTGCGGTCCAGCTCGGCGACAAACGCGCCCGGCGTCGTGATCGTGTGGCTCGTCATCGCCGGCATACCGGTGCGGTCGAGCAGCGCGAGCACCTCGTCCCGGTCCATCGAGGCCATGATCGCCTTGCCCACCCCGGTGGAGTGGGGCAGCACCCGGCGTCCCACCTCGGTGAACATGCGCATCGAGTTGCGCGACGCCATCACCTGTCCGACGTAGACGATCTGGTCGCCGTCGAGCATGGCGAGGTTGACCGACTCGCCCAGCTCGTGGGCGAGGCGCTCCATGTGCGGCCGCGCCCATCGGCCGAGCATGCGCGAGGTGGTGTCGCCGAGGCGGATCAGGCGCGGGCCGAGCGAGTACTGGCGCGACGCCTCCTGCCGGACGTAGCCGAGGTCGACGAGCGTGCGCACGAGCCGGTGGATGGTCGGCAGGGGCAGCTGCGCGTCGTTCGCGAGCTGCGACAGGCTGATGACACCGCCGGCGTCGGCCATCGTCTCGAGGATCGCGAAGGCACGCTCGAGCGACTGGACCCCACCGGTCCCCTTCGCACCGGCACTGCCGGGACCGGCGGCCGGGGCCCCGGCACCGGACGTCGCGGCGCTCATATATCTGACCCGCGACGGATGCCAGTGAAAGGAAGATTCCGTATCATGGAACAATCGTAGCCCGCCGCCGTGCTCGACGGTGGCACCTCCCCATCGAGACCCGAGGACTGGCATGTCGGACAGCACCGTGACCGTGGACGCCCCCAGCACCGTCGAGCGGAGCGAGGAGATCCTCACCCCCGAGGCACTCGCGTTCCTCGCCGAGCTGCAGACCCGGTTCGGGCCCCGGCGCGACGAGCTGCTCGCCGCGCGCAAGGAGCGTCGCGCGCAGGTCTCGCGGACCGGCCGCCTCGACTTCCTCGAGGAGACGAAGGAGGTCCGCGAGGGCGACTGGCGGGTCGCCGAGGCACCCGCGGACTTCCGCGACCGCCGCGTCGAGATCACCGGCCCGACCGAGCGCAAGATGGCGATCAACGCCCTCAACTCCGGAGCGAAGGTCTGGCTCGCCGACCTCGAGGACGCCAACACGCCCCATTGGCAGAACGTGATCGGCGGCCAGGTCAACCTCAAGGACGCCGTCCGCCGCACCATCGAGCTGACCACGCCCGAGGGCAAGCACTACGCGCTCAACACGCCCGACTCGATCCCCGTGATCGTCCCCCGGCCGCGTGGCTGGCACCTCGACGAGAAGCACCTCACCCTCGACGGCACGCCGCTGGTCGGCGGGCTCGTCGACTTCGGCCTCTACTTCTTCCACAACGCCACCGAGCTCCTCGCGCGGCACAGCGGTCCGTACTTCTACCTGCCGAAGATGGAGAGCCACCTCGAGGCCCGGCTCTGGAACGACGTCTTCACGTTCGCCCAGGACCACCTCGGCGTCCCGCAGGGCTCGGTGCGCGCGACCGTCCTCATCGAGACCATCCCGGCCGCGTTCGAGATGGACGAGATCCTCTACGAGCTGCGCGACCACGCCGCCGGCCTCAACGCCGGGCGCTGGGACTACCTGTTCTCGATCATCAAGTACTTCCGCGACTCCGGGCCCGAGTTCACCCTCCCGGACCGCAACGCGGTCACCATGAACGCGCCGATGATGAAGGCGTACAGCGACCTGCTCGTGCAGACCTGCCACAAGCGCGGCGCCTTCGCGATCGGTGGCATGGCGGCCTTCATCCCGAGCAAGGACCCCGAGGTCAACGAGCAGGCGTTCGCCAAGGTCCGGGCCGACAAGGAGCGCGAGGCCGCGGCCGGCTTCGACGGGTCGTGGGTGGCCCACCCCGGCATGGTCGACCTGTGCAAGGAGGTCTTCACCGAGACGCTCGGCGACTCCCCCAACCAGCTCGCCAAGCAGCGCGACGACGTCTCCGTGGCTGCCGACGACCTGCTCGCCGCCTCGAAGACGCCCGGCGAGCGCACCCTCGACGGCCTGCGCGGCAACGTCACGGTCGGCATCCAGTACCTCCAGGCGTGGCTGCGCGGCAACGGCGCGGTCGGCATCCACAACCTCATGGAGGACGCCGCGACCGCCGAGATCTCGCGCTCGCAGATCTGGCAGTGGCTGAACTCCGAGGCCGAGCTCGAGTCCGGGGAGAAGGTCACCCGCGACCTCGTGGACCGCGTGGTGGAGGAGGAGTATGCCGGCCTGCTCGACTCCGCGGGCGACGACGAGGCGGTGCGCGCCTCGCTCGAGACGGCCCGCAAGCTGTTCGTCGAGTGCGCGATCGACCCCGACTTCCCCGACTTCCTGACCCTGCCGGCCTACGACGAGGTGCTGCGCGCCGAGCGCGCCTGACCTCAGCCGCGCCGTCGGGGCCCGGGTAAGCCGGGCCCCGAAGATTGGGCACTTCTTCACTGTGGCCGGGAACCTTTCCCTAGAGGCCGAAGAAGTGCCCAATCTTCGTATGCCGCGGTGGGGCGGCCCACGCCTAGCGGCGGGGCGGCATCCGCCAGCGGCTCGCGGCGATCTGGTCGCCACCGACCCACACGCCCCCGACGTCCGAGGTCGTGCCGAGCGCGAACACCTTGGACAGGGCGTCGAGTGGCGACTTGGCGTTGCCGAGCCCGACCGCGAGCGGGTCACCCGCCTCGGGCAGCAGCCACACTGCGTCGAACTGCTTCCCCACGGACAGGTCGCCGACCTCGTCCCCCAGCCCGAGCGCCCGCGCCCCGGCGGCGGTGCAGAGCCAGAGCAGGTGCGCCGAGGTGAGCGGCAAGCCCTCGTCGGCCAGCAGGCGCTGCATGAAGTACGCCTGCAGACCCTCCTTGAGCATCGAGAAGCCGGTGCCGGCGCCCACGTCAGAACCCATGCCCACCCGCACCCCGGCCTCGACGTGCCGCCGCAGGGGGAAGAGCCCGGACCCGAGGGCTGCGTTGCTCGTCGGGCAGTGGGCGACCGAGGCGTCGCGCGCCGCCAGGGTGGCCAGCTCGGCGTCGGTCGGGTGCACGTTGTGCGCCAGCACCGAGCGGCGGCCGAGCAGGCCGTGCCGGTCGTAGGTGTCGACGTAGGACGCCCCGTCGAACAGGGCGCCGACCTCCTCGATCTCCCGGAGGTTCTCGTTGACGTGCGAGGTGAACAGCGCGCCGTCGACCGCGGACATCGTCGCGGCGCACGACTCCAGCAGGGCGTCGCTGGCGGACAGGGAGAAGCGCGGCGTCACGGCATACCGCAGGCGGCCCTTGCCGTGCCAGCGGGCGGCGAGCCCGCACGCCTCCTCGTGCGCCCGCTCGGGGGTGGTGAGCAGCGGCTCGGGCAGGATGCGGTCGGACGTGACCAGGCCCGTCGCGACGCGCAGCCCCCAGAGGTCCGCGGCCTCGAACATGACGTCGACGGCGGAGGCGAAGTGCGAGCCGAAGACGAGGGCTGTGGTGGTGCCGGCGTCGACCAGGCCGGTGACGAAGTCTCGCGCCACGCCGCGGGCGTAGTCGACCTCGCGCATCCGGATCTCCTCCGGCAGGGCGCACTGGTCGAGCCAGTCGAGCAGGGGCATGCCCAGGCCGCCGATGACGCGGACCTGCGGGAAGTGCACGTGGGTGTCGACGAGCCCCGGCAGCACCATGCCCTCGCGCAGGTCGAGGACCTCCTCGTCGCGGTGGGCGGCGCGGACTTCCGCGAACGGCCCGCGCGCCGTGATGACTCCGTGCTCGACGAGCAGGCCGCAGTCCTCCTCCGAGCGGAGCTCGCCCCCGGCGAAGGGGTCGGCTGGCGTGTCGAGGACGGTCGCGCGGATGATCACCGGGACACCTCCGCCCGCTCGTGGGCGAACGACTCGAGCAGCTCCGCCGCGACGGCGACGGCGATGACGGCGGGTTCCTTGCCGGCGAGCGAGGGTATGCCGATCGGCGTGTGGATGCGCTCGAGGTCCTGCGGCGAATGACCCTCTGCCGCAAGGCGCTTGGCGAAGCGGCGCCACTTCGCCGACGAGCCGATGAGCCCGATCGAGCCGAGGTGCCCGCACCGCAGCGCGGCGTCGCACAGGGCGGCGTCCTCGGCGTGGTCGTGGGTCATGACGAGCACGTGGGTGCCGGGCGGGACCTGGCCGAGGACCAGCTCGGGCACGGGTGCGTGGTGCACGTGCACCCGGGCGACGGCGTCGTCGAGCGCCCGGAGCCGGGCCGGCTCGAGCTGGTCGGCGCGGGAGTCGACCAGGTGCAGCTCGAGGTCGTGCCGGGCGAGCACCCGTGCGAGCTCGAGGCCGACGTGGCCCATGCCGAAGACCGCCACGGCCGGGACGACGGCCAGCGGCTCGAGCAGGATGACGACCTCGCCGCCGCAGCACTGCTGGCCGTGCTCGACCGGCGCCCGCTCGTTGAGCGCCAGCTCGAGCTGCTCGGGCACACGGGCGCCCTCGGCGAGCATGGCGCGGGCGCGCGCGACCGCCGTCGCCTCGAGGTTGCCGCCGCCGATGCTGTCCCAGGTGGCGTCCGCCGCGACCACCATCTTGGCGCCGGCCTCGCGCGGTGAGTGCCCGCGCACCGACGCCAGCGTGACGAGCACGCCGGCGCGTCTCTCCCGCCGGAGCCGCTCGACGGCCCGGGCCCACGACACCTCAGGCTCCTGTCTGGCCGGCCGGCTCGGCGACCCGCTCGGAGTGCGGGTGCAGCCGCGGCGCACCGTCCCCGGGCTGGTCCGGCACCTCGCCGGGTGCGCCCGCGCGCAGGGGGGTCATGTGCGGCGGCTCGGCGCCGCCGCGAGCCTCCTCGACCGCCCAGAAGACGGCCTCGGGCGTGGCCGGGGAGGCGAGGTCGACGCTGGTGCCGGCCGGGCCGAACGCGGCGGCCGCCTGGCGCAGCGCCTCGCGCACCGAGAAGGCCAGCATGAGCGGGGGCTCGCCGACGGCCTTGGAGCCGTAGACGGCGCCGTCCTCGTGCGCGCGGTCGAGCAGCGCGACGTTGAAGACCTCGGGCATCTCCGACAGGCTCGGCAGCTTGTAGGTGCTGGCCGCCTGGGTGGCGAGCCGGCCGCGGGTCGGTCGGTCGGACTCGTCCCAGCGCAGGTCCTCCAGGGTGAGCCAGCCCGTGCCCTGGACGAACCCGCCCTCGACCTGGCCGATGTCGACCAGCGGCGACAGGCTGTCGCCGACGTCGTGCACGATGTCGACCCGCCGCAGCCGGTAGGCACCGGTGAAGCCGTCGACCTCGACCTCGGCCGCGGCAGCGCCGTAGGCGAAGTACTTGAACGGCGACCCGTGCATGACCGAGGAGTCCCAGTGCAGCCCCTCGGTGCGGTAGAAGCCAGCCGCCCAGAGCTGGACCCGCTGGAAGTACGCCTTGCTCACCAGCTCGGGCCAGGACAGCCCGGCGTTGGCCGGGTCCTCGCGCAGCGGGCGCAGCCGCTCGAGGATCTGCTCGCAGGCGTCCTTGACCGCGCCGCCGTTGAGGTCGGCGCCGGAGCTCGCCGCCGTGGCCGAGGTGTTCGGCACCTTGTCGGTGCGCGTCGGCGCGAGCCGCACCATGGACAGCGGGACCCCGAGGGCGGTGGCCGCGACCTGGAGCATCTTGGTGTGCAGGCCCTGGCCCATCTCGGTGCCGCCGTGGCTGATGAGGACCGACCCGTCCTTGTAGACGTGGACGAGCGCGCCGGCCTGGTTGAACGCAGTGAAGTTGAACGAGATCCCGAACTTCACCGGCGTGATGGCCAGCCCGCGCTTGGTGTGCTCGTGCGCCTCGTTCCATGCCGCGACCTCACGACGGCGGGCGTGGAGGTCGCCGCTCTCGACGACCTGGTCCCAGCACCAGCCGGCCCGCTCGGGGTGGCGCACGGGCTGGCCGTAGGGGGTGCTCTGGCCCTCGCGGTAGAAGTTGCGGCGACGCAGGTCGGCAGCGTCGATGCCGAGCAGCGGGGCGCAGCGGCCGAGGATGTCCTCGGTCACGAGCATGCCCTGCGGGCCGCCGAAGCCGCGGAACGCCGTCTGGGACGTCTTGTGCGTCTTGGCGATCCGGCCGTTCACCCGGACGTTCGGGATCCAGTAGGCGTTGTCGATGTGGCAGAGCGCGCGGGCCAGCACCGGCTCGGACAGGTCCAGGCTCCAGCCGCCGTCGCTGGTGAGGGTGGCGTCGAGCGCCTGCAGCATGCCGTCGTCGTCGAACGCGACCCGCCACTGGGCGTGGAAGCCGTGCCGCTTGCCCGACATCGTCATGTCCTGGGCCCGCGACAGGCGCAGGCGCACCGGGCGGCCGGTGAGGGTCGCCCCGAGGGCGGCGATCGCGGCATACCCGTGCGGCTGCATCTCCTTGCCACCGAAGCCGCCGCCCATGCGCAGGCACTGCACGGTCACGGCGTGGCTCGGCAGCCCGAGGACGTGGGCGACGATGTCCTGGGTCTCGGTCGGGTGCTGGGTGCTGCACTGGACGAAGACCTGGCCGTTCTCGTCGACCTGCGCCAGCGAGCAGTGGGTCTCGAGGTAGAAGTGCTCCTGGCCGGCGAACTCGAACTCGCCGCTGAACACGTGCGGTGCGCCCTCGAAGGCGGTATCGACCTCACCGCGCTCCATCGTCGGCTGGCCACCCTGGAAGCTCTCTGCCGCAATGGCTTCCGTGACCGTCACCAGCGACGGGAGCGGCTCGTACTCGACCTCGACGGCCATTGACCCGAGGCGGGCGGCCTCGAGCGTCTCGCCGAGGACCCAGCAGACCGAGTGCCCGAAGAACATGACCTCGGAGGGGAAGAGCGGCTCGTCGTGCTTGACCCCGGCGTCGTTGACGCCGGGCACGTCGTCGGCGGTGAGCACGCGCACCACGCCCGGGACGGCGAGCGCGGGAGCCACGTCGAGCCGGGTGACACGCGCGTGGGCGTGCGGCGCCTGCACCGGGTGCGCGTGCAGCACGCCGGGCGTGCGCCCGATGAGGTCGTCGGTGTAGAGCGCCTGGCCCGTGACGTGCAGGGCCGCCGCCTCGTGCGGGATCGACTCCCCCACGACGGGGTTGTCAGGGCGGCGGGACAGGGGGCTGGGCGTGGTGGCCGTCGTGTCGGTGGCCGTGGCGTCGGTGGTCATGCCCCCACCTCCTGCGGGGTCGCGGTGTCGGCGTGCAGCTTCAGCAGGGCGGTGCCGAGCGTCGCCGCCCGGTATGCCGCGCTGGCGCGGTGGTCGTCCATCGGTGTCCCCTCGGTGCGCATCACCGCCGCGGCGGCGCGCGCGGTCTCCCGCGTCCACGGCCGGCCCTCGAGCGCGGCCTCGGTGGCGAGCCCGCGGATGGGCGTCGCGGCCACGCCGCCCAGGCCGATACGGGCCTTGGCCACGTGGCCGTCGACGACGTCGAGGGCGAACCCGACGGCGACGCTGGAGATGTCGTCGAAGCGGCGCTTGGCGATCTTGTGGAAGGCGGTGACACCGCTGAGCGGCAACGGGATCCGCACCGCCCGGATCAGCTCGCCGGGCTCGCGGAGGGTCTGGCGGTACCCGGTGAAGTAGTCCGCGAGGGCGACGACCCGCTCCCCACCGGCGGAGGCGAGCACGAGCTCGGCCTCGAGGGCCAGCAGGGCAGGAGGGGTGTCGCCGATCGGGGACCCGGTGCCCAGGTTGCCACCGAGGGTGGCGCCGTTGCGGATGAGCCGCGAGGCGAACTGCGGGAAGAGCTGGTCCAGCAGGGGCACGCGTCCGGCCAGGCCGCGCTCGACCTCGGACAGGCTCAGGGCAGCGCCGACCTCGATGACGTCGTCGCCGACGTCGAGGGTCCGCAGCTCGGGGAGCCGGTCGATGCCGATCGCGAACTCCGCCCGCGAGCCGCGGACGTTCGTCTCCACGCCCCAGTCGGTCGAGCCGGCCACGAGGACGGCGTCCGGGTGCTCGGCGAGCAGGCCCAGCGCCTCGGCGAGGTCGGCCGGGCGGGCGTACGTGCCGCTCGGGCCGCTCAGCCGGGTGGACGCCGCAGCGGGAGCGGGCTCGCGAACCCGGGCGGCGAAGGGGTCGTCCGCCTCGGGGCTGCCGAGCGCGTAGGCCGCGTCGCGGATCGGCCGGTACCCGGTGCAGCGGCACAGGTTGCCCGACAGGGCGTGCAGGTCGAACCCGTTCGGCCCGCACTCGTGGTCGGCGCCGTGCTGACCCGAGCCGCCCCCAGGGCGGTGGCCGTTGCCCTCGGTCCCGGCCGCAGCCGAGCCCGCGGCCACCGGCGCCCGGTCCGGGCGGTAGAACTCGGCCGCCATGCTGCAGATGAAGCCCGGGGTGCAGTAGCCGCACTGCGACCCGCCACGCACCGCCATCTCCCGCTGCACGGGGTGGAGCGCGTCGGGCGTCCCGAGGCCCTCGGAGGTGACGACCTCCTGGCCGTCGAGGGCGGCCGCCGGGACGAGGCAGGCGTTGACCGCGGTCCACCGGGTGCCCCCGTCGCCGTCGGGGCGGGCGACCATCACCGAGCAGGCGCCGCACTCGCCCTCGGCGCAGCCCTCCTTGGCGCCGGTCAGGCCTTGGCCGCGCAGCCAGTCCAGGGCGTTCGTCGCCGGGTCGGTGCCCTGCAGCGAGCAGGTCGTCCCGTTGACCGTGACCTGGTGTCCGCCGCCGTGTCCGTCGTTCGCAGCCATCGCGCGCTCCCGTCGCCCCGTCGTCGGGGTCCATCATCCACCAGCCCGTCCGGGCAGGTGCATGGTTCGGTGCGTGAGGCGGGCCGTCGGTTATCCATGCAGAACAACGGCCGCCGAGGTTCCGACGACGGTAGCTCTCAACAAACTGTTGAATCAAGGGTTTCGGGAGCGGGATTTCACCAGGTGGAATCCCGCTCCCGAAACCGCACCCACAGGGTGACCCCGGACCGCCCGTGCTGCCGGCAGGGGCGGTCCGGGGACGCTGGGTGGCGGGGGCCTGTGCTCCCGGGCCTCAGCCGCGGCCGAACCCCGCGAGGATGCCGGTGTAGGCCTTGGGCGGCGGGGGCGCGAGCTCGCCGTGCGTCGACGGCTGGAGCCCGAGCCGCACGATCCCCTCGGCCATCACCGTGGCGGCGGCCACCCCGTCCACGACGGGGACGCCGAGCTCCGCGCTGAGCAGCTCGGGCAGGCCGGCCATCCCCGCGCACCCGAGGACCACCGCGTCGCTGCCGTCCTGGGCCATCGCCGTCTTCGCGAACGAGAGGATCACGGCATACGTCCGGTCGCGGTCCTCCTCGAGCTCGAGGACGGGGATGTCGCAGGCGTGCACCCCGGCGCACTGGCGCTCCAGGCCGTAGACCCGTGCGAGGTCCCACGCCCGGCCGACGGTGCGGCTCAGCGTCGTCACGACGCTGAACGAGCGGCCGAGCAGCGACGCGGTCTTCATCGCCGCCTCGGCGATCCCGATGACCGGCCTGGACGCCGCCTCGCGGGCAGCGTCCAGACCGGGGTCCCCGAAGCAGGCCAGGACGAACGCGTCGGCCTCGGTGTCCTCGCGGACGACCTGGAGGAGGCCGGGCACCGCGAGCGCCTCGTCGTAGTGGCTCTCGATGGATGCCGGTCCCATCGCCGGCGTCCGGCCCGTCACCACCGTGTCCGGGGCGGCGACCCTGCGGGCCTCCGCCTCGATCAGGGCGGTCATCGACTGCGTGGTGTTGGGGTTGACCACGCTGATCCGGATGGTCACTTGACGCACTTCTTCGAGTCGAGGACGCGGTCCGAGACGCCCATCCGGGGAGCGAGCAGGGCGTAGGCGACGAAGCCGACGCCGCACCCGATGAACCAGCTGTAGTCGTCGAGGACCTTGGCACCGGGGACGAACACCACCGCCAGGGCGCACAGGGCCGCGAGTGCCGTCGCGATGATCGCCGGCGGGTTGTAGCCGCGCTTGTAGTGGTAGGCGCCGGACGGGTCGAGCGTGAACAGGTCGTCGATGCAGACCCGCTGCTTGTGCACGGCGTAGTAGTGGGCGATGAGGACCCCGAACAGCGGGCCGATGAAGGCACCGAGCGTGTCCAGCGTGTAGTGGATCGTCTCCGGGCTGTTGTAGAGGTTCCACGGGGTCAGCAGCACCGACCCGACGGCCGCGATCATGCCGCCCATCCGCCAGCTGATCTTCTGCGGCGCGACGTTGGAGAAGTCGAACGCGGGGCTGACGAAGTTGGCGACGATGTTGATGCCGATGGTGGCGGTCGTGAAGGTCAGTGCGGCCAGGACGAGGGCGTAGGTGTTGTCGATGTGGCCCACGGTCTCGACCGGGTCGGTGATGAGCTTGCCGTAGACCGGCAGGGTCGCGGCGGCGGTGAGGACGGTCAGCAGCGAGAAGAAGACGAAGTTGACCGGCAGGCCCCAGAAGTTGCCCTGCTTGACCGCCTTGAACGTGCGGCCGTAGCGGGAGAAGTCACCGAAGTTGAGCATCGGGCCGGAGAAGTACGACACCACCAGGGCGGTCGCGGCGAGCATCGTCGTGAACATCTGGGTGCCCGAGAGGGTGTGGTTGGACAGGTTGAGGTCGACGCTCCAGCCCGCCTTGGACAGCAGGTAGACGCACAGCGCGATCATCACGACGTAGACGGCCGGGCCGGCGAAGTCGATGAAGCGGCGGATGGTGTCCATGCCGGTCCAGAAGACCGCGGCCTGGGCGACCCACAGGATCGCGAACGTGACGTAGCCGAGCGTCGAGAGGCCGAGGAAGCCGTGCTGGGCGACGTTGGAGTACGGCTCGAGGCCGGGCCAGATCCGCACGAGGAGGATGTCGAGCGACGCCGACGCGAGGTAGGTCTGGATGCCGTACCAGGCGACGGCGATCAGGCCACGGATGATGGCGGGGATGTTGGCTCCGAGGACCCCGAAGACCGAGCGGCAGATGACCGGGTAGGGGACGCCGGTGCGCTGGCTGGGCTTGGCCACGAGGTTGCAGAAGCCGAGGACGATGGTGATGCCGACGATCAGGCAGATGAAGACCTGCCAGCTCGTGAGGCCGAGGGCGAACAGGCTGCCGGCGGTGATGTACCCGCCGACGCTGTGCACGTCGGACATCCAGAAGGCGAAGATGTTGTACCAGGACCAGTTCTGGTCCCGGAGGGGTGCGAGGTCCTCGTTGGCCAGGCGCGGGTCGTACGAGGGCTTGATCAGCCCCGTCCCCGCTCCGTGGTCGTGGGGGCCGTGGTGGGTCGCGAAGCCGGCATCGGCGGCGGCGGACTCGGTGAGCGGCGCTGGCTGGATCTGGGTCATGCTGACCTCCCGGTCTGAGAATTGCTCAAACCCTAGGGAGACAACGGTTTCCGGGGAATGTCGTGAACCGTATATCTGCGTATATCTGTTGCGGGCGGGTTAACTTCCCGCGCCTGCCCGGCCCTGTCCGCCGCGGGCCACGGCCGCGCACAGGCGCTCGTGGTGGGCCTGCGCCGTCTCGCGCAGGCGGTCGGCGTCGCGGGCGACGAACGCCGCGAGCATCTCCTCGTGGTCGGCCCGCATGTGGGCGCGTTCGGCGTCGGTGACGCGCATCATCGTCTGGACCGGCTCGGTGACGTTCCAGGCGATGTCGAGCATGTGGAGCAGGCGCGGCATCCGGCACGGCTCGAGCAGCGCCATGTGGAACTCGCGGCTGGCCCGTTGGAAGCCCTCGGCGTCCGCGGCCTCGACCGCCTCTCCCATGCGGGCGTGCGCCCGGGCGGCGCGCTCGTGGTCGGCGGCGCCGGCGTTGTGGACGGCCGCGTCGAGCGCCGCGGCCTCCAGCGCCCCGCGGACGACGTAGAGCTCGTCGATCTCGGCGGGGCTGAGCTGGGTGACGGTGTAGCCCAGGCGCGGCTGGTGCTCGAGCAGGCCCTCCCCGAGCAGGGTCTTGAGCGCCTCGCGCACCGGGATGAGGCTGACACCGAAGAAGGCGGCGACGTCGTCCAGCGGGATCGGGCTGCCCGGTGGCACCTCGCCCGAGGCGATGACCCGCCGCAGCTCGGACAGGACCTGCGGGCCGGAGACGTACCCCTCGGGGCGCACGAGCAGGCCGACGATCCCCGACCGTCGCCGCGGCTGGGTCATCGCACCTCCTCCTCGAGGGCTGCTCCGGCGGGAGCAGCGCTCGTCCTCGGATCCTGTCCGGTCAGAGCAGCTGCCGGCTCAGCACCGCGTGCCGGTTGACGTCCTTGTACAGCAGGTAGCGGAAGCGTCCGGGACCCCCTGCATAGCAGGCCTGGGGGCAGAACGCGCGCAACCACATGAAGTCGCCCTCCTGCACCTCGACCCAGTCGTTGTTGAGCAGGTAGACCGCCTTGCCCTCCAGGACGTAGAGGCCGTGCTCCATGACGTGGGTCTCGGGGAACGGGATCGCGCCACCGGGCTCGAAGTTGACGATGTTGACGTGCATGTCGTGCCGTACGTCCATCGGGTCGACGAACCGCTGGGTGGTCCAGGCGCCGTCCGTGTCGGGCATCTCGCGACCCTCGACGTCGGCCTCGTTGGTCACGAACGCCTCGGGCAGGTCGATGCCCTCGACCCGCTGGTAGGCCTTGCGCACCCAGTGGAAGGTCGCGGCCTCCTCGCCGGTGTTGCGCAGGGTCCAGCGCTGGCCGGGCGGCAGGAAGGCGTACCCGCCGGGCGCGAGCTCGTGCGCGGTGTCGTCGAGCGTGAGCGTGAGGGTGCCGCCCACGACGAACAGCACGCCCTCGGCGCCCGGGTCACCCTCGGGACGGTCCGAGCCGCCGCCGGGCTGCACCTCGACGATGTACTGCGAGAACGTCTCGGCGAACCCGGACAGCGGTCGCGCGATGACCCACAGCCGCGTCTGCTCCCAGAACGGCAGCTGGCTGGTGACGATGTCGGTCATCGTGCCGCGCGGCAGGACCGCGTACGCCTCGGTGAAGACGGCGCGGTCGGTCGTCAGCTGGGTCTGGGGCGGCAGGCCCCCCGTGGGCACGTGGTACCGGGGCGGCGTGGCGGCGGTCATGGCTGTCCTCTCCTCAGGAGCTGCCCGCGGGGGGCGTCATCGGTGTCGACGGGTGTGCCGTGCAGCCAGGTCTGGCGCACGACCCCGGTGAGCTCGCGACCGGCATACGCCGACACGGGGTTCTTGTGGTGCAGGGCGGCGACGTCGACGGTGAACCGCTCGTCGGGGGCGAAGACCACGAGGTCCGCGGTCGCACCCACCTCGATCCGGCCGCGGTCGTGCAGGCCGACCTGGTCGGCGGTGTTGCGGCCCATCCAGCGCACGACGTCCGCGAGGTCGTGGCCCCGCTCGCGCGCCTCGGACCAGATCGCGGGCAGGCCCAGCTGGAGGCCGGCGATGCCGCCCCACGCCTGGCCGAAGTCGCCCGCGTCGAGCAGCTTGAGGTCGGCCGTGCTCGGCGAGTGGTCGGACACGATCGTCGCGATGGTGCCGTCGGCCAGGCCCTGCCAGAGGCGGTCGCGGTTCTCGTGCTCGCGGATCGGCGGGCAGCACTTGAACTGCGTGGCGCCGTCGGGGATGCCCTCGGCCTCGAGGGTCAGGTAGTGCGGGCACGTCTCGACCGACAGGGCGAGCCCCTCGGCGCGGGCGTCGGCCAGCATCGGCAGGGCGTCGGCGTCGGACAGGTGGAGGATGTGCGCCCGGCCGCCGGTGTCGCGCACGGCGTCGACGACGGTGCGGATGGCGCGCTCCTCGGCCTCGCGCGGGCGGGAGCCGAGGAAGTCGGCATACGCCCGACCACCCGGCGAGGCCGACGCGTCGATCACCTCGGCGTCCTCGGCGTGCACGATGAGCAGCCCGTCGAACGACGCGATCTCGGCGAGGGCCTCGCGCATCTCCGGCGTCGTGAGGTGGGGGAACTCGTCCACGCCCGAGTGGAGCAGGAAGCACTTGAAGCCGAAGACGCCGGCGTCGCGCAGCGGTCGCAGGTCGGCGACGTTGCCCGGGATGGCACCGCCCCAGAAGCCCACGTCGACCCACGCCTGGTCGCGGGCCACGTCCTGCTTGGTGCGCAGCGCCTCGACGGTGGTGGTCGGCGGGATGCTGTTGAGGGGCATGTCGATGACCGTCGTGACGCCACCGGCCGCCGCGGCGCGGGTCGCGCTGGCGAACCCCTCCCAGTCGGTGCGGCCGGGCTCGTTGACGTGCACGTGGGTGTCGACCAGGCCGGGGAGCAGAACCTCGTCGGGGGCGAGCTCGACCACGCGGGTGCCGTCCGTGACGTCGGCGTCGAAGGCCTCCACCGCGACGACCCGGCCTCCGGCCACGACCACCGTCGCCGCCACCTCGCGGTCGCCCACGACGGCCCGCCGCGCACGGAAGGCCACCGGCTCGCTGCCGGACGCGTCGGTCCGGGGGCTGTCGGTCAGGGGGCTGTCGCTCACGGGGTTCCTCTCGCTCGACCGCGACGCCGGGACGCCGGCGGTGACGCTGCCTGCCATGTAACCAGTACCGGTCATCCTGCCGCTGCCTCCTCGTCGACGGCCGTGGGGGCGCCGGGGTCGACGACCCTGGTCCGCTGCCGGCCGAGCACGCCGCCGTCGGCCTCGACGAGCTGGCCGTGGCGCAGGTACGGGCGGGGCTCGGGGCGGCCCATCGCCACCCCGGCCGGCGTGCCGGTGAGCACGACGTCGCCGGGCTCGAGGGTCATGACGCCGCTGGTGTAGCAGAGCAGCTCGCCGACCCCGAAGACCATGTCCGAGGCGCAGCCGTCCTGGCGGAGCTCTCCGTCGACCGTGAGCCGCAGCGCCACCCCGGCAGGCCCGTCGGGGCCGAGCTCGTCGGGCGTGACCAGCCACGGGCCGAGGGGGCAGAACGTGTCCGCGGACTTGCCCTTGGTCCACGTGCCGCCGCGCTCGAGCTGGAGGGCGCGGTCCGAGACGTCCTGGGCGAGCACGTAGCCGGCCACGGCCGCCATGGCACGTCCCGGGTCGGTCTCGCCCCGCAGCTCGCGCCCGAGCACGACGCCGAGCTCGACCTCGTAGTCGGTGGTGCTCGACCCCGGGACCATGACGACGTCGTCGGTGGGACCGCTCACGGAGGTGGGCGCCTTGAGGAAGACCACCGGCTCGGTCGGCAGCGGCATCCCTGCCTCGGCGGCGTGGTCGCGGTAGTTGAGGCCGATGCCGACCACCTTGCCCGGGCGCACGACCGGCGACCCGAAGCGGGGTCCGTCGTGCTCGCCGGGGGCCTCGAGGACCGGGAGGGTCGAGGGGTCGATGGCGGCCAGGGCACCCAGGAACGCCGCGTCGACGTCCGGGGTCACGCCACCGAGGTCGAGCAGGGTCCCGTCCGCCGCCACGACCACGGGGCGCTCGGCACCGGCGGCACCCACGCGGGCAACCCTCACGACGCACCCACCAGGTGCTCGCGCGCGATGCGCGCGCCGATCCGCTCGAGCAGCGGCCCGGGGCGCTCGAACGCCTCCCGCTCCTCGGTGGCCTCCTCGAGCAGGGCGTATGCCGTGCCGACGCCGGCCGCCCGCAGCGCGGGCTGGTCGAGCGCCACCCGGCCTGCCACGGCGACGACCGGCACGCCCTTGTCCCGCGCCAGAGCCGCCACGGCCGCCGGGGCCTTCCCGTGCAGGGTCTGCTCGTCGAGCGAGCCCTCCCCCGTGACGACGAGGTCGGCCGTGCACACGGCGTCGGCGAGACCGGTCAGCTCGGCGACGAGCTGCGCCCCCGGCTGCATCCGCGCACCGAGGACGGCGAGCAGGGCGAAGCCCACGCCGCCGGCCGCACCGGCGCCGGGCAGGTCCCGCAGGTCGCGCCCCGTGGCCCCGGCGACGACGTCGGCCCACGCCGACAGGGCCACGTCGAGGGCCTGGACGTCGTCGGGTGTGGCGCCCTTCTGCGGCCCGTAGACCGCCGCCGCCCCGGAGGGCCCGGTGAGCGGGTTGTCCACGTCGCACGCGACGACGAGCTCCGCGGAGGCGAGGCCCGGGTGCAGCTCGCCCAGGTCGAGCGACACGACGTCGACCAGCGGACCGCCACCGGCGTGGAGGGCGCGGCCCCGGCGTCCGCTGATCCGGGCGCCGAGGCCCTGGAGCAGCCCGGCACCGCCGTCGGTGCTCGCGCTGCCGCCGATCCCGACGACGACCCGGTGACAGCCCGCGTCGAGGGCGGCGGCCACGAGGTCGCCGGTCCCCCGGCTCGTGGCGGTGAGCGGTGCGAGCTCGCCCTCCCCGAGCCGGGCGAGGCCGGAGACCTCGGCGAGCTCGATGACGGCCTCGTCGCCGCGGCGCCCGTAGGCGGCCCAGCACGGCATACCGGTCGGGCCGGTGGCCCGCACCGGCACCCGCTCGAACCCCGCCGCCTCGGCGGCGGCCAGGGTGCCGTCGCCCCCGTCGGCGACGGGGACGACGGCCACCTCGAGGTCCGGCACGACCGAGCGCAGGCCGGCCTCGAGGTGGGCCGCCACCTCGGCCGCGGTGAGGGTGCCCTTGAACTTGTCGGGGGCGAGGAGGACGCGGGGCACGACGGCCTCAGTCCAGGTTGGCGAAGACCGCGGTCGGGGCGTGCTCGCCGTGCTCGGCGAGGTCCTCGAACTCGGTGACGTTCGCGATCGAGGTGCCCATCGAGACGTTGGTGACGCGCTCGAGGATGACCTCGACGACGACGGGCACGCGGTACTCGTGCGCCATGCCCTGCGCCTTCTCCAGCGCGGGCAGGATCTCGTCGGGGTCCGTGACCCGGATCGCCTTGCAGCCCAGGCCCTCGACGACCTTGACGTGGTCGACGCCGTAGCCGCCGACCTCGGGGCTGTTGACGTTGTCGAAGGACAGCTGCACGCAGTAGTCCATGTCGAACCCGCGCTGGCTCTGCCGGATCAGGCCGAGGTAGGCGTTGTTCACCAGGACGTGGACGTAGGGGACGTTGAACTGCGCCCCGACCGCCAGCTCCTCGATCATGAACTGGAAGTCGTAGTCGCCCGAGAGCGCGACGACCGTCTCGTCCGGGCAGGCCGTGGCGACACCGATCGCGGCCGGGACGGTCCAGCCGAGGGGCCCTGCCTGGCCGGCGTTGATCCAGTGCCGGTCCTTGTAGACGTGGAGCAGCTGGGCGGCCTGGATCTGGGACAGGCCGATGGTCGAGACGTAGCGGACGTCGCGGCCGAAGGCGCGGTTCATCTCCTGGTAGACCCGCTGCGGCTTGATCGGGGTCACGTCGAAGTTGGTGCGGCGCAGCAGGGTCCGCTTGCGCTCCTGGCAGGCCTGCGCCCACTGGGAGCGGTCCTTGAGGCGGCCGGCCTCCTTGCGCTCGCGGGCGGCGGCCACGAACAGCACGAGCGCGGCCCTCCCGTCGGAGACGATGCCGTAGTCGGGGGCGAAGACCCGGCCGATCTGGGTCGGCTCGATGTCGACGTGGACGAAGGTGCGGCCCTGCGTGTAGGTCTCGAGGTCGCCGGTGTGGCGGTTCGCCCACCGGTTGCCGATGCCGAGGACGACGTCGGACTCGAGCATCGTGGCGTTGCCGTAGCGGTGGCTCGTCTGCAGCCCCACCATCCCGGCGTTGAGCGGGTGGTCGTCCGGGACGGTGCCCCAGCCCATGAGGGTCGGGACGACCGGCACGCCGGTCAGCTCGGCCAGCTCGAGCAGCAGGTCGGCCGCGTCGGCGTTGATGACGCCGCCGCCGGCGACGATGAGCGGCTTGTCGCCCGCCTCGAGCAGGTCGAGGGCCTTCTCCACCTGGGCCCGGGTCGCGGCGGGCTTGTAGACGGGCAGCGGCTCGTAGGTCTCGACGTCGAACTCGATCTCGGCCATCTGCACGTCGATCGGCAGGTCGATGAGGACGGGGCCGGGACGACCGGACCGCATGAGGTGGAACGCCTGCTGGAACGTCCCCGGCACCTGGGCCGGCTCGAGCACGGTGACCGCCATCTTGGTGAGCGGCCCCGCGATCGAGGCGATGTCGACCGCCTGGAAGTCCTCCTTGTGCAGCTTGGCCACCGGCGCCTGCCCGGTGATGCACAGGATCGGGATCGAGTCGGCGCTGGCCGAGTAGAGCCCGGTGATCATGTCGGTGCCGGCCGGGCCGGAGGTGCCGACGCAGACGCCGATGTTGCCGGGCTTGGCGCGGGTGTAGCCCTCCGCCATGTGCGAGGCGCCCTCGACGTGCCGGGCGAGCGTGTGGTGCAGGCCGCCGTTGGTCTTCATCGCCTTGTAGAAGGGGTTGATCGCCGCCCCCGGGAGGCCGAAGACGTTCGTCACCCCCTCCTTCTTCAGGATCTCGACGGCTGCCTGGGCCGCGGTCATGCGTGCCATGGGAGTTCTCCTAGAACAGGTTCTGCGTGGCTGGGGAGGGACGGCTCAGGAGTCGAGCCGGCCGGAGAGCCGCTGCACGCCGCGCAGCAGGCCGGAGTGGTCGAGGCCGCCGTCGCCGTTGGCGCGGGCGGACGCCATGAGCTGGGCGACGAGCGCGCCGACGGGTACGACGACCCCGGCCTCGCGGGCCGCCGAGGTGACGATGCCGAGGTCCTTGTGGTGCAGGTCGATCCGGAACCCGGGCTCGAAGCTGCCCCTGGCCATGTTGTCCCGCTTCTGGTCCAGGACCTTGGAGCCGGCGAGGCCGCCACCGAGGACGTCGAGCGCGGCCTGCAGGTCGACGTCGTAGGCCTGGAGGAAGACGACCGCCTCGGCCAGCGCCTGGATGTTCGCGGCGACGATGAGCTGGTTCGCGGCCTTGACGGTCTGGCCGGCGCCGTTGCTCCCGACGTGGACGACGGTCTTGCCGACCGCATTGAAGACCGGCTCGGCCGCGGCGAAGTCCTCCGCCGAGCCGCCGACCATGATCGACAGCGCGGCGTTCTTCGCGCCCGCCTCGCCACCGGAGACCGGCGCGTCGAGGAGCCGGAACCCCTTCTCCTGCGCCGCCTTCGCGAGCTCGACGGTCACGTCGGGCCGGATGCTGGAGAAGTCGATGACGAGGGTGCCCTCCTTGGCGGAGGCGAAGACGCCCTCCTCCCCGAGCAGGACCTCCTGCACGTCGGGGCTGTCCGGCACCATGACGGCGACGACCTCGGCATCACGGACGGCGTCCGCCACGGACCCGGCCGCGCGGCCGCCGGCCTCGACGAGGGGCTTGGTCTTCTCGGGGCTCGGGTTGTAGCCGACGACGTCGTGACCCGCGTTCTGCAGGTGGACCGCCATGGGGCTGCCCATGATGCCGAGTCCGATGAAGGCGATGGTGCTCATGTGTCTGTCTCCTTGCTGTGGCGGTTTCGGGGGTGCGTCCGTGACGGATGTGTCACTCCTGCACCCCCGATCCGGGGAGGTGTCGTCAGTTCGAGGCGCGTCGCTCGCGGGGGAGCCAGGCCAGGCTCTCGGGGGTGGTCGCGGTGGTGGGCTTGTACTCCAGGCCCACCCACCCGGCATACCCGCGCGCGACGAGCTGGCCGAGGTGGCGCTGGAGGTCGAGCTCGCCGGTGCCGGGCTCCCCGCGACCGGGGAAGTCGGCGACCTGGACGTGCAGCGTGCGGTCGGCGTACGTCGCGATGGCGGCGTCGAGGTCGTCGCCGTTGGCGGCGAGGTGGAAGAGGTCGAGCAGGAAGCCGACGTTCGCGGCGCCGGTCCCCCGGACGTCGTCGACGACGGCGACGGCGTCGGCCGCGGTCCGCAGCGGGTACGGCTTGGGGCCGCTGACCGCCTCGACGAGGACCGAGGCGCCGATCCGGTCGGCCGCCTTGGCCGCCAGGGCGATCGACTCGCGGCCGAGCTCGTCCTGCTGCTCGGGGCTCGCGCCGTCGACCCGGTTGCCGAACAGGGCGTTGAACGCCTGGACGCCGAGCTGCTCGCCGATGCCGACGGTCACGTCGACGTTGTCGCGGAACTGCTGCACCCGGTCCGGGACCGACAGGACCCCGCAGTCGGGGCCGGCCAGGTCGCCGGCGAAGAAGTTGAGCCCGACGAGCTGCACGCCGGCGTCGCGGACGGCCGCGAGGAAGGCGTCGACCTCGGCGTCGGACGGGACCGGCTGGTCCGGCCAGGGCCACCAGAACTCGACGGCGTCGAAGCCGGCCTGCTTGGCGGCGGCGGGCCGCTCGAGCAGCGGCACCTCCGTGAAGAGCAGCGAGCAGTTCGCCTCGTAGCGCAGTCCGTGGTCGGGAGTCGTCATCGTCATCAGTCCGTTCGCACTTCCGTATTGCGGAATTCTTTTTCCAACTAGTGAGAGGGTAGGAGTCGTCCTCCGGCGGCGTCAACCGTCGCCGGGGGACGTCTCACGCTGCGGCCCGGATATATCCGGCGGCAGCGGGGGCGCGGCCCGCGGGGGGCCGCGCCGGGGGGGGGCGCGGCGGCCCCCCCCCGCGGGGGGGGTGGCCCCGCGAGGGGGGGTGGCGGGGGGGGTGGGGGGGACAGCGCCCCGGGGTGTGGGGTGGTGG